>JAXMAW010000036.1:0-84201 GCA_046350195.1 Gemmataceae bacterium
GCAGCGGCACGCAGGCTGCGCGGTACACGCCGTCGGCGACGACTAACGGGAACGGGGTGGTCGCGGTCGCCGGGAGGAACATCAACTTCGTCAACCTGGAGCCGGTGGACATCACCGGCATGCTCACCGCCACGGTCGCGTCGCCGGCCAACGCCGCCAACGCGCTGGTCGTCAACGGCGGCTTCGACAGCGCCACCGGGCTGGTCCCGGCCCTCGTGGTCAGCGGCAACACCGGGCTGGGGGGCACGCTGACCGAGACGGCCCACCTGTTCGGCAACACCACCGTCGTCCTCGACACCAGCGCCACGCTCGGGACCGGCGCCAACACGATCACCGTGGCGACCAGCCCGACCGCCGGCCACGCCAACACCAACCTGACGTTCGTCACGACGGCTTTCGGCAGCGTCACGGTCAACGCCGCGGTCACCGTCGCCGGCACCCTCACCGTCACCTCGCCGACGATCACCCTCAACGCCAACCTCACCGCCGCGACGATCACCGGCAGCGGCTTGACGGTCACCGTGGACGACGCCCCCTCGGGCCAGATCCAGGACGGCGTCGATGTGTCCGCCACCGGGGCGGTCATCACGGTCAACAACGGCACGTACAAGGAGAACGTCACCGTCTACAAGTCGGTGACCGTCCAGGGCCAGTCCCGCGCCGGCGTCGTGGTCGCGCCGACGGCCGAGGACGCCAACGCCAGCAACCCCTTCACCGGCACGTTCGGGGCGAACTTGCAGATCGCCTTTCTGGTCACCGTGGACGCGGTCACGATCAAGAGGCTGACGATCGACGGCCGGGCTAACTTGTCCCTGACCCCGGGCAAGAACAACTTCCGCGACGCCGTCATCACCCCCATCGATGGCCTGGACGACGACGACCTGATCTTTGACGACCTCGACGTCAAGAACACCTACTACCGCGGCGTCCAGATCAGCGCCAGCGGCAACAACAACCGCGTCTCCAACAGTTCCTTCACGCAAAGCAGCGGCGGCCTCTCCACCAGCGGCGCCGCCGTCGTCCTCCTCGGCGGGACGTCGGCGACGACGGTGGCCACCCAGGTCATCGGCAACACCATCACCAGCTCGAGCACCGACGCCGGCGTCTGGGTCCTCCGCACCGGGGCGGCCCCGGTGGTTATCCGCGACAACACCCTCACCAGCTCCGGCAGCGTCAACGCCGGCGGCGGCTCGGGCACCGCCATCTTCGTCACCGACAACGCCAGCCTGTTCGGCGCCACCACCACGGTCAACAGCGCCACCGTCAACGTCTTCGGCAACGCCATCACCGCCTACTTCCACGGCGTTCACGTCAACAGCGTGGGCACCGCCCCGCTGGGCGAGACGCTGACCGTCACGATCGGCAGCACGGCGCCGCTGGACGACAACGACCTGGACGGCCCCGGCCTGCCGGGCAGCAAGGGCGTCTGGGTCGAAGACGCCTCCCCCGTCACCAACAACACCAACGTGAAGATCGACGGCAACCTCACCTCGATCCGCGGCGCGGGGATCGGCATCGACATCGACGGCGGCGACGCCCGGATCACGAACAACCACGTCGCCGCCAACGGCACCGGCGTCCGCGTCACCAACGGCGGCGACGTGGCGGCGCTGGGCGGAATCAACTTCCGCGGCGAGCTGGTCAAGGACAACGGCATTGACATTCAGCTGACGGCCACGGCCGGCCAGGTGACGTTCTTGAACAACATCGCCTTCGCGGGGGAGACGTTTTTCGTCGAGGTGCTGAGTCCACAAAACATCGACCTCGCCGGGCTGGCGAACATCGCCTTCGACGTGACGGGCAACTTCAACATCGAGCAGAAGATCCACCACCGCGTCGATACCGACGTGCCGGTGACCGCCGGCCTGGTGACGTGGGTGACGAACAACGTCTTCGTGACGAACTCCGGAACCAGCCACAGCATCCAGCGCGGCGTCGATGCGGCGCCGGTGGGTTACCAGGTCAACGCCCAGACGGGGGCGAACTTCGTTGAGAACGTCAACGTCAACAAGGCCGTCACCCTGAGCGTCGAGGACGGCACCCAGACGGGCGTCCTCACCCTGCAAGGCAACCTCGCGTTCAGCGCCCCAGGCGCCCGGCTGCGGGTCGATCTCAACGGCTCCACGGCGGGGACGCAGTACGACCGGCTGGCGGTGTTCGGCACGGTGAACCTGGCGGCCGGCAACCCCGTCTCGCTGCAACCGGTCACCGGCTTCGTGCCGGCCCTGGGAAGCGACTTCGACATCCTCCTGTCGGTCCCCCCGGTGCAGAACCAGTTCCTGCAAGGCAGTCTGGTGAGCGGCGGCGGCTTCAGCTACTCCATCCAGTACAACCCCGGCTTCAACGGCGTGCGCCTGACGCTTGTCGCCATCGTGGAGGACGTCTTCGTCAACGAGGACTGGGCGGGGCTGGCCGACGGCTCGTCCGGGTTCAGTTCCCAGTTCCCGTCGGCGGTGATCGGCAGTAACGCCTTCGCCCGCATCGCCGACGGCCTCGCGGCCGCCAGGCCCGGCTCAACCGTCTATGTGGCTGGTTCTGGGGCCAACGGGCCGGTTTCGGGCAGCTACGACACCCCGTTCACGCTGGCCGGGGCGCTGAACTTCGTCAACGACACCGACTACAACGAATCGACCGCGACGCTCAGCGCCGCCGTCACGCTCGCCGGCCCCGCGACGTTCCTGCTCGACAACAGCGCCTTCGGCTTCACCCACGTCGCCACGACGACCGGCGGCCCCATCGGCGGGCCGGGCTCGCCGACGATCTCGATGGCGTTCCCCGGGCCCGGCTCCGTCACGCTGGCCGCCGTTAACACCTACACCGGGGCGACTCACCCTCAACGCCGGCGTGCTGACGATCCTCCCCGGCGGCGCCCTGTACAGCGGCTCGACCGGCCAGGTGAACCTGAACGCCGCCGGCGTGACCCTCAACGGCGGCGGGCAGGTGTTCGGCCAGATCGACGTCTTCGCCAGCACCGCCGCGGCGCAGACGACCGTCCAGGGCCTGAGCATCATCCTGCCCGGCGTCGGCAACGGCATCGAGCTGCGGAACGCCTCGACCGAGGTGCTGATCAGCGACGTGACCCTGACGCAGGGAGGCGGGCCGACGACCAACGGTGTGGTCATCCCGACCGGCACGTCGGCGCGCATCCTCGCCAGCAGCATTCAGGGCCACAACAACGGCGTCCGCGTCGCCGGCGGCAAGGCGCTGATCCAGGGCACGAACCTGTCGAACAACACCCCCGGCTCGAACTCGGCCGGGCTGTGGGTCGGCGGGCAGGGCGCGGTGGACGCCGGCCAGATCACCACCGTCGCCTTCCTCGGCTTCGCCGGCGCCGGGCCGCTGACCAGCAACGGCCGGAACACGTTCAACGGCTACTCGGCCGCCGACCAGGGGGTGATCAACGCCAACGCCGACGGGCCCGGACCGCAGGGCGTCGGCGGGCCGGTGTCGGACGTCATGGCCCAGTGCAACGTCTGGAACGGGTTGGACACCACGACCATTGCCACGCCCGGCAACTTCAACTACACCGCGATCGAGGGCGTCGTCACCCACGACGTCGATCAGGCGACGCGGGGGTTCGTCAACTACGTCAAGCCGGCGTCGGCCAGCCCGACGCTGATCGCCGTGCGCTACTACAACGAGACCGACGCCGAGCCGGTGGGCCAGCGGTCGATGATCCGCCTGTTCAACTTCGCCTTCGACAACTTCGTGGTCGGGGTCAACGGCGGCGTCACCGTGACCAAGGTCGCGTCGGTCTTCGACACGAGGACCGGCTCGACGGTCTACGGCAACCTGACCCTGGTGCCGAAGGGCACCGGGTTCAACCCACAGACCGGCCAGTTCCGCCACGAGTTCTCGTTCAGCCGCGCCGCCGGGCTGACCGAGTCGAGCGGGTCGCTGGTGGACGGCAACTACACGTTCTCGATCAACCCGTCGCTGATCCGGGCCCTGAACAACGCCGGTCCCGGGGCGGCCATCGGCGGCACCGTGCCGGTGTCGTTCCACCGCCTGTTCGGCGACGTCAACGGGGACGCCAAGGTGAACGCGGCCGACCAGGCCGTGTTCAACGGGGCGCTGCGGAGCCGGCGCGGCATGGCCAGCTACGTGTCGTACCTCGACTTCAACCTCGACAGCTTTATCGACACGACCGACGGCACCCAGTTCCAGCGACGCTTCGGGCTGTACTGAGCCGGCCGGGAAAGGCGAACCGAGCGGGAAGCGTAAGCGTCCCGCTCACCTCACCTCTCGACTTCCGTGGCAGAAAACACCACCGCCTGCGTGGCCTCCAAGCCTGCCGGCAACGGCGGGTCGGGAAGACGCGCAGCAGCGAATGGCCCATCTCAGGATGGGCGATTTTTCCGTAAAAAGATCCTAATTATCTTGAACTTCATCCACCGCGACTCTACACTACCAACGACTCGCAACCCATTACTCCGGCCGATCCTGCAAGATCGGGGCAAGTAACTTGCCGGGAGTTTCACCGGTGGTCAGACCCAACAAGTTGTTGAGCCTCTGCACTGGTGGGGGCGGGTCAAGTCACACCTAACTGGCCAGTTCACATCCCGCCACGCCCTGGTTGAGCCTCGTTGGCCTCTCTCCTTCGCGGTGAATTCCAACCTCATCACCCTCAAGACGGATGAACACGCGCCAGTGTTACCTGCGTCGTCGTTCATTTTTTGTCATCCGATCCAGGTGCATCGAGAAGGAGGAAACTATGAACAGTCAAGCCAGAGGTCGCGGCGGGTTCACGCTGATCGAGCTGCTGGTGGTGATCGCCATCATCGCCATCCTCATCGGTCTTCTGCTGCCCGCCGTCCAGAAGGTGCGGGAGGCCGCCGCCCGGATGAAGTGCTCCAACAACCTCAAGCAGATCGGCCTGGCCATCCACAACTACCACGACGTCAACAACCAGTTCCCCACCCCGCGGGCCGTCCTGCCGAAGGACGGGTTCGGCCCGGGTAGCCCGCCTTCGCCGTGGTTCGTTGGGGTGGGCTCTCCCGGCTGGGCGTACCTGCCGCCGAGTACGGAGTCTCTGGGGGGTTGGCTGTTTCGCATCCTGCCGTACATCGAGCAGGGCAACGCCGTCAACGTGAACATCTCCGGGGTGACGACCACCGCGCAACTGAACGCGAATCTCGCCAAAATCGTCGCCATCAAGATGTCCATTTACCAGTGCCCCTCGGACGGGAACTCGAGCACCGGGTACGCCTCCGGCCTGCCGACTGGGTGGACGTCCATCGAGCTGACCAACTACCTGGGCGTCACCGGGAACAACGAGAGCAACACGGCCCTGGGGGGGGCGGTGAGCGCCGGCACGAACGGGTTGTTCGCCCCGTATTACAGGGCGACCGGCGGCAACGGCCAGGGGCCGGCGAGGAAGGCCACGATGGCCAGCCTCTCGGACGGAACGAGCAACACCATCGCCGTCGGGGAGCGGCCGGTCCCGCCGGACCGGAGTTGGGGCTGGTGGTATTACTCGGACGGGGACACCGTTCTCGGCCTGCCGAACCGGAACGACTACGAATTCGGCGGATGCACCCCGGGGATTTCAAGCCGGACGTCGTTAACAGCCCCTGCGCCCCGGCTCACTACTGGAGCAACCACACCGGCGGGGCCAACTTCCTCCTCGGGGACGGGTCGGTCCGCTTCTTCTCTTACAGCGCCGGCAGCACCGTGCTGCCGGCCATGGCCAGCATGAACGGCGGCGAGGTGGTGCCGGGTAACTGAGACGACCCGGCTCGTTCGACCCTGGGCGGACCCCCCGGGGTCCGCCCGTTTCCCCACCCACATCGGAGCTGTCGGATGATCTCGACTCGTGCCTACCGGGCCCTCGCCGCTTCCCTGTTCGCCGCCGGCCTCCTCGCTGTGGGCGGTTGTAGCTCGAGGACCACGGCCCAGGGGAAGGTGACCGCGAAGGGCAAGCCGGTCCTCTGGGGGACGGTGAAGCTGGTCGCCGGTGACGGCGTAATTTACTCCGGGCCGATCAACGACGACGGGACCTTTACGATCGAAGGGGTGCCGATCGGGCCGGCCAAGGTGGGGGTCAGCAGCCCCAGGCCGGAAGCGGCGCCCAAGGGCACTGGGGGGGGGCTCAAGACGGGCCTGGACTCCCCCCAGCGCGGGCCCACCGGCCGGCCGGTGTCCGAGGCCGCCCTGAAGGGCTGGTTCCCGATCGACGTGAAGTATTCGGAGGTTAGTTCCTCGGGACTCGTCGTTGACGTCGTGCGCGGCAAGGACCTGGTCATCGACCTTCCCTGAGGCCCTTGTCCGCGACTTCACCACGATAGGAGGGCGGGGTGAGCGAGGCTCACCCCGCCCAGTTCGTTTCCTGGCCTCGCTCGGGCCGCCGGGATGGTTGCTTGGCCCGAGCGAGGGCGGTATGGTACGGTAGTGAATCGACCCAACCCCTGAGCCCTGGGCCGGAGGACTGTAGATGCGCACCGTGCTGCCCGCCGCCTTGTTCTTGCTGACCTGCGCCGCCGCCGTGGCCGACGACAAGCCGGAGGACACCCCCGCGGCCGCCAAGACGCGCAAGCTGCTCAAGACCAAGATCTCCGTCGAGTTCAAGGACACCCGGTTGAAGGACGCCATGGAGGAGATCAAGGAAGAGGTCAAGGGCTTCAAATACCTGCTCGACACCAAGGGGGGAGTCTCGCAGAACCAGCCGGTGACCCTCAAGGCGAAAGACAAGGCCGTCGAGGAGGTCCTCGACGAGATGCTCAAGAAGCCGGCCCTGGGCTACATCGTCATCTCCAAGAAGGGCAACGCCTACGACGGGCTGGTGCAGGTCCGCAGGTCGGACGAGCGCGGCTACGAGAAAGCCAAGAAGTGAGCCGGCTCGGCGGGTCGTTGCTGCGCGCCCTCTCCCTGGTCGCTCGCCTGCTCGGCCGGCCGCCGCGGTCGCTCCCCACCGTACTGTCGCCGGAGGACGCCCCGGTGTTCCCCGACCCCGAGTTGTTCGACGAGCAAGGCCTCATCGCCGTCGGGGGCGACCTGTCGCCGACCCGGTTGTTGGCGGCGTACCGGGCCGGCATTTTCCCCTGGTACGGCGAGGACACCCCCATCCTCTGGTGGTCGCCCGACCCGCGGGCGATCTTCGAGTTGGACGGCCTGCACGTCTCGCGGCGGCTGGCGCGGACGGTGCGCGGCGGCAAGTTTCAGGTGACGTTCGACCAGGCGTTCACCGCGGTCATGACCGGGTGCGGCCAGCGCGAGGAGGGCACCTGGATCACGCCGGAGATGCAGGCGGCCTACGCCACGCTGCACCAGATGGGCCACGCCCATAGCGTCGAGGTCTGGCACGGCGGAGAGTTGGCCGGGGGCGTCTACGGCGTCACCGTCGGCGGCCTGTTCGCCGGCGAGTCGATGTTCAGCCGAGTCACCGACGCCTCCAAGGTGGCGTTGGTTCACCTGGTCGAACGGCTGCGGGCGCGCGGCTTCACGCTGTTCGACATCCAGGACCTGAACGACCACACGAGCACCCTCGGCGGGGCCGAGGTGCCGCGGGAAGAATACCTGGGTCGGCTGCGAGAGGCGCTGGCGCGGGAGGTGACGTTTGGGACAGGGTAGTCCTGCCTCTGGGAGGCGGCACTCCGTTCAGCCACGCACGACCGCGAGGCGGCTGTGCAACTTGCGGCCGTGCAGCAGCGGGCAGGACGGCCTCCTGGGCCAGCTGTTTCTGTAGCTCGACACCGTGCCCGTCAGGGTGACCTCCGTCTCCGACTCGTCGATGTGGACTCGCCGCAGCCCCGGCAGGACTTCACCTGGGCCGCGGGGGCGATCGTTTCGTCGAGCGTCAACGGGGCCATGGCTGGCGAATCCTCCATTCGGGGCCATCCTCCCGGCATGCTAGACGACTCCGGCCGCCCCTGCAATCCTCCCCGGCGGGATTTTTACCCGTATCCTGAGGGGGTCAACGGAGGCCTTCTTGTGAAGATCGTCGAGCTGACCGCGCACCACGTCCGCGTCCGCCTGCGCCGGCCGATCCGCCACGCCTCGCACGTCCGGGGCGAGACCGACAACGTCGTCGTCCGCTGCGTGCTCGACGGCGGCAGCGTCGGCCACGGCGAGGGGGTGCCGCGCGACTACGTCACCGGCGAGACGATCGACTCGGTTCTCGACCTGCTCGCGAAGCGACCTCGCCGGTCAACTGGCCCCTGCCCGGACTTCGCCGCCGCCGTCGCCCAGGCGGGTCGGCTGGAACCCGACCCACGCCCGACGACGACCGCGGCATCCGCGGCAACGCCCGCGTGCTGTCGAGCTGGCCTGGCTCGACGCCTGTGGCGCCGCTTCGGGGTGCCGCTGTCGGAGGCCTCGCCCCCCGAAGTTTACCCCCCGTCCGAGGTGCGCTACCCGGGCGATCACGTCCGCGAAGGGCCTGGAAGCTCCGCCTGTCCGCTCGGCTGCAACGGGCCTACGGGCCGCGCCAGATCGAAGGTCGGCATCGCCGGGCAGGACGACGTCGCCTGGCTGCGGGGCCGTCCAGCCGCTGCGCCGGGGCGAAGATGGACGTGCGCATCGACGCGAACGAGGCCTGGTCGCCGGCGGGAGCGCCGCCCGCATCCGCGGCGCTGGAGCTGCCCGGCATCACCGCCGCCGAGCAGCCGGTGCCTCGATGAGCAGGTCGCCTGCCTGGCCGACGCGCAAGGAGGTGTCCACGCCGATCATGCTCGACGCGGAGTCGCTGTAAGGTCCGCGACGCCGATGCGCCGCCGACGAGGGGCTGTGCGACCTGTTCAACATCCGGCTGTCGAAGTGCAGGTGCTTCCGCCGTCGCTGCGGCTGGTGCGGCTGAAGGCGGCCCGCGGCCTGGGCCACCAACTGGGCTGCCAGGTCGGCGAGACGGTGATCCTGTCGGCGGCCGGCTGGCACTTGGCCAGGGCGTCGCCGGCCTCCGCTACGTCGAGGGCTCCTACGACCGTCGCCTCGTCCGCGACGCCCTGGGCCAGGCCGACATCACCTTCTTCGGCCTGGGCGGGGCGCCCGCGCTGCCGGGCCCCGGGTTGGGCGTTGAGATCGACCTGGGTTGCCTTGGGCGCGGGGACTGTCCGAACCGTTCAACTGGTGTGACCGTGTCGAGGACTGCCCCATGCAGGCCGACGCCGAGCTGTTCGTGATCGAGTCGTTCATCGCCTCGACGGCTACCGATGCAATCTCCGCCGCTACCCCCCAGGCCGGCCAGGCCAGGTGGTGGCGGTCCACGGCATCCAGAGCCACGGCGGTTGGCATGCCGGGTCGTGCCGGCACCTGGGCGCGGGCCGGGGTGGAGGTGCTGTTCCTGGACCGCCGGGGCAGCGGGCCGAACCAGCAGGTAGGCGACACGCCGAGCCACCGCCGGCTGATCGCGGACCTCGACGAGTTCATCGGGGCCGTCTGCCCGACCCCGCCGTTCCTGCTGGCCATCTCGTGGGGCGCGAAGCTCGCCGTCGGGCTGAGTACTGGGTGCCCGGCGGCAGCAGGGGTTGATTCGTCACGCCGGGCTTCTGCCCGCGCGTCCGCCTGCCGCTGGGCGATGCTGGCGATCGGCCAGCGCGGCTGTTCCCGCCCAGGAAGTGCTTCCCAATCCCACTGGACGAGCCGGAGCTGTTCACGACGACGCCGCAGTGGCTGGGAGTTCTGGCAAGGCGACCCGCTCGCCCTGCACGGAGGCGACAAGCGCGCTTCCTGGTCGCCAGCCGGCAGCTCGACCGGTTGCCGCGCAAGGGCGCACATGAAAATCCGCGCCGGTGCTGTTGCTGCTGGCCGGCCGCGACCGCATCATCGACAACGAGCCGACGAAGGGCACGTCAAGCTGTTCCTGACCTACGACTGCCAGTGGTCGAGTACCTCGGTGCCAGCCACACGCTGGAGTTCGAGCCGGACCTGCAGCGTTACTACGGCGACCCGGGCGCGGTGGCTGGAACTGCACAACGCCCTCGCGCGTGAACCTGTCCTGCTGGGCGTGTTCGTCCCTATCGGCACGCCGGCGAGGCGCGGTATCTCGCGGGTATGTACGAGCACTTCGACCACACCGCCGACCTCGGCCTGCGCGTCCGCGCCGCCGACCTGGACACGCTCTTCGCCGAGGCCGGCGAGGCGCTGACGGCCGCGATCGTCGAGAACCCCGAGGCCATCCAGGCGGCGCGCGAGTTGCACGTCGTCCTGCCGAAGGACGACCTGGAGTACCTGCTGTTCGACTGGCTGAAGGCGCTGCTGTACCACTTCGAGGCCGAGCGGCTGGTCTGCGCGCGCTTCGAGGTGCGGGTGGGGGACGAGGGCCTGCGGGGGCTGGCGCGCGGCGAGACGTTCGACCCGTCCCGGCACGAGCCTGCCCACGAGGTGAAGGCGATCACGTACCACGACCTCAAGGTGGAGCGTGACGGCGACGGCTGGATGGCGGAGGTCATCGTGGACATCTGAGGGGGGGAATCGCATGCCGAAGGACACCTACCACGGCCCGCTGGAGCCGGTCGATGCGACCTGCTACCGCATCCCCAAGAGCTACCGGCCGGGCATGCGCGTGGACGGGTTGATCTACGCCAGCGAGAAGCTGATGCGGCACCTGGCCAAGGACCAGGCGCCGGAGCAGGTGGCCAACGTGGCGCACCTGCCGGGCATCCAGCTGGCCAGCCTGGCGATGCCGGACATCCACTGGGGCTACGGCTTCCCCATCGGCGGCGTCGCCGCCACCGACCCGGAGGAGGGGGGCGTCATCTCCCCTGGGGGCGTGGGGTACGATATCAACTGCGGAGTGCGACTTGTTCGATCCAATTTGTCGTATCGAGAGGTCAAGCACCACCTCCGCCCGCTGATGGACGAGCTGTTCCGCTCGGTCCCAACCGGCGTCGGCAAGTCGGGCAAGTACCACTTCGACGCGCGCGAGCTGGCCCGGCTCATGGGCGAGGGCGTCGGCTACCTGAAGGGCCGCGGCCTGGCAACCGACGGCGACGTCGCCCACACCGAGGCGGAGGGCAGGCTCGACGGCGCCGACCCGTCGCTGGTCAGCGACCAGGCGATGAAGCGCGGCGCCGACCAGTGCGGCACGCTCGGCTCGGGCAACCACTTCCTCGAGGTGCAGGTCGTCGATCACGTCTTCGACGAGGACGCCGCGGCGGTCATGGGCCTGGAGAAGGACCAGGTCTGCGTGATGATCCACTCCGGGTCGCGCGGCCTGGGATACCAGGTGTGCGACGACGCGCTGGTCTGGTTCCGCAAGGTGCCGGAGAAGTACGGCATCGCCCTGCCCGACCGCCAGCTGGCCTGCGCCCCGGTGAACAGCCCCGAGGGGCAGCGCTACATCGGCGCGATGCGGGCGGCGGCGAACTTCGCCTGGTGCAACCGGCAGCTGCTGATGATGCAGGCCCGAGAGGCGTTCGCGAGGATCTTCGGTCGGTCGTGGCAAGAGTTGCAGATGAACCTCGTCTACGACGTCGCCCACAACATCGCCAAGCTGGAGGAGCACACCGTCGGGGGCAGGAAGAAGAAGGTGTGGGTCCACCGCAAGGGCGCGACGCGGGCGTTCCCGCCGGGGCACCCGGAGGTTCCCGACGTCTACCGCGGCATCGGCCAGCCGGTGATCATCCCCGGCGACATGGGCCGGGCCAGCTGGGTGCTGGTCGGCCAGCCGGGGAGCATGGAGAAGACGTTCGGCACCACCTGCCACGGCGCCGGCCGGGTGATGAGTCGCACCGCCGCCGTACGCGCGACCGGCAACCGGCGGATCGACAAGGAGCTGGAGGCGCAGGGGGTGATCGCGCGGGCGCAGAGCCGCAAGGGGCTGGCGGAGGAGCAGCCGGCGGCGTACAAGAACGTCGATGACGTCGTCGAGGTCGTGGACGCCGCGGGGCTGTCGCGCCGCGTGGCGCGGATGCGGCCGATCGGCGTCATCAAGGGGTGAGCGCGGCGCGGCTTGGCGGCCGTCACTCACCTTCCCGGCGTAGCGGCAGGGTGTAGAGGTACAGCGCGTACTTGCGCCCCTCGCGCGTGTTCCCCCGCACCACCTGGTCGGGCCGCATGCCCGGGATGGCGAACTCGTGGGCCACCACCCGCGTCCCCGCCCGCAACGCCTGTAGCCGCGGCACCAGCTTCTCGTTCATCCGCGCCAGCAGGTACAGGGTGATGACGGTCGCCTCCTTCAGGTCCGCCGCGTAGAGGTCCTTCTCCTCGACCCGCACCAGGTCCCGAACGCCTTCCTTCTCGACGGCTTCGCGCGCCGCCTTGACGCACTCCGGGTCAAGATCGAAGCCCCGCGCCTGACAGCCGTACCGCTTGGCCGCGGCGACCAGGACGCGGCCGTCGCCGCAGCCGAGGTCGAAGACGACGTCCATCCTCGTCACCTTGGCCAGGGAGAGCATCTCCTCGACCACCTCCGGCGGCGTTGGCACGAACGCGGCCCGGGGGACGCGCCCGCCCGATCCCGGCTTCCCCGCCCCATCCTTTTTCGGGGTGATTTCCTCCTTGATATCGTAACAGTGGAGGACGTCGTCGTCGCGCAGGTAGAGCCGGCCCCCGGCCACGACGGGCGCCGTCGAGCCGGGCTTGCGACCGGCCGTGGGGATCTGGAACAGCCCATTCTCCACGTAGCCCTTCGGGGTCGCCTCGACTAGCGCCACCCGGCCGAACTGGTCGCGGAGGTATAGCCGCCCGTCGGCGCAGGTCACCGCGTAGGTCCCGCCGACGGCGCCGCGCGCCTCCCACAGCACCTTGCCCGTCGCCATCTCCAGGCACACCATCTTCGTGGTGGCGCCGGCGTAGACATAGCCCTCGTGCTCGATCGTGGTCTCGTGCCATGGCGGGAGCGTGCGCGCCTGGTAGTACTCCTCGGTCGCATCCAGCCCGTCGTCATTCCGCTTCAGCGACAGCAGGGCTACGCCGCGCCCGTAGCCGGAGGCGCAGAACACCTGGTCGCCGACCACGATCGGCGCGTAGCAGTTGCCGATCGGGTTGCCGATGCGCGGGTAGCGCCACAGCAGCTTGCCGTCGCCCGCCCTGACCCCGGCCAACCCGCCGCCCAGGACGACGATGTAGTGGGGGACGCCCCCCGCGCGGGAAAGCACGGTGGCCCCGTAGTGGGGGGTGTCGCCGCCGGGCACGGCGCGGGTCCAGACGGTCGCGCCGGTCTTCTTGTTCAGCACCGCGACGGTGGCCTTCTTCCCGCCGGGCACGACGACGAGCCGGTCGTCGTCCACCAGCAGGTGGTCGCAGAACCCCCAAACGGCGCTCTTGCCCTCGAAGTCCTTGACGTAGCTCTTGCGCCATAGCTCTTTACCGCCGGGCGTTCGCAGGCACACCAGGTCGCCGCGGGCGGTCACCGCGTAGAGGCGGTCGCCCTCGACCAGCGGCGTCCGCTGGGACAGCCAGCGCATGACCGAGTTTTCCTTCACGGCCGGGCCGATGCGCGCCGCCCACCGCGCCTTGCCGTCGGCCTCGTCGAGGGCGGTGACGCGCTCCTCGTCGCCGACGTAGCCCAGCGCGTAGACCGTGCCGCCCGCGACGGCGACCGTGCCGGGGCAGTCCCCCAGCCCCTTCGCCCTCCAGGCAAGCGGCGGGCCGTTCTCGGGCCACCGCTTCAGCAGCCCGCGCTCGTGCGAGACGTTGCGCCGGTCCGCCCCGCGCCACTGCGGCCAGTGGCCGGGGGCGCGGCCCTCGGCCACGGGTGCGCCGATGGCCCACAGGCGGGAGCCGGTCGCCTGGTAGAGCGTGCCGTTGGCGAAGGTGAGACCGGAGCGCCCGTAGGCGCCCTCGTTCCGGGCCAGCAGGCGCTTCTCGGCGGACAGGGCGAACACCCAGACGCGGTCGTCGTCCGTCGGGACGTAGACCTTGCCGTCGGCGATCAGCGGCGAGGCGCGGATCGCCGACTCCACGTCCGCCACCCAGTGGCACTTCCCCGTGCGCGCGTCCAGGCAGTGGACGTAGCCGTTCGCCTCCGGGGCGATCACCAGGCCGCCGTGGATGGCGACGCTGCTCAGCGTCCGGCCGAAGTGCCACTCCCGCTCGTCGTCCTTCGGCCTGGGCACCACCGGGCCGCCGTAGTGCCAGGCGAGGGCGGAGTCCTTGTTGATCGGATCTTTCGGGTCGAAATTATCCCCTACAGGGGTGACGTCCTTCTCCTTGTTCGTCGGCGCCTTCGGGGGGTCGATACACCAAAGGTGCCCGACCCCGGCGCCGTCGTCGGGATCCTGCCCGGCGGCGAGGTAGACGCGGCCCTCGTAGAGCACCGGCGGAGCGACGGGGAAGTTCTTCTCGCCGCCGCCGCCGGGCCGGTAGGGCTTGGCCTTCTTCGGGTTCAGGTCGAACTTCCAGAGCAGTTCCCCCGTCAAGGCGTCGAAGGAGCGTAGCCAGCCGTCGCCCTGGGCGGCCATCACCTGGCCCCGGCCGTTGAACTCGGCGACGAGCGGGCTGGACCACTGGGCGAGGATGATGTCCTTCCCGGGGGAGCGGTCCGACCAGAGCACCTTGCCGGTCCTCGCGTCCAGGCACACCAGGCTGGGGGCGCCCGGGGCCGCGACGGTCTTCATGTCCTCGCCGACGCCGTTACCGGTGCTGACGTAGAGCCGGCCCTTGTAGGTGCTACTGAGGGAGCAGGTGTACTTGCCGATCATCGAGTGGCCGAACAGCCGGACGCCCAGTTCCTTCCGCGTGTCCAGCTTCCACAGCAGCACGGGCTCGCCCTTGCCGGCGCGCAGGCCGGCGAGGTCGAAACAGACGACCTCGCCGCGGTTGGTGGTGAAGTACAGCCGGTCCCCCTCCACCAGCGGCGAGCAGCTGATGGGGGCGCGGGGGAAGTCCTCGAAGTCGGCGCCCAGCCGCGGCGAGACGTACTGCCAGAGGAACTGCCCGTCGGACTCGCGGAAGCACATCAGAACCGACGCATCCTGCTTGTGCCTCGGGTCGCGCGGCGAGTCGTTGTTGGTGCCGACCCAGACGAGGCCGCCGGCGACCACGGGGCTGCACAGGTTGGCGGAGCCGAGGCGCGCCACCCAGCGAACGTTCCACCCCGGCTGCACCGTTACCCCGCCGCGGAGCCGCTCCACCTGCCAGTGCGTGGGCGCCCCCTTCTCCGGGCTGACCGCGTTGCGCGTGGCGTCACGGCCCTGCATCGGCCAGTCGTCGCCGTGCGCCGTGAGGACGGGCAGCGCCAGAGCCGCCGCCAACGTCAGCGGGTAGGTAACCTCGCGCATGGTCATGCTCATGGGTTCTCCTCGGAAGGGCTCGTCTGCCCGCAGCGTGGCCGGCCGGGGCGTGACCGGGCCGTCGGACGGCATGGCTAGGGCCACCTGGTAGAACCGGGTTCGTTCGGGATACCGGATTCTACACCTGGGCCACTCCCCACTGCCAGAGAAATGCCCGCCCGGCGTCACCGGGGGATAGCGGCGGAGAAAACTCCCCTCGGCGTTCGGGCTTTTCGGTCGGGCTTGTTTGTCTCGACCCCGACGCTATAACTCGTCCCCTCATCATCCATCACAATCTCGTGCCGTCTGTCGCCCGCTCAATGGCGAGGGGCCGCGCGGGTGCATGGGGGAACGAGGCATGCGGCGAAACTGGGGCTTTCGCGCGGTTCTGGGGTGCGGGTTGGCGGCGGTAGCCTGCGCGGGCTGCGGCACGACGCGGATGACCGACACCACCCGCTCGGCCACGGAGATGCTGTTGGTCTCGCAGGCCATCGACCGCTCCATCAACCAGCTCGACTTCACGCCGATGGCGGGCAAGCAAGTCTTTTTCGAGGAGAAGGTGCTCGACGGGGTCACCGACAAGAACTACCTCGCCAGCTCGCTGCGGGCCAAGATGCTCGCCGACGGCTGTCTGCTGGCCGAGGACAAAAAGCAGGCGACCTTCGTCGTCGAGGCGCGGGCCGGCTGCGTCGGCACGGACAAGCAGTCGGTGCTGGTCGGCGTGCCGCAGATGAACCTGCCCACGGTCCTGCCCGGCCAGCCGCCGATGATCCCCGAGATCCCGCTCATCAAGAGCACCGACCAGCAGGGCGTCGCCAAGGTGCTGGTGTTCGCCTACAACCGCACCACCGGCCAGGCGGTCTGGCAGTCGGGCGTCCAGGAGTCGGTCAGCCGGGCCAAGGACACCTGGGTCTGCGGCGCCGGCCCGTTCCAGAAGGGGTCGATCACCAAGCACATGGAAGGCCCGATCGACCAGCTCGACGTCCTCGGCGTGATGAACGACGGCAAGACGGCGATCGGGGCGAACGGGCGGACCAGCGTCACCCAGGCGGCGATGTTCACGCCGGGGGACAAGGCCACCGACAAGCCCGCGGAGATTCAGCCGGTGTCGGCGTCCTCGCTGCCGCCGCTGCCCTCCCGGCTCCGAAGGCCGGCGACTTGCCGCTTACGGCGAGCCCGGCTCGCCCGAAGTGACGCCCAGCCGCCTTCCCTGGAGGCGGGCGGGCGATCTGCTCGGCCATTGGCCTCGGCGGCTTCGGCGTCTTCTGGCCGAGCCGGCCCTCGATCGGCAGGTGAATCACGACCGGCCCAGGCCCCGCCAGCGCCTCCGCCGCGCCCTCCTGCCACGACACCAGGTCGGGGAAGGTGTAAACGCGCTCGATGCCGGCCCCGACCGCCAGGAGCGTGTAGTCGGTCCGGCCGGCCCCGGCGACCGGCTGCCCGCCGGTCACCTCGTAAAGGCCGTTGTCGAGGATGAGGATGTAGACGTTGGCCGGGTGGCTGGCGAGCGTGACCAACGAGCCGAGGTTCATCAGCGTACTGCCGTCGCCGTTGACGACGATGACGCCGCGCTCGGGCTGGGCCATCGCCAGGCCCAGTGCCAGGCCGGGGCCGTGGCCCATCGCCGACGGGATGTAGGCGAAGTCCAGCCCGGTGTCGGACAGCGCCCGCCAGACGCCGGTCGCGGCCATGGTCGAGATGACGACGCGGTCGCCGCGGTGGGCGGCGAGGACCTCGAGCGCCTCCCGGATCGTCATCATGGCGAGCCCTCCGGCAGCAGGACGGCGGCGGCGCGGCGGGTTTCCTGGGCGCGCCGGTACGCCGCGGCCAGGTCGGCCTCGCCCAGCCAGGTGTAGTCGAGCTTCCACGCCTTGAGGATCGGCTCGGCGAAGACGGGGCAGCTGTCGAAGGTGGCCTCGCGCGACTTCCAGCTGCGCATGCCGATGACCAGGAACAGCGGCAGCTTCAGGTCGTGGACGACGTTGCGGAAGGCGTCGCCGGCCTCGAAGAAGCCGGTGCACTGGAGCATGACCACCGGCCGCTTGCCGCCGAGCATTAGCCCCGCGGCGATCGCCATCGCCTCGCCCTCTCGGCAGACGCGGATCAGCCGCAACTCGCGCGAGGAGGACAGGGCCCCTTCCCACCGGCCCAGCTCGCTGTCGGGAAGCCAGATCACGTGCGTGACGCCGCACGAGACCAGCGCGGAGACCGCGCCGGGACCGTCGAGCATCGGGACGACTCCTCTGGGGCGGGCGTGGAGTGCATTGTAGGCCTGCCGGGGGATGAAGACGACCGGGCGGGGCCGCGTCGGGCGCTTGAGCCAAGAGGACCATCCTGCTACGATAACCCTCGGCGCGGCGGACGCCGCGTCCCACCTTCTCCCCCGGTTGCTTCCCGGGGGACGCACGCCGGGCCGGGCTTCGCCCCGCGCTCCCATGCGCTCCTACAGGGACCACGATGAGTAACGGCCTCCCTCGCGACCCCGACGACTACTTCGCCGAAACACGGATGAGCTTCGGGGACCACATCGAGGAGCTGCGCACCCACCTGTGGCGCGCGATCTTCGGCTTCCTGGTCGCGCTGTTCGGCAGCTTCTTCATCGGCAAGCCGGTGATGGAGTTCATCACCGCCCCGGTGAAGACCCAGCTCGACCGGTTCTACGACAAGCGGCTGCAAACCGTCCTCGCCGAGAAGCGCAAGGAGCTGGACCGGCTGACCAGGCCGGCCGAGTTCCGCAAGGTCCAGTTCCTCCGCGACCAGCTCCGCGACGTCGCCAAGGGGGCCGAGCCCGACCCGCGCCGGCCGGTCGTCCAGACCGAGGAGCAGCGCGAGGCGGAGGCCAACCCGCCGCCGTGGTGGAAGAAGATGTTTTTCGGCGCCGCCGACCCCGACAAGCCCCCGCCGATGCGCGAGGACTACGACGGCCCGCAGCGGAAGATCGCCGAGGATGATCAGGGCAAGGAGCTGGTCACCGTCTGGATGCGCGTGGACAACCCGCTGTTCTTCGCCGCCGACGGCATCGGCCCGGTCCGCGAGATCCTCCAGATCGACTCGCCGACGACGCTCCGGGCCGAGGAGGCGTTCTTCGTCTGGTTCAAGGTCTGCCTCGTCTGCGGCTTCGTGCTGGGCAGTCCGTGGATCTTCTGGCAGATCTGGATGTTCATCGCCGCCGGCCTGTACCCGGAGGAAAAGCGGCTCGTCCACGTCTACCTGCCGGTGAGCGTCGGGCTGTTCCTCGCCGGCGTCGCCATCTGCGAGCTGTTCGTCATCCCCAAGGCGCTCGAGGCCCTGCTGTGGTTCAACGAGTGGCTCGGCTTCAAGCCGGACATCCGGCTGAACGACTGGCTCAGCTTCGCCATCTTCATGCCGCTGGTCTTCGGCCTGTCGTTCCAGACGCCGATGGTGATGCTGTTCCTCAACCGGATCGGCCTGATGGGCCCGGACAGCTTCCGGGGTAAGCGCCGCTACGTCTGGTTCGCCATGGCGATCTTCGCCGCGGTCATCACGCCGTCGGTGGACGCGTTCAGCATGCTGTTCCTGTGGGTGCCGATGGGCCTGCTGTACGAGCTGGGCATCGTCCTGATGCGCCTCACCCCGCCGCCGGAGCTGGAGGACGAGGAGTCCTCCGAGGCGGACGAGCTGATCGAGGTGTGATCGGGATTGCAGATTGTAGATTGCAGATTGCAGAATAGACAGACCCCGGAGGCGGAGCGCGTAGTGGCTTCTTCTCTTCCAATCTGCAATCTGCAATCTGCAATCTGCAATCCCCCGGTCGCGCTGGTCGGCGCGGGGCCGGGCCACCCGGGGCTGGTGACGCTCCGCGCCGTCGAGCTGCTGCGCCAGGCCGACTTCGTGCTGTACGACCGGCTCGTCTCCGAGAGCGTCCTCGACCACGTGCCGGCGGCGGCGAGAAAGGTCTGCGTCGAGGAGCTGGGGCCGTGCCACGCCGAGCGGCTGCCGCACATCCAGCAAGCGATGATCGACGCGGCCCGCCAGGGCCTGCGCGTCGTGCGGCTCAAGGGCGGCGACCCGATGGTGTTCGGCCGCGGCGGCGAGGAGGCCGACGCGCTTCGCCAGGCGGGGATCGACTACGAGATCGTCCCCGGGGTGACGGCCGCCCTCGGCGTGGCCTCGTGCGCCGCCATCCCGCTCACCCACCGCCGCCACGCCAGCGCCGTGGCCATCGTCGCCGGCCACGAGCAGGCCGGCAAGCCGGGGTCGTTGATCGACTGGGCGGCGCTGGCGCGGTTCCCCGGGACGCTGGTGTTCTACATGGGCCTTGGCCGGCTGGAGACAATCGCCCGCTCGCTGATCGAGCACGGGAAGCCGGCGACGACCCCCGCCGCCGCCGTCGAGCGCGCCACCACGCCGCGGCAGCGCACAGTCACCGCAACGCTGACGGAGTTGCCGACCCGTGTCGCCGCGGAAGGGATTCAGGCGCCGGCCCTGGTCGTGGTCGGCGACGCGGTGGCGCTGCGCGAGCGCATCGCCTGGTTCGAGGGCCGGCCGCTGTTCGGCAAGACCGTGCTGGTGACCAGGCCCCGTCACCAGGCCGGTGACATGGTCCGCAAGGTCGAGGCGCTCGGCGGTCAGGCGCTGGTGCTGCCGGCGGTCGAGATCCGCCCGCCGGACGACTGGGGGCCGGTCGATCGCGCCCTGGCGAGGCTGGGGGAGTTCAGCTGGTTGGCGTTCACCAGCGCCAACGGCGTCGGGGCGTTCCTGGGCCGGCTGCGGGCCACGGGGCGCGACTTGCGGGCGCTGGGCGGGCTCCGCCTGGCGGCCATCGGCCCGGCCACGGCCGACGCGCTGCGCGCCTACCACCTGGAGCCGGACCTCGTCCCCCAGGAGTTCAACTCCGAGGGACTCGCAGCTGCGCTACGCGGCCCCGTGGCCGGGGGCCGCGTCCTGCTGGCGCGGGCCGACCGCGGCCTCGACCTGCTCCGCGAGGAGCTGTCGGCCGTCGCCGAGGTCGAGCAGGTGGCGGTGTACTCCCAGCGCGATGTGAGGCCGTCTCCCGACTCGGCGGCGTGGGCGGCGCTGCGCCGCGGCGAGGTGGACTACGTCAGTTTGACCAGCTCCAACATCGCCAGGGCGCTGCTGAGCGGGCTGGACGAGGCAGCCCGCCAACACGTCAAATCGGGCGGCGTGAGGCTGGTGAGCATCAGCCCGCGGACGAGCGCGGCGGTGCGAGAGTTAGGCTATCCGGTGGCGGCGGAGGCGGCGGAGTACACGACGGAGGGGGTGCTCGCGGCGATGGTCGGACTGGCCCGCGCTGTCAGCGCAGATCCTTGAACGCGTCATAGGCCAGGTACAGGACCATGCCGCTGACGATGATGCCGAAGATGTCCACGATCTTGCTAGCGCCGCCGAACGGGATCCCGACCGCGACGTCGAGGACGAACAGGAGCAAGAGGAAGCCGGCTACTCCCATGGAACTGAAGCACAGAATCTTCTCCATGAAGAGCCCTTTCACCGCGACCATGAGACACACCTGACTGGCACAGGCGATGACGAGCGACCTTGCGGTCCCGCGAGGGTCGCGGGTGTCTACTCCGATTGCACCATTCTAGCGTAGCAGCGACAAGCCGGCACGGGGCCGGGAAACGAGAAAAAAGGGCCACATCTTCGGAACGGTCGGCGTAGCCCTCGCGACCGGCACCACTTCTCAGCGCCGCCAGTCCACCCACTTCTTTAACACCCACCGGACCCACGGCGTTAGCCTGGTCCGGTTGTAAGCGTCCCCCAACTTGCGCAGGGCCTCCGCCCGCGTCGGGTAGGGGTGGATGGTCGAGGCCAACCGCCTCAGGCCGACCCCGTTCGTCATCGCCAGGCATAGCTCACCGATCAGCTCGCCGGCGTGGGCGGCCACGACGGTCGCGCCGACGAGGCGGTCGGTGCCGGCCTTGACCAGCACCTTGACGAACCCCTCGGACTCGCCGTCGAGCACGGCCCGATCGACGTGGTCCAACTGCTGGGTAAAGACCTGGACGCGGTGGCCGCCCTCCCTGGCTTGCGCCTCCGTCAGGCCGACCTGGGCAAGCTCCGGGTCGGTGTAGGTACACCAGGGGATGACCAGCGAGCTGAACCGTGCGCGGCCGAGGAAGAGGGCGTTCTGGATCACGAGGCGCGCCATCGCGTCGGCGGCGTGGGTGAACTGGTACTGAGAGCAGACGTCTCCGGCGGCAAACACCCCGGGGTTGGACGTCCGTAGCCGGTCGTCAACCGTCACCCCTCGCCTCAGTTCAAATGCGACACCGGCCACGTCCAGCCCCAGGCTCTCGACGTTCGGCCGGCGGCCGACCGCCGCCAGAACCTCGTCGGCGACGACCTCGCGCTCGGTGCCGCCGTGGCGGACGCCAAGGAGCTTTTCGCCACCCCGCCTTCTGGCCGAGAGCACCTCACACCCCGTCACCACCTCGACGCCGTCGCGCCGCATCGCCTGCTCCACCAGCGATGAGGCGTCGGGGTCGTCGCGCGGCAAGAGGCGCTGGTCGCGCTGGAGCAGCGTGACCCTGGCCCCAAGCCGTGCGAACGCCTGGGCCAGTTCGCAGCCGATCGGCCCGCCGCCCAGGACGGCCAGGCGCCGCGGCAGTTCGGTCAGGGCGAACACGCTCTCGTTGGTCAGGAACCCGACCTCGGCGAGGCCGGGCACGTCGGGGTGGGCGGCCCGCGCCCCGGTGGCGATGACCGCGCGCGAGAACCTCAGCCTCCGCCCGCCGACCTCGACGGCGTCGCGACCGACGAACCGCCCCTGCCCCAGGAACACATCGACCCCCAGCGCGCGGAACCGCGCCGCCGAGTCGGCCGGCGCCAGTCCGGCGCGCAGCTGCCGAAGCCGCTGCATGACGGACGCGAAATCGACCGCCGGAGGCGCGGCCCGGACGCCGAACGACCCCGCGCCGCGCACCGCCGCGGCGGCGCGGGCGGCCCGCAGGAGCGCCTTCGACGGCACGCAGCCGACGTTGAGGCAGTCCCCGCCCATCAGCTCGCGCTCGACCAGGGCGACCCGTGCCCCCAGCCCCGCCGCCCCCGCGGCGCAAACCAGCCCGGCGGTGCCGGCCCCGATCACGACAAGGTTGTAGCGCGCGGCCGGGGTCGGGTTGGCCCAGCCGGGGGGGCGAACGTTCTCCACGAGACTGCGGTCGTGGGGATCTTCGGGGAGTAAAGAGACAGTCATAAGCTGTTTACCTTCCCGCGTCCGAGATAGTCTACCCGGCGGAAACACTTCCGGCCGGACGTGCCAGGCGTCGTTGGGCGGGCCCACCTCAAAGTGAAGATGTTTGGCTGGCAACCCGCTGTCGCTCCTGATTGAATAGGGGCTCGTCACTGAGTCAGGACGATCCGCCCCAACGCGCCAGGAGGCCCTCCCCCGCCTTGAATACCACGGGAGAGCGATCCGATGCCGCGTGTCGTCGTAGCCGCCTTGGTCCTCACCTTGCTGCCCCTACGGGCCGACGCCGAGGGTGGGGCGGTGCCGGTAGGCGCCGCGGCGAACCGGACGGGTTGGTTCTACGCC
Source organism: Gemmataceae bacterium (assembly GCA_046350195.1). Taxonomy (GTDB): domain Bacteria; phylum Planctomycetota; class Planctomycetia; order Gemmatales; family Gemmataceae; genus CALDUY01. The sequence continues at coordinate 22,666 of JAXMAW010000036.1, forward strand.
AGCGGCGCGCTGCGCAATGTCGTCGCCGACCGCTGGGAGGAGACGAATGCCACGGGGGCGTCCACCTACCAGGAGGTGGACCGCAATGAGCATTACGTCGAGCTGTACGACAAGGGCCGCAAGCTCAGCTACCGCCTGTACGGCTGGGGCATGTACGGGTGGAACCGGAAGACGGAGAAGTGGCACCTCGTCCGGGCCGGCCGGTGGGACGACCCGAGGAAGCGGCCCCTCGACCCCGCCCTCAACTCGGGCGAGAGGGCGCACCTTGAGGCGGCCGGCGAGCGGCTCTCGTTCCCCCGGCTGGGGGACGACTTCGAGGTGCTAGCCCCGGCGTCGGCGGCGTACAACTGCATCGCCTGGGCCTTGGGCCGCAGCGATCGCTGGGTATGGCCGGTGCCGCCCGGCCAGCCGGTGAGCGTCGGGGACTTCGACGCCCTGTTCTCCGCGCACGGCTACCGGCGGGTGGGCCCCCTGAACTATGACCCGCAGGCCGGTCACGACAAGCTCGTGCTGTACGCCAAGCGCAACGAGTTCGGGGAGGCGGAGCCGACGCACTGCGCGCGGCAGCTCGCCGACGGGTCGTGGTCGAGCAAGCTCGGCCGGCTGCCGCTGATCCGCCACCTTCACCCCGACGACATCGACGGCGGCACCTACGGCGAGGCCCACGCGGTCTACGTGCGCGAGAGGCCGAAACGGTGAGCGGCTATCGGGAGTGGTCCCTCTTCCACCACCGGACCAGCCGCTCGATCCCCGCCCGGTTGGTCACCGCCTCCTCGTTGCCCTCGGCGAAGCCAGTCCGCATCCGCGCCAGCTCGCCGCGCGTCAGGTACCAGCTCATGGCCACGTCGCCGGGCGCCTCGAACACGACGGTGGTGAACATCGGCTTGCCGTGGCGGTTGAAGTGGTCGCTGAGGATCTGCACCAGCTCGTCGTTGCGGAACGACATACTGGCGGAGCGTGCCGAGCCGAGCCCGACCAGCGGCCCGGTGAGGCCCTCCAGCGGCAGCGACACCGGCTCGGCGTACAGCCGACGCCGCTCGCTCATGGCGTCACGGACCTGGATCAGGACCACGCCGGAGGTGTTCTCGGCCAGCCACCCGCGGTACTGGTACAGCCACGACGCCGCCACGTCCACGCCGTAGTTGTCGTAGTAGCCCGCATCGACGACGCGGCGGCGGGGCTCCGTGGGCAGGTCGGCGGCGGGGCTGACGTAGGGGAAGCTGGCGCTCATGCGAACGGCGGTGCTGAGGCGGAACTGGTCGGCCTGCGGGAACAGCTGGAAGAACTCGACCGCCGACAGCGAGTAGCGGTCGCGCCTGGGCGTCGGCGGGGCGGGCAGCTCCTGATTCGTGTCGTGACAGGTCGGCTTCGCCGTCGGGCGCTGCAGTCCCTTCTTCCGGGACTCGCGGCTTTCGGGGTTACTCAGCGACGTGCCGCCGCTCTCGGTCAGGAACGCCAGGCTCAGGTTGCTGATGAGGACGCGCCGGCCGTCCTCCAGCAGCATCGGCGAGAAGACCAGCGACGGCCGCCAGCCCTCCGCCTCGTCGCGCGCCAGGGAGCGGATCGGCCGGTCGAGGGCGCCGTCGAGGTTGACACTCCAGGCCCGCTCCAGGGCGGTGCCGCGGTCGCTGGGGAAGCGGTTGCGGAACGCCGTCGTCGGCAGGTCGAGGAAGATGGCGTGGTGGACCACCGGCGTCAGGCACTCGCGGCCGACCTTGGCCACGAAGGCGTCGTGGTCGCCCACAACGTGGCGGCGCTGCTTCTCGTCGAGGGTCGCGACCCAGTACGACGCCCCGACCATGCCGCCGGACGCCCCGGTGACGAGCCGGACGTGCCGCGGGAAGGCGACCCGCTCCCGGTCGAGTCTCTGCTCCAGGTGGTCCAGCACGTGGGTGGTCCAGAGCGCGGCCCGGTTGGCCCCGCCGCTGACGGCGACGATGACCAGCTTGGGCTTCTCCCCCCCCGCGGCGGCCTGGGCCTTCCACGCCCCCAGCCCATCGATCTCGAACTCCTCCAGTCGCATGCTCAGGTCGTCAAAGGCCGCCCGCAGGCGGTTGTACGCGGCGTAGGCGTCGGCGAACCGCCCGGCTTCCAGGGCGGCGGCGACCTCGGTCGCGGCCGGCACCGAGGCGAGGTCCGGGTCGTCCGGCCGCGGGTGGGCGGCCAGGTCGCGCCGGCCGCGCCAGCGCAGCTCGCGCGACCGCAGCAGCAGGGCCATTCGGTGGTACTTGGCCATCACCCAGTCGAGCAGGTCCCGATCGTCGCCGGCCTCCTGCAAGTCCGCGGTGGCCTTGAGCAGGGTCGCGAAGCCCCCCTCGAAGTCGGCCTCGTCGAGCTGGACGACGTCGTCGTAGTTCAACCCGGGCAGGTGGTGCTTGAACTGGGCCGGCGTGCCGAATATCGCCGCGAGCAGGAGCAGGCCCAGCACAATCAGCACGTAACTCTCGCGGAGGTGGTAGCGGAAGAAGCCGTGGACGGCGATCAGCTGGGCGACCAGCAGGCAGGTGAGGATCGCCGGCGACGCCACCCAGGTGATGACCTGCCCGCCGCAGTCGAGGCAGTAGACGGCGAAGAGGAGCTGGTAGAGCAGGAAGCAGGCGCCGAAGACGTTGCGGACCCGGCCGTGGAACCGGCAGTCCTCCGTGCGCCGGATGCGCCGCGAGACGGACTGGTACAGGACGGCGCCGTGGGCGGCGGCCCACAGGCTGAGCACGAAGCAGACCGCGGCCAGCCAGCCCCGCGACATGAACACCACGCACAGCCCGGCCCCGGCGGCGAAGATTAGCCCGTGGGGGGCGGTGTCATATAGGTGGTCGATCACGCCCCAGCCGCCGGCCGACGGGTCGAACAGGCCGGGCTTGTCGGCCGGCTCGGACGAGGGCAGTTCGGCCCGCCTCCAGCGGCGGAAGCGCACGGGGTAGTACACGGCCACCGGCAGGGCCATGCCGGCGGCGAAGGCCCAGTGCCCGCGCCAGGCCAACAGCGCCAGGAAGCCGACCGTTAGCGGCACCCAGGAGCAGTCGAGGTACCAGCGCCACTTCCGGTCGATGCCGAGCCCCCGCTCGACGCTGCGCTCGGCGACCGACTCGACCCACCTCTCCTTGGCGTCGATCAGGTAGGCGACGGTGGTGATGAGCCCGAACAGCAACGAGACGATCAGGCCGTTGAGGGCCTGCTGCGCCAGGCTCTCATGAAAGAACTGGTCCGGGGCGCCGTAGGCGGCGCCGGCGTCGAAGACCAGCACGGCCATCACGAACGCGATCGGCGCTAACAACACCGGCCGGGTCCCGAGGCCGTACAGCAGCGGCCACGGCGACATCCGCGAGAGGGTCTCGCGCAGGTGGCGGTCCCAGGGCGTCCGGGGCGGCGGCCCCGGGTCGAGGAAGGCGGGGGACGGGTTCGGCAGGGACGGCACGGCGAGTTCCTCCATGAACGGCCGGGTCGGTTAGTCGGTCAGCTCGAACTCCCACGGGGGGTGCGCCGGCGCGTAATGCCGGTCGAGGATCGTCACGTTGGCCAGCACGGTCCGGCCGAGGGCCCACTGGCCGCGGCCCTCGTGGATGTGGCCGAAGACCGCCAGGCGCGGCTCGACGGCCCGGATTCGCGCCAGCAGCGACGGCGAACCGGTGCGGCGCACCTGTCCGCCCCGCTGGGGGACGCCGTCGCCGTATCCCAGAGGCGGTGCGTGCAGCACCAACACGTCGGTGCCGTCGGGAATCATCGCCCACTTCGTGGCGAGGTCGGACTCGTCCAGGTTGAACGCCCAGTCGAAGAACCGCGGCTGCCAGGGCGTGCCCCAGATGCGCAGTCCCTCCCAGATTGTGCCGTCGTCCTGTAGATAGGTCCAGGGCAAGTCGGCGGGGACGAGGTGCGGCGCCTGGTCGAAGACGAAGTCGTGGTTGCCGGCGACGCCGACAACCTTCCGTGCCGGCACGCGGTCCAGCCAGCGACGGAAGTCGGTGTCGAGCCACCCGGCCTGGAAGGCCAGCCCGTGATTCTTGACCGGGCAGAGGTCGCCGGCCAGAAGGAGCAGGTCGCACGGAGGGATGTCCGGCAGGGTGCCGTGCAGGTCGCTGGCCGCGACGAGTTTCATCGCGCTCCCCTTGTCCACAATTCCCCGTTCACGGCCCCGGCATCCGCGACGGGTTCAGCACCTCCAACGGGTCGGCCCCCTGGAGCTTGGCCCACTCGCCGTAGACCGGGTTGGGCAGGATGACCCACTCCTCGCCGAACTTCGCCCGCTCCCGGTCCACCTTCGCCTTCCTCTCGGCAATCCCCTTTCGCAGCTCCGGGCCGTCGGTCGGCTTGACCTCCGGCGCCTTGAACTCGTCGGAGAAGTCGCGCAGGTTGTCGCCCAACAGCATCAGCACGCGGTGGCCCTTCCTCACCGTTTCGCGGCGCGAGTCCTTGTCATTGCCAGTCTGGCTGGTGCGGCCGAGGAAGCGCCTGTCAAAATCCCTCGTGCTCAGCCCGAGGTGGTCGAGCGCCTTGCGGGTCGAATCGGCAGTCCTCTGGTTTCGGTTGGAGATGTAATAAACCGTGAGGCCGGCGTTCTCGGCGTTGCGGAGGAAGTCGGCGGCGCCGGGCATGACCCGCACCTCGTCGGGGAAGTCCTCCTCCCAGCGGTCCCACAGCGACTGGTCGTACCCCAGCCGCCAGCGGTACATCCAGGTCTGGAACGGCGAGTTGTCGAGCACGGTCTCGTCGAGGTCGAGGATGACCGCGGGCGGCAAGCCCTCCTTGGGCAGCCTGGCAAGCTTGTCGCGCAGCCGCTCCCAGGCGAAGCGGTAGGTCTGCAAGCAGCAGGCGTGGTACTCGGCCGAGGTCTGGATCCAGGTGTCGGCGTCGAGGGCGCGGGCCTGCGGGTTGGGCGGCGCCACGGCGACGGAGCCCTGGCCCAGGAGGAAGCCGAGGAGCAGCCCGCCCGCCAGGACGCCGCCCACCAGGGGCCAGTTCGTTAGGTTGTTCACGTCCGCCACCCCCTCACTCCGCGTGCGCCATCACCCGGAGCTGCACCAGGCTGCGGTTCTGCTCCTTTTCCAGATATTCGCGACCCTTTTTCACGTTGACGTGGTCCCAAGGCAACACCTCGCTCACCGGGCGGTGGCGGTGGACGTAGAAGTCGAGATCGACGCCGAGGTCGCGCACCACGTCCCACCACAGCTGCGGCTGGAAGCACTCGCGCCAGCCGTCCAGCCGGGCCCCGCGCCGCCACGCCTCCTCCAGCACCGCGGCCACGCGGCGGTCGCCGCGCGTCAGCAGGCCCTCTAGCAGGCTCGTCTCGACGTCGTGCTGCTTGATCTTCACCGCCTTCAGCTTGCAGCGGCGGCGCAGGTACTCGCCGGCCTCGCGCAGGTACTCCCGCGACTGCATGCCGTTCCACTGGTATGGCGTGTGTGGCTTGGGCACGAAGTTCGAGACGGAGGCGGTCACGTCCTTGTACCGGCCGGTCACCTGCTTGCTGATGCGGGCGATGGTCTCGGCCATGTCCACGATGCCGTCGAGGTCCACCCGGCGCTCGCCGGGCAGGCCGATGAGGAAGTACAGCTTGACCTTCTGCCAGCCCTCCTCGAAGGCGCTCTTGCAGCCCTCGTAGATGTTCTCGTTCTTGATCGGCTTGCGGATCTGGGTCCGCATGTCGTCGCGGGCCACCTCCGGCGCCAGCGTCATGCCGGCCTTGCGGATGCCCTTCATCAGCCTCGGCAGCTGCGGGAAGTGGTCGTTGACGCGCAGGCTCGGCAGCGACACGCTGACGCCCAGCGGCTCGAACACCTCGCGCATCCGCGCGACCAGCTCGAAGAAGTGAGGGTAGTCGCTGGTCGAGAGGCTCAGCAGGCTGATCTCGTCGTAGCCGGTGTTGCGGTACGCCTCCAACGCGGACTGGACGATCGTCTCGACGCTCCGCACCCGCAAGGGCCGTTTGATCACGGTGGACTGGCAGAAGCGGCACTGCCACGGGCAGCCGCGCATGATCTCGATGGCGATCCGGTCGTGCGGCGTCTGGACGAAGGAGACAATGGGGCGACTCGGCAGCGGGATGTCGTCAAAGTCCTTGGAGATCGTGCAGGCCATGACCTCGCGCGGCACGTCGGGTCGGGTGCGGTTCATCGCGGCGAGGGTGCCATCGGCGTGGTACTCCGGCTCGTAGAAGCGGGGCGCGTAAGCCCAGGTGGTGCTGCCGACGACCTCGGCGATCATGTCCTCGCGCGACTGGCTGCCCTTCTCTTTTAGCGACACCCAGCGTTCGAGGAGCCAGGGCAGGCTCTCCTCGCCGTCGCCGATGACGAAGACATCGACGAATGGGGCGAGCAGCTCGGGGTTCTGGGCGCCGGGGCCGCCGGCGATGACGAGGGGGTGTTCCAGCGTGCGATCTTTCGCGTGCAGCGGGATGCCGCCGAGGTCGAGCATCGTCAGCACGTTGGTGTAGCAGACCTCGTACTGCAGGCTGAAGCCGACGAGGTCGAAGTCGCGCAGCGGGGTGAACGTCTCCAGGCCGTACAGCGGCAGGCCGGCCTGCCGCAGCTCGCGCTCGAAGTCGAGCCAGGGGGTGAAGGCCCGCTCGCAGGCCCACCGCGGGTCGCCGTTGACGATCGAGTAGAGCACCTGCAAGCCGTGGTGGCTGGTGCCCAGGGAGTAGGTGTCGGGGAAGGCGAGCACCATCTTGCCGCGGACGTGGCGGTGGTCCTTGGCGACGCTGTTGAGTTCGCCGCCGAGGTACTGGGCGGGCATCTGGACGCGCGGCAGCAGGCGCTCGACGGCGGAGCGCAGCGCGGTGTTTTGCATGGGTCGAGGCCTCCGTGGGCGGACACGCCGATTATAGCAAGTCGCCCCGTCGCTTCCGCCCTCGCTGGCGCTTCGGGCTGGTTCATCTTACGAGCGCAGCTTCAGTTGCTTGAGCAGGTCCGCGAGCCACTTGCGGTCGTCGTCGTCCAGCACCGTCGAGGGGTCGCGGCCGTAGTCGATCTTGGCCGCGAAGTCGCCCTGCTCGTAACAGCGCGAGAAGACGGTGTGCAGGTCGAGCACCGTGTCGCGGTCGTCGGAGGCCAGCGGCAACCGGAAGCGCGGCAGCCGCTTCTGCAACGTCGCGGTGTAGATCTCGTAGCGGTCCGGCTGGGTCGAGCGGGTCACGGTGACGGCGTAGTCCCACTCCGGCAGGCCGTCGCGCGAGAAGTCCAGCGTCGGCTGGCCCTGGAGCACCAGGTCGATCTCGACGAGGCTGGCGCCGGCGGAGCGACCCTCGCGGCGCTTCTCCAGGTAGGCGGCCCGGCCGGCCTGGGTGGTCTTGTTCGCCGGGCTGACCACCTCCACCAGCGTGATCAGGCGGCCGTCGTTGCGCTGGCGGACCTCGAGGAGGTCCTCCTGGCGCTCCTCGCGGAGGATCGAGGTGAACAGCGCCTGCTCGGTGACGTAACGCCGCTGGCAGACGCGCGCCCGGTAGCGCTCGACCAGGCCCGGCAGCAAGGTCTGGTACAGGCACATCACCATCTGGTGGTGGAAGGCGGGCCAGAGGGCCTCGTCTTCCAGGTACGGGTCCATTCCGGGGAACGGGCTGGGCATGGCGTGCGGCTCCTGACTGTCCGGGGAGGCACCGGCCAGCGCGAAGCCCTGCTCCGCGGGCAGCGGCAAGTCACGATCGGCTTGGGCCAACCGGGGCGGGGAGAGGCTGCCCGAGGGACTCGGGGTTCGGCTCCGGTATCATGGGATTCTACATTCTACCGGCTCGGGCACGCCTCAGCTAGCGGCGCGCCGGTTTTGTCCCGGCGCGCGGGCGGGGCCGGCGGTCCATCGTCCCGCCGACCCCGCAGACGTCCTTTCGCCCCCCGGGTCAAACGGCGTCGCGCCGCCCCCCCATGGCCAGCATGGCCAGGCCGGCGACCACGGCCACGCCGCCGACCACCGGCGGGATCCAGACGGTGTGCTCCCGATCAGCCGTCACCTGAACCGGGCCGGCATCGACGACCTTGTCGCGGCTGACGTAGGTGAACCCCTGGTAGCCCAGGGCCAGGACGCCGAAGACGATGAGCAGGATCGCGATGACACGCATGGGGAATCTCCTAGGTTATGGTCACAGCGGGGCGGTCCCCCGATGCCGTTGTCAGACTGCAAGCCATGTGCCAGGGTCGCGCGATTCGCCCCGGACCTCCCAACCCCAGCGGTTTCCACGGCCGACACGCGTGAACCGGGAAGTTGTTCTCCCCACCGTGAGGAAGGCTCCTTCCCACCTTGCCCGTGGGCCAAGTGCGGTAGATTGCCGTCTCATCACACCGGAGGCCGGTGACGTTCCTCCCCGCGCTCGTCTGGCTTTCGCTGTCGCCCGGGGCCGCGGCCGCCCCGGACGGGGCCGCGATCATCTGCGGCGAGGCGGGCGGTTCCGAGAGCGTCGTGACGACCACTGGCCGCCTCGCCGGCGCCCGACCTGACGATGAAGCAGATGAGCCGCAGGGCCTTGTGCAATCACGACTCCCTGCTCAAAGTCTTAGAGCCTGATATCAGATCTCTAATGGATCCGTAAACCCTGCATGCCGGACCAGGCGATGCAGCAGACGGCTGCGGCCGTCCCAGCTTCTGGGACGGCAAGCTCACCGTGGCCCCACCGCTGCTGAGCTTTGGTCGTTCAGGTGGCGGGTTGCCCGCCGCCTTGAGCGCGGCTCAAGTACACGCTTCGCGACATCAGAACGGCAGCGCCCGTCCCTTCCGTCGGTACTCCTCGAACGCCCCCGGCACGAAGCGGTACAGCTGGGCCGGCCGGTGCGCCCCCTCGCGGCGGGTGCCGTCTGCCTCCTCCACCAGCCCCAGCTCCGTCACCTTGCGGCGGAAGTTGCGCCGGTCCAGCTCGCGGCCCAGGATCGCCTCCGTCACCGCCTGTAGCTCGCTCAGTGTGAACTCGCGCGGCAATAGCTCGAAGCACACCGGGGCCTCCGCCAGCCGGCCGCGCAGGTGCGCCAGCGCCCGCTCCAGGATCGCCGCGTGGTCGAACGCCAGCTTCGGCAGGCCCGCGACGTCGAACCACGCCGCCGCCCGAGCATCGCCCGACGCCTGCAACGCGCCGCGGTCGGCCGGCACCAGGCCGACCCAGACCACCGTAACCGTGTGCCCGCGCGGGTCCCGGCCGGGCGTGCCGACCGCGCCGACCTGCTCCAGGTAGACGCCGCGCAGCCCCGTCTCCTCGCCCAGCTCGCGCGCCGCCGCGTCGGGCAGGTCCTCGTGCTCGTGGACGAAGCCGCCCGGCAGCGCCCACCGGCCGCGGAACGGCTCGTCGCCGCGCCGGATCAGCAGCACCTCCAGCCGCAGCGGGTGGCCCGGCCCCGCCACGGTGAACAGCGCCACGTCCACCGTCACCGCCGGCCTGGGCCAGTCGTAGCTGTGCTTCCGCCTCGCCATCGCCGCCTCCGGTCGTAGGACAAGCTGCCAGCTTGTCCGGTGAGCCAGGGACAAGCTGGCAGCTTGTCCCACGGGAAGAATCAGCGTCACGTCCGGACCCCGCGCCCGTGCCTTGGGTGCGGAGTCTTGTTCATAATAGTGTTGACTTGACACGAAGTCGAGCTTAGACTAAGTGTGAGATCAACACAAAGCCTCGACGAGAGGCGAGGAGGTGGGTCATGCTGGGCGTCCGATACTACAAGGCCGCGCCGACGACGTACGTGCTCCAGTTCGCCGGCGGGCGGGTGAGGCGGGAGGGGATGGGGCTGTCGCTGTTCTACTTCGCGCCGCGGAGCACGCTGGTGGCGGTGCCGGTCGGCAGCACCGACGTGCCGTTCATCTTCCAGGAGACGACGGCCGACTTCCAGGCGGTGACGGTGCAGGGCCACCTGACTTACCGGGTCAAGGACGCCAAGCGGCTGGCGGGGTTGCTGGACTACAGCATCCAGCCGAACGGCGAGTACGCCTCGGACGACCCGGACAAGCTGCCACAGCGGATCACCCACGCGGCGCAGAACGCGGTGCGGGCCGAGGTGCAGGGCCGGCCACTGCGGGCGGTGCTGCTGGAGGCCGACGCCATCGCCCAGAAGGTGCAGGCGGCGCTGGCGCTGGCGCCGGGGCTGTCGGCCCTGGGCGTCGAGGTGCTCGGTTTCGCGGTGCTGGCGATCAAGCCGGTGCCGGAGACGAGCAAGGCCCTCGAAGCGGAGGCGCGGGAGCGGCTGCTCCGCGAGGCGGACGACGCGATCTACAGCCGGCGGAACAACGCGGTCGAGCAGGAGCGGAAGATCCGCGAGAACGAGCTGAACACGGAGGTGACCGTCGCGGCGAAGGAGCGCGAGATCGAGGAGACCAAGCTGGCCGCCCAGATCGGCCTGGAGGAGCGGCGCAAGGAACTGGTCACGACGGAGGCGGAGAACGCCAGGACCCGGGCCGACGCCCAGGCGTACACGGTCAAGGCGACGCTGGAGCCGCTGAGCAAGCTGGACGCGAAGGCGCTGCAAGTCCTCGCCTCGCGCGACATCGACCCGCGGCTGATGGTTGCGATGGCGTTCCAGGAGATCGCCGCCAACGCCACGAAGGTCGGCAACCTGAACATCTCGCCGGAGCTGCTGGACTCGCTGTTGCACCGCAACGGCGAGTGATCAAAGGCCCGACCGTGAGGGAGGGCGTCACCTCGCCCCTGGCGCGGCTTCACACCCTCCCTCACGGTCGGGCCTGGGAAGGAGGTGCGTCATGGAAAAGGTCGTCGTCGTCACCAGAAGGACGCGGCTGGAGGAGCTGATCGACCGCTTCAACACGCTACCGCAGGCCAAGTTCTACATCGAGCACATGGGCCTCGACTTCTCCGACTACGAGCAGGAGCACGAGGTCTTCACCGGCGTGGCGAAGAAGCTGCTCCGCGAGCTGGACGGGCTGGGCCGCAAGGTGCAGCGCATCGACTGGACGTTCCTGCCCAACTTCCTGTTCGACCCGCTCGATGCCGTGGTTGTGCTCGGCCGCGACGGGCTGGTGTCCAACACCGCCAAGTACCTCGACGGGCAGATGATCGTCGGGGTGAACCCCGACCCGTCGCGGATCGACGGCGTGCTGCTGCCGTTCTCGCCGGGCAACGCCCCCAGGGCGGTGGCGCGTGTGATCGAGGGCCGCGTCGATTGCCACGAGATTACCATGGCCGAGGCCAGCCTCAACGACGGGCAGAGGCTGTTGGCGTTCAACGACTTCTACGTCGGCCATCGCACCCACGTCTCGTCGCGCTACAGCCTCAGCTGGCACGGGCGGACGGAGAAACAGTCTTCATCGGGGGTGCTCGTCTCGACCGGCGCGGGATCGACGGGCTGGCTCAGCTCGACGCAGAACATGGCGCGGGCGGTGTCGGGCATGCTGCTAGGGAAGGAGGCGCCGAAGTTGCCGACGTTGCGGCTGGAGTGGTCCGACCCTCGGCTGGCGTTCGTCGTCCGCGAGCCGTTCCGCAGCAAGGCGTCCGGCGTGAGGCTGGCGGCGGGCCTGGTCGAGCCGGGCGAGGGGCTACTGCTGGAGTCGCACATGCCCGACGGCGGGGTGATCTTTTCCGACGGCGTCGAGGCCGACGCCCTGCACTTCAACTCCGGCAACGTCGCGACCATCCGCGCCGCCGATCGGAAGGCGCGGCTGGTCGCGGCGTGAGTCGGCCTCAGCCGTTGACGCGCTGCTGCGGCGGGCGGACGGGGACCGAGCCCTCCTTGCCCTCCTTGAAGGCGCGGATGACGCGCTCGACGTCCTCGATCGCGTGGCCGTCGTCGAGCATCTTCTCGACGAGGTAATACTCGTTGTCCGAGATGGTCTCCTTGGCCTGCATCTCGACCGTCGAGTCACGGGAGCCGGAGGCGAGCATGACCCGCTCGATGTCCGCGGCGGTCATGCCGCGGTTGAGCATGTCTTGCTTCAGCGTCGCCTCGATCTCCTGCCGGCGGGTGCTGCTGTAGTAGTGGGCGATGAGCCAGACCGTGAAGACGATCGCGGTCCCGACGATCGACACGACGGGGATGAACAGCGCCGGGTTACTCTGGAACAGCGTCTCGAACATGGAGGTCTCTCCCTCGCGAGGGGTGGTTACTGGTAGTTCGCCTGCCGCCGGCCCGGATTTAGCCCTCGGCCGGCAAGGCCCCGAGGCGGACGGTCAGCGTCACGGGCTTACCCGCCCGGCGGACGCCGAGGGGCAGTTCTTCGCCGGGCCTCCGGCCGCGCAGCCGCTCGCGCAACTCGCCGAGCGTGGCGACGTTCGCCTTGTCGAACGCCTCGACGTCGTCCCCGGCCTGCACGCCGGCCAGGTCGGCGGGGCCGCCGGGGGCCACGCCCTTCACCGTCGTCGTGGAAGCGGCGAACGTGATGCCCAGGTAGGGCGTCAGCGCCAGCTGACCGGCGACGCGGCGTTCGCCGGCGCGGGCCGCCTTCGCCTCGTCACCCTCCGACAGAAGGGCCAGGCCGTTCCACGCCCGCCGCGAGGCGTCGAAGTCGCCCAGCCCTTCGAGGGCCCTGGCGCGGGCCCTCAGGTGGGCGCGCAGCTCGGCGCCGGTCTGCTTCAGCAGCCGTGAACTCCGGGCGTCGTCCTCCTTCAGGCGGCGCAGAAGTTCGGCGGCCTTCTCGGTGCCGGGCGCCTCGCCGCAGCGGGCGGCGACCCACTCCAACCGGGCCGCGGCGCGGGCCAGTTTTGCCGGGCCGCCCAGCTCCCTCTCCGCCACGGAGATGGACCGCTCGGCCAGTTGGCGGCGCGTCGGCGTCTCGGCGGCGTCCAGCCCGTTAGTCTCCGCGTCGGCCCGCCGCCGCTTCAGGTCGTCGCGCAGCCACTCCAGCACCTCGGCCAGAGTCTTCGGCGACGGTAGCCGACCCGGGCCGTCGTCCTCCAGCCAGAACTTCGACCGCACCCCGAGTTCGTCCAGAAGCGGGATCAGGTACTTCTCCTGCCGGGCGCGGGCGGGGTCGGCCTTGCCGGCGATGAGGGCCACCGAGAGCCGATCGCGCATCCGGTAGCGTAGGTGCGGCATTCCCGGCAGTGGGACGTCGGCGCCGATCGCCACCAGGCCGGCGACGTACTCCGGAAACGCCACCGCCAGCCGGGCCGCCGGCTCGACGCCGCCGCCCTGGCCGACGAGGTAAGTCTGCTCCGGGTCGATGCGGTACTCGCGGCGGACGTCGTCGAGCACGTCCAGGACCAGCCGCAGGCGCTGCGCCGGCGGGCAGGCGTTGCCGGCGGCGAACGGCGAGGCGAACAGGCAGCCGACGTCCTCGCAGGGGTTTTTCCAGGCGCGCCAGCCGGTGGGATCGTCACCGGGCGGCACGGAGACGACCAGCGGCCAGGCCCGCGTCGCGGCGTAGTCGCCCGGGACGTAGAGCTGGTAGCGCTGCCTCCGCGAGTCGTAGGAGGCGGGCACCGCCGTCCCGGGGTCGGTGGCGAATTCCCACTCGATCCGTGAGGGCGCCCTCACGCGCCGCTCCGGCTGGAAGCCCTTCTCCTGGCCCTGGGTAGCGGAGAGGCAAGAGAGCCCCAGGAGTGTTACCCAGTCTGCCCGGATTCGCATGGCGGCTCTCCCTTGCCCGCTTCGCCTATTTTGCGAAGTTCGCCTGATAGCGTTTCATCCCGCCGTGGTCGATGATACCATGTAGGGCGCAAGAAAGCGCCAGGCGGGTGACCGCCTGAAGGGGGTGCCGGGGATGGCGCCTCGACTGCGTCAGGGCGTGGGCATGGACCGGCTGCGCGAGTTCCTGGACACGGTTCGGAGTCAGGGGGCGGCGGCCGGCCGGTTCCGCGGGTTGTTGCACGTCCTGATCGGCCGCCGGGTGGCGACGGCCGACGGCACGCTGATCACCAGCGGCATGACCTGGCGCGACGCGGCGGCGGCGCTGAAGAAGTACCGCTGGGACCGCGAGGCCGTCCGCGAGCTGGGCCTCGACCCGGCCACCCTACCGCCGCGCGACCGCGAGAAGTTCTGGTACACCGCGATCAACCGGGCCGGGCTGGGGACGCCGGAGGCCACGGCCGAGGCCGAGGCGCTGGTGTCGGCGCTGCAAGGGCTGGGGTACGTGGTCGGCTGACCCGAAAGGGGCCGATCCGGGACTCGCCTTGGTCCGCCTCGCGTTCATCAGCTAGGATTGAGGGAAGCCCACCATCGCTCTCGGCCCCAGAGCCCGCCTCATGTCCACCCCCGACGACAAGACCAGGCTGGATAACCTCGCGGACGCCCCGACCGGGGCCTACCCGAGCCTGGGTGACCCGCTCGTCGGCAAGATGCTCAAGGACGCCTACCACATCGAGGGGAGGCTGGGCGAGGGCGGCATGGGGGTGGTCTACCGTGCCACCCAGGTGACCCTGAGCCGGCACGTCGCCGTCAAGACGCTCCACCTGGACAACCGCCTGCCGCCGGTGGCGATCGAGCGGTTCTTCCGCGAGGCCAAGCTGCTCAGCCAGCTCCAGCACCCGAACATCGTCCACATCATCGACTTCGGCACCGACGGGACCAGGGCCAACCGCCCGATCCACTTCATGGTCATGGAGCACCTCCACGGCGAGACGCTGGAGGGGTTCGTGCAGGCGCGCGGCCGGCTGCCGGCCGACCTCGTCCTGGACCTGATGGAGCAGGTCTGCGCCGGGGTGGCGGTGGCGCACCAGAGCCAGGTCATCCACCGCGACCTGAAGCCGGCCAACGTGTTCATCGTCCAGGTGACCGGCAGCCCCCGGCCGGTGGTCAAGCTGCTCGACTTCGGCCTGGGCAAGATGGTCGAGTCGGGCCGGGCCTCCGCGCCCGGGCTGACCCACGAGGGCGTGATGATGGGCACGCTCTGCTACTCCGCCCCCGAGCAGCTCGAGGGCGGCCAGGTGGACGTGCGGGCGGACATCTACTCGCTGGGGGCGATCCTCTACTTCCTGCTGACCGGCCGTGCGCCGTACACGGACGAGGGGTTCCGCGTGACACTGGTCAAGCAGCTGAGCCAACCGCCCGACCCGCTGGAGGCGCCCGAGCTGACCGCCGAGGAGTCCCGCGGCGCCGAGGCGGTCGTGCTCAAGGCGATGAGCCCGCGGCCGGAGGACCGCTTCCGCACGCCCGGCGAGCTGTTCGCCGAGCTGCACCGCGCGCTGCGGCCGGGCGAGACGCTCAGCGACCGCGGCCGGGCGTCGCGCATCGACCAGCGGCGGCCGGCGTTCCCCGGGCGGGACAAGCCGTCGCGGCGGGGCGTCCTCGTCGGGGCCGGCGCCGCGCTCGTGCTGGGCGGGTCGGCCCTGGCGACCTGGGCCGCCCTCCGGCGGCGGCCGGCGCTGACGGCGACCGCGCCGGGGGTGACGGAGCGGGAGATCGTCCTGGGCATGAGCGGCCCGTTCTCCGGGCCGACCCGCGAGCTGGGCCAGGCCCTGCAGACCGGCCTGGAGACCTGCTTC
Organism: Gemmataceae bacterium; assembly: GCA_046350195.1. GTDB lineage: Bacteria > Planctomycetota > Planctomycetia > Gemmatales > Gemmataceae > CALDUY01. The sequence goes on from JAXMAW010000036.1 coordinate 37,994, forward strand.
AAGCACGTCAACGGCACGACCGGCGTCCACGGCCGAACCGTCCGCCTGGTCGCGCTGGACGACGGCTACGAGCCGGCCCGCGCCGCGGAGAACATGAAGAGGCTGCTCGACGAGCACGCCGTCTTCGCGTTCGTGGGCAACGTCGGCACGCCGACCACCGAGGCGGCCCTGCCGATCGCCCTGGAGAACCAGCGCGTCTTCTTCGGCGCCTACACCGGCGCGAAGCTCTTGCGCAAGGACCCGCCGGACCGGTACGTCTTCAACTACCGGGCCGGCTACGTCGAGGAGACTCAGGCGATCGTCCGCCACCTCGTCGAGGAGCGCAAGTTGCCGCCGTCGGGCATCGCCGTGTTCGCCCAGAACGACGGCTACGGCGAGGCCGGTTTCGAGGGCGTCGCCAGGGCGCTGCGCCGCCACGGGATCGCCGCCAACGAGATCCTCAAGGTCACCTACGAGCGGAACAAGGGGGAGGTGAGGCCGGCGTTCGACGCGGTGGCGCGCGAGAAGGGCCGCGTCCGCGCCGTGGTGATGGTGGCGACGTACCGGCCGGCGGCGCGGTTCATCAAGCTGGTGCGCGACGCCCTGCCCGGGGTGACCCTGACCAACGTCTCGTTCGTCGGCAGCGACGCCCTGGCGGAGGAGCTGCGCGAGATGGGGCCGAAGTACGGCGAGGGGGTGATCGTCACCCAGGTGGTGCCGCTGGCCAGCTCCAGCGCCACGGGCGTGCTGAACTACCGCGGCCACCTGGGGACCTACTTCCCGCAGGCGACGCCGGGCTTCGTGTCGCTGGAGGGCTACATCGTCGGCCGGGTGCTCGTCCAGGGGCTGCTCAACGCCGGGCCGCAGCTGACTTCGGAAACGCTCGTCGAGGGGCTGGAGCAGATCAAAGACCTCGACCTGGCCATCGGGACGAAGATCACCTTCGGCCCGTCGGACCACCAGGGCTCGCACAAGGTCTGGGGCACGGTCCTGAACAAGGACTGCAAGTACGAGACCCTGGACCTGGAATAAGCCGAGGGGCAGTGCGAAAGGCCCAGGCCGCATAGCAGAGGGCCCGATTCGATGTGGCGGATTGCCCATGAATCCATCGCTAGATGAACTGCGGTCGGGCATCGAACTGGCATGCCAGCCGACTTATGTACCTCACATCGTTAAGGGACGTTCGCAGGTTCTCGCTCTGCCGAGAGATTGGGTCCTGGAACACATGGAACAGGCCGCCGTCGAGGCACTCGACTTGTCGGACTACTGGGAATACCGCCGGCTCCTTGAGTTGGCCGAGTTATTAGACTCTGGCCTGCTGCGACGGTTCGTCTCGGTGGGATTGGGCAATCCTGATCCCGAGGTGCATGAGGCGGCGGAAGACTTCAAACAAAGGCTTTCCGAATAGCCTCTCAGATCCGACCCATCACCGCGTCGGCCGTCCGTGTCGTCTCGGCGTCGTCGTTGGAGGCCAGCGCCGCGAGGCACTGGCGCACACGCCGGTCGGAGATCCGCAGGTAGTAGCGGCCGACCTGGACGTCGCGCTCCACCTCCCTGGCGTGGCCGTTGCCCAGCGTCATCAGGCTGTCCAGCCGGGCCAGCACGCACGACGAGGCGTACAGCTCGCAGGCCGCGTCGGCCAGGCGCTCCTGGACGTACTGGCGGAAGAGGATGTTCTCGCGGTGCGTCATCAGCGCCTTCTGCACCGCCAGGCTGAAGTCGCGCACGCGCCCCCCCAGGTGCCGGGCCGCCTCCTTCAGCGCGTCGCTGCGGACCGGCACGTCGGGGGTGGAAAGGCGCGCCTTGATCTGCCCGCCGCCGAAGCTCAAGAGCGTGCCGAGGCCGCGGAACGGGTTGGACAGCGCGTCCTTGACCTTGAGGAACTGGTCGGCGACCGGCTTGATGCCGACCATGGCGATGAACGCGCGCAGCACGTCGTTGGCGCCCTCGCCGACCAGGTTCAGCCGGGCGTCGCGCATCCAGCGTTCGTAGGGCTGGTCGAGGAAGAACGCCGTGCCGCCGTGGATCTGCATGGTGTCGTTGACCACCTGCCACAGCACGTCGGTGGACCACACCTTGAGCATGGCGGTCTCGAGCATGTAGTCCTCGAAGCCGCGGTCGATGAAGCTGGCGCACTCGGCCGTCGTCGCCTCCATGGCGAAGGCGCAGGCGGCCATGTAGGCGATCTTCTTCTTCACCAGCTCGAACTCGCCGAGCTTCTGCTCGAACTGCACGCGGGTCTTCGCGTGCTGGACCGACGCCTCGACGCAGGCCTTCGCCACGCCGGTGCAGGAGGCGCCGAACGTGGTCCGGCCGTAGTCGAGCACCGTCAGCGCGACGCGCAGCCCCTTGCCCGGCGCACCGAGGATGTTCTCCTTCGGCACGAACATGTTCTCGAACGCCAGCCGGCCCGTCGCCGTGCCGCGGATCGAGTTCTTCTCCATCCGCTTCTCGACGACCCGGAACCCGGCCATGTCCGGCGTGACGAGGAAGGCGGTGATCTCCTTCTTCTTGTTCTTGCCCGCGCCGGGCGTCCGGGCCATCACCGTCAGCACGTCGGCGATGCCGCCGTTGGTGATCCAGCGCTTGGTGCCGTTGAGGACGTAGCCCTTGCCGTCGGGCGTCGGCGTGGCGGTCGTCTGCACGTTGCTGGCGTCGGAGCCGGCCTCCACCTCGGTCAGGGCGAAGGCGGCGAGTTCCTTGCCGGCGACCAGCGGCGGCAGCCAGCGCTTCCTCTGTTCCTCGGTGCCGAACAGCAGCAGCGCCCGGATGCCGATCGAGTGGTGGGCGTTGACGAACACCGCGGTGGAGGCGCAGTGCCCGCCGATGATCTCCATCACCTTGGTGTAGGCGAGCTGCCCGAAGCCGCGGCCGCCGTACTCCGCCGGGGCGGTCATGCCGAGCACGCCCAGGCCGCTCAGCCCGTCGATGACGCCCTGCGGGATCTCGGCGTCGCGGTCGATCTTCGCCGCGTCGATGTGCTGGTCGCAGTAGCGGCGGACCTCGTCGATGGCCTTGCGGGTGACCTCCTGCTCCTCGGGCTTGAGTTGCGGGTAGGGGAACAGCAGCGGCGCGTTGAAGTGGCCGAAGTACAGCCCCTTGGCGAAGCCCAGGGTCTGGGGGCCGGAGAACAACAGCTCCTCGGCTTGCTTCCTCTGCTGCTCGACCTGCTCGGTGGTCAGGGCCATGGCGGTTCCCTCGCGTTCTATCGGGGAGAGGTGATCGCTGCCGAGTCTATTCTACCGGCCCGAACCGTCCCGCGTCAGCGCCGGCCCCTTCCGGGCGTCGGACAGGCTGCCAGCCTGTCCCCCCGCACCAGGGACAAGCTGGCAGCTCGTCCCTACGATTGACGCCGGACCCCGCACGGAGACGGCCTGATGCGCCAGATCGCGACCCTGCCCGACGAGCCGCTCGCTCCGCGGCTCGCCGACCACCTGTTGACGCTACAGATCCACACCCAGCTGATCCCCGAGGGCGAGCAGGTCGGCGTCTGGGTGCGCGACGAGGACAAGCTGCCCCAGGCCCGCCAGGAGGTGGAGGCGTTCCTGAAGGCGCCCGACGACGCCCGCTACGGCAAGGCGTCCGCCGTGGCCCGCTCCATCCGCCAGGAGGAGGCGGCCACGGAGAAGGAGTACCAGCGCCGCCAGCGCCGCTTCGCCGACGAGATGGAGTCCAGCGGCGCCCCGCCCGTGAAAGGCGTCACCCTCGCGCTGACCGTGACCAGCGTGCTGGTCACGCTGGCGTCGAACTTCGGCGCCGGCACCTCGTCCGTCACGCAGGCGCTGTCGATCGCCCCCTACCGGGCCGTGACTCTGGCCGACGGCGAGAAGGGCATCCGGTGGAACGGCCTGGCGGCCGTCGAGAAGGGTGAGGCCTGGCGGCTGGTGACGCCGATCTTTCTCCACTTCGACATCCTGCACCTGGGGTTCAACATGGTGGCGCTGTTGGCGCTGGGCCTGCGCGTGGAGCGGGCGCGCGGGGCGCTTCGCTACGCCGCCCTGGCCCTGGCGCTCGCGGTGGCCTCGAACGTGGCGGAGTACTACGTCAGCTGGTCGCCGGGGAGGGGGCCGCTCTTGGCCTTGGCGCCCGACCCGTCGTTCGGCGGCATGTCGGGGGTGCTATACGGGCTGTTCGGCTACATGTGGATGAAGAGCCGCTTCCAGCCGGAGCTGGGCCTCGCCGTGACGCCGAACCTCGTCCTGATGATGACGGGCTGGTTCGTGCTGTGCGCGGCGGGGGTGGTCCCGAACGTGGCGAACGTCGCGCACGGGGCGGGGCTGCTGGGCGGGGTCGTGATCGGCCTGATCCCGCGGGCGTGGCGGCGGTCGTGAGGCGCGGGGCCTTGCTTTCCCCGCCGCGGTGAGGCACAATCTACCCAACCCGCCGGCCACCCTCCCACCCCCCCGAGGCCCCACGTCATGACGACCTCCCGCCGGGAATTCCTCCGCGTCGGCACGCTCGCGCTGGGCGGCCTGTCGCTGCCGGAATTGCTCGCCGCCAACCCTTCGCCGCGCACCTCGGTGATCCTGTTCTGGATGTGGGGCGGCCCCAGCCAGTTCGAGACGTTCGACCCCAAACCCGACGCCCCCGACGGCATCCGCGGCCCGTTTCGGCCCATCCACACCCGCGTGCCGGGGATGGACGTCTGCGAGCTGTTCCCGTCGCTGGCGAAGCTGGCCGACAAGTTCTCGCTGGTCCGGTCGCTGCACCACACCATGTCGGCGCACAACGACGGCTCCATCGAGGTGCTGACCGGCAAGACGCCGACCCGGCCGGACCCGACCTCGACGGCCTTCTCCGAGCACCCCGACTTCGGCATGGTCGCCGACCGGCTGCGCGGCCCCCGACCGGACGGGATGCCTCAGTACGTCGGCATCCCGCGGGCGCCGTTCATGACGCGGCCGGCCTACCTCGGCGTCAGCCACCAGGGCTTCGCCACCGGCGACCCGTCCACGCCGGGCTACGCCCCGCCGCAGCTGTCTTTGTCCGGCGGCGTGGACATGCCGCGCCTCGGCGGCCGCCGCGACCTGCTCGGCCGGCTCGACGCCTTCCGCCGCGAGCTGGACGGCGCCCTCGACGGCGCCGACAAGTTGCACGCCTCGGCCCTGCACATGCTGACCAACGCCGCCATGGCCCGGGCGTTCGACCTGAAGCGCGAGGACCCGCGCGTCCGGGACCGCTACGGCCGGCACCTGTGGGGCCAGAGCTGCCTGCTGGCCCGGCGGCTGGCCGAGGCCGGCGCGGCGGTCGTCACCATCGACGCGCTGGCCCCGGAGATGGGCAAGCCGATCTACTTCAGCTGGGACGACCACGCCGACGCCCAGCCGGGCTGGGACCTGGCCCGCGGCATGCGCTGGCGCGCGCCGTTCATGGACCAGGCCGTCAGCGCCCTGATCGACGACGTCTACCAGCGCGGGCTTGATCGCCGGGTGATGGTCGTCGCCGTCGGGGAGTTCGGCCGCACGCCACGGGTGACGCGGAACAACGGCAACACCGGCCGCGACCACTGGCCCGACGCCCAGTGCGCCCTGCTGGCCGGCGGCGGCCTGCGCACCGGGCAGGTCGTCGGTGCGACCAACGGCAAGGGCGAGTACCCGAAGGAGCGGCCGCTGACGCCGAAGGACCTGCTGGCGACGATCTACCATCACCTCGGCATCGACCCGCGGCACGAGTTCCGCGACGCGACGGGCCGGCCGATCCCGATCCTCGGCGAGGGCGAGCCGATCCGCGAGCTGGTGCGGGCGGTGTGAGGGTGCTCCGCCCCAGGCCCGCCCTACCCAGGCCCGCCCTACCCAGGCCCGACCGTGAGGGAGGGCGCGGCTTCACCAACGGCGACGCGATGCCCTCCCTGACGGTCGGGCCTGAGAAAGAGCGCCCTCTACCTGACGGTCGGGCCTGGGAGCGATCCCTACCGCGACTTGTCCGCCAGCTTCTTCCGCAGGTTGGCGACGTTTTCCTTCGTGGCCATCGGCAGCCGCGCGGCGATCAGGTTGCGGCCGCCGAACCAGTCGTGCGGCTCCGACAGGGCGAAGTGCATCTCCAGGAAGATCACGTTCTTCATCCCCGGCACCGGCGTCGCCTTGACGTAGCCGCCGAACCCGCCATACGGCTGCGGCGGGCCGAGGGTGTCCTTGTCGTCTTTCCGCTCCGGGATCGACCGCCAGCGGTTGGGGTACTTCTTGTCGTTGAGGAAGCGCGGGTCGAGCACCATGGTCGTGACCAGTGAGCCGTTGACCCACTGCTTCCGCGACCGCATCACGCCATCGACCTTGACCTTGTCGAACAGCTCCATGTCGAGCAGCGAGTACCGCTCCTCGCCGTCCTGGATCGTCGCCGGGACGAGGCCCCGCGCCTTCAGGTCGTCGTCGTCGAGGTAGTCGAGGTCCTTGGACCCCTTGGCCTTCCTGGGGCCGGCCTTCATGCCCAAAAGCGAGTGGACCAGGCCGTGCTCGTCGAGGTCCTTGATGTTGCCGTGGGCGGCGAAGTACAGGTGGAACTCCCGACCGTGGACCTTCCCCGACCTGTCCACCACGTCGCCGACGCGGTCGAGGCGGAAAGGGGCGTTGCGGTTCTTGTCGAGAAACTCGCGGCGGTCGGCGACGAACTTCTGCACCTCCGCCTTGGTGTCCGCCTCCGACATGCCGAGCTTCAGCGCCGGCGTGGGCAGCTTGTGCTTGCCGACCCCGGGGATGTCCAGGCCCTCGGCCGTCAGTTCGTCCAGGATCGACTTCGGCTGGGCCGCCGGGGCGGTCAGGGCCAGGCACAGAACGGCGGTGAACATCGGTCGCACCTCACTTGGCCGCCGACCGGCCGGTGGCCAGCAGCAGCCTCTCCAGCTCCAGCACCTGGTCCGTGGTGAGTTCCTTGGTCCCCGCCAGCTTCTCCAGCTCCGGCGTCCACTTGATCGGCGTGCCCTGCGGCGTGCGGACCAGGGCGAACGCCTCTGGCGTCGGCAGGCCCAGCACGAACTTGTCGCGCTTGACGCTCAGGTAGCGCGCCTCGCGCGTCCCCTCGGGGATCAGCTGCATCTCCTTCTCGGCGAGGGCGTAGCCGTCGCGGTTCTTCGACAGCAGCCAGACGAAGGTGTACGGCTTACCCGTGACCGGGTCGAGGACGACCGCGTGCCGCATCGTCATGCGGGCGTGCTCGCCGCCGCGGCGCATCACCGCCTGGGCGTCGAACAGCAGCATCGTCGGCGTCTTCGCCACCTGGCGGAGGTCGGCGTCAATGTGCTTCTCGTTCTCCGCCAGGATTCGGTCGCCGAACATGCCGACCCTGCCGCCAAACGTTCGTTTCGACTCGACGATGACCTCCCGGCCGCGCACGTCCATGGCGAAGCCGCGGGCCACGCTGCTCAGCCGGTAGCCGGCCGCGGTCCGCTCCGTCTTCGCCAGCAGGGTGAACTTGAACATCCGAGCGTAGTGCGAGGCGATCTTCGGGGCGTCGCGAAGGTCCTCCTCGGTCAAGGTCGGCACCGCGATCATGAGGAAGTTCGACCAGCCCTCCGGGGCCGCCTTGCCGATGATCGTCCCGGCCGGGATGCGCGGCAGGGGCTTGTTCTCCAGATCCACCTGCGCCGCCGGCGCGTCGGTGCCGCCGCCGTTGGACTCGCCGACGACTCCCGGTTCCGGGGGGGCCAGGTCGGACGAGCCGTCCGCGTCGGCCGTGGCGCAGCCGCCGAGCCAGCACCAGGCCAGGAGTAGACAGCCGACCAGGCCGACGCCCGCCAGGCGGGCCCCGAAGCGGTGAGCAATGAGCATGCCTACTTCCTCCTTGTTTACCCAGCTTGCCAAGGCCGTACACCAGCGATGGTATCCCGCCGGGAAGGGCGCGGGCAAGCCCAACGTGGCCCGGCCTTCCCGGCCCAGGTAGGGATGCGCCGGACGCGCCACCTGGGCCACATTCGCGCTCGCGCCGGAGACGCGGACTGTTACACTCATGCCGGTTACTCGGGGTTCCAGGCAGGGGCGCTGATGACGACGGTTCTGGTGACGGGGGGAACGGGGTTCATCGGCCGCCCATTGGTCCAGGCGCTGCTAGCGCGGGGCGACCGCGTCCGGTGCCTGGTGCGGGCGTCCCGACCCCCCGACGGGGCCGAGCCGGTCCCCGGCGACATCACCCAGCCGAACACCCTGCCGGAGGCGCTCCGCGGGGTGGACGTGGTGTACCACCTCGCCGGCGCGACGCTGGTGTGGCACCCGGTGGTGTACCGCCGCGCCAACGCCCTGGGGACGCGGAACCTGGCCCGGGCTTGCGCCGAGCAGCCGAGGCCGCCGCTGGTGGTTTACCTGTCGTCGCTGGCGGCGGCGGGGCCGGCGGTCGATGGCCGGCCCCGCACCGAAGACGACCCGCCCCGGCCGGCGTCGTACTACGGCCGGAGCAAGCTCGGCGGCGAGCGGGCCCTGGCGGAGGTGGCCGACCGCGTGCCGGGGACGGTCGTCCGGGCGTGCGCGACGGTTGGGCCGGGCGACCCCAACGGCATCCGCCTGTTCCAGGCGGCGAAGGTAGGGGTGAACGGGGTCCCCGGCACGCCGGACTTCCGGCTGGCCATGATCTACGTCGAGGACGTCGTCCGGGCGCTGTTGCTGGCCGCCGACCGGGGGGCCAGGCTCAACGGCGACGGCCGGACCGGGGTCTACTTCGCGGCGATGGAACGGCAGGCGACGCTGGGCGAACTGGGCCAACTGGCCGGCGACGCGATCGGCAACCCACGGGTCAAGACGGTCGGCCTGCCGCGCTGGTTCGCCCGGCTGTGGGGCGGCGGCCTCGACCTGTTCGTGGCCGTGACCGGGCAGAAGCGGCTGCTCACGACCGACCGCATCCGCGAGGCGTACGCCGGCTCGTGGACCTGCCGCACCGACAAGGCCCGGGACGAACTCGGCTTTACCTGCCAGGTCGGGCTGGCCGACGGCTTCGCCCGCACCGTGGCGTGGTACCGCGCGCACGGCTGGCTGTAGGGCCTTTCTTCGTTGTTCGGCCCGCGCGGCGACGGGTATACTTCGAGAGAGACCCGCTCCCCGCGGAGACCGCATCCATGGCCCGCTCCCTGCTCGACCGCCAGCTCGCGCGGGTCCGCCGCCGGCTGTTCCTCAACGGGCTGCTGACCAACCTGGCCAGGTGCTGGCTGGCGGCCACCGCCCTCGGCGCGGTCTGGGTCGTGGTCCAGCCCTATCTCCTCGGGGGGGGCCAGGAGTCACTTCGCTGGGTCGTCCTCGCCGGGCTCGGTCTGGCCGCCACCGGCGCCGGGATAGTTCTGGCAACCCGGCGTTCCCCGTCGCGGGTCGCCGCCGCGCTGGCCCTCGACGACCGGTTCGGGCTGAAGGAGCGCGCCACGACCAGTCAGGCGCTGACGGCGGAGCAGTCGGCCTCGCCCGCCGGCCGGGCGCTGCTCGCCGACGTCGAGGAGAAGCTCGCCGGCCTACCCGTCCAGGACCGATTCCCCGTTCGGCCACCGCGCCTGGCGTCGTCTCTGCTGGCCGTGTGCGCCCTCGGGCTAGGCCTGCTGGCGGCGCTCTGGAATCCGACGGTCGGCAGCGGCGGGGAGGCTGACAGCCCCGACGCCGCGCCGGCGGCGAAGGCGGACGTCGATCAGGAGATGCAGAAGCTCGCCGCGAAGCCGAAGGCGAAGCCCGCCGAGGCGCCGACGGCCAAGGAGTTGGAGCGCATCGACCGGGAGATCGAGAAGTTCACCCGCGCCCCGCGCGAGTCGCGCGAGGAGGTCCGCGACCGCGTCCGGGACGCGACCGCCCTGGAAGAGCAGATCCGCCGCGAGCAGAAGGAGCAGGCCGACCGGATCGACGCCTTCCGGGAGGCGATGAAGCAGCAGGAACGTCTCCGCCGCAAGAGCCGCGATCCGAAGGACGCCGGCCCCGACCGCCGGGCCGCCGACGCACTGGCCCGCGGCGACATGGCCCAGGCGCAGGACGAACTCCAGCGCCTCAGCCGCAAGCTGGAGAAAGAGGAAGAAAAGGAGCGGCTCCGTCGCAAACGGCGTGACTCGATGGCGACCGACGATGAGAAGCGGCAGGCCGAGGAGGAGCTGAACCGGCTCCAGCGCGAGAACGAGATGACCCAGGAGGAGCGCGAGCGGCTGGCGAAGCAGCTGGAGCAGATGGAGAACGACCTGAAACGGCTGACGCGGAGCAAGGACGAGAAGGCGCAGGATCTGCGCGACCTCGCCGACACGGGGGAGCTGGACCGGGACCAGCTGGACCGCGAGCTGGACCAGCTGGAGAAGGCCGATCAGCAGCTGGACAAGAAGCAACTGGAAGACCTGGCCCGGAAGCTAGGCGAGTGCAAGAAGTGCCTGGGGGAGGGCAAGGACGGCGAGGCGGCGAAGAAGCTCGCCAGGGCCGCCGAGAAGGCCGGGCAGTGCGGCAACGCCGAGCAGGGTCAGGAGCTGGCCCGGCGGCTGGCGCAGGTCCAGCAGGTGAAGCGGGCGCTGTGCCGCTCGCTGGAGGGCGGCGTCGGCGCCGGCCGCCGGCCGGAGGCGAAGGACGGCGGCACCGCCCACAAGGACGCGGTGTCGCCCGGGGAGCCGGACAGGGGCAAGACCGCGATGACCGGCCAGGGCCCGGTCGGCGGCTTCCAGGGGCCGCGGAAGCCGAGCGAGATGCAGGAGGAGATCCGCCAGGCCGCCCAGGAGGCGCCGGCGGCGATCGACCGCCAGCGGCTGCCGCCCTCGGCGAGCAAGATGGCCCGCGGCTACTTCGAGAAGGTGCGCGGGCCGGAGAAGGACAAGAAGAAGTAAGGAGGGAGGGTATGTCCGCCATTGCGACCCCGATCGCTCCCGCTTCGCCGCCCGTGCTGGAGCTGCCGATGTACCGGCTGAGCGTGGCCCAGTACGAGGCCATGGTGGAGAAGGGGATTCTGAACGAGAACGACCGCGTCGAGCTGATCCGCGGCCTACTGGTGGCCAAGATGACTCCACAACCGCCGCATGCGATTTCCGTCGATTTGGTACAGGACGCTCTGCGGGAAATCCTCCCCGCCGGTTGGCACGTCCGAATCCAGGCCCCGTTGCGGTTGACCGACAGCGTGCCGGAACCAGACGATTGTGTCACGCGAGGCACTCGTCGGGACTACCGCCGGAAGCACCCAGCCCCGACCGATGTAGCCCTCGTGGTCGAGGTGTCGGATTCGACGCTTGCTAGCGACCGCTCCACGAAGAAAGAGATGTACGCCGAGGCGAAGATCCCGACCTACTGGATCGTCAACCTCGTGGACACCCAGCTGGAAGTCTTCACCGACCCGGCCGGCTCGGACTACGCCGTCAAGCGCGTGCTCGCACCGAAGGACGAGGCGCCGCTGATCCTCGACGGCCGAGAGGTCGGCCGGGTCCCGGTCCAGGAACTGCTGCCGTAGACGGTAATAAGGTTCTCATTCCACGCGGCCCCGGCCGGCGCGCCTAGCTCAGCACCGCGCCGGGCAGCCACGTCCCGTGGAACCCGAACGGCACCCGGGCCGGCAGCAGCACGCGCGCCACCGGCCTGGCGGCGAAGTCGCGGGCCTCGACGACCAGCATCTCGCTCTTGCCCGCCGCCGCGTCGTAGACGTAGGTCACCAGCCAGCCGTCGTCCTCGCCCTTGCCGCGCGGCACGAACACCGCCTCGCCGGCGAACCGGCCCTTGCCCATCTCGTGACGCTGCCGGGTTCCCTTCTCCAGGTCGTGCTTCACCAGCGCGTCCCAGCGCAGCGTCGTCAGGTAGCCGTAGCGCGTCGGCCGCCCCGTCAGCGCCTCGTTGACGCGCGGGAAGTCGGCCGCCAGGTCGTCGAGCGACTCCTCCTTCACGCCGCCGGTCGTCAGGTTGAGCCGCCAGCGGTGGAGGATTGAGCCAGTCTCTTGCATCTCCTTGTCCGACAGCTTCTCCGGCGGCGTGATCTCGTCGGGGAACCCCTTCATCCGGCAGGCGAGCAACACGACCTCGTCGCCGTCGTCGTAGGCGTTCAGGACGTGGAAGACGTAGCACGGCTCAACGGCGAACCATTTCACCTCGTCCCCCCGGCCGTGGCGCGGCAGCACGCCGACGCGGGCGCCGTGCTTCGGCTCGTAGCCGATCGGCCCCTTACCTCCCAGCAGCCGCTTGAAGTCGAACGTCACCGGCAGGTCGAGGAACAGGGTGTACTTCGCGGTGACGGCGAAGTCGTGCATCATGACCGGCCGCGGGATCTCGATCGGCGTGGTGCGGACGATGACGCCCTTGGAATCCGCGACGCTGTAGCGCACGTAGGGCTTGACGGGCTGGTAGCCGAAGAACAGGAACTCCCCCGTCGCCGGATCGACCTTGGGGTGCGCCGTGCAGGCGTGGCGGAGCTTGCCGCCGAAGGTGTACTTGCCGACCGTCTCCAGCGACGGCACCTTGACCGCGTGCGGCGGGCCGCCCTCCCACAGGGCGAGCAACTGGCCGTTGTGCCAGACCAGAGCGGTGTTGGCGGCGTTCTTGTAGGGCTCCTTGCCCCGGGCGAGCTTGGTCAGGTCGGGGACCTCGGCGAGCCCGGAGTAGAGTGCCTGGCCCGCCCGGTCCTCCTCCAGCCAGCCGGCGGTGCGGACGTAGCGGTTGCGGTAACTCGCCTTGCCGCCGCGCACCCGGACGCCGTGCAGCATGCCGTCGCCGTCGAACCAGTGGTAGCGCCCTTGGGCGGGAACCGCGGGTTCGGCCCGGTACGGACGAACATGCCGTCCATCTCCGGCGGCAGCCCGCCGACGACTTTCAGGTCGTCGGCAGTAACCTCCTCCTTGACCGGGGCGTAGTTGCCTTCGAGGAAGCGGCTGGTCGGCTTCCTCGGCTCGCCGGCGGCGGCGAATGCGCGGCGGACGCGGCGAGGAACGTGCGGCGGTCGAACGGCATGGCGGCGGCTCCGGGGTGGGCGTGGCTATGATAGCCGCGACAGGGGGCCGGGGCCGGTCAACAGCGAAAACCCTGACCTCACGCCGGCTCCCGCCGGGCGAAGCTGATCCGGCACGAGCCCGACAACCGCTCGAAATCGGCGCATTGCAGCAGCACCGCCTCGTGGTGCGTACCGCCCTCCAGCACGATCCAGGTGTCCGGCGGCAGGGCGGCGTCGATCAGCGTCGGCAGGCCGTAGCGGTTGCCGAACGGCGACACCACCCCCCACTCGCAGTCGCGGAACACCCGCGCCACCTCGTCCTCCCGCGCCAGCCGCACCGGGCCGCCCCAGAAGCGCGACAATCCGGCCAGATCGACCCGGTGGGTGGCCGCCAGCACAGCGAGGAAGAACCCCTCCGGCCCGACCAGCAACACCGCCCGCGCCACCCGGGTGCCGCCCAGCGCAGGTACTTGGCCCGCCGCTGCGCCGTGAACGCCGGCGGGTGCAGGATCGTCCGGAACGGCACCCGCTGCTCGTCCAGATAATCCACCAGGCTCATGCGGCACCTCACGGCGGTGTCGTGCGACGACGGGCAGGGCTCTTGTACCATGAACTATAACGAGAGAAGCCCCGCGCGGCGGTCCGGCCCGCCGGCGAAAACCCTGCGGGTCGCGAAAAAAGGTCGGCCGGTGCCGGACGTGCCGACCCTGACGGTGGGAGGGACGATGTTCCTGACGGATGAGATCGAGGTGTTGCGGCCGGGGCTGCCGCGCGGCCGCTTCCGGTCGGTGCTGTTCGACTTCGACGGCACCCTGTCGCTGATCCGCGAGGGCTGGCCGCAGGTGATGATCCCCATGATGGTGGACGAACTGCGGGCGACCGGCACCGCGGAGGGCGACGCCGAGCTGACCCGCTCCGTCGAGGAGTTCGTCATGCGGCTCAACGGCCGGCAGACGATCTACCAGATGATCCAGCTCGCCGAGGAGGTGACGAAGCGCGGCGGCGCCCCGGCGGACCCGCTGGACTACAAGCACCGCTACCACGACCTGCTGATGGCCCGCATCGAGGGCCGGCTGGAGGCGCTGGGGTCCGGGGCGGCCAGGCCCGAGGAGTGGACCGTGCCCGGCAGCCACGAGCTGCTCGAAGCGCTGAAGCGCCGCGGCGCCCGGCTCTACCTGGCCAGCGGCACCGACCTGAAGTACGTCCGCCGCGAGGCCGAGCTGCTCGGCCTCGCGCCGTACTTCGGCGAGCACATCTACGGGGCGCTGGACGACTACAAGAGCTTCTCCAAGAAGATGATCATCGACCGCATCCTGCGAGAAGAAGACCTGCACGGCGACGAGCTGCTCGGCTTCGGCGATGGCTTCGTCGAGATCGAGGAGGTGCGCAAGGCCGGCGGCGTCGCGGTCGCCGTCGCCTCCGACGAGGTGGCCCGGCGCGGCGTCAACGCCTGGAAGCGCGACCGGCTGGTGCGCGCCGGCGCCGACGTCGTCGTTCCGGAGTACCGGCAAGGCGAGAGGCTGTTGCGGTGGCTGTACGCCGAGGAGGAGTCATGAGCCGACCCCCCACCCCCGAGCAGGTCGAGGCGATCCGAACGAGCCTGGCCGAGCGCCCCTCGCAGATGACGATGCAGCTGGCCCGCCGCGTCGGCGTGCCGGAGGTCGAGGTGATCCGCCTCTTGCCCGACGGCCGAAGCGTCGAGCTGGACGTCGGCCGGTGGAAGGAGCTGTTCGAGGCGTTCGCCGAGCTGGGCCAGGTCCACGTCATCGTCTCGAACGGCAGCGTCACCTGCGAGGTGGTCGGCGAGTTCGGCGGCTTCAGCGTCTGGGAAGAGTTCTTCAACGTGCAGTCGAAGTCGCTCGACCTGCACATCCGCTGGCCGCGCCTGGCGGCCGCCTTCGCCGTCGAGAAGCCCAGCCACATGGACGCCGGCCGCACCCTGTCGGTGCAGCTGTTCGACGACAACGGCGACTCGGCGCTGAAGGTGTTTCTCAACTTCGGCGGCAAGCCGTCGGCGGAGCGCGAGCAGCAGTTCGCCTCGCTCAAGGATCGCTTCGCGAGGCGATGACCCCGGCTCCGGCATCCGATTTGCTTGCTCTCCCCCCGGAGGCCCGCGACGGGCCGGGCATCGCCCCGGAGGGGAGCGTCACATGCGAATTCCTATCACGGCCGGCCTGTGCCTGGCGCTGGCGGTTTCGGCGTCGGTCCTGGCGCAGGTGCGGGAAGGCACGATTCGGCGCGAGGGGACCAGGGTCACCGGACGGAGGGTGAGCGAGATCCTGGGGGCGCCGGTCGCGCTGCGCGGCGGCGAGCCGCTGGGCAAGGTGGCCGACCTGGTGCTGGGCACCGACGGGCGGGTCGAATACTACATCGTGCGTCAAGGCGACGACCTCCTGGCGGTGCCGTGGGGCGCCGTCGAGCGGGGGACGGGGGACCTGCGCGTCCTGACGACGGTGACGCGCGACCGGCTGAAGGGCGTGCTGTTCCGCGAGGCGTCCTGGCCGGACTTCACCTCGGAAACCTGGCGTACCAGCGCCGCCGCCGTCTGGGGCTCGACCTCGATGCCACGGCTGGAAGCCGTCCGCCGCCCCCCGGCGCCGCCTGCGGCGACCGCGCCGGGACGGCCGGGCACCACCGACCCGCGGTCCCGGAGCGACCCGCTGCTGCCCGGGGGCACCGGCGACACGCGCGACCGCAAGCCGCCGGCTAAGGACAAGGACAGGTAGAGCCGCCCAGCGAGCCGCGCACGAAGTGAGCGGGCTTCGCTCAACCGCTCACTTCGTGCGCGGCTCGTCCTCTACCGCCGGCCCCGTGGGCGAGGTAGTGCTCGTCCACGGGGTAGTTGGCGAACTGGATCGTGTAGAACGACTCGAACCACTTCTTGATGTCCGGCAGCGCCCCCTCGTCGTAGTCGATCTTCGCGTGCAGCGTCGGGCCGAACCTCTCCGCCCGGACCTCACCCCGCTCGACGACGACCTCGCCGGCCTTGAGCACGAAGCGGGGCAGCTCGAACATCGCCCGGCGGTCGGCCGACGGCGTGTAGATCGTCACGTCGCCGTCGGCCCCGACGCCGAGGTGGCCCTTGTTCTTCAGTCCCAGGATGCGGGCCGGCGAGGCGCGGGTGATGATGGCGATCTCCTGGAGCGTGTACTCGCGGTCGAGGTCCTTCAGCGTCGAGCGCTCCAGGACGCGCGGGTGGACCCGCTTCAACACCTCCTGGCGGTACGTGCGGTCCATCAAGAGCTGCACGATCTCCGGGTAGGCGAGGAACGACCCGCCGTTGGGGTGGTCGGTGCTCATGGCGACGCGCCAGGGGTCGTTCATCAGCAGGTACCATTCCAGGCCGATCGCCCACTGGAGGGCGTGGACGAGGCTCTTCTCCTTGTACGAGATCGGCACGATGCCGCAGCCGGCCTCCATCTCGGTGTCGGAGTTGGTCCACTTCCGGCCGGTGACCTTGTGCAGGTAGTATCCCAGCGGGCCGTCGCCGGTCATCGACGTCGTCTCGCCGAACAGCACCTGGCCGACGTCCACCGTCAGGTTGGGGTGGGCGTTGACGTAGTCCACCAGCTGGGGGACGTGCGAGCAGAACTGGCCCTGGTCGTCGGGGTCGCCGCCGTAGCTGTGGAACTGGATGTGGGTGAGGTGGGCGCGGCGTCCTTCGAGGGCCTCCATGGTGTTGAGCGTGGTCTTCCAGTTGCCGGGCAGGCCGAGGTTGTTGCAGTGGACGTGGACGGGGTGCGGCAGGCGCAGGTCCATCGCGGCCTGGGCCAGCTCGCGGAGGATCTGCCGGGGGGTGACGTCGAACGCCGCGACCTTCTCGTCGAGGCTGTGGATGTTGTCGGCCCCCTCCTTCCACATCTCGACGCCGCCGGGGTTGACCACCTTCACGCCGTACCCCTTGGCGGCGTGCAGCAGCCAGCCGACGAAGGCGCGCAGCCGCTCCGTCTCGTTGGCGTGGATCTGGCGGAGGACGTAGTGGTTGTTCCCGAACAGGACGAAGAAGCCCTTGTCGAGGATCGGCGTGTCGTGGAACTCCTCGTGGGCGTGGCGGGCACCCAACGGCGGAATGGCGGCGTCGAAGGCGGTGGTGTAGCCCAGCCCGGCGTAGAGGTAGCCGGTGGCGAACGTGCTGGGCACGCTGCCGACGGTGCCGGACCGCGTCAGCGGTGTGCGGCGGACGACGGCGGCCTTGCGCTTGTCCTCGGGGCGCATCTTGCGGGCGAGGTTGACCTTCGGCCCGGCGATGTGCGCGTGCATGTCCACGCCGCCGGGCATGACGACGAGGCCGGCGGCGTCGAGGGTCTTGTCAGGTTTGGTGGCGGGATCGATCGGCGGGGTGACGACCTTGCCGCGGTAGATCCAGATGTCCTTGACCTCACCATCGACACCGTTCGACGGGTCGTGCACGGTCCCGCCGGCGATCTTCAGCAGCATTGACGTGTGTTCCTCCCCTCGGGGATCAGTCTACCGTCGCGGCGGGGTCGGGCAACGGGTAGAATCTCGCTCGTAGGGCAAGCATCCTTGCTTGCCCTACGAGCCCAGAAACTGGCGATGTCCGCGATGATCCCCAACGCCACCCCGTACTTCCGCCGGCTGCTCTTCCGTTCGGCGCTCGGCCTGCCCGCCTGCGCCGCGGTGGTGACACTGTGCTACTTCTTCATCGATAGGCCGGCCGCCTTCTTCGTCCGCGATCACGGCCTTGACCGTGCTCGGCCACTCCGCTGGCTGACCTACTCGCCAATGTGGTTCGAGGCGGTGGCGGCGATCGTTGTGGTGTACGCCGCGGTCCGCCGCGCCTGGCGGCCGCTGTCGCGGATCGAGCGAACCCTGTTCGCGGCGGGGGTGGCGCTCATCGTCGCCGTCGCGCTGGAGTATTACCTCAAGGCCCTGTTCGGTCGTTATTGGCCCGGCACCTGGGTCCGTGACAACCCGTCGCTGCTGGACACCGGGGCCTACGGCTTCCACCCGTTCCACTTCGGCGACTGGTACGGGTCGTTCCCGTCCGGCCACACTGCCCGGGCGTTCGCGCCGCTGACCGCGCTGTGGGTCGCCTACCCCCGGCTGCTCCTTCCGGGCCTGGCGGTGTGCCTGTCGGTCGTCGTCGGCCTGGTCGGCATGGACTACCACTTCGTCGGCGACACCGTCGGCGGCGCGTACCTCGGCCTGACCACCGGCGCCTACACCGCCGCGTTCTTCGGCCTGCCCGCCCGGGCCGAGGGCGACAACGGGCTACCTGAACCGACCTCCAAGCCCGGTTCACCCTGGTCAAGGACGTGATCGAGCGCGTGCCGGGGCATGCCTACGCGCTGCAGGCGGTCAACGACAAGCTGATCGACCCCCGCCAGTACATCCGCGAGCGCGGCGAGGGCAGGCCCCAGATCTGCCGGGGGACCTGGCCCGGAGCGAAGGGCGCCGCCGCGACACCGGACACGGCGGCGGACAACGTGTGAGCCGAGGTGTGGGGGAGTCCTCCCGGACTGCCTTCTCCGGCCTGGGGCAGGCCGGGCGGCTCAGAGCGGGTCGTACTCGTTCTCGACGGCCTCGGCGATGCAGGCGCGGAGCTTGCGGCGGAGGAACTGGGCGAGGGTGATCCCTTCGCGGCTGGCCAACTCCTCCAGCCGTGCCGCTTGTACCCCGGTCAGGAACAGGTCCACCTCGACCACCTCGCCAGGGCTGGGTCGCTCCAGGGCCACTTCCAGCGGAACGCTCTGCTCCAACATCGTTGATCGTACTCCGCTTCCGTTCCGGAAGAACGTTTTGGGGCAGCCGGCTTTCTCACAAAACATGCCAGCAAATGTGGCCGCCGCTGTCAATCCCGAGTCTCAATCTTCGTCGAACCCTTGCAGCTTCTTAACCCGCCGGGCGAGGTCGTCGCGCGCCGCGCGGAAGCGGGCGTCGGTCAGCCCGCCGTAGCGCCTCTCGAACTCCGCCAGCGACAGCCCCTCCGGCAGGCCCTTTGGCGGCGGGCAGAACGCCCGCGGCTCGAACGACTTGGCGACCGCCGCCAGCCGGGCCGGCCGGGCAATCACCGCCCGGGCGAACTCGATGCCGGCGAGGTCGGAGGCGAGGTCGGCGAAGCTGAACCCGGAGCCGCCCTCCTGGGCGTCGAGCAGCTCCTTGAGCAGCCCGGCCGCCTCGGCCTTCCTCTCGCCCAGCACCGCCGTCAGCGCCATCGAGACGGCGAAGTGCTGGGCCAGGTCGTGCCGGCCGTGCAGCGTCGGCGTGCCCAGGACGGCGAGGCGATTCTTCCGCTCCTGGTCGGTCTCGACGCGCCTCCACGTCGCGGAGACGGCCGGGTTCCGCCGCATCAGGTCGGACGTGTCCAGCCCGACGCCGAGGGCGAGGGCGAAGGCCCGGCCGGACCGCCCCTCCGGGAGCCGCCCGGCGGCCACGGCCGCGGCCCGGACGTACCTCGCCGTCAGCGCGTCGCCGGTGTCCGCCTTGCCTCGAGCGCGGGCCGACTCGACGACGGCGGCGAGCACGGCGCGGGCGTCGCCGACGAGCGCGTCCCGGTCCGACTTGTCCGGCTGCCCGGCGGTCGCTAGGCAGACCAGTAGGGTCAGCGCCGTCATCGTGTACGTCCTTCGTAGGACAAGCTGCCAGCTTGTCCTCGGGTGAAGCGGGGCAAGCTGGCAGCTTGTCCTACGGGGATTGTATGGAAGGGGGTCCGGTCGTGACCGACGCGGGGAGGTGGGTCGAGCGGCTGGGGCTGGTGCCGCACCCCGAGGGGGGCTGGGTCCGCGAGACGTACCGCTCGCCGGAAGTCGTCGCGGCGGCGCACCTGCCGGCCCGATTCGGCGGCGACCGCAGCTTCGCCACCATGATCTACTACCTGCTGGAGGGGGACGACTTCTCGGCGCTGCACCGGATCAAGCAGGACGAGGGCTGGCACTTCTACGACGGCTCGCCGCTGACGCTGCACCTGATCTCGCCGGAGGGGGCCTACTCGACGCGGCGGCTGGGGCTGGGTGACGGGATGGAGCCGCAGGCACTGGCGCCGGCGGGCTGGTACTTTGCGGCGACGGTGGACGAGGCGTCGTTCAGTCTGGTCGGCTGTACCGTCGCGCCGGGGTTCGACTTCGCCGACTTCGAGATGCCGTCGCCTGCGGAGTTGCTCGGGGCGTATCCTCACCTGGGCGCGGTGATCGGGCGCCTGACGCGGTGAAAGGGGGAGGCCATGGCGCGCTGCGAGCAGGGCTACCTGTGCGACGTCTGCGGCGAGGAGGTGGAGGAGATCACCGACTCCGACCTCTACCTCGCCTACGTCCTCGGCGAGGTGCCGGCCGAGGAACTGCCGCGCCGCCGCGAGCGGCACGTCCGCTGCAACGCCGAGCGCGCCCAGTACATCGTCGATCCCGCCTTCCCGGCGGTGGCCTGCCAGGGCTTCTTCGCCAAAAGCTCGCTCGACACCGCCTTCGTCGCCGCCGAGGAGCAGCGCGTCACCCGCGGCTGGCGACGGCTACAAGCGCTGCCGGGCCTCGGGTTGGCGATCGAGGACTACCCGCTATGACCGCCCCCGTGGTCGTCGGCACCGGCCGGCTGACGCTCGACGTCCTCGTCCGCGACGGCGAGCCGCGGGAGCTGGCCCGCGCCCAAAGCGGCGGCACCTGCGGCAACGTGCTGACCAACCTCGCCTACCTCGGCTGGGCCGCCTACCCGCTGGCTGACGTCGGCGACGACGACCCCGGCCGCCGCTATCGGCGTGACCTCGATTGCTGGGGCGTGCGGCTCGACCTCGTCCAAAGCTACCCCGAACAGGCAACCCCGGTCATCATCCACCACCTCCGCGGCGGACACGAGTTCTCCTCGCGCTGCCCGTTCTGCGGCCACACGCTGCAATACTACGAGCCGGTGCCCCTGGAACGGGTCGAGGCGCGGCTGCCGCGGGTGCCGCGGGCGGACGTCTACTTCTTCGACCGCGACTCGCCGGGCAGCCTGCGGCTGGCGCGGCACTGCCGCGAGCGGGGGGCGCTGGTGGTGTACGAGCCGAACTACGCCGGGCCGGATAGCCAGCTCGACGAGGCGCTGGCGGTGGCGGACGTGCTGAAGTTCTCCCACGACAAGCTCGGCGGGCTGGCGGAAACCCGTTCCCTCGCTGGGCCGCGGCTGGTCATCGAGACGCTCGGTGGCGAGGGGTTGCGATTCCTGGATACCCGAGTGGGGAGGTGGGAGCACCAGCCGGCGTTCCGCGTCCCGGTCGTTCGCGACGCGGGCGGCTCCGGCGACTGGTGTACGGCGGGGTTCCTCCACCGACACTGGCAGGGCGACGACTTCGGCGAGGCGCTGCGGTTCGGCCAGGCGCTTGCGGCGTGGAACTGCGCCTTCGAGGGGGCGCGCGGCGGGCTTTACCGCGTCGGTCGGAAAACGATGATGCGCCACGTCCTCCAGCTTGCAACGGGCGAGGTGTTCGACCCGATGGAGGGCGCCGGCCCCTCGACGCTCGACGAGGCCGGCGCGTTCTGCCCCGTCTGCCGCGGGGATCGGGTGGCGGAATGGCCCGGCGGCGGGTAAGGTAGGGAGATACCCCCGTCTCTACGTCGCCGCGGAGCCCCACCGATGCCGCCACACGACCCGCCGCCCCAGACGGCGGGCACGTCTCCCTGGATCACGCCGACTGGCGACGACGGCACGCCCACGCTCGGCCTGGTCCCGGATCGGGCCCCCCCAGGCACCCCGACCCGGGTCGGTCATTACGAGGTGCTCGGCGTCCTCGGCGAGGGCGGCATGGGCGTCGTGTACAAGGGGCGCGCGACCCCCAGCTGAAGCGGCTCGTCGCGCTGAAGATGATCCGCGCCGCCGGGCGCCGGCGAGCGCGACCGGCAGCGGTTCCGGGCCGAGGCCGAGGCGATCGCCCGGCTCCAGCACCCCTGGCATCGTCGGCATCTTCGAGGTCGGCGAGTTCCAGGGCCAGCCGTATGCCCTGGAGTACGTCGATGGTGGCAGCCTGGCCGGCCGGCTGGACGGCCAGCCGCTGCCGCCGCGCAAGGCCGCCCGCGTCGCCGAGTCCCTGGCGCGGGCGGCCCACGCCGTCCACGAGTTGCAGCTGATCCACCGCGACCTGAAGCCGGCCAACGTCCTGCTCCTGGGCAAGCCGGACGAGCCGATCGAGCGCTGCACGCCCAAGATCAGCGACTTCGGCCTGGCCAAGATGCTCGACGGCGCCGCCGGCGCGGGCCTGACCCGCGAGGGGGCCGTCATGGGCACCCCGTACTACATGGCCCCCGAGCAGGCCGCCGGCCGCGTCTCCGAGATCGACCGCCGCGCCGATGTCTACTCGCTGGGCGCCATCCTCTACGAGATGCTCACCGGCCGGCCGCCGCTCAAGGGCGAGACGGTGTCGGAAACACTCTGGTTGGTGCTGAACCAGGAGCCGGCCTCGCCGCGCAAGCTCTCGGCCGAGGTGGACCGTGACCTGGAGACGATCTGCCTAAAGTGCCTCGAAAAGGAGCCCCAGCGCCGCTTCGCCACGGCGCTGGAGCTGGCCGACGAGCTGGAGCGCTACCAGAACGACGAGCCGATCCTGACGCGCCGCGTCGGCCTGGCCGAGCGCGCGCTGAAGTGGGCGCGGCGTCGGCCGGCGGCGGCGGCGGCGTGGCTTCTGACGCTGCTGGCCCTCGTGCTGGGGTCGGCCGGCGGCTTGGCCGGCTGGCAGTGGCTGCAAGCGGAGGCGGCCCGGGGCGAGGCGGAAACGGCGCGGCAGCAGGCGGAGGCGGCCAAGCAGCAGGCGGAGGACGCCAACGCCGGGCTGGAGAGGCAGAAGCAACGCGCCGACGAGGCGAAAGGCTGGGCGTTGAAGGATCGGCTGAAGTACGAACAGGATCTGAAGGAGGCGCGGGGGCCGGCCCAGCAGATCGAGGCGGCCGCCCGCCGGCGTTTCACCCAGGAGTTCGCCGCCACGCTGCGGCGGGCGAACGAGGGCCACTACCTGCGCCAGATCGACCTGGCGCACCGCTGTTGGCGGTCGGGTCAGCTGAGCCAGGCCCGCACGCTACTCGACGCGGCCCCCGAATCCGCCCGCGGCTGGGAGTACGGCTACGTCGATCGGCTGTGCCACGGCTCGGCGCTGCCGCTGCCCGACGGGGTGGCGGAGGGGAAGGTTTCGCACCTGGCGTTCAGCCCCGACGGGTCGCGCCTCGCGGCGGGGTGCTGGGACGCCGTCCACGTCTGGGACTTCCCCGCCCGAACCAACCGCCTCACCATCTCCCAGCCCAGCGGGTGGGTCGCGTTCAGCCCGGACGGCTCGCGCCTGGCCTTGCGCACCGAGAAGGGCGTGAGACTGGTCGATGCGAAGACCGGCAAGCCCGCCGGCGAGCTGAACGACGTCGCGCCCAACGGTGCCCGTCTCGCCGCGTTCAGCCCCGACGGCCGACGCCTGGCCGTGGTCGAGTACGGCAGCGACTCGGTCGTGGTGTACGATCTGGCCACCAGCAAGCCGGCCGTGACGCTCCCCGGCCACGGGGAGGGGGCACTGATGGCCGCCTACAGCCCGGACGGGTCGCGCCTGGTAACGGCCACGGCGGGCGGCTTTCGGCTCTGGGACGCGGCGGGCGGGAAGGAACTCCGCTCGGTCAAGGCGGACACCAGCTGGCACTGGTGGCCGTTGGGGTTCAGCCCCGACGGCCGCCGCGTCGCCTGCATCGACGGCGTGCTCGTCCGGTCGTGGGACGTGGCCAGCGGCCAGCTGATCGCCACCGGCGACGGCCGGCAGCCGATCGTCCGCACGGCCGCCGTCCTGCCGGGCGGGCAGCTCGTCAGCGGCGGGTCCGACGCCACCGTCCGCACCTGGGACGCCGCCTCCGGAGGCGCCTCCGGCTGTTCCGCGGCCTGCCGGCCCAGGTCGATAACCCCGCCGGACCCCAGGGGCCGGCCCTCGCCGCCGTGGATACGCAAGGCCACGCGGCCGTTGTGGGACGCGACGGCGGACCAGAGGCTCGCGTCGTGCGCGCAGCCGGGCGGCGTGACCGCCGTCGCCTTCGTCGAGGGGGGCGGGCGCGTCGCCAGCTTGAATCCGCGCGGCGTGCGGTTGATCGAAACGGCGACCGGCCGGCAGCTTTGGGAGGTGCCCGGCCGATGGTCCCGCGTGGCGGGCGGGAGCCGGTGGCTCGCCGTCAGCGGCGACGACGGCCTCGTTGTCCTCGACGCCGCCACCGGCCGCGAGGCCTGGGGGGAGAAGGGCAAGGTCGGCGGGGCGGCGTTCAGCCCCGACGGCTCGCGCCTGCTCGTTGCCGGCGAGCGGCTGACGCTGCGCGAGGCCGCCTCGGGCAAGAAGCTGTTCGACTACCTGTTCCCCTGGGCTGGCCCTGTGGCGTTCGCCAAGGACGGCCGGCGGTTCGCCGCCGCCGCGCCGGACTTGAAGGAAGTCCTGCTCTTCGCCGTGGAGTCGAGCACCTTCCGACGCCGGCTGAACGGCACGAGAGGCTCCCGCCTCGCGTTCAGCCCCGACGGCAAGCGGCTCGCCGAGGTGGCCGGCGACGTCGTCACCGTGTGGGACGCCGACGCCGGCAGGCCGGCCTTCCGCCTCCCGCACGTCAGCCTCGTCGAGGCGGCGGCGTTCAGCCCCGACGGGCGGCGGCTGGCGACGGCGGGGTGGGACCGGGTGGTCCAGGTCTGGGACGTCGAGAAGGGCGAGGCCGCCCTGACACTGCCCGGACATACAGGCGTGATCCGCGACGTGTCGTTCAGCCCGGACGGCCGCTGGCTCGCCAGCGGCGACGGCGGGACACTGCGGCTTTGGGACGCAATGGGGCGTGGGAAAGGGAAGGTGACCGATGGGGAGGCGAAGGGACGACGAGACGCGGACGTTCCGCGACGATGACGGAGATCGAAGCCGCCCCGCGCGCAAGCGAGGTCGGCGCAAACAACCCTCGAACGCCGGGACCTGGCTGGCGCTGGCCGGGATCGTCCTGGCGGCCGGGGCGATCGTCGGCGCGCTGTGGATGCGCTCGCGCCGCGTCGCCCCGATGAAGCCCGAGCCGACCCCGGTCGCCGAGGCGGCCCCGGCCGGATCGCCCGCGCGCCCGCGGCCGCCGCGTCCGCCGACTGGACGCGGCCATCGCCGACGCCGACCGGCTCGACCCCGGCTGGCGGTGGGACCAGCTGTGGGCGAGACGCCGAGGTGCCGGCCGGCGAGAACGCCGCCCGCGTCGTGATCGACGCGCAGCGGCTGCTGCCGGGTGGCGCGGCCGACTTCCCCGCCTTCGTTGCCGCGCCGGCGAGACCCGGCTCGACGAGCGCACCGGCGAGCCTGAACGCCTGGCTGAAGCCGCGCCGCCGTGCTGTCCGACCGCCCTGGCGTGGCGAACCGGCCGCAGGCCGGTACGACGTCAAGGTGACGCCGGAGTTCATCAGCACGCTGCTGCCCGACACCCAGAAAGCTCGGAGATCGTCACCGTACTACAGGCGGAGGCCGCCCGTCGGCGGGAGGCGGGCGACCCCGGTCGGCTGGACGAGTTCCCGCGATGCTCAACGCCGCCCGGTCGATCGGCGACGAGCCGTTCGTGGTCTCGCAGCTGGTCCGCATGGCCACCCGACGTCGCAGTCCGCAGCCTGAGCAGACGTTGTTCCGGACTACGCCGGACGACGCGGCGCCGGCGGCGCGCAGAAGCTGCTGGCCGACGAGGCGGGGTTCGACGCCCTGATCGTCGCCTGGGCGCGGCGAGCCGCGCCACGCTGTTCGGCATGCTGGAGGCGGTCGATTCGGCAAGGTGCCGGTGGGCGTGATGCAGGAGCTATACAAGGATTTCTCCGCCAACTCGACCTGGCCCGCCGACGCCGGGCCGGGCTCAGCAGCACCGAAGTCGGCCCGCGTGGAGCCTCCGTTACTTGACCCAGCAGGTCGAGGTCACCAAGAAGCCGCTCCCGGAGCAGCCCGCCGCGCTGGCGGCGATCCGGCCGGGCCAGACCCCGGCGGCCCTCGCCCCGCTGTTCGACATCCAGCAGCAGCTGAGCGACGGGGGCATCCAGGCGACGTACCAGCGGCGCGCGGCCCTGCTCCGCTCCGCCGTCGTCGCCCTGGCCGCCGAGCGCTACCGGCTGAAGCACGGCCGCTGGCCGCTGGAGGCCAAGGAGATCGACGCGTCGCTGCTCAGCCCGGTGCCGACCGACCCCTACGACGGTGCCGCCCTGCGGTTCCGCCGGCGCGACGACGGGCTGGTGGTGTACAGCATCGGCGGCAACGGCAAGGACGACGGCGGCGACCTCGGCGAACGCGCCAAGGACGCGCCGGACGTCGGCTTCCGGCTGCGGGACGCGGAAAAGCGGCGGTAGGTCGGCGCTGACACGGCCGCCGCCGGATGGTATGTCGGCCCCATTCAAACCAACACGCCGCCCGAAGCGGCGCGGGATGGGAAGGGGGGACGGGATGGGCAAAGCATCCGCCGCCGTCGGCGCCGGCCTGCTCGTCGCGCTGGCCGGCTGCCTGCCGGGCTACATGTCCAACAAGCACGCCGGCGCCGAGGGCTACTACGCCCCGCCGATCACCGCGGTGGACGCGGACGGCCAGACGATGCGCCTCAAGGAGCACCAGGGGAAGGTCGTCCTGCTCAGCTTCTGGCACGGGACCTGACCGCCCTGCCGGGAACTGTTCCCGCACGAGCGGTCGCTCGTGGAGAAGTACGCCGGTAAGCCGTTCGTCCTCCTCGGCGTCAACGCTGACGAGAGCCCGTTCGAGCTGAAGCGCGTGCAGGCCAAGGCGAACCTGACCTGGCCGTCGTTCTGGGACGGCCGCGGTGGCGCCATCGCCGCCGTCTGGGGCGTCGAGAAGTTCCCCACGCTGTTCCTGATCGACAGGGAAAACATCGTCCGCTGGCGTTACGAGGGGGTGCCGCCTGCGGGGCTGGTCGAGCAGAAGATCGACGAGGCGCTGAAGCGGCCGGCGCCGAGCGGCCCGAAGGACGAGGAGTTTTGACCTGACCTCGGGCTGTCAATCGGCTAGGATGGGGGGAACAAGGTGAACCCCTCTCCCCGCGCCCAAGGGACCGCCTGGCCATGCCGCCGCCACGCAGCTCGCTGCTGCTCGTCGATGACGACGCGAACTCGCGCGCCCTCCTCCGCCACTACCTCCAGCCGCACGGCTTCGACGTGACCGAGGCGGCCCGCGGCGCCGAGGCGCTGGCCCGGCTGGAGGAGCGCACCTTCGACCTGGTGCTGCTCGACGTGGACATGCCCGACATGGACGGCTTCGAGGTGCTGCGGGCGATCCGCGACAGGCACGACCCGGCCGACCTGCCGGTGATGATGGCCACGGTGATGAACCGCTCCAGCGACGTGGTCGAGGCGCTCGGCCGCGGCGCCAACGACTACGTCACCAAGCCGTTCGACCTGCCCGTCGTCCTCGCCCGCGCCCGCGCCCAGCAGGCGCTGAAGCAGGCAATCGACCGGGCCAGGGAGCTGGAGCTGAACCTGTCGCTGCGGAACGTCGAGCTGGAACGGTCGAACCGCCGCATCCGCGAGGAACTGGCCGCCGCCGCCCGCGTCCAGGAGGCGCTGTTGCCGGCCGGCGTGCCGCGCCTGCCCGGCGCCGAGTTCGCCTGGCGCTACCGGCCGTGCGCCGAACTGGCCGGCGACCTGCTCGGCCTGGTGGCGCTGCCGGGCGGCCGGGTCTGCCTCTACGTCCTGGACGTGGTCAACCACGGCGTCAAGGCGGCGCTGCTGGCGGTGATGATCAACCGCGTGCTGTCCCGCCTGCTGGGAGACGAGCCGCTACCCCCCCGAGAGATCGCCGCCCAGCTGCACCGCGAGTTCCCCTGGGACGACCGGACCGAGCTGTTCTTCACGCTGATGCTCGGCGTGCTGGACCCCGCGGCGGGGACGTTCCGCTACGTCGCGGCCGGCCACCCCGGCCCGCTGCTGCTGCCCCGCGCCGGCGAGCCGCGCTGCCTGCGCACCCCCGGCTCGCCGATCGGGCTGGGCAGCGGCGAGTACGACGAGCACCAGCTGGGCCTGAAGTCCGGCGACCGGCTGTACCTGTTCAGCGACGGCCTTCCCGAAGCGATGAACTACCGCGGCCAGGCGTTCGGCGAGGCCCGCTGCGTCGAGCTGCTGAGCGGCTCGCGCGGCCTGCCCCTGGGGGAGAGCGTGACGCGGCTGGTGTCGGCCATCGAGCGCTGGACCGAGCCGGACTCGCCGCACGACGACATCTCCGTCACGGCGGTCGAGCTGGTGTGAGGGGGCGGCCCATGACCCCGGAACTGTTCCAGGCCCTGGTGGAGCACAGCCCCGAGGCGGTCCTCCTGCTCGACCCCGAGGGGCTCATCCGCTACGCCAGCCCGGCGACGACCCGGGTGTTCGGCGTCACCCCGGACCAGGCCCGCGGCCGGCGCATCTTCGAGCTGATCCGGCCGGACGACGCCCCGGCGTTCTCCAACCTGTTCGAGGCCTGCCTGCGGCGCCCGGGGCACGTCGTGCTCGTCTCCGGCTACTACATGCACCAGCTCAGCCAGGACGTGCTCTACGGCGAGGGCCGGCTGTCCAACCACCTGGGCGACCCGGCCGTCGGCGGGGTGATGTTCCACTTCCGCGAGCTGTCCGCCGCCAGCGTCACCGCCGAGGACTGGGGCCGCGAGCACAGCCTGCAAGTCGCCGTCATGAACGCCCTGCCCGACCAGATCTACGTCAAGAACCGCGAGTTACGCCTGGTCACCGCCAACGAGGCGGCGGTGCGGGCGCGCGGGCGGGCGTCCGTCGTCGAGCTGGTCGGCCGCCGCGACTTCGCCTTCTTCCCCCCCGAGTTGGCCGAGCGCTTCGAGGCCGAGGAGCGGGCGGTGCTTGGCGCGGTGACGGCGTCGCTCGACCAGGAGTGGCTCTCCCCGGACACCGGCCGCTGGCTGTCCATCAGCCGGGTGCCGCTCCGCGACCCCGACGGGGCGGTGGTCGGCCTGGTCGGCATCTGCCACGACATCACCGACCTCCGCCGCGCCCGCGAGGCCGCCGAGGCGGCCAGCAAGGCCAAGAGCGAGTTCCTGGCGAACATGAGCCACGAGATCCGCACCCCGATGAGCGGCATCCTCGGCATGTCGCGGAAGCTGCTCGACACCCCGCTGTCGCCGGCCCAGCGCGACGACCTACAGATCGTGAAGGCGTCGGCGGAGGCGCTGCTGACGATCCTCAAAGACATCCTGGACTTCAGCAAGATCGAGGCGCGCAAGCTCCAGCTCGACCCGGTCGCCTTCCACCTCCGCGACGCCGTCGGCGACACCGTCCGGGCCCTGGCCCTTTCGGCCCGCCAGAAGGGGCTTTCGCTGATGTGCGCCGTCGATGACGACGCCCCGGAGTTTGTCGTCGGCGACCCCGGCCGGTTGCGGCAGGTGCTGGTCAACCTGATCGGCAACGCCATCAAGTTCACCAGCCGGGGCGAGGTCCTGGTCGTCGTCCGCCGCGTCCCGGGGGCGGAGAACACCCTGCGGTTCGAGGTGCGTGACACCGGCATCGGCATCGACGCGGCCAAGCTGCCGACGATCTTCGACCCGTTCGTCCAGGCCGACAGCTCGACGACCCGGCAGTACGGCGGCACCGGGTTGGGGCTGTCCATCTCGTCGCAACTGGTGCAGCTGATGGGCGGCGCCCTCCGCGTCGAGAGCGAGCCGGGCCGGGGCAGCCGGTTCTGGTTCGCCGTCCGCCTGGAACCGGCCGTCGCCCCCTCTCCGCCCCCCCCGGCACCCTGGCGGTCGCTCCGACCGCTGCGCATCCTGCTGGCGGAGGACAACCCGGCCAACAAGGAGGTCGCGGTCTACATGCTCGAGAACGCCGGCCACCTCGTGGCGGTCGCCTCGACGGGCCGTGAGGCGATACGCCAGTTGGCCGGGGAGAGGTTCGACCTGGTGCTGATGGACGTGCAGATGCCCGAGATGGACGGGTTCGAGGCGACCCGGGCGATCCGGGCGCGCGAGAGGGAGGGCGGGGGCCGGCTGCCGGTCGTGGCGATGACGGCGCACGCCATGAAGGGCGACCGCGAGCGCTGCCTGGCCGCAGGCATGGACGACTACGTGACCAAGCCGATCGACGCCGCCGAGCTGTTCGCGGCCATCGCCCGGGCGGTGGGGCAGCCGTTCCCGCCGCCCCCCACCCCGGCCCAGCCCGGGGAGTTCAACGAGGAGGAGGCGCTGGCGAGGTCAGGCGACGCGAAGACGCTGCACTTCCGCGTCACCCAGTTCCTCAACTCCCACGCCGCCTACATGGCGGCGATCCGCGACGCCGTGGAGCGGCGTGACGGGTCAGCCCTGGCGCACGCGGCGCATAACTTCCTCGGCCAGGTCGGCGCCTTCTCCCGGGGAGGGTTGGAGGCGACACAGGCCCTGGAACTGGCGGGCCGCGCCGACGACCCGGACGCGGCGGGCGCGCTGTTCGCGGAGTTGCAAGGGCGCGTCGAGGGGCTGGTGGCCGCGCTGCGGGCATGGGCCGAGCGCGGGCGGTCGGCGGGCGATCGGCCGGCCCCGTGCTAGTCCTTGACCGCCAGGTCCACCGCCGGCCCGAGGCGCTTCACCAGCGCCTTCTGGTCACCCTCGGGGTCGTCGTTGCGGCGGTTGTTGAACAGCGCCACGACGTTGGCCCCGCTGGGCCTCTGCATCACCACCGCGGTGGTCCCTTGCAGGCTGCCGACGAAGACGAACTCGCCCTTCGACCCCGTCTCGCGCCGGTCGCCGGAGAGCCAGTAGCGGTGCAGGAACTCGCACATCGCCGGGGCCGACGCCACCAGCCCCGCGCAGGAGTCCATCACCTCCAGCGAGAACATCGCGTCCTGCACCGGGTACCAGACCTCGCGCTCGTGCCGGTGTCGCGGCAGGGTCCGGGCGGCGCGGATGTCCTCGATCTTCCACGGCTTGAGCACCAACTCGGTCGTCGCCTCCTCGAACTTCCTGGCGGTGACCTTCTCGACGACCCGGCCCAGCAGGCAGTAGCCGAAGTTCGAGTAGACCGTCCGCGAGCCGGGGTCGAAGTCGAGGGGGCGCGGTAGGAACCAGCGGACGATGTCGTCCGGCGTCGCCGGGCGCCCGAGCCTCAAATCCTTCTGTGCCTGAAGGTCGTTGAAGACCGGGTCGAACGACCGTCGCGCGTCCCAGCCGCCCTGGTGCGCCAGCAGGTGCCCGATGGTGACGCGGGACAGCCGGCCGTTGAGCTTGCCGCGCGCCTCGCCGGTGAACAGGACGTCGAGCAGCTTCGAGTCGAGGCGGAGCCGGCCGTCGCGGACCAGTTCCTTGACGACGGCGGCGGTGATCGGCTTGGTCACGCTGCCGAGGCGGAACAGCGCATCGACCGGCGTCGGCTCGCGCTTGTCCCGGTCGCGCCAGCCGTAGCCGCGGCTGAGCAGCAGCCGGCCGTCGCGCGAAACGGCGACGGCGGCGGCCTGGCAGCGGGCCAGCCGCATGTACGCCTTCACCTCGACCTCGAGGTCGTCGAAGGCGGGGTTGGCGGTTCCCGTGGTTGGCGCCTGGGCGGCACAGAGGCTGACGAGGAGCGGGAGCAGGCACAGAGCTAGTCGGTTCATCACCCCATTCTAGGGCCGACTAGCGGTCCGGCCGTCGCTCCTTCTCTTCTTTTTTCGGCGGGGGCTTGCGCGTCGGCGCTGGCCTCGGTTGGGCCCCGGGCTGGGCAGCGCCGGGCCGCGGCTGACCGGGCTGCTTCGCCGCCGGCACGGCCGGCAGCCAGCGCGTGGCCGGCTGAGCGGCCTGAGCCCCCGGCTTGGCGTTCGGCCCGGCGGGGCTCGCGTTGGCGGCCGCCGTCGGCCGCGCCAGCGTCGTGGCGTTCGGGGCGCCCGGCATACCCGGCGCCGCCGGCTTTACTGCCAGGGGCGGGGTCGCGGACGTTCCCCTCGCCGGGGGCGCCTTCGCCGTCACGGGCGGTGGGACGGCCATGCCGGGCCTGACAGGCTCGGCCTTCGGCACCGCCAGCGACGCCGTCCGCGGCTCTCGCGGCGCGCCGGGCGGCGGCGCCACCTCGGTGTTGACGCGCTGCTGGCCGGCCTGCTGCACGACCGCCGCCTGGGCGCGGGCCTTCTGCCGGGTTGAGTCGTCGAGCTTCACCAGGTTGGTGTTCTTGGTCATCGCCACCTGCTTGGTCGGCGCGATCAGCGTGTTGTTCGTGACGTTGTTCACCACGGTGGTGTTGTTGTTCACCACGGTGGTGTTGTTAATCACCGTGGTGTTCTGCTGCACCAGGGTCCGCGGCGGGCGCGGCACCCGGCCGACGCAGCGGTCGTTGTAGAGGTTGATCTGCAAGCCGATCCACGCCGGGTCGCGCCGCTCGTAGACCTCGTAGACGACGATCGGCTCGTAGCGGCGGCGGCTGTAGACGACGCAGCTCTCGAACCCCAGGGTGCGGTAGCTGGCCGCGTAGTAGTCGCCGAAGTAGTAGTGGCAGGACACCGGGCGGACGAACAGCGACTCGACCACGACGGTGTCCCGGACGGCGTAGGTCGGCGTGTAGACGAACCCGACCGTGACGACCGCCGGGTCGATGACCACCGGGGCGTAGAGGATGCCGCGCCGCTTCAGTGCCAGGTCCCAGTAGCCGGGCACGAAGACGTACCCCGACGGGGTCCAGCGGAAGTGGTCGGGCACCCAGACGTAGCCCGGCTGCACCCGGGCCCAGTAGCCGGCCCGGAAGACGTAGCGGTCGCCGGCCCAGGTCCAGCTGCCGGGGACGTAGAAGCTGTCGGCGGTCGGCGGCTTGGCCGGCGGGGCCGTCTCCGGGGCGGCCGGCGGGGCCGGCAGGTAGGTCACCTCCTGGTCCTGTTCGGGGGCGCCTTTCTTGGCGGCCGCCCAGAACCCGGGCACCCACTGCCACTGGGTCCCCTCCTCGCGCCAGTAGCCGGCGACCCAGCGCCGGCCGGGCGGCTGCGTCCGCCAGACACCGGAGACCCAGAGGAAGTCGGCCCGGTCGTCGTCCCAGGCCCAGTAGCCGCCGATCCAGACGACGTCGCCGTCGGGCTTCTCGTCGGGCGGCACCTCCTCAATCGCCGCGGGAGGCTTCTTGGGGACGGGCCGGGTAGGCGTCGGCTCGGCGGTCGGGCTGGCGAACGCCTCGTGGACCGGGCCGCGCGCCTGCACCTCGACGCCTTGTGGCACCGGCGGGGGCGGGGCGTCCTGCGCCGCCAGCGGCGAGTGGGCCAACAGGAGCAAGGCGAGCCACGACCCGTGCCGACGCATGGGACGCTCCCTCTCAGGACCGGGGCGAGGCGAGGGGTATAGCGTCCGGCGGTCCGTCTGTCCAGCCCAGCGCACGACCGGGGTTGATTTGCCCGGAGGCGACGCTATAAGGCCGGCACCGCAATCTCTGTTGTCGTTCGGGAGAAGGCCATGCGTCGGATTCGCGACCTTCTGGGGCTGCTGTTGTTGGCGGCGGCCGCCGTCGCCGGCTGCGAGACGACGGACAACTACGTGCGGCCGCCCAAGCCGCCGGAGGAGTTCAACGCGCCGCCGGCGAACGACCCGCGCTACTCCGGCCCGGTCGAGTACCCGCGCGAGGTCATGGAGCAGGACATGCTCCAGAAGAAGGCCAAGGACAACAGCAAGGCGCCAAACCCGCTGAACAGCCCGCGGGCCGGCGGCGCCGGTGGCATGCGCGGCGGCATGGGCGGGTACTAACTCGCCCTCGGCGAGCGGCGGACGTTAGTCGGCCGCTCGCCTGTGCCCGGTCACTTCGCCGGCTTCTCGTGGTGCCCGCCGAAGGCGAACCGCATCGCCGACAGGATCTTGTTGGCGAAGTCGGCCTCGCCGCGCGAGCTGAACCGCTCGTACAGCGCCGCCGTCAGCACGTGGGCCGGCACCGCCTCGTCGATGGCCGCCTTGATCGTCCAGCGGCCCTCGCCGGAGTCGGAGACGCGGCCGCCGAACTGGCCCAGGGCCGGGTCGGCGGTCAGCGACTGCGCCGTCAGGTCGAGCAGCCACGACGCGATCACGCTGCCGCGCCGCCACACCTCGGCGATGTCGCGCAGGTTGAAGTCGTACTGGTAGTGCTCCGGGTCGCGCAGCGGCGTCGTCTCGGCGTCCTTGGCGTGCTCGCGCTTGCCGATGTCGGCGCCCTTCAGCACGCCGAACCCCTCGGCGTAGGCCGCCATCAGGCCGTACTCGATGCCGTTGTGCACCATCTTGACGAAGTGGCCGGCCCCGGAAGGGCCACAATGCAGATAGCCGTTCTCCGCCGTGCCGCCGACCTTGTCGCGGCCCGGGGTGCGAGGGATGTTGCCGCGGCCCGGGGCCAGGGTGGCGAAGATCGGGTCGAGGTGCTTGACCACGGCGTCCTCACCGCCGATCATCTGGCAGTAGCCGCGCTCAAGGCCCCAGACGCCGCCGGACGTGCCGACGTCCACGTAGTGCAGCCCCTTGGCCTTCAGCTCCTTGGCCCGGCGGATGTCGTCGATGTAGTAGCTGTTGCCGCCGTCGATGACGATGTCGTCCTTCTCCAGCAGCTTCTCCAGGTCGGCCAGCGTCGAATCGACGTAGGCGGCGGGGATCATCAGCCAGGCGGCGCGGGGCTTGGCCAGCTTCTTGACGAACTCCTCCAGCGAGGAGGCACCGACGGCGCCCTTCTTCACCAGACCTTCGACCGCGTCCTTGCTCCGGTCGTAAACGACGCACTGGTGACCGCCCTTGATCAACCGCTCGACCATGAAGGCGCCCATCCGACCCAGGCCGATCATTCCCAGCTGCATGACGCGCTCCTCGACTAGTGACTCTCGGGTCTACCCCGGACTATGGTAGAAACCGATTCGAGGGCCGGAAGCGTCAGCGACGGATTCTTGGGCTCGGCACAGCGACAGGAAAGCGAGCGCGAACCCGCACGCGAGCACTGACCGCACGGGGCGAGGTAAGCCGGTGGGAGGCGTTGCTCCCGTTCGGATCGCCGCCGCTTGCGGGTTCGCGCTCACTCCCAAGAATCCCTCACTCACCCCCAGGCTCGCGCCGGGGTCACTTCCGCAGCGTCAGCTCGTAGCGGACGTTGAACCCACCGTTCTTCTCGTACCCGGCCGGCACGGCGCCCCTCAGGTGGGCCTTGCCTCCCTCGACCTTGTACTCGAACGCCCTCCCGCTAAACTGGTCGGCCGGCAGCGGCACCCGGACGTCGGCGAGCTTCGGCGGGAACTCGCCCTCCTCGGCGGCGTGCAGTCGAAGGGCCTCGACGACGCGCAGCATCGCCAGCCGCTGCGCCAGCCGGGTGTGCGCCAGCTTCACCTTGCGCGTCGCCGGCACCATGCGGTGGAACAGGCCCTCGTCGCCCTTCCTGGCGCTCAGGCCGGCCAGCACTCGCTCCATCTCCGGGTGCGGCAGCAGGACGGCCTTGGCGACCTCGTCGCGCTCGGCCTCGAACGTCAGCTTCTCGTCCACGAGCACGACCTGCTCCGGAAGGTATTTGGCGACGTCCTTCGCTGGCAGGCCCGCGTCGAGGAGCCGCCTCCGCGCCGCCTTGACGTGGGCGGCGTCGCCGGCCTTGTCGGCGACGTACCCCGCGGCGTCCACCTTGGGGCTCTCGTACCGGAAAAGTTCCTTCAAGTTGCCCACGATGCGCTTGAGTTCCTCGGCGCCCTTCGGGGCCGGGTCGTCGAGACCGGCCAGATCGACGCCCAGGATGAACCGCTCGCCCTGGACCCCCTTGCGGAATTCGACCAGCGGGGCCGGCAGGTTAGTTAGCGCCCAGTACAGGTTGGGGCAGCCCGGCTGGCCGACCATCTCCTCCAGCGGGCCGACCCCCATGAAGCTGATCGCGACGCCGACCAGGCCCGCGATCAGCGTCGGGTGCTCGCCGTGGGCGCGGCCCAGGGCGAACACCGTCTTGGCGGTACGGATCGCGTCGTCGAACCGCCGCTCGGCGACCTCGGCCCGGAAGCGCACCTTCAGCGCCGCGGCCAGCCGGCGCATCTGCTGCACCTCGGGCAGGAGGGTGTTCATGCCGTCGCGGCGGATCACCGGCAGGATTTGCCAGTCCACCGTGTCGAGTCGCGCGGCGTAGTCGGCCTGCTTCAGCCCGACGTTGCCGCCGTACTCCTTGCGGATCTCCTTCACAGGTAGGTCGGCCAGGGGCATCACGAGGTACCTCTCGCGTCTGTCCTCGGCGTCCTTGTGGAAGAAGAAGAAGTTCTGCTCCATGAAGCACTTCAGGTAGTTCTGGACGGCCTGGCCGGGCTGCATCTCGCGCACCTCGGGCAGGAGCTGGTACTTGAGTGCCGGCCGCGGGGCCGCCATCGGCGTGACCTCCAGGCGGATGACCGTCTCGGTCGGGTCCGGCGTCGGCGCGGCGGGAGCGGTGGCCAGGGCGGTGAGGAGCAGGATCACGGTGCAGGGGGACAACGTTCGACCCATCAGCGTCGGCTCCTTCGGCAGGATGACAAGGTTATTCGAATGAAACCGCCGCCCACGACGACGAGAAGACGCGCAAAGGCGGGTCGTCGGGGACGAGGTTCTCCTCGCCGCGTGGCGGGACGGGATCGGCGCCGGAGTCGAGCAGGTCGCGGCGCGCCGTCCACCCCTCCGGCGAGGCAACCGGGCCGAGAAGGGGCGTCGGCTCGACCCGCGGCCCGGCGGCGGGAGGGCCGCCCGGCCGCGCCAGAAACATCAGCAGTGTCAGCGTCTGGCCCAGCCGCCATGGCCCCGCCAGCCGCCTTCCACCGCGCCGGCGACGGCACGGAGCGCGGCCGGCCTGGTACATCAAGGTGTCGCGGTCCACCCCGCCTTGGGGGTGAAGCGGCCTAGCGTTCGGGTCACTGGGTAGAACATGGCACACCTAACTTCTTTCGCAGGACGACGAGACCGGCGGAATAACGGCGAAACGCGGTGCTGGCCGAGCAGCCGGCGACCTCGCCGATCTGTTCAAAACTCAGCCCACCCCAAAGGTGGGCGACGATCGGCTCTCGCTGCTCCATAGGCAGCGCCCGAAGCGCCCCGACGGCCGCCTCGGCGTCGAGGCCATCGACCTCGGGCTCGACAAACCACCGGGCCGCCCGCGCCGCCTCGGCCTCGCGGCGCAGCCGGCGGCGGCGCTTTTTCAGCGCGTCCAGCGCGCCGTTGCGCACGGCGCGGTACAGCCAGCCGACCGGGTCGCGCGGCGGGCAGCGCTGGGTGACCAGGGCGAGGAACGCCTGCTGCACAATGTCCTCGGGCCCCTCGCACCACTGCCGCGCGTACAGGGTCAGGGCCGGGGCTTGTGTTTCGATCAGCCGCGCCAGCTCGCCGGGACTCATCACCCCGTTAGACGACGCCGGCCGCAGCCCGTTCCGCGAGGTCGCCGAAAATTGCCCCGCGGCTTACAACTTCCCGCGGAGGACCACCGCATGACCGCCGTCCCGCTCGTCTGCCTCGTCGCCGCCGGTGCCTACTTTCTGGGAGCCGTCCCGTTCGGCTACCTCATCGGCAAGGCGCGCGGCGTCGATGTGCTCAAGGGCGGCTCCGGCAACATCGGTGCGACCAACGTCGGCCGGCTGCTCGGCTTCCGCTGGGGGGCGCTGGTGTTCTTGCTCGACTTCGCCAAGGGGGCGCTGCCGGTCTGCATTGCCAGGTGGTGGCTGCCCCAGCCGGAGGCACTCCTGCCTTACACGCTGCCGGTCACCGCCGGGGTGGCGGCGTTTCTGGGGCACCTGTTCCCGATCTACCTCGGCTTCCGCGGCGGCAAGGGCGTCGCCACGGGGGCCGGCGTCATCGCCGTGCTCGTGCCCCTGGCCACCGTCCTCGTCCTCGCCGCCTGGGGCGTCGTCCTCTACCTGACCCGCTACGTCTCGCTGGCGTCGTTGCTGGCGGCGGCCCTGCTGTTCGGGCTGCGGCTGGCCCTGTACCCCGCCCCGTGGTCCGAGGGCGAGGTGGTCGTCACGCTGTTCTGCCTCGTCGGCGCCCTGCTCGTCTTCGCCCGCCACCACGCCAACATCCGCCGGCTGCTCGCGGGTACCGAGCACCGCGTCTAACCTCCTTCCGAGACCCCCGCCATGCTCTCCCTCCCCCGCGTTTGCCACGTTTTTGCCGTCGCGTTGTGGTTCGGTTCCGTCGCCTTCTTCAGCGTCGCGGGGGTACTCATCTTCGAGTCGTTCCGCGAGGTCAGCGCCCTGCCCGCCGACCAGCGCCCGGCGTGGCTGCCCCTGCCCGAACTCTACGCCCGGGAGTCTCCCGAAGGCTTCCCGACCCCGTTACGGCTGGAACAGGGATCGCGCGCCGCCGGCGTCGCCGTCGGCGGCATCTTCCCCGTCTACTACGCGGCGCAGGTCGGCTGCGGCGCCGTTGCCCTGCTGACGGCCATGGCCCTGGCGCGCCGCGGCGAAGGGTCCGGTCATGGCGTTCGTCTCTTCCTGTGCGGTCTGGCGCTGGCCTCCGTCCTGGCGGGCTGGTGCCTCGAAGTCCGGGTCGCGGAGCTGCGCCTGCCGCGCAACGGCCTGACCGACCAGGCACTGGCGTCGCCCTCGCCGCCGACCGAGCTGCTCGCCGAGGCACGCGAGGCCCGCGCGGCATTCGGGCGGTGGCACGGATTTAGTCTGATACAAAACTTCGTCACCCTGATCCTCACCGCGGCGCTCACTTTCTACATTCCCTCGCTGTCCGCCGCACCGCCGCGCGGACGATGAACCCGACGAGCCCTGGGCGCCGGGACTGGCGGAATGATCGGCAGCATCCTGATCGCGGATGACGACCCCGTAGGCCGGGAGCTTCTCGCGGCCACTCTGGCGGAGGCGGGGCACCACGTCTCCTGCGCCCGCGACGGCGACGAGGCGTGGCGGTGCCTGCGGGACGAGACGTCACCCCTGCTGGCCATCCTCGACTGGCAGATGCCCGGGATCGACGGGCTGGAGCTGTGCCGGAGGGCCGGCGGGCTGGCGGCCTCGCGGCCGCTCTACCTCATCTTGCTTACCGCGCGGGCGGGGCGCGAGGCGGTCGTCCGGGGCCTGGAGGCCGGGGCGCACGACTACATCACCAAGCCGTTCGACCCCGACGAGCTGTCCGCCCGTGTGCGGGTCGGGTTGCGGGTGCTGGCCTTGCAGCGGGCGCTGGCCGACCGGGTCCGCGAGTCGGAGGCGGCCCTGGCCAGCGTCAAGCACCTCCGGGGGCTGCTGCCGATCTGCTCGTACTGCAAGAGCATCCGCTCCGACCAGGACTACTGGCAGCAGGTCGAGCACTACCTGGCCGACCACACCGCCGCCGAGTTCAGCCACGGCATCTGCCCGGGGTGCTATGAGAGGGTGATCGAGCCGCAGCTGGCCCTGTTCAAGCGCGAGCTGGAAAGAAAGAACGGGTAGCCCACCGGAAACGCCCGCGGGGCGCCTCCGGAGAGGCGCCCCGCGGCGAGGGTCGGTCGCGGGGGCCACGCCCCCGCACTCCGTCCCGGGGGTTACCGCGGCGGGCCGCCGGGGATGACCGGGCTGACCACCCGGGCCGGCCCGTCCGTCAGCGTGTTCACCACCGGCGCGACCGAGACGCGGACCGACCGCCGGTCGGCCGACAGCACCGCCTGCGCCGTCAGCTCCATGCTGTCGGCCACGAACGGCTGCACCCGGTTCTGGTACACCGTGCGGTCGCCCTCGTGGCGGGTCGGCGTCGGCCGCCCCGGCCGCGGGACCGGCCGCCCGGCCCCGGCGACCCCGGCCTGCATCGCCCCGCGCTCCGCCCGGTCGGCGGTCGCCAGCGCCCCGAGCTTGAACAGCACCTCCGCCTGCGGGTCCAGCGGCGCCGCCGCGTCCCCCGGCGCCTCGTGGGCCGCCGCCGGCGGCACGCTCGCCGTCCGGGTCCGCCGCCCGCCCGCCAGCCTCACCGCGACCGGCTCCGCCACCGTCCCGCTGACCCGCACCGTCACCAGCTCCTCGGTCTCGTCCGGCGTGCCCTGGTGGCGGATGACCTTCAGCTGCGCCTTGCCCCCCAGCGGCTTGCCCCAGACCCTCTCGACGAGCACCCGGTACTCGCCCGAGAACGCCTCCGCCGCGGCGTAGCTCTCGGCCGCCTCCGCCGTGTCCGCGACCAGCGTGCCGCCGCCGATCGTCTGCCGGGCCAGCGGCGTGCACACGCTGCCGGTCGGCTCCTCCACCTTCAGGTCCAGGTCGGCCTCCCCCTGCCAGACCAGCTTGATGACCAGGTCGCGGCGCCGCTGCCCCTGGGCGACGCCCCGCAGCCGGTCCCCCTCGGCCTTGCCCAGCTTGCCGGCCAGCGACTCGATCCGGTCCAGCGCCCCCTGCCGCAGCTCCCGGTCCCTGTGCGGCCAGTCCTGCCTCAAGAGCGCCGCCGTCGCCCACCGCATCGCCCCGGCGTCCCTGGCCATCTCGGCGTACCGCGAGGCGTCGGCGTAGGCGTGCGGCACGCCCGGGGACAGGTCGGCCGCCTGCTTGCAGAACGACAGGGCCCGCTCGTAGTTCCTGTCCTCGGCCAGGGCCCGGGCCGCGACCAGGTACCCCCTGGCGTCCAGCGGCTGCAGGTCGGCCGCCGACACCTCGGCCCGCTCGATCTCCTCGGCCGACCCGCCCGTCTGCCGCAGGGCGACGGCGAGCGACTGGTACACCCACGGCCTGACCAGCACCCCCTGCCGCAGGTTGGCCTTGAGGAACTCCGCGACGTGGTCGAACCGGTTGAGGTTCGTCGCCAGGAAGTCGGTGGTGGCGATGACCAGCCCGGGGTCGGTCACCCCCCTGGCCAGCGCGTCCTGCCACACCTCGCGCGGGTCGAGTGGCCTGTCGCCCCTCCCCTTGCCCGCCGCGACGGCGCCGCCGGCCGGCCGGCCGCCCCCCGGGGCGGCCGCCATGCCGGGGGCCGGCCCGGCCGCCGGCTGGATGATCAGGTTGCTCTCGCGGTTGTGCAGCCGCGACGGCGCCTTGACGACCAGGGAGGCGGCCGGGCCGTAGTAGCCCAGGGCGTTGTTGTCCTGCTGCAGGGTGCCGTCGCCGGGCGCCTCGTCCAGCGGGTTGAGCGGCTGGCCGGTGATCGGGTTGACCTGCGTCGCCCAGTCCTTGGGCCGGCCGACCACCTGGCGGATCAGGGTGATCAAGAGCTGCTCCTGGGTGCCCCCCTGGATGCCGAACTGGCCGCCCAGGTTGCCCAGCTGGCCGAGCTGGCCGCCGGTGATCCCCAGGTTGCCCCCGCCGACGCCC
Organism: Gemmataceae bacterium; assembly: GCA_046350195.1. Lineage (GTDB taxonomy): Bacteria > Planctomycetota > Planctomycetia > Gemmatales > Gemmataceae > CALDUY01. Next base: position 78,843 of record JAXMAW010000036.1, read on the forward strand.
AGGTTCTGGTTGCCCTGGAAGTTGAACCCGCCGACCTGCAGGCCGGCCGGCCCCCCCGCCTGGCCGACCCCGGCCGCCGCCCCCAGCTGGAGGCCGCCCCCGCCCAGCCGCCCCCAGGCCGCCCAGCGAGGCCGCGCCCCCAGCCCGCCGCCCAGCGCCCCCACGCCCCCGCCCAGCGCCCCCAGGCCCCCGCCGAGGGCCCCCAGCGCCCCCAGCCCGCCCAGCTGCGCCCCCACCTGGAGGCCGCCGGCGCCCAGCGCCTGGCCGACGATGCCCAGCTGCCCCAGCGTGCCCAGCAGCGAGCCGGCCTGGCCGACCGCCTGCTGGTTGAACGCGCTGGGCACCGGGTAGACCAGGTCGCCGACGGGGTAGGTGCGGATGACCTTCTCCGCCGAGGCGAAGAACCCGGTGGTGACCTCGATCGAGTCCTGGCGGATCTGGTAGACCGCCTCCGACGGGATGTTCTGCACCCGCGACAGGACCTTCTTCAGGACCGTGCCCAGGGGCGTCTTGGTCATCCGCGGCAGGGCCTCGCGGTCGGCGACCGGGGCCTTCTGGATGTCCAGCCCCTGGGCCTCGTACTTGAACGCCTTCTCGTTGATGAAGATCGGCACCTTGTGGGCCTGCGACAGCTGGTCCAGCACCTCCGCCAGCGTCAGCCGCGGGTCGGGGCCGTCCGTGCCGGGGTAGTCGATCGGCGTCTCGAGGACGTTCTTGATCTCGAACATCCGCGGGGGGACGGCGCCGGTGAACGGGAACAGGCTGGCCCGCTTGATGCGGTACGCGGACAGGTCCCCCCAGTTGTCGAACCCGTACTTGCCGGGGAAGCGGGTGATCCGCTTGATGACCGCCGACGACGGGAACTCGACGGGCGGCTCGTCGGGGTACGGCACGGCGGACCGGTCGACCTCGAGCAGCGTCGCCAGCCACCGCTCCTCGGTCAGCCGCTTCAGCTCGGCCACCTCGCGGGCGTGGTACCCGGTGATCGCCGTCTGGTACGCCGCCGTCACCGACGGGGGGACCCGCTGGCCCTGGCCGACCAGGTCGTTGCGGATCGACAGGGCCTGGCGGAACGCCTCCTCCTCGCGGGCCTGGTCCATCAGGTTGCGGAAGACCCGCATCCGCTCGCGGAGGCGGTCCTGGGCCACCGCCTCGGCCCGCCGCAGGTCCAGCCGGGCGTCGGCCGCGGCGCGGAGCGCCAGCGCCTCGGCCTGGTCGCGCTTGACGATCGCCCCCTGCCGGGCGACGCCCTCCATGGCGGTGGACAGCCGGCCGGACAGGTTGGTGACGGCCCGCGGGTCGAGGTCGGCGTTGGCGGCGATCCCGTCCCGGGTGCGCTTGAGCAGCTCGTAGGCCCCGTCGGGGTCGGTCCGGACGACCCGGTTGGCCTGGCGGACGGCCTCGTTGACGGCCAGGGTGGCCTGCTCCTCGGCGATCTGCCGCCGCATCCTCACGTCCTCGATCGGGTCGCGCGGCGGGGGCAGGTCGTCGGCCGGCTTGTCCCTGTCGGCGTCCCTCTGGGCGGCCTGGTTGAGCACCTCGACCTTGCGCACCTGGCCCCTGGCCTCGACCCTGAGCAGCTCGCGCCTGGCGGCGTTGAGCCGCAGCTCCTCGAGCATCTCCTGGCGGGTCCTCTTGCCGGCCCTCATCCTCTCGACCAGCATCAGCCCGCCCTTGGCCGCCGCCGCGTGCGGGGCCAGCTGCCTGGCCTGCTCGAACAGCCTCCCGGCGGCGTCGAGCTTGTTCTGCTCCAGGCACAGCTCGGCCCGGGCGACCAGGTCCTCGACGGCCAGGGCGTTCTGCATGTGCGAGAACGCCAGCGCCCGGTCGGCCGGCAGCAGGGCCGGCCGGTCCTTGCCCGCCAGCCACTGGTCGTGGACGCCGGCCAGGAAGAAGTTGTCCGCGTCGGCCGCGGGCACGGCGAGCCTCTCCCCGCCCTTGAACTCGGCCCCGGCGGCGGTGCCGGTGACCGCCCAGTCGAGGGCCTTGGCCCCGGCGGGCAGCTTGCCGACGACCAGCGTGGCGGCGTCGCGCCGCAAGGGCGGCATCCTCGTCGGCAGGACGTCGGCGGCGCCGGCGGTGACGCGGAACGACTCGGGGTACAGGACCGGCTCGGCGGCGTCGCGCCTCAGGCGGGCGGCGACGACGCTGGTCGCCTCGCCGATGCCGTGGCGGACGACCTTGCCGCCGGAGCCGGCGACCAGGCCGTGCAGGTTGCGCGAGTCCGGCCGCGGGCCCATCGGCACCGCGAGGAAGGCCACCCGCCTCTTGACCAGCGCCTCGCACAGCTCGGCGCGGCCGTCGTCGTCGAGCGGGTCGGCGACCGACTTGCCGTCGCCGAAGAAGACCAGCACGCGGCGCCGCCCGGGCTTCACCTCGAACGAGGCGAGCGGCTCGGCGATCGACCTCTTGAGGCCGACGGCGCCGAGGGGCGTCTCCTTGGCGAGGTCGTTGAACGCCCCCTCGAGGCCCTGGGCGGCCTTGAAGCCGCGGGAGACGTCCCTCGGCTTGACGTTGGCGGTCCAGACGGCCATGCGGTCGTCGCGGCCGAGCGCCCCGGCCAGCTCCCGGGCGATCTCGATCGACGCCGCCAGCGGGCCCATGGCCTTGCTGGCGGAGGTGTCGATCAGCACCAGGTAGTCGGTCGGCTGGGCCGGGGCGTCGGGCAGCCTCGGCTTGACCTGCAGGCCGAACAGCGCCTCGCCGCCGCGCTCGTAGACGACGACCGGCCTGTCCTCGAAGCGGTTGCGGTCGAACTCCTCGGCGAGGGCGTCGTCCCGGGGCGGGGCGATCGCCTTGCCGCCGCCCTTGTGCCAGTCACGGAGTTCCTTGTCGCGTCCGGGGTCGCCCCAGACTTGGGTGCAGGTCAGGATGGCAGCCCCGGCGAGGAAAATCCCCCCGGCCGCCAGGAGCCGGCGGACCTGGTTCATGCGTCTAACCCCCTGTCGAGATGGGCACTGAGGAGCCCTGCCTCGGAGCGCTCAGCGTGTGGATCAACTCTGGGAATTCTAATTCTGCGCGAACTTGCGCCGCCAGGGCACTTTCCCCGGTCAGGGAGCGGTCTCCGGCCGAGGGGGGTAGTAGCACCCGCAGAGGCGGCGTGAGCTGAACAAGGGGCAACGGTCACCGCGACCCGGCGTGTGGCGTTGACTTTTCCGCGGGCTCCCGGGATGATACCACCCCGGCCCATGGCGCGGCAGGATCCGCCCGGCCGGACAGCCCGCGAACTCGGCACGGACGCACCCCTTCTGAATCCCCCACCCGGAACGCGCCGCCGGTCGTAGGACAAGCATCCTTGCTTGTCCTGAATGCGGAGGGACGAGCAAGGATGCTTGTCCTACGAAGGACAGGAGGTTCTCTCTGTGCGCTCCCCGCTCCGCTTCCGCCCTTACCTTCGCCCGATGGTCTGGGGCGGCCGGCAGCTCGGCCAGACCCTGGGCAAGTCGCTGCCGACCGGCGAGGGGTACGGCGAGTCGTGGGAGGTCAGTGACCACCCCACGCACCGCAGCGTCGCCGCCGACGGCTCCACGCTTCGCGGACTGATGGAGAGCGCCGCGAAGGCGCTGCTGGGGGCGGACCGGGAGCAGTTCCCCTGGCTGGTGAAGTACCTCGACGCACGAGACTGGCTGTCGGTGCAGGTCCACCCCGACGAGGGGGCGGTCCAGTGGCTGTTGCCCGGGGAGAACAGCAAGACCGAGGCCTGGTTCATCCTCGCCGCCGAGCCGGGCAGCCGGGTGTACGCCGGCCTGCGGCCTGGCGTCGATGAGGCGCGGCTGCGGCGGGCCGTCGAGGACGGCACGGTCGCCCGCTGCCTGCACTCGTTCGAGCCGCGTGCCGGCCAGTGCGTCTTTCTGCCCGCGGGTACCGTTCATGCCGTCGGCGGCGGCGTGCTGATCGCCGAGGTGCAGCAGACCAGCGACGCGACGTTTCGGCTGTTCGACTGGAACCGCCTCGGCCCCGGCGGCGAGATGAGACCGCTGCACCTGGAAGAGGCGATCGCGTCGATCCACTGGACCGCCGGGCCCGTCGAGCCGGTTCGCGTCGAGGGCTACCCCGACGGGGGGCCGTCGTGGCAGGAGCTGGTGCGTTGCCGGTTTTTCCACCTGGACTACGTGCGACAGCGGGAGGCGTTCTGCCTGCCGGCGGGACGGATGCAGGTCGTGATGGTCTTGCACGGTGAGGGCGAGCTGCTGGGCGAGGGCGGCCGCGAGCGGCTCGTGGCCGGCGACACGCTGCTGCTGCCGGCGACGATGCCGGTGGCGCGGGTGCTGCCGCGCGGCGGGCTGGGGTTGCTGTTGGCGTCGCTGCCGGAGGCGGCGGAAGGACGGCGGGCGGCGTAGCGAGCCGCACAAGGTCGGCATGGTTCAATCGTGAGGATCTCGACGATTATGGCGAAGACCGCATTCATCACCGGCGTGACGGGTCAGGACGGCAGCTACCTCGCGGAACTGCTCTTGAACAAGGGCTACCGCGTCTGCGGCATGGTGCGCCGGTCCAGCACGGAGAACTTCGAGCGCATCGGCCACGTCCGTGACCGGATCGAATTATACCAGGCCGACCTGCTCGACCAGACGTCGATCGCCGGCGTGCTGGCCCAGACGCAGCCGGACGAGGTGTACAACCTCGCCGCCCAGTCGTTCGTCGCCACCAGCTGGCACCAGCCGGTGCTAACCGCCGAGTACACCGCCGTCGGCGTCACCCGCATGCTCGACGCCATCCGCCAGGTCTGCCCCAAGGCGAAGTTCTACCAGGCCTCCTCCAGCGAGATGTACGGCAAGGTGCTGGAGGTGCCGCAGCGGGAGGAGACGCCGTTCTACCCGCGGTCGCCGTACGGGGTGGCGAAGGTGTACGGGCACTACATCACGGTCAACTACCGCGAGAGCTACGGCATGTTCGCCTGCTCCGGCATCCTCTTCAACCACGAGTCCCCGCGCCGCGGCCTCGAGTTCGTCACCCGGAAGATCACCCACCACGTCGCGAAGATCAAGTGCGGCGAGGCGAAGGAGCTACGGCTGGGCAACCTGAACTCGAAGCGGGACTGGGGCTTCGCCGGGGACTACGTCAAGGCAATGTGGCTGATGCTCCAGCAGGACCAGCCCGACGACTTCGTGGTTGGCACCGGCGAGACGCACACGGTGCAGGAGTTCGTCGAGATCGCCTTCGGCCACGTCGGGCTGGACTGGCGGAAGTACGTCGTGATCGACCCGAAGTTCGTACGCCCGGCCGAGGTAGACCTGCTGCTGGCCGACCCCGGCAAGGCGAAGCGCGTGCTCGGCTGGGAGCCGACGGTGAGCTTCGAGGGGCTGGTGAAGATGATGGTCGATTCCGACCTGGCCCAGGTGCGGGCCGGCCGGGCGGT
>JAXMAW010000037.1:0-79534 GCA_046350195.1 Gemmataceae bacterium
GGCGGCAGGGGCGGCGGCCCCGGGGGCGGCACGAGGCAGAGCGCCAGCACGCCGGCGGCGCAGGCCGCGACGGCGACCTGTCGGCGGCGACGCTGCCAACGCAGGGCGCGGGTGGTGCGGCCGAGTAGCTCGCGCCGAAGGGAGTCGCCGGGGGGCGGTTCCGAGGGCCTCAGGAGGCGGTCGAGCGGGTCGTTCATGGGGTCACGCCTCGGGGGGGTAGCAGTTGCGGAACGCCTCGCGGGCCCGGCTGAGCATCGACTCGACCGCCTTGGCCGACACCCCGCGCGACGCGGCGATGGCGGCCACGTCCAGGCCGTCGAGGTACTTGGCGCGCAGCACCGCCTCGTAGGCCTCGGGCAGCCCGGCCAGGGTGCGGGCGACTCGCTCGGCGCGCTCGCGCTCGATCAGCGGGGCGTCGGCGGGGGCCGCCGGTTCTGGGGCGGGGAGGAACCACCTCCGCCGCTGGCGGCGGAAGTGGTTGCGGGCCAGGCCGGCCGCGATGCCGCGCAGCCAGCCGGCGAAGCTCCCCGCCCTGGGGTCGAACGACGCGAGCCGCCGCACCGCCGTGAGCCAGACCTCCTGGACCAGCTCGTCGGCGTGGTCGCGCAGGCCGCCCGAGCGCCAGAGGACGTAGGCGTAGAGCCTGGGGTACGACTCGTCGTACCACGTTTTCCACGCCCCCTCGTCGCCGCCCAGGACTGCCTCGCGCAACCCGCGCTCGCGCCAGACGCGGTCGTCGTGTTCCATGCCGCCTCCGGCTCGCAGGTCCCACGACCTATTATTGTCGCCGGCGGCGAGAATCCTTCGCGGAGAAAGTCGTACATTACTCCCCTGGGCGAGATCAACAGGAGGGACCTATGCGCTGCACCTGGTCCGGCGTCTTACCCGCCGCCGTCACCCACTTCAAAGACGACCAGTCTCTCGACCTACCCGCGACGATGCGCCACCTCGACGCGATGATCGACGCCGGCGTCCACGGCCTCATCATGCTCGGCACGGTCGGCGAGAACTGCTCGCTGGAGTACCCGGAGAAGCTCGACGTCCTCCGCGCCACCGTCGAGCACGTCCGGCGGCGGGTGCCGGTGCTGACCGGCGTCGCCGAGGCGTCCACGAGGCTGGCCTGTCGCTTCGCGGCCGACGCGGCGAAGGTCGGCGTGGACGGCCTGATGGTGCTGCCGGCGATGGTCTACAAGGCCGACGGCCGCGAGGCGATGACCCACTTCCGCGCCGTCGCCGGGGCGACCGACCTGCCGGTCATGGTCTACAACAACCCCGTTTCCTACGGCGTCGATGTCACCCCGGAGATGTTCGCCGACCTGGCCGACGAGGCGAAGTTCGTCTGCATCAAGGAGTCGTCGGAGAACGTGCGGCGGATCACCGACCTGAAGATCCTCTGCCGCGACCGCTACGCCCTGTTCTGCGGCGTGGACGACCTGGTGCTGGAGTCGGCAGTGCTCGGCGCGACCGGTTGGGTGTCGGGGCTGGTCAACGCCTTCCCGGCGGAGAATCGGCTCCTGTGGGACCTGGTCAAGGCCGGCCGGTACGAGGAGGCGCTGGGCGTCTACCGCTGGTACACGCCGCTGCTGCACCTCGACACGCACGTCAAGCTGGTGCAGTACATCAAGCTGGCGGTCCACGCCTGCGGGTACGGCTCGGAGCTGGTGCGGCTGCCGCGGATGACGCTGCACGGCGCCGAGCGCGAGCGGGTGATGGGGGTCATCCAGAAGGGGATCGCGACCCGGCCGAAGATTCGGCGCGTGACGGACCAGCCCGAGCGCCAGCAAGGGCTTCTGCTCGCCCTCGCTGGGGCGCTTCGGGCTGGGAGAGGAATCGCCATGCACCGCATCCACGTCGTCGATCTGCACACCGGTGGCGAGCCGACGCGCGACCTCGTCGCCGGCGGCCCCGACCTCGGCGGCGGCTCGATGGCCGAGCGGCGCGAGCGCTTCCGGCGCCAGTTCGACCGCTACCGCGGCGCCGTCGTCAACGAGCCGCGCGGCTCGGACGTCGTCGTCGGCGCGGTCCTTTGCGAGCCGGTCGATCCGGCGTGCGCCGCCGGGGTGATCTTCTTCAACAACGTCGGCTACCTGAACATGTGCGGCCACGGCACCATCGGCCTGGCCGTCACGCTGGGGCGCCTCGGCCGCATCACGGCCGGGCGCCACCGGCTCGAAACGCCGGTCGGCGTCGTCGGGTTCGAGTACGACGGCCGCAACGCCGCCGCGATCGACAACGTGCCCTGCTACCGCCACGCCAGGGCCGTCCCTGTCGAGGTGCCCGGCCACGGCGTCGTCCACGGCGACATCGCCTGGGGCGGCAACTGGTTCTTCCTCGTCAGCGATCACGGCCAGGAGCTGACGCTGGCGAACGTCGAGCGGCTGACCGCCTTCACGACCCGCCTGAAGGCGGAGCTGGTGCGGCGCGGCATCACCGGGGCGGACGACGGCGAGATCGACCACGTCGAGCTGTTCGGCCCGCCGACCGACGCGCGGGCCCACGCGAAGAACTTCGTCCTCTGCCCCGGCGGGGCCTACGACCGCTCGCCGTGCGGCACTGGCACCAGTGCCAAGCTCGCCTGCCTGTTCGCCGACGGCAAGCTCGAGGTCGGCGAGGCGTGGCGGCAGGAAAGTATCGTCGGCAGCGTCTTCGAGGGGTCGGTCCGTGTGGACGGAGATCGCGTCATCCCGCGCGTCGCCGGCACGGCGTTCGTCACCGCCGAGGCGACCTTGATCCTTGATGAGGCCGACCCGTTCTGTTGGGGAATTCGCAGATGAGTGCGTCGGCGCCGCGGGCGGTCGTGATCGGCGGGGGCGTCGTCGGCTGCGCCTGCGCCCACTACCTGCGCGAGGCCGGCCTGGCGGTCACGCTGGTCGAGAAGAACGCCGTCGGCAGCGGCTGCTCGCACGCCAACTGCGGCTTCGTCAGCCCCAGCCACGTGCTGCCGCTCGCCGGGCCGGGCGTGATCGGCAAGACGCTGTGGACGCTGCTCCAGAAGGACTCGCCCCTGAAGATCCGCCTGCGCTGGGACCCAGCGCTTTGGGCCTGGCTGTTGCGGTTCGCGCTGCGCTGCAACCGCCCGGCGATGCTGGAGGCGGGCCACGCGCTGGCGGCGCTGCTCAAGTCGTCGCGGGAGTTGTACGGTGAGCTGTTCCGCGCCGGCGTGCTGGACGCCGAGTGGGAGGAGCGCGGCACGCTGTTCGTCTTCCGCACCCTCAAGGAGATGGACCACTACGCCCAGACCGACAAGCTGCTGCGCGAGGAGTTCGACACGCCGGCGACGCGGCTGGACGGCGACGCGCTGTGCGTGAGGGAACCGGCGCTGAAACCCGGCCTGGCCGGCGCCTGGTTCAACCCGAACGACGCCCACCTGCGGCCGGACCGGCTCCTGTCGTCGTGGGGTTCGGCGCTCGTCTCGCGCGGCGTGGAGGTGCGCGAGCAGTGCGCCTTCGTCGGCCTGGAGAAGGCTGGAAAGCAGGTGCGGGCGGTCGTCACGTCGCAGGGGAGGTTCGAGGCCGACCACGTCGTCGTCGCCGCCGGGGTGTGGACGTCGCTGTTGAAGGAGCAGATCGGCACGCGCCTGCCGATCGTGCCGGGCAAGGGGTACTCGATCACGATGGCAAGGCCGTCGCGGTGTCCGCAGATCCCGATTATCTTTGAAGAGGACCGCGTCGCCGTCACGCCGATGCGGTCGGGCTACCGGCTCGGCTCGACGATGGAGTTCGCCGGCTACGACGACCGGCTCGACCGCCGGCGGCTGGAGATCCTCCGGCGGGCGGCGCGGTTCTACCTGCACACGCCGGAGGCGGAGCCGGTGACGGAGGAGTGGTGGGGCTGGCGGCCGATGGTCGCCGACGGCAAGCCGATCATCGGCCGGCTGCGCGGCTTCGACAACCTGCTCGTCGCGGCCGGCCACAGCATGCTCGGAGTCGCCCTGGGCACCGGCACGGGCAAGCTGGTGACGGAGCTGGTCACCGGCGTTACGCCGCACCTCGATCCGGCGCCGTACTCGCCGACGCGGTTTTAGCGGCTTCGTCGGAGAGCCGGCGCGGGTCGGGGCCTTCGGTCAAGCGCGTCTGGGCGAAGCGGACGCCCTGCGAGTCGTAGAACAGCACGCGCTGCTCCTCGCCGGCCCAGACGGCGTACGTTTTCACGCTGCGCGGCCCCTGGCAATGAAAGAACAACCCGCAAGGTTTGCCGCCGCGCGTCACCAGCGACTGCGACAACGGCGTCTGTTCCGGGTCGAACTGGTCGTGGGCGCACAGCACGGCGCGGACGTGGGCGACGAGGTCGTCCAGAGTCGGCAGGGTGGCGACGTGGTCCATGAGGGTTGCCTCCGCCACCCAGTATCGGCAAAACGCCCCGCCGCCGTTCACCGTTCCACCTTGCACCGCGGCAGCGCCTTCTCCAGCGCGACGATGCCGGCCGGGGTCAGCCTGGGGCAGTTCCGGAGTTCGAGGATCTGCAAGTCCTTCAGCCCGTGCAGCGGCTTCAGCCCGGCGTCGGTGATCGGGTTGTCGGACAGGCTCAGCCAGACCAGCTTACCGCAGGCGGCGAGCGGCCCCACGTCGGCGTCGGTCAGCGACAGCCCTTCCAGGTAGACCTCCCGGAGGCCCTTGATCTCGTGCAGCTTGGCGACGCCGGCGCGGGTGACCTTGCTGCGGCCCAGCCAGAGGTTCTGAAGGTTCGGCACCTGCTTGAGAATCTCCAGCCCGGCGTCGCCGACGGCGGTGCCGGTGACGTTGACGCCGCGGAGCCGCTTCGGCTTCGTCAGGTGCCGCATGCCGGCGTTGGTGACCCTGGAGGGGCCGAGCATGATGCGGTCCAGGGTGTGCCAGTCGGCCAGCAGGGCTAGCGAGTCGTCGCCGATCTGCGTGCCGCCGAGGCTCATATCCTGGACGTTGACCAGCCCCTTCAGGTGGGCGAAGCCGGCGTCGGTGACCGCTTCGGCCAGGATGTATAGCCGGTTCATCTCGGCGTGGCCCTTGAGGTGGACCAGCCCGGCGTCGGTGACGTGCGGGCTGTCGTTGGCGATCGACTCCAGCTTCGGGATGCACCGCCGATGGCACGTAAGCCTTCATCGGTGAGCGGCACGCCGTACAGCCCGAAGCCGATGCGGCGGTTGTTCTCCTTGAAGCGAGCGAAGCCGGTGCCGTTGATCTTCGCCCCGGTGTCGAAGTCATCGACCTCGCGCAACCCCTTGAGGTTGTCGATCATGGCCTGGTCGGTGAGCGGCTTATCGGGGTCGCAGTAGAAGACGGAGATGCGGAACGGTCTGTCGGGCAGCTGGGCCGCGCGGCCGACCGTGATCCGCTCGTTGTCCTCGGTGACGATCTCGCACGCCCCGCCGACGCTGAAGAACCACTCGGCGGCGGCGCGGTCGGGGTGGGCGGGCGGCGCCGGGTCGATGTCGCAGGCGGGGAGCAGCTGGCGGAGCCGGGCCAGCCCGTCGGCGGTGATCTTGGTCCGCCGCACGTCAAGGTGACGGAGGGCCTTGAGCCTGGCCATGTCGGCGATCGAAGCGTCCGTCAGCCCGGTGCCGGCCAGGTGCAGGTTGTTGAGTTGGCCCAGCGGGGCGAGCGTTTTCGCGGCGGCGTCGGTCAGCGGGTTGTTGTCCAGCATGACCACCCGGAGGGCCGTCATCGCCCCCAGCGGGGCGAGGTCGGCGTCGCGAAGCCCCATGTTGTCCAGGTAGACGGCTCGGAGGAACTTGAAGCCGGCGAGCGGCCGAAAGCCGGCGGCTCCGAGGGCCTTGGTTTCGCCCAGGACCAGTTCTTCCAGCGGGAGCCCGGCGAGCTGGGCCACGCCGTCCACGGTCACCGTGGTGTTCTTCAGTTCGAGAACCTTCAGTTTCTTCATCCCCCTCAGGTGGGCCAGCCCGGCGTCGGTGACGGCCGTCCCCCCCAGGCTGAGCCGTTCCAGGTGGACGAGCGGGGTCAGCCGGCCGAGGTCGGCGTCGGTGATCGGCCGCCGGACGAGGGTGAGTTCGACCAGGTCGGGGCGGGCGGCGAGCATCGCGGTGCAGGCCCCGGTGACCCGCGTCGCTCCCAGGTTGAGCTGCTTGACGGAGGGGAGCTTGACCACCTCGCGGGCCGTGGCGTCGCCCACCGACGTGCCGTAGAAGCTGAGCAGGCTCGGCTTCCGCCGCTCGGCCCAACGGAGGATCGCGCCGGCGTTCTCGTCGTTGATGGTCGGGACGCCCCAGGTGCCGAAGCCGTGAACCTGAAGCGGCCCGTCCGGCAGGTCGGCGGCCCGGCGGACCGACCGTTCCGGCCCGCCGGCGGAGAACGTCACGTCCCTGGCCCCGACCGAGAACAACCAGCGGGCGAACTCGCCGTCCTCCTCGTCGGGCGACTTCGCCTTCGCAGGCGTGGCCGTGATGTCTTCCTTCAACTCGATGCGCGGCCCGGCGTCCTTGCTCACGTTGAACTCGTAGCGGCGGACCGTCGCGCCGGCGCGCTTCACCACCAGCTCGTGCTTGCCGACCTTCAGCTCGATCGGCTTCTCCAGGTCGGCGGCCCTGGTTTCCTTGCCGTCGAGCAAGAAGCTGAGGGACCTGTCGGTAAGGTCCACATCGATCTGGACGAGCACGTTCGCGGTCGGCGTGCGGGCGAAGAAGAGAACGCCGCCGAGCGCGGCAGCACCGCCGAGAAGCAACAGGGCGATCGGGGTGAGAATCCGCCACCGGCGGCGAGGCGGAGCCGGGGCCGGAGGTGGCGCGGCCGATGACTCCGGTTGCAGACTCGTGTCGGTCGTGCTGGCTGGCGCCCGCAGGTAGTCGTCGATCGCCGCGGCGAACTCCTTCATCGACGCGAAGCGGGAGGCCGGCTCCTTCGCCATCGCCTTCAGGCAGGCCGCTTCCAGGCGCGGGTCGAGTCCGGGCCGGAGCCGCGACGGTGGTTCGGGGTCGGCGTGGACGATGCGCCAGAGCACCTCCATGGTCGAGCCGGCGAACGGCCGTCGGCCGGTGAGAAGCTCGTAGAGGATGACCCCCAGCGAGAAGACGTCGCCGGCCGGGCCGACCGACTTGGCGTCGCCGCGCGCCTGCTCCGGCGACATGTACGCCGGGGTGCCGAGCACCACGCCGGAGCGCGTGGCGTCGGCCGAGCCGAGCCGGGGGGCGCGGGCCAGCCCGAAGTCGGTGACGACGACGTCGCGCCCCTCGTGGTCGAACAATACGTTGGCCGGCTTCAGGTCGCGGTGGACGACGCCCTTCTTGTGGGCGGCCGCCAGCCCCGCCGCGATCTTGCGGACCATCTTCGCCGACTGCCGCGGCGGCAGCGGCTCCGGCCGGCCCTGGAGCAGTTCGGCCAGCGATCGGCCGGGGACGTAGGCCATGACGATGAACGGCGTGCCGTCGTGCTCGCCGACCTCGTGAACGGCGCAGACGTTGGGGTGGGAGACGGTGGCGGCCGCCCGGGCCTCGCGGAGGAACCGCTCGCGCTCGGCCGGCGTCTGGAGCGACCCGGCCAGCGGCACCTTGAGGGCGACCTCGCGGCCCAGCTGCGGGTCGTGGGCGCGGTAGACCCGGCCGAACGCCCCGGCCCCGAGGACGGCGCGGACCTGGAACCGGCCGACCCGCTGGGGCACGTCGGCGGGCGGGGCGGGCGGCTCGGCGGGGGCGGTGTTGACCGCCGAAACGGATGTGTCGCCGGCCCCGGATCTCAGCACGGCGCGGCAGACGGCGCCCGAGTCGGGGAACCGCCCCAGCAGTTCGTCGAGGCCCGGCGGGTCGCCCGCGGCGCGGCGCAGCTCGACCTCGATCGCCAGCAACGCGGCCAGGAGCGGCTCGCGGTCAACCGGCGCCGCCGCGGCCAGGTAGTCCTCGATCCTGGGCCGGCGGCCCGCCTGCCAGTCGGCCTCGAACCGGTCGCAGGCGGCGTCGATCCGCTCCGCGGTGGCGAGGGACAGGTTGGCGTCGGTCATGGCTGGCCTCCGGGGCTTGATCGCTCCCCACCCTCTCAATGGGAGGGAGGGCCGCCGGCCCGTCAGGAGAATCCTACCCCGCCATCTCGGAAAAGGGAAAAGTCTCTGCGGTGGCGCTGTAAGATTGGCCGTCGATTGACGGGATGAGTATCGGGAGGTCCGCGAATGTCCGCCCTCGACGACCCGGACACCGAACGGCTCTTGGCCCAGGCCGCCGCCGGCGACGACGGCGCGCGCGAGCAGCTGCTCCAGCGGCACCGCGCCCGGCTGCGGCAGATGGTGGCGGTGCGCCTGGACCCGCGGCTGGCGGGCCGGGTCGATCCGTCGGACGTGGTTCAGGAGGCCCTCATGGACGCTCACCGGCGCCTGGGAGACTACCTGGGGAGTCGGCCCGTGGCGTTTTACCCCTGGCTGAGGGCGCTCGCCTACGATAGGCTGGTCGAGCTGTACCGCGAACACGTCCGCGCCCAGAAGCGGAGCGTCCGCCGCGAGGAGCGCCTGCCTCTGCCCGACGCCTCCGCGCTAGAGCTGGCCAGCCGGCTGGCGGCGCGCGGCAGCGGCCCCGGGGCCGGACTGGCGCGCGAAGAGGTGCGCCAACTGGTGCATCGGGCGCTGGCCCGGCTGCCGGACCGCGACCGCGAGGTGCTGGTGCTGCGGCACCTGGAGCAGCTGTCGGTTGGAGAGGTGGCGGCGATCCTGGGGACGACCGAAGGGGCGGTGTCGGTGCGCTTGCTGCGGGCCCTGCGCAAGCTGCGCGAGTTCCTCGGCGAGGGCCTCCTGGGAGACGTGCCATGACCCCGTCGCAGCCGACCGTCAGCCCGTCGCTGGCCGCCGACCTGGGCGAGGATTGTCGAGGGGTTGACTGCCAGGGCGCAGGCCGGGGGTTGTTCGACATCGAGGCCTGCGCCCGCGAGCACCCGCGGTTCGCCGAGGAGCTGCGCCAGCTGCTGCCGGCGCTGGGGCTGCTGGCGGGAGTCAGCGGCCCCGGCGGGGTGGCCGACGTCGGCGAGCCTCAGGCCCTGGGGGACTTCCGCATCGTCCGCGAGGTCGGCCGGGGCGGCATGGGCGTTGTCTACGAGGCCGAGCAGTTGTCGCTGGGCCGGCGTGTGGCGCTGAAGGTGCTGCCGTTCGCGGCGGTGATGGACCCCAGGCAGCTGAAGCGGTTCCACAACGAGGCCCGGGCGGCGGCATCGGCGTCGACCGCCGACATCGTGCCGGTCTACGGCGTCGGCTGCGAGCGCGGCGTCCACTTCTACGCCATGAAGCTGATCGACGGCCGGACATTGGCCGAGTTCCTGGACCGCCGGCGTGCGGAGGCGCGGGGCGTCGAGCCGACGACCGACCATGCGCTGGTGACGCCGGTGGACACAAAGCCGGCGGCGCGCGACAGCACGGCGAAGACGAGGGGGACCGGGCGTACTTCGAGCAGGTAGCTCGGATCAGGGCGGAGGCGGCCGACGCTTTAGAGTACGCCCACGCCATGGGGATCGTCCACCGGGACGTCAAGCCGGCCAACCTGATGCTCGACGGGCGCGGCCACGTGTGGGTGGCCGACTTTGGCCTGGCGCAGACGGGGCATGGCGACCTGACGATGACGGGCGACTTGCTGGGGACGCTGCAGCATGTCGCCGGAACAGGCGATGGCCCGGCATGGGGCTGGTCGATCACCGCACCGACGTGTACTCGCTGGGGGCGACGCTGTACGAACTGCTGACGCTCCGGCCGGCGGTGCCGGGGACGGATCGGCAGGAGATGCTGAAGAGTATCGCCTTCGAGGAGCCGGTAAGACCGCGAAAGATCGACGCGGCGGTGCCGGTGGACCTGGAGACGGTGGTGCTCAAGGCGATGGCCAAGAACCCCCGCGAGCGCTACGCCACCGCCAGGGAACTGGCCGACGACCTTCGGCGCGTGCTGGAAGACCAGCCGGTGAAGGCGAAGCGGCCAGGGCTGCTGCGGCGGGTGGGGAAGCTGGCGCGTCGGCACAAGGCCGTGGTGGCAACCGCGGCGGCGGGCTTGGTGCTGGCCGTGGCGGCGCTGGCCGCCAGCGCCGGCTGGGCCGTGGGCGAGCGGCGGGCACGGCAGGCTCAGACGGCGCAAGCCGTCGAGGCGGCGCTACAGGAGGCGAGGGACTGGATCGGCAAGGACCGGCCGTATGAGGCGCTGTCGGCCACCCTTCGTGCGGAGGGGTTCTGGAAGCAGGGCGGCGAGCAGCCGGAGTTGCGGCGCCCCGTCGAGGGGATGCTGCGCGACATCCGCTTGCTGCTGCGGCTCGAGCTGGCGCGCCTCTCGGGAACGGCGGTCCGGGACGGCAATTTTGACAGTGCGGTGGAAGACCAGGAGTACGAGAAAGGGTTCCAGGAAGACGGCCTGGATGTGTTCGCCCTCGATACCCAGGAGGCGGTGGGGCACATCCTGGGGCGCGCGATTGTAGCTGAGCTATCAGCCCATCTGGATCACTGGGCCTTGGTGCGAAAAAGGGCCCGTGGTCAGGGAGATCCCGGCTGGCAGAATTTGCTGGCGGTGGCTCGCGGGGTGGAGCCAGCCGAAGGCCGCGAGCGCGTCCGCCAACTGCTGCTCCAGAAAGATCGGAAGACCCTCGTGCAACTGCTGCGGGAGGGGCAGCTTGACTCCATCCCGGCCTTCTTGAAGTGCGACATGGTGGCGCTCCTGCAGGATGACCCCGAAGCGGCCGAGGGGATCGCCCTGATCCGACGGGACCAGCAACGGCGGCCAGACGACTTCTGGCTGAACCACTCGATGGGTGTGGCCCTGAGACGATCCAGGCCTTCCCGACTGGAAGAGGCGGCAGGGTTTTACCGGTCGGCCGTTGCACTGCGCCCTCAAAGCCCAGGCGCCAACTTGAACCTCGGAGCTTCGTTGTTGGACCTGGGGAAGGCGGATGAGGCTATCGCCTGCTTCAGCGAGGCTGTCCGCCTCCAGCCCGACTACGCCAACGCCCACAGTGGCTTGGGGGCTGCACTGATGGATGTGGGGAGGATGGAGGAAGCAATCTCCTCCTGCAGAGAGGCCATCCGCCTCCAGCCGGAAGACGCCAACGGCCATTACAACCTGGGAAACGCGCTTAGGGCCAAGGGGAGGCTGGACGACGCCATCGTCGAGTGGCGCCAGGCCATCCGCCTCAACCCGGATAACGCCGAAGCACACGGCAACCTCGGCGCGGCCCTTTGGATGAAAGGTAGGCTGGACGATGCCATCGCCGAGTGTCGCCAGGCCATCCGCCTCAAGCCGGATCTCGCCGAAGCGCACGCGAGCCTCGGCACAGCGCTGTACGCGCTGGGGAAGCCGGCCGAGGCCATTGCCGAGTATCGGCGGGCCATCCAGCTCAAGCCGGACGTCGGCTTTGCGCGTAGAAACCTCGGCTTGCTGACCTGGCGCCGACAGGAGGCTGGACGAGGGGGTCGCCGTCCTGCGCGGGCCGTCCGCCTCAGCCGAGACGATGCGGCGCGGCACACACCAACCTTGGCAAAGGTCTGGCGGCGCAGGGCAAACTCCTTGAGGCTTTTGAGTTGCTCCGAACGGGGCATGCGCTGGGAAGCAGGACCAAGGGCTGGCAATACCCTTCTGGCGACTGGGTGCGGCATGCCCAGCGGATGGTCGCCGTTGAGGCCAAGCTAGGAAAGGTCATGCGCGGGGAAGTCCGGGCTGCTGACGCGCAAGAACTCGTCTCGTTGGCCACGCTATGCCAGAAGCGATTCAAGCGCCTCTACGCCACGTCGGCCAGCTTCTACCTCGAAGCCTTCTCCGCCGACCCTACCCTCGCCCGGAACGTGTCAGCAGGCCACCGCTACAACGCTGCCTGCGTCGCCGCGCTGGTCGCAGCCGGCCAGGGTGAGGATACAGCCGGCCTCGGCGAGATGGGCCGGAATAGCTGGCGGCTTCAGGCTCTGACCTGGCTGGACGCCGACCTCAACGCCTGGCGCAAGCTGCTCGACAAAGACGCGGTGAAAGCCCAACCGATCGTCGTGAAAACCATGAAGCACTGGCTTGCTGACGACGACCTCGCCGGCGTGCGCGGCGCGGAAGCCCTCGGACGGTTCTCTGCCGGGGAGCGGGCGGCCTGGCAGGCGCTCTGGGACGAGGTCGCGCGGCTCGCCGAACTGCCCGGCGCGCCCAAGGCGGCCACTGCGAAGCCCGGGGACAAAGACCAGGGCCGCCTCGTCCCGCCCGCGGGCGACCGCTGACGTCTGCGGAGGCGTGGCCGAAGGTGGCAGCGCTCCTGCCGCTCGCCAGCTGGACTTTTCCTGAGAACGGCGAACCAACGCCGGTTCTGTGCCCGCTGGCCTGTCCCCGGGCCGCGTTCCCAAGAAAACGGTGTAAGATCCGCACCCGTTTGACGGGATGGGTTTCAGGGGTCAAGCCGCCCGGTGCACCCCGGCTCGCCACGACCTAGCGGCGCTGCATCGCCCGGCGTTCGGTCTGCGCGCCGAGGCTTCCGTCAAATTGCAGGCCACCCTCCCCAGGAGACCCGAACAATGTCGTTCTTCCTCTCGCTTCCCTCAATAATCCGTCGCCAGGCCACACCCAACGTTCGGCAGGCTACCATCTGCCTCGAACCCCTCGAAGGCCGCTGCCTTTTGTCGGCAGGCGCCCTTGACCCCACCTTCGGAAACGGCGGCATCGTCACCACGTCGCTGATTAAGGGCGACGACATTGCCAATGCCGTGCTCATACAGCCGTGGGACGGCAAGATTGTCGCCGCGGGGAGCACCTGGGGCGGCAACTCTATGGTCATGGGCCTGACGCGCTATAACGCCGATGGCAGCCTCGACGGCACCTTCGGCAGTGGCGGCAAGGTTACCTCGAAGATCGGAACCAACTGGTGGAACGCCGCCGCTCTCTACCCGCACGCCGGCACGGCCAACGATGGCAAGATCGTCGAGGCCGGCGCAGGCTCATTGGCCCGCTTCAACGCCAACGGCAGCACCGATACATCCTTCGGCAAACGGGGCCTGGTGGCGGTGTCCTGGGCCATCGCCGGCGTCGTCGTGCAGCCCGACGGCAAGATCGTCGTCGCGGGGGACAACGGCTCGGCGTTCATGCTGTCCCGCTACAACGCCAACGGCACCCTGGACACCAGCTTTGGCGCTGGCGGGACGGCGACGCTGTCCCTGGGCTCGTCGGGGGGGTATGCCAACGCCCTCGGCTTGCAAGCGGATGGCAAGTTGGTGATCGCGGGGGCCATCGGGCCCGGCCCCGATACGGCGTGGGAGTTGGCCCGCTTCAACGCCAACGGCACGCTGGATACCACCTTCAACAGCGCGGGGGCAGTCCCGGGCACCGTGACCACCGCCTTCACGGCTGGCGCCGGTCCACTGCGCGGCCTGGCCATCTACCCCGGCACCGGGACGGACACCGCCGACTACGGCAAGATCGTGGCGGCGGGCTCGATCACCGGCAACCCTGGCGGGATTAACAGCAGCCAGATCGCGCTGGCGCGGTACAACGCGGACGGCACCGCCGACAGCACCTTCGGGCTGGCCGGCCAGGTGGTCACGCCTTTCCCAAGTGGTGGCGGTGTGGCCTGGGCCGTGGCCCTCCAGGCAGATGGCGAGGTGGTGTTAGCTGGCCAGACCTACCAGTACCCCGGAAATGGGCACTGGGCGTTCAGCCTGTTGCGCTACAACACGGACGGCAGCCTGGATACGACGTTCGGCAGTGGCGGGATCGTCGCTACCCCGAACGCCACCAACGACAACCGGGCCTGGGGCGTGGCGATCCAGTCGGACGGCCGGATCGTCGCCGCCGGGAGCACCTTCGGCAGCACAGGCTGGGACTTCCAGGCCGCCCGCTATCTGGCGTCAGCGTCGCAAGCCAATTCGTTCCTGGCCAGTTCCAGCCCGGTGACGACCGATAGCAGCGGGATGCTGACCGCCTCGGGCGTCACCGACCGCAACGCGAACGGGGTCATCACGCAGGTGGCCTTCTACGAACAGAGTGATGGAACCAACCCGCTCCAGGGCTACGGCGCGCAGACCGGCCCCGGCGTCTGGGCGTTCCATTTCACGGCGAACCCGGCGCCCGGCGCCTATTCGCTCTTTGCGCAGGCCGAGGATAGCTACGGCGTCTTCGGCGAGCTGGCTGTCCTAACTCTGACTGTCCAGTAGGGCCTGAGCGGCCGGCCCTGGCGCTCGGCCTGCGCGCCGGGACATCGGCCACTGCTTCTCGTACCGCGGGCTGCCTCCAACGTAGGAGTCTTTCCCCATGTGGCTCTTCTCCGCTCGCAAGACCCGGCATTCGCGGCCGGACTGCCGCGTTCCGCCTTCCGGACAACCTCGGCTCGAGATCCTGGAGGACCGCTGCCTGCTCTCGGCCGGCGCCCTCGACCCCACCTTCGGCAACGGTGCCGGCTACGTCACCACCGCGGCGACCAACAAAGACAACTCGGCCCAATCCGTGCTGATCCAGGCCGACGGGAAAATCCTCGTTGCGGGGAACGGGTACAACGGATCGAAGAACGCGGCTGCGCCGGAGGTTTTCGCCGTCGTGCGCTACAACAGCAATGGCGGCCTCGACACCTCCTTCGGCAGTGGCGGGCGCGCGATCGCGGAGTTCCCCGCTGACCTTTACGGCGCGTCGTACTCCCTTCAGTTCGACGCCGCCCTGTACCCCCAGGCAGGGACCGTGAACGACGGCAAGATCGTCCTGGCGGGGGGGCATCAAATCAAGGGCAGTGGTTCCCCCTTTGCCCTGGCGCGCTTCAACACCAACGGAACCCTCGACGCGACTTTTGGCACAGACAAGAGGCGCCCGGGCGAGGTCGTCACTTTGTTTCCGGTCCTGCTTCCGCTTAGTGAGGGTGGTGCTCGCGGCGTCGTCATCCAGTCCGATGGCAAAATCGTCGCGGCCGGCGCCAGCACGACAGGTTTTGTGCTGGCCCGTTACAATGCCAACGGCACCCTGGACACCACCTTCGACGGCGACGGCATGGTGGTCACGTCCCTGGGAGGCAGAACGGAGGTGGGCGAGCTGCTCTTGCAGCCGGACGGGAAGCTGATCGTGGTCGGAGATACGAACACCGGCTCGGGCTGGGTCTGGAAGATGGCCAGGTACAACCCCAACGGCAGCCTGGACACCACCGGGTTCGGCAGCGGCGGCTTCGTCACCGGTCCGTTCGGGGCCGTCGCCTATTCCACTGCCTATGACGCGGCGTTATACCCTAGCGGGACGGGCAATGTTGGGAAGATCATCGTGGTCGGAGACTGGGATGGGCCAGCGGACAACCAGGCGGCGGCGGCGCTGATTCAGCGAATGGGACCCTGGATTCGACCTTTGGCACGGGCGGCGAAGTCCTCCTCACCCTCGGCGGCAATAGCGTTGCGAAGTCGGTCGCGATCGCCCCAGACGGTAAGCTCGTGGTCCCCGGCGCATACAACGGCATCGGCGAATTCGCCGTGGCCCGCTTCAACAACGATGGCAGCTTCGACACCACCTTCGGCGCGGGCGGGATTGTCACCACGGACATCGGCGACGGCGCGAGCGGCAGCCGCGCCGTCGCCCTCCAGTCGAACGGCGACATCGTTGTGGCCGGGAGTGCATACCTCGGCGGCACGCCGAACTTCGCGGTCGCCCGCTACCTGCCGTCGGCGCCGCAGGTCGGCTCGTTCACGGCCAGCCCCAACCCGGTGCCGTCCGGCAGCAACCTGGCACTGACCGCCTCGGGCATCACCGACGGCAACCCGAACGGCACCGTCACGCAGGTGGCCTTCTACCGCGACAGCAACGGCGACGGCAAGCTGGATGCCAACGACGCGCTGCTGGGTTACGGCTCCCAAAGCAACGGCGTCTGGGCGTTCTCCTTCTCCACGACCGGACTGACCGCCGGCACCTACACGTTGTTCGCCCAGGCCAAGGATAGTTTCGGCGTCCTGGGCGACCCGTTCGCGCTGGCGCTAACCGTGCAGTAGCGGCCGACCTGGATACAGCCGAGTCCACCAACGACCGGGGTGCCCAGCGCCTGCCTCGGGCAGGTTGAATCAGCGGAGTGGGGCAATATGCGTACCCTTTGCCCTGCTTCGCTGCCGTTTCCGTTGGAACCCCCTTGTCTCTGCGCTCGATCCGCACCTTCACGGTGCTGCCGCAACTGCCACCCCGCCTCCAGGCGCTGCGGGCCGGCAGCCTGGGAAGCTACAGCCTGGCACTGGCCTGGGGCGACCTCGCCTCCGTTGCCGAGGAGGCCGCGAAACGTCGCCGGCCTTGACCAGCCCGCCCGAGCCTTCCTGGGGCGGCCGGACGCCTGGCCGCCGCTACCCATTTCGCCGGGAGCTTCGCACGACGGGCTCTCGTCACCACCCGCTCACCTGCCGCAGCGCCTCGTACACGACGATCCCGGCGGCCGTCGCCAGGTTCAGGCTCCGCACCCTGCCCGCCGGCTGCGGGATCGTCACCACCCGTCCCGCGTGCCGCTGAAGCACCTCCTCTGGCAGACCCCGCGACTCGCTGCCGAACAGGAAGGCGTCGCCGGCCTGGTAACGCATTCGGGTGTACGGCGCCTCCGCATGGGCGCTAAGGCAGAACAATCGGCTCACGTCCACCGACGCCTCGAACGCCGTCAGCGTGTCGTGCCGCACCAGGCGCACCTCGCGCCAGTAGTCGAGGCCGGCCCGTCGCAGCGAGCGGTCGTCGAGGTGGAAGCCGGGCCGGCCGACCAGGTGTAGCGTCGCCCCGGTGGCAACGCAGAGCCGGCCGATGTTGCCGGTGTTCGCCGGGATCTCCGGCTCGTACAGGACGATGTGGAACATGCCCACCCCGATTTCACTCAAGCCGCCCGTCTGCCCCGCCGATACCCCGAGGTGGCATGCTCTTGAGTTCGCACCACCCGGAGACGGCACCATGATACACCAGCGCGCCTGGCGACTCGACCTGTCGGCGTTCGTGCTGCTCGTCGCCGGGATGCTCGGCTCCGTGGCCGTCTTCAGCCACGAGCCCGGCGCGGTTTACCCCCCTCACGCCCGGCCGGAGAACCTCCTCGGCGAGCCCGGCGACCTCGTCGCCCGCGAGCTGGTCGGCACCCTCGGCGTCGCCGTCTACGTCTGGCTGGCGGCGTGGTTCGTGTTCGTCCTGATGCTGTTCCTCCGCCGGTACTGGTGGCGGTGGGCGCGACGGTTCGCCGGCTGGCTGCTGCTGGTGCCGGTCGTCGCCGTCTGGCCCACCGCCACGGCGAGCGGCTCCCCGCCGGGCCAGTCGCCGGCGCTACAGCGGCTACCTGGGGGCGACCTGAGCAACACCCTCGACGAAGGCCCTGCCACCGGAGGCCGCAGCCGGCGGCGATCGGCCTGGCCTCCTCGTTCGCCGTCCTGCTCGCCGGCGACTGGCTGTTGCGGCGCCCGGCGGGTGTTGCGCCGCCGTCCACGGCCCGAGCCCGAACTTGTCGAAACGCCCCCGCTGGTGCCGCCGGACGTCTCCGAGCCGGCGCCCGCAGACGACCATCATCCCACCCAGGCCGCCGGCCGACGCCACGTCCCCAGGGCCAAATCCCGATCCGCCACCAGGGGTGAACCTCCTGCGGACGTGCCTACTCGCCGGATGAGCCGCGGTTGGAGGAGCGGGTCGGCCGGTTGTCCAACGGCCTGCACTCCGAGCGCGAGCGCTCGCCGGAGTTCGAGGCGCCGCCGCTCCACCTGCTCGAGGACGCCCGCCCGTTCGCCCAGGAGGCGCACGATGACCACCTGCGCACCACCGCCAGTCTGCTGGAGAAGACGTTCCACGACTTCGGCCTGACCGTGAAGGTCAGCGGCATCAGCACCGGGCCGGTCGTGACCATGTACGAGGTGTCGCTGGAGACCGGGCTGCGCGTCGCCAAGGTGACCAGCCTCGCCGACGACCTGGCGCTTGCACCTGAAGGTGCCCAGCGTCCGCATCGTCGCCCCGCTGCCGGGCAAGAACGCCGTCGGCATCGAGATCCCCAACGAGTACCGCGCCGACGTCCGGCTCAAGGAGGTGATCCACTCGT
The DNA here is from genome assembly GCA_046350195.1 of Gemmataceae bacterium. Lineage (GTDB taxonomy): Bacteria > Planctomycetota > Planctomycetia > Gemmatales > Gemmataceae > CALDUY01. The sequence goes on from JAXMAW010000037.1 coordinate 17,894, forward strand.
CGGCCCCGCGGATCGCCAAGTCGCACATCCCGCTGTTTCTGGGCAAGGACGCCGAGGGCCGGCCCCTGGTCTGCGACCTCGCCGACATGCCGCACCTGCTTATCGCCGGTACGACCGGCACCGGCAAGTCGGTCTGCCTCAACGCCATCATCCTCAGCCTGCTGATGACGCGCCGGCCGGACGAGACGCGGCTGATCCTGATGGACCCCAAGCGCGGCGTCGAGATGGAGTGCTTCAGCCGGGTGCCGCACCTGATGTGCCCGATCATCGACGACATGAAGAAGGCCGAGGCGGTCCTCGCCTGGGCGGTGGACAAGATGGAGGAGCGCTACGACCTGTTGCGGCGGGCCCGCGTCCGCAACATCGCCGGCTACAACGAGTTGTCGGCGGAGGAGATCCTCCGCCGCGTCCAGCCGATCGACGACGACGAGCGGCGGCGAATCCCCGAGCGGCTCAGCTACATCGTAATGGTCATCGACGAGATGTCCGACCTGATGATGCAGTTCAAGAAGAGGTCGGCTACATCACCGTCCGCCTGGCCCAGAAGTCGCGCGCCGCCGGCATCCACCTGGTATTGGCCACGCGAAGCCGACCGTGGACGTGATCACGGGGCCGAAGATCAAGTCGAACCTGCCGTCGCGGATCTGCTTCAAGGTAGCGGCGAAGTCGAACAGCAGGTCGTGCTCGACCAGATGGGGGCCGACAAGCTGCTGGGCAAGGGCGACACCTGCTGTTCCTGCCACCGGGCACCAGTGACCTGGTCCGGGCGCGGGGCGCTTCCTCCAGTGACACCGAGATCGCCAAGGTCGCCGAGTACCTCGAGTCCGACCCGTGCTGCGAGGCGGGCTGTTGCGGCTCGAAGACGAAGGAGGCGAGGCCGAGGAGGAAGGCGGCTCCCTCGAGGGCGAGTCACGCGACAAGCTGTACGAGCAGGCGGTGGACGTCGTCATCCGCGAGGGCGGTAACGGTGTGTCGCTGTTGCAGCGGTCGAAAGCTGAGCATCGGCTACAGGCGGGCCGCGCGAACTGATCGACTTCATGGCCCAGGACGGCATCGTCGGCACCTACAACGGCTCCAACGCGACGTGCTTTACACGCCGGAGCAGTGGTCCCAGGTGCGGGCGTCGGCGGCGGAGGGGACGTGATTGGCGAGCGGGGGCGTAAGCCCCCTGGTGGCTCGCTTCACCAGGGGGCTTACGCCCCCGCTCGCCGTCCGTTCACTGCCCCGTCGCGGCGCATCGCCCTTGCCGGGCCGGGGGTTGAGGCCACCGCCGGTCCGGCCGCCGGAGGCGCGCTTGCCGGCCGGCGTGCCGCCGACGGCGCCGCCCGACAGGCCAGCAAAGCCCTCCTCGTCGCTGTTCTCCTCGAGGTCGGCGTCAAACTGGCCACTGCCCATCGCCTGCTCCAGGTCGGCGTTGTCGGGGTCGCCGTGGCCGACGTTCGTTCCGGCCAGCCCCCCGACCGCCGTGCCGCCGCCCGCCGTCCCGGCCGCGTGCCGGTCGGTGTTGCCGAACGGCCCAGCCCAGTCCGGCCGGCCCTCGTTGAAGTTCACCTCCAGGCCCGACCCCAACCGCTCCGCGCACGGGGTGCAGTACCGCGCGTAGGGCAACGCGTCCAGCCTGCCCGCGGGGATCTCTCCACCGCAGCCTTCGCACCTCCCGAACGTCCCTCGCCGAACGCGCTCCAGCGCGTCGCGGATCTCCTGGCTGAGGTGGACCTCGTTCTCCAATAGCGTCGCATTGAGCTGCTGTAAGTACGTCTCGCTGCCGAGGTCGGCCAGGTGCATCGGCGTCTTGGACAGGTTGCCCGCCTCCGGCTCGCCCGTCCCGACTCGGGCCTCCTCCTCCAGCGAGGACGCCGTCTCCTCGATGCGGGCCAACAGCTCGTCCAGCCGCCCCCGATATTCCTCTATCTGTTGCAGCTTCATGGCTCTCTCCGATAAGTGCAATTACGGTGTGGGCGGTGGTAGATGAGCAGTTTTCGTGCCGGCGCGGAGGCGGTCGGCGACCCAGGTGTCCAGCAGCAGCTGGGCCGCGTGGTAGAGCAGCATCGGCACCACCGCCAACGGGTAGCCGTCGCGGTAGTAGGCGTGGAACAGGTAGAGGCCCACCGGCAGCGTCTTCTGGCTGCCCGCGAAGGCGACGGCCACCCGGCGACCCACCGGAAGGCCCGCCAGCGCCCCGCCGCCGAACGCCGTCAGCAGCCCCGCCCCGTGGGCGCCGGCGCAGACCAGCAACGTCCAGGCCGCCGGCCCGACCGACAGCGAACGGGCGTGCGACGCGGCCTCGACGGCGGCGGCGAAGAGCACCACGACGACCAGCAGTTTGGCCACCAGCCCGTTGGCCTCCCGGTGTCGATCGACCAGAGCCGGCACGCCCGGTACCAGGCGCAGCGCCTGGCCCAGCGCCACCGGCAGCACCAGCACCAGGGCCAGCGAGCGCATCATGGTGGTGGCATCGATGGCCACGGCGACCGGGCCGGCCGCGCCCAGCCAGAGCGGCGTCAGTAGCCAGCCGAGCAGGTTGGTAGCGATGACGACGAGCAGTGCCAGGGCGTCGTCGCCGCCGGCCTGGCGCGTCCAGATCACCGCCGACGACAATGTGCAGGGCACGCACAACATCACCAGCAGCCCGACGCGCAGGTCCGGCAGCGGCAACAGCCAGCCCAGAGCGAGGGCGGTCAGCGGCAGCACGCCGAAGCTGATGCCCAGCCCGAACGCCACGGCGAACGGCCGGGCGAGCGCCCGGCCGAGCTGCCCGCCGCGGAGGCTCCACGACGCCAGCAGCAGCGACAGCCCGACGACCAGCCGCAACGGCAGGCGCTCGGCCACGGGGCGCAGCTCGTCGGGCCACAAGGCGGCGGAGGATAGGCCCAGCGCCAGCAGCACGAGGAACCAGCGGCGGGCGAGCCAGCGCGTCATGCCTGCCCCCGGCCGACGCCTTGGGCTTGACCCCGGCGGACCGAGACGTTATTCGCACCCCCCGCGTACTTGAATAAAAGTCGAGCGGAGGAGGCGGACCCATGTCGGCCAAGCGGTTCCTGATCACGTTCGCGCTGGCGGCGCTGCTCGCGGCGACCGGCTGCCGGACCTGGTGCGAACGTCACTACCCCTGCCCGACACCGCAGACCTGCTGCGTTCCCTGCGCGCCCGCGCCCGGCTACGCCCCCCCGCCCCCTGTGCAGACCTGGAGCAGCCCGGCGCCGGTCGTCGGTGGCCCCAGGCGCATGACTTGCACCTGTAGCGAGTGACGTCTGTCGTAGGACAAGCATCCTTGCTTGTCCTTCGCCGAAGAGGACGAGCAGGGATGCTTGTCCTACGGAAGCACCTTGCTGCCGTGGTGAACGTCGTACCAGCGGCGCAGCTGGGCGTCGCAGCCGGCCAGCGCCGTGCGCGCCACCAGCAGCGTCAGCGCGGCGACGGCCACCGGGCCGACGAGCCAGGCCGGCGCCAGTGGCCCTGCCGCGGCGCGGTAGACCATGCCAGGCGGCAGCCACCCGGCGACGAGCGGCAGGCCCGCCCGGCCGAGCGCCCACGAAGCCAGCGGCAGGCCAAGCGTCAACAGCAGGGCCAGCCCGTTCGCCTGCGCCCCGCGGGCGAACGCCCGGAACCCCAGCGCGAAGTACAGCGCCCATACCATCGCCCCCGCCGCCACCGACGCGGCCAGCGCGGCCGGCCCGATCCGGCCGCCCGCGAACGCCGCCAGCCACAGCCCCAGCGCCACCGCGAAGTAGCCGCGCCCCCGCGCCCACGCCGCGGCCAGCGCCGCGTCCCAGTAGTCGCGCGGCCGAAGGTCGGTCAAGAGCAGCAGCTCCAGCCGGCGGCAGCGGTCCTGGGCGCTTTGGTCCCACAGCCCGTACTGGAACGCCGCCGGCACCGCCGCGAGCACGACCAGCGCCGCGCACACCGCCGCCGGCCCGCCGGCCAGGTCGCACATCTGGAAGACGCGCCGGCCCATCCCGGCCGGCCAGTGCGCCTCCGCGACCATGTAGCTGGCGTAGAGTAAACCGAACCCGCCGGCCAGCCAGAGGTTCACCCTCCCCGAGTACTCCGAGACGCGCTTCACCGCCCACCACGACAGCGGCCGGTCACCGACCGGCGGGCGAACCTCGCCAGACACGTCGCGCACCGGGTCGTAATGCCGCTCGTGGAAGTGGCCCTGCAACCGCCGCGAGGCCCGCCCCAGGAGCAGGAACACCAGCAGCAGCGACAGGGCGTCGAACCACAGCAGGCGCCGGCCGATGGCGTCGAGGTCGCCGGTGAACCAGGCGTGCATGGTGCCGAACGGGTTGTGCTCGTGGAAGTCGCGCACGGAGCGGAGGACCGCGAGCTGGTAGGCCTCCGGCAGCCGGTCCACCCAGTGCCGCAGGTTCTCGCCGGCGAGCACGCCGACGACCAGGTAGAGCAGCACGCCGCCCATCAGGACGACCTCGCCGGCCTTGCGGAAGCGCCGCGACTCGTAGGCCCACACGGTCAAGCCCAGGCCGGTGACCGCGCCCCAGAGGAGTGGAATCGACAGCAGCGGCGCCAGGTCGAGCGGGTCGAGGTGGCCCAGCGCGGCCAGCAGCGCCAGCACCGGGGCGCCGGAGAGGGTGACGAACGTCAGCAGAGTCAGGCCGACCAGCGACTCGCCGAGGAAGACGCGCGAGGGCTGAAGCGGGCTGACGAGCAGGAACTCCAGCGCCTGGCTCTTGGGGATCTGGGTGAGGCGCCAGCCGACGAGGAGGGCGCCCTCGACGATGCCGGCGGAAAGCAGGACGTGAGCCATCAGCAGCGGGCTGCCGTGCCGGCCCTGATAGGTCAGCGTCAAAGTGATGGCGCCCAGCAGGAGAAGGTGCAGGACGACGGCCCGGCGGAAACTAGCCTGGCGCGTCGGCGACACGGCGGCGAGGGCGAAGAATGGCGTGAACATGCCTGGCTCCAGGGCGGGCGCTGCTTCCCGGAGCAACCATAGCATGCCGGCGCTCGGCCTCAGCCGTTTCCGTCGGCGATCACTCGCCCCGCCAGCATGCCGCACGCTCCGTGAACGTCCGCCCCGCCGGAGTAGCGCCGGGCGATCGGCATGCCCAGCTCCGCCGTCAGCGCGTCGCGGAACCGCTTCAGCTCCTCCGGCGTCGGCGGCTGATACACCCCGTCGGCGTCGTTGACGTCGATCAGGTCGATCCGCACAGGCATCCCCGCCGTCAGCGCCGCCAGCTGCTTGGCATCGTCGCGCGAAGTGTTGATGCCCGACAGCATCGTCCACGCCAGGTTCATGCGGTTACCGGTCGCCGCCTGATACTCGCGCACCGCGTCCATCAGCTCTTCCAGCGGGTGGACGTTCTCGACGGGGAACAAGGACTTCCGCTTGTCACTCGTCGCCGCGGTCAGGGAGACGATGAGCCGGTAAGGCCGCTTCTCGGCGGTGAAGCGGCGGATGGCGGGGACGATGCCGACGGTCGAGATGGTGATCGCCCGGCCCTCGATGGCCAGGCCGCACGGGTCGGCCATCACCTCGCAGGCGCGCATCACCCGCTCATAGTTGAGCATCGGCTCGCCCATGCCCATGAACACCACGCCGCGGACGGGGAACGGCGAGTCCTCGCGCACCCGCATCACCTGATCGACCATCTCCCAGGCGGCGAGGTTGCGGCGGAAGCCGAGCTTGCCCGTGGCGCAAAAGCTGCACCCCATGGCGCAGCCGACCTGCGACGAGACGCAGACGACGTACTTCTCGTCGCCGGGCCGGTGCAGCAGGGGGATACGCACCGCTTCAAACGCCCCGTCGCCGTCGCCGCGGAACAGGTACTTGGCGAAGCCGTCCGTCGGAGACACGGCCTTCTCGACCAGCTCCAGCCGCGGGATCGTCGTCGCCTGGCGCACCCGGTCGAGCAGCCGGCGCGACACCTCGGGCATCTGGTCGGGGACGCAGCCCAGCTTCTGCATCACCGCCGCCTGGAGTCGCCGCGCCAGCCGGGCATCCACGCCCAGCGGCGCGAGCGCCTCGTGCAGCGTGGCGGCGGTGTGCTCCTTGAAGCGGACGGCGTCGGCCATGGTCGGTCCCCTGGGCTGCTTCTACTCTGGCAGAGTCGGCGGACGCGCACAAGTCGAGGAAAGCCATCATGACTCTCGCATACGACGACGTTGGTCGGGGCCGGCCGCTGGTGCTGCTGCACGGCTTTCCGCTGTCTCGGGCCATGTGGCGCCCGCAGCGCGACGAGCTGGCGAAGCACTGCCGGCTCATCACGCCGGACCTGCCGGGGTTCGGCGACAGCCCGCCGGCCGCGGCCCCGACCGTCGAGGCGATGGCCGACGCCGTCGCCGACCTGCTCACCCGGATGAAGCTGACCGAGCCGGTCGTCCTCGGCGGGCTGTCGATGGGCGGCTACGTCAGCTTCGCGTTCGTCCGCAAGTACCCCACCCGCCTCGCGGGGCTGATCCTGGCCGACACCAAGGCCGACCCCGACGACGAGACCGCCAAGGCCAACCGCGACAAGATGATCGGCTTCGCTTCGACCAACCCGCCGTCGGCGGTCGTCGAGCAGATGCTGCCGAAGCTCGTGGCGCCTTCCGCCCCGCCGGAGGTGGTCGCCGAGTTGAAGCGCATCGGCGCGGCTCAGCGGCCCGCTGGGATCGTCGCGGCGCTCCAGGCGCTGCGCAACCGGCCGGACTCGACGCCGACTCTGGCGCAGGTCCGCGTGCCGACGCTGATCCTGGTCGGCCGGGAGGACGCCCTGACTCCCCCGGCGCAGGCGGAGAAGATGGCCCGGGGCATCCCGACGGCGAAGCTGGTGGCGATCGACAGGGCCGGGCACATGGCCAACCTGGAGGCGCCGGCGGCGTTCAACGACGCGGTGAGGGAATTCGTCCTCGGGCTGGGGGCGCCGACGGTCTGACGGCCGGCCCGGCTTGCTACAATCGTCCGCATGATCACGCTCGACGTCCTGTACGAAGACAACCACTGCCTGGCGGTCAACAAGCCGGCTGGCCTGCTGACGCAAGGGGTCCCGCAGGGCATCCCGACACTGGAATCGATGGCCCGGGCCCACCTGAAGGAGAAGTACCACAAGGCCGGCAACGTCTACCTCGGCATCCCGCACCGGCTCGACCGGCCGGTCTCCGGCGTGGTGCTGTTCGCCCGGTCGAGCAAGGCGGCGGCGCGACTGGCGGAACAGTTCCGCGAGCGGCAGGTGGGCAAGGTCTACTGGGCACTGGTCGAGCCGAACTCGAGCGGCAAGTTCCCCCCGGAGGAAGGCGTCTGGGAGGACTGGCTGCTGAAGCGCTCCGAGGAGGCCCGCAGCGAAACGGTCGCCCTGGGCACGGAGGGCGCGCGCGAGGCGAGGCTCCGCTTCACCCGCCTCCAGGTGTTCGCCGACTCGGCGCTGCTGGAGGTTCGCCCCGAGACGGGGCGCATGCACCAGATCCGGGTGCAGGCCGCGTCGCGCGGCTGGCCGGTGCGCGGCGACGTGTTGTACGGGGCGAGGCTGCCGTTCGGCCCGCCGGCGGAGCTGCCGCGCGACCGCGTCATCGCCCTGCACGGCCGGGCGCTGACGTTCCTGCACCCGATCCGCTACGAGCCGGTCACGGTGACGGCGCCGCCGCCGGGGCACTGGGCGCCATGGGCGCCCGCCGAAGGCACTCCTGATACACCCGCAGCGTGTCCTCCGCCATCCGCGCCGCCGTGAACCGCTCCCACACAGCGGCCCGGCCGCACGCGCCCAGCTCGGCGGCGCGGCGGCGGACGCTCTTCAGCTCCAGCCACGCCCGCGCCAGGCCCTCGGCGTCGCCCGGCTCGACCAGCAAACCTCCGCCGGTCTGCTCGACCAGCTCGGGGAACGACCCGTGCCGCGGCTGCACCACCGGCACCCCGTTCGCCCACGCCTCCAGCACGTACAGCCCCTTCGGCTCGCGGTACGTCGTCGGCACGCTAAGCACGTCGATGCCGTGCAGGAAGTTCACCTTGCTGACGTGGTCAGGACATTCCAGATGTTCAAAGTCTTCTATCAATCCCGCGTCGGCCAGCCGCTTCACCTGCGCCTCGTAGAACGCCCGTTGGTTGCCGCCCAGCCAGCCGGAGACGCGCAGCTTCACGCCCTCCGTCCCGGGCAACTTCCGGAAGGCCAGGTAGGCGTCGATCAGCCGGTGGAAGCCTTTTTCCGGGCAGATGCGGGCGAAGTAGCCGATCGTGAACGGCTCGGCGGAGCGGTCGGGCCGGCCTCCGTGGCCGGCAAGGTTCAGCCCGGGGTAGACGACGTGGATCTTCTCGCGCGGCAGGCCGAAGTACGGCGCCATGGCGTCGGCGTAGTAGGCGCTGGTGGCGACGAACCCGTCGATCTCGCGCCCGTGGTCGCGGATCAGCGCCAGGGCCCGAGCACGGGCGGCCGGCGGCAGCGACTCGGTGAAGATGTCGTCGCCCTGTAGCGAGCACAGCACCGGCACGCCGGGCAGGCGCCGCTTCAACTCGTGGACCATCCCCGACAGCAGCGCGGCGGTGAGGTTAACCACCTCGGGCCGCAGTTCGTCGGCGAGCCAGGTGACGAGTTTTTCGACCTCTTTTCTCTGGTATCCGTGCTCCCCTTCTAGCATCGACACGGTCAGGTCGCCGAGGTCTTCCGCCCGGGTCTTCACGGCGAAGCGGCTGACCCAGCGCAGCAGCCCGCGGACGTCGAGCAACCGGTCGAACAGCCAGGGGGTGTGGCGGAACAGGGCGAAGTTCTGTTGCAAATAGACGTTGATGCCGCCGAAGAAGACGCGCCTCTCGCTGACGTCCTCCTCGTCGGTTCGGATCGGCGTGTAGGTCGGGATCAGGTGCGCCTCGTGGCCGAGCTTCGCCAGTGCGGCCACGAGGGTGTTGTCGCGCATGCAGGAGCCGCACAGCATGCCGGCGGCCCCCGCGGTGACGTACGCGATCCTCATCCCATCCCTCCCCACTGCCCCTATTCAGAGGAGCCCTTCGGGTAGGGTGGGCCGAGTCTTCGAGGCCCACCGCGCCAGGCGACGGTGGGCCTCGAAGACTCGGCCCACCCTACAGGTGGTTAATCCGGGCCCCTTCGGCTCGGGCAGGAAGAAGCAGGCCACCGAGCCGACGACGTAGACGAACGCCGCCACGATCGCCGCCGCGTGGGCGTACTTCTCCGGCTGGCTCTCGCCCGGCACGAACGCCATCCCCGCCAGCGTCGTCGTCACCAATGCGAACGACGTGCCGATCAGCCGGCCGCCGATGTTGGCCGCGAAGCTCTCGCCGGTGCCGCGCAGGTGCACCGGGTAGACGCGCGGCAGGTAGTTGCCCCAGAAGCTGAACTGGCCGACGGTGAACAGCCCCGCCAGCAGCATGCCCAGCGACACGTTGGTGATCGGCAGGCTGCCGATGCCGAGGAAGCCCAGTGGGATCTCGAAGTACTTCGTGTTCGGGACGGTCAGGAAGTACCAGAAGAAGGCCGGCATGATGAGCAGGCCGGGGATCTGGAACGCCCGCAGCAGGCCGCGCCGGCTGACGATGGCGACGGCGAGCAACGCCAGCAGGAACCGGCCGATCAGGCCGCCGACCTCCTGGACCTTGGTGTAGTCGCTGGCGATCTTCTGCTCGGCGAGCTTGGTCAGGGCCTTTTCCGGCAGCTTCTTCTCCGAGCCCTTCTTCTCCTGGGCGGCGAGGATCTTCTCGCGGTACCCCGCCACGTCCTCCTTCAGCCCGGGGACGATCTGCGGCATCTGCTGGATGGCCCCGAAGGCGGCGCCGTAGCTGCACGCGAACATGATCATCGTCACCACCGTGGTGCGGCGCAGCTCGGGCGAGAACAGCGCCGCCAGGCTGGGCCGCTTCAGGGTGCCCTCCGACTTCTTCCTCGCCCAGATCGGGCTCTCGGGCAGGAACGGCCGGATGACCACCAGGGGGACGGCCGGGATCAGGCCCGACATCAGCGTGTAGCGCCAGGCGAGCAGGCCGGGGGCGCCGCCGCTGATCTGCCCCAGCACGCCGGTCAGCGCCTCGGGGATGACGATGGGCGGCAGCCGGCCGGACTCGGCGAGGAAGATCGCCAGCGAGTTGGCGCTGGCGACGAGCAGCCCGCCGATCGACGAGAACGCCTGCGTGTAGCCGAGCACCCGCTCGCGCTGGTGCGGGTTGGGGAACAGTTCCGCCAGCCAGGCGACGGCGGCGACGAACTCGACGCAGACGCCGATGAACGTCGTCGAGCGCAGCACGAGCAGCATCCACGGGCCGGTGGAGAAGCCGGCGAGGAACGCTGAGACGGCGTACAGCAGGATGCTCCAGGTGAGGACGCGGCGCCGGCCGAGGTAATCGGTCAGGTAGCCGCCAACCAGCCCGAAGAGGCCGCCGGCGACGGCGGGGATGTAAAACAACCGGCCCAGCCAGGCGTCGAATTCGGGCGTGCCGGGGGCGATGCCGAACTCGGTCATGGCCGGCCGGAGGATCAGCGGCAGCATGAGCAGCTCGTAGATGTCGAAGGCGAAGCCGATCGAGGCGATGATCAGGATGAGCCAGATCGAGATCGTCAGCCTCTGCGGCGGGGGAAGGGCTGGGGATGCGGTGGGACTGTCCGACACCTTGGTCTCCTGTGCTGGCCCTGAACGTGGGGCTTCGGCCCGGCCGGTGGGAAGGCGAACCAGGCGGCCATTGGCCGCCTGGTTTTAGTGTATGGACCACCCCACAGGAGAGCATCGGCGGGAAGTGCCCCCGAGGTGGGAAGGCGAGCCGCGCACGAAGTAAGCGGGGTGCGCAGCGCCCTGCTCTGAGGTAGCTCGAAGCGGGAGGGCTGGCGATTGCCCAACCGCTTACTTCGTGCGCGGCTCGCCGGCCCTACCCCACCGCGGCCTCGGCCCGGACATCACGCGGGGCCAGCGCCACGGCGGCGGCGTACAGCCCGGCGACCAGCAGCAACAGTGCCCCCGTCCCCGTCAGGAAGGTGAGGGCCTGCAACAGGCCGCCGACCAGCGAGCCGATCAGGTTGGCCCCCATCGCCTCCTCCTTGCGGTCGGTCAGCTGGAACGAGCGGATGAACAGGATGCCGCTGAAGAGCATCGGCAGCGTGGTCAGCCCGCCGACGAGGACGGCCTTGACCGCCATCGGGTAGAAGGCGAACCGGCCGATGTCGAGGAAGTACAGCCCGACGCAGGTGGCGCACAGGGCCGCCCCGACGGGGCCGAGCGGCAACCCGGGGCGGACGTAGGCGATCAGGTTGGCCAGCAGGATCATGCACAGCACGCCGGAGATGATGACGGCGCTGACCAGCCAGGTGTTGCCCAGCACCACCGACGCCTTGCTGATGTTCTGCGTCTCCAGCAGGAGGAACGCCGCTCCCAGCAACGCGAAGTGCCAGTGCTCTCGGCTCGGCCCGGTCACCAGGGCGGGCATGCGGAACAGCCGTCGCACCGTCGCCAACACCAGGACGGTCACCAGGGCGATGAGCACGAACATGAACGGGACCGTCGGCCGCGGCAGGTACAGGTACGGCCAGTCGTCGGTGGCCACCGGGGCCGTGTAGCTGACGCGCTCGTGCCAGGGGGCGGCCTGACGCCACCGCTCGATCAGCGAGCGCAGGTGGGGCTGGGCGTCGAGCTGCTCCTTCACGCCGTCGAGGTTGCCGGCCAGGAACATCACGCCGCCGAAGCCGTAGTTGTTGTGCGGCACCTCGAAGAAGTCGGGCGCGGCGCCGAACTCGTCGCGGAGGACGCGGGCCATGCGGTCCACGATGTAGTCGTGCTGCGGGGCGAAGGTGACGGCCATCAGGCCGTCCGGCTCCAGCAGCCGGCGGGCCTGGCGGAAGCTCTCCCTGGTGTAGACGTAGTGGTCCAGCCGGGCGTTGGTCAGCGCCGTCGTCGTGTGCGAATCGAGCAGTCCGAAGATGACCAGGTCGAACTTCTCCTGGCAGCCGGCGAAGAACGAGCGGGCGTCGTCCACCACCACCCGCACCTTGTCGGAGTCGTAGGGCCGCTCCGGGTGGTGCGCCTTGCCAAGTCGGATGATGGCCGGATCGATCTCGACCGCGGTGACCTGCTCGGCGCCGTTGCGGAGGCAGCCGGCCGCGTCGTTGCCGCTACCCGCCCCGGCGATCAGCACGCGGCGAGGACGGCGGTGCAGCTTCAGCGGGAGGTCGTACTGCGTCAGGCCCTGCTGCTCAGGCGGGAAGGCGGCGGTGTTCCGCGCGGTGTAGTCGGGCCGGCGGTCGATCATCTGCTGGTAGCCGACGTTGTTGACCTTGATCCACCGGATCGGCTCGTGGCCGAGATCGACCACCTCCAGCGCCAGCTTCTGGTAGGGTGACCAGTGGACGCTGACGGCGTCCGGCTCGCGGCCGGCGACGAAGGTGAGGGCGACGAACGCCAGCGCCAGCGCCGCGCTGGCGGCGTTCGGCCTGCGGAATGGCAGCAGGAACGGGGCGAGGAACAGGACGGCCAGCACGGCCCAGACGGCCGGCGGCATGTACCAGTAGCTGAGCGCGGCGAACAGCCAGACGCCGACAAGGCTGCCTACGATGTTGACGCTGTAGGCGACGATGACGCGGGGGTGGTCGCTCATCAGCCGGCCGAGGACCTGCCCCAACGGCACGAAGCAGACGCACAAAAGAGTCAGCAGCGCGAACAGGACGGCGACGCCGCCGAGCAGCTCAAGGATGTTGAGGGCCAGGCGGTCGCCATCGTAGCCGACCCAGGCGAGGGAGTGGGCGACCGGGCCGAGCCAGTCGGTGACCAGGTGGAGCAGGGCGCGGGCTGGCGGGAAGGCGAGCAGGCCGGACAGGATGGCGAGCGACCCGGCGGTCCAGCCCAGCCGGATCGGCTGGCGGCAGGTGAAGCAGCCCAGGCCCAGGCCGAGGAAGCAGGCGATGAGGATGGTGTTTTGGAGGTAGGCGAAGATGCGCACCTCAGTGCCGACCCACCGGATCAGCATCACCTGCAAGAACAGGCCGAGCAGGCTCACCAGGAACAGCGCCGTCAGCGGGCGGCTGCGGCAAAAGGCGGGGAGTTCGTACGTCGCCATGCGGGCCTCGGGTGGTTCGGCGGGGTAGCGGCCCGCCTTCCGCGTCGTGGGGGATGGAAAACCATAGCTCACGCGCGCGGAACTCGCCACCGATGGCCCCGACGAACACGAACTCGCGGGCCGGCGACCGTCGTCGGCACGTCGCCGGCGGGCGGTGAGCGAGGACGACGTGGTTGCCCTGGTAGGGCCGCCCTGGCGCAACGTTTTTCCGGTCAGGGTGCTTGAACCGGGCTGCCTGCCGATGGACAATGCTCGTCGTTCCCCTTGCGAGCGAGGCCGCGCATGCACGACCCGATGCCCACACAAGACATTCCGCTCCGGGACGGTGCTCTGGACGCTGCGACGCTCCCACCGACTCCCGGCGGCGGGGTCGAGACCGTCGCGATCCCGCACCTGGAGGTCCTCAGCGAGCTGGGTCGCGGCGGGATGGGGGTGGTGTACAAGGCGCGGCACACGGGCCTCAACCGCGTCGTCGCGCTGAAGGTGATCCTGGCGGGGAAGCTGGCGTCGGCGGACGACGTGCGGCGGTTCCGCACCGAGGCTGAGGCGGCGGCGACGCTGGACCACCCGAACATCGTGCCGATCCACGAGGTCGGCGATCACCACGGCCAGCACTACTTCTGCCTGAAGTTCGTCGAGGGCGGCTCGCTGGGCGACCGCGTCGAGGGATTGCGCAGCGACCCGCACGCGGCCGTGGCCCTGGTGGCGAAGGCGGCCCGGGCGGTCCAGCACGCCCACGAGCGCGGCATCCTGCACCGCGACCTGAAGCCGGCCAACATCCTGATCGGCGGGGAAGGCGAGCCGTATCTGACCGACTTCGGCCTGGCGAAACGTGCCGACCGCGACGATGGCCTGACGCGGACGGGAGCGATCGTCGGCACGCCGTCGTACATGGCCCCCGAGCAAGCCCGCGCCGAGAAGGCCGTCACGACCGCTGTGGACGTGTACGCGCTGGGGGCGATCCTGTACGAGTTGCTCACCGGCCGGCCCCCGTTCCGGGCCGCGACCGTGCTGGACACGATCTTGCAGGTGCTGGAGAAGGAGCCGGACCGGCCCACGTCGATCGACGCTGCCATCGACCGCGACCTGGAGCTTGTCGCTGTGAAGTGCCTGGAGAAGGACCCTGCGAAGCGCTACGCCTCGGCCGGGGAACTGGCCGACGACCTGGAGCATTGGCTTGCAGGGGAGCCGTTGAGCGTTCGGCGGGCGAGCACGTTTGAACTCGCCCGCCGCTGGTTCCGCCGCAACGCCCGCGCGGCGGCTCTGACCGTCCTCATCGGGGCCGGCTGCGCGTTGCTGTACAACTCGGCCTTTCTTCTGCTGTTTGTCGCGGAGGTCGAGAGGGCAAGGAGGCTGTATCGGCCATTCCCGAGCGTGCGGGAGCCGGCCCTGGCCGGCTGGCTCCGGCCAATCAGCCTGCTGGTGAGCTCGAGTCAGGAGGGAAATCACGGGCTGCTTGAACCCCTGATACCAGTCGCGTTCCTGGTCTTCGTCCCGGTTGGGATTTTGGGAGTCGGGTGGCTCACCGTACGAATGATAAGGCCGCGCGACTTGGGGGCGGCGCTGACGGCCGGCCTGGCCACGGGGCTGGTCGCCGCGACTGTGTCCTTGGTGACCGGGCTGGGCTTCTACCTGGTCCGGATGGAATTGCTCTGGGCACCCATCGGCACGGACCTCCTCGTGCTGGGGTACGAGTTGGACTTCGAGAAAAGTCCTCCCGGCCAGGTGGTCCTGGTCCGGAAGGAAACCCTGGCTCAGCGCTACCCCGACCTGGCGGATCCCAGCCGCGGGCCGCGCGCGCTGAAAGCCGGCGCCGGCACCTCGCTGGCCGCGAAGATCAGCGCGGACCAAACAATCGGACTGCTGCCCGCGATCTGGTTGGCGCTGGGGTGCTCGCTTCTGCTGGGGATCGTACCGGCGGCCGGCCAGGCGGCGGCCGCTCAGTTCCTCGCCGATCGCGACGGCGGCCAGGTCCGCCTCTTGCCGTACCTGGAGATGGCCGCTCCCGGAAGCGGTCTGGTGGTTGTGGGCACGTTCTGGTTTTATGCGATGGCCAAGGGAAGTGGCTCTCTTCCGCAGCACCTTTGGCTGTTGCTTGTCGCGGTTTTGCCACTCGCCCTGTCGATGCTCAGCCGTTCCTCTCGCGGCTGGTCCCTGCCGGTCCGGTGGCTGGCGATCAGCTGCCTCCCTGTCGCCATCGTGGCCGCCACCGGGTGGGTCGCCTTCTTCGCCGAACATGAGGTGGTACGGAACCTGGTGATTGCCACCGCCGGACTGAGCGCAATAACCGTTTCCGCCGTGGTCGCCAACCTGAACGGGTGGCGTTGGCCGGCACGCTGGGGCCTATACGTGGCGGTCGGACACGCGATCTGGCTGACAGCGGTCCTCTCGAAGGTCGTGAACGCCATCGGTGAGACCCTCTTCCTGGCGGTAGCAGTCACCATTCCGGTGTATACCTTCCTGGCCGTCGGGTGGTTGGTCGTCACCAGCCGTACGCCCCGAGAATCGTCAGTAGGGGGGCGCGACGGTTAGTCGCGCCCCGCCTCGCCGCCCTGGCGATGGCTCACTCCGCCTCGGGCAGTTCCGGCTCCTCGCCGGGGCCGGCGACCGGCAATTCGGCCCCGCCCGGCGGCAGAAAGGCGGCGCCCGGCAGGCTCGGGGCCGGCGGCGACATGGCGATGGACGTCACCGGGAAGAAGCCGCCCCGCGTGGCGTTGAAGTAGAACCACGACCTGGCGAACGGGCAGAAGAAGCACCACGTCTTCCAGCGCGGCGAGAAGAACCGCTTCGTCCACTGCTGGTGCGACTGGCCCTTGTAGAAGAAGCCGCCGCTGAACTTGACCGCGTTCGCCGTGAAGTAGTTCGTCGTGGTCCCCTTGAACGGCGTCCCCGTCGGGCCGAACGTCTTGCCGGCGTGGAACGTCGTGTGGTGCGGCGGGAAGGTCGGCTTGAACGGCGGCTTGAAGGTCGTGTTGGTCGTCGTGGTCGTCGTGAACGTCGTCGGCTTGAACCCCGTGAAGTTGTGCGTCGGCGGCACGTGGTGGAAGTTGTGGCCGGAGGCGAAGGTCGTGTTGGGGCGGAAGGGTGGCTTCGAGCCGGCCGCGGCCAACGGGGCGATCGCGGCCAGCGTCAGCAGGGACAGGGTCTTGTTCATCATCTCGGTTCCGGGTGGTGTGTCGGTCGTCCGTCCATCTTCTTGTTCCGGCGTGGCGCGGGGTTGTGACTGAAGCGCATGGGCGCGGGGGGGTCGTTTCCTATTTGACGGTCGTTGTCGGGCGGGAGTATACTCTCCGCTGGGCCGGCTTCACCTTTCTGACCGCGCCGGACAGGGGGAGAGGGCGCCCGCTCGGGGTCGATCCCCCATGCCCCAGCCTCCCCTGACAACCGCCGCCCTGCCCTCGCCGTCCGACTTCGACCATTTGCCCCAGCGCTGCCGTGAGATGTCCAGGTCCGAGCGGCTGCGCGCGCTGTGCGGCGACCAGTCGCTACGCTGGGAGGGTGGCAGGCCGGTTGCCGTCGATCGCTACCTGGAGGCGTTCCCAGAGGTGGCTGCCGACCCCCGCGAGGCCATGCCGCTGATCGTCGGCGAGTGGCTGCACCGCTTCGACCGAGGCGACCTGCCGCGCCTGTCGGACTACCAGCGCCGCTTCCCCCACCTGGCCGACGAGCTAGCCCGCCAGTTCGACCTGTACCTGACGCTGGCCCGCAGCCGCGCCACGCAGGCACCGGGCAGTGGTGCCACACCAGTAGACGTGGCCGAGCCCCCCGCCTTCGCCGGCTACGAGTTGCTGGGGGAGTTGGGCCGGGGCGGCATGGGCGTCGTCTACAAGGCCCGTCAGAAGAGCCTCGACCGGCTGGTGGCCATCAAGGTGGTGCTCCACGGCGTCGGCGCCCGCCCCGAGCAACTGGTCCGCTTCCGCCAGGAGGCGGAGCTGCTGGCGCGGCTGACTCACCCCAACGTCGTGCAGGTCTTCGAGGCCGGCGCCCACGCCGGCCACGGCTACCTGGTGATGGAGTTCATCGACGGCCCCAGCCTGGCGCAGCACGTCGGCGGGCAGCCACAGCCGCCGGCGTCGGCGGCCCGGCTGGTCGAGTCGCTGGCCCGGGCGGTGGACCACGCCAACCGGCAGGGGGTGATCCACCGCGACATCAAGCCTTCCAACGTCCTGCTGACGTCGGCCGGCGTGCCGAAGCTGACCGACTTCGGGCTGGCCAAGTCGCTGCAAGCGGGCGACAACGGGATGACGGCGACCGGTGACGTACTGGGCACGCCGGCCTACATGGCTCCCGAGCAGGCGCGCGGCCAGGCCCGCCAGGTCGGCCCGGCGACGGACGTGTACGGCCTGGGCGCGACCTTGTACGAACTGCTGACCGGGCGCCCCCCGTTCGAGGGGGCGACCCCGCTGGACGTCCTGCTGAAGGTGACCAGCGACGACCCGTCGTCAGTGCGGTCGGCCCGCCCGGAGGTGCCCGCCGACCTGGAGACGGTCTGCCTGAAATGCCTCCATAAGGACCCGGACAAGCGTTATGCCACCGCCGAGGCACTGGCGGAGGACCTGCACCGCTTCCTGGCGGGCCGGCCGATCGCCGCCCGGCCGGCCGGCGTGGCCGAGAAGACCTGGCGGTGGGCCAGGCGGCACCCCGGCGTGGCCGGCCTGCTGCTGGCCATCTTCCTCAGCCTGAGTACCGGCCTGGCGGCCTCGACCTCCCTCGCCGTCTGGGCGCTGCGGAGCGAGGAGGCATCCGAACGCCGCCGGGAGGAGGCCGAGGGCGCCCGCCGCGACACGCAGCGGCAGCTGTGGGAGACGATGCTGAACGAGGCGCGGGGCATAAGGCGGAGCGGCCGCCGCGGGCAGCGCTTCGACGCCCTGGCGAAGCTGAAGGAGGCGCTGGCGCTGGCCCGGCAGCTGGGCGAACTCAGCGACGAGGACCGCAAGCGCTTCCGCGACGAGGCGGCCGCGTGCCTGATGCTCATGGACGTCGAGGTCGCCAAGCAGTGGCCCGGCTGGCCGGCCGGCTCCATGAACCTGGCCTACGACCCGGAGCAGCGGCTTTACGCCCGACAAAGCGCCAAGGACCACTCCATCAGCATCCGCCGCGTGGCCGACGACAGGCTGATCGCCACCCTGCCGGGACAAGGCCCCGTTAACGGGTACGGCGGGCTGGCCTTCAGCCCCGGGGGCGACTGGTTCGCCCGCTGTGCCGAGTCCTCCGGTCTCGTCGAGGTCTGGAAGCTGAGCGGCGACGGGGCGACGAAGGCCTGGCAGGTGCCCGGCGGCTCCCTTGTCCAGTTCAGCCCCGACGGGTCCCTCCTCGCCGTCGCTTCGGCCGGGCAGACGACCCGGCTCTTTGAAACGGCTACAGGCCGGCTCCGCAAGCACCTCGCCCAGGGCGCCGTGGTGTTTGGCGATCCGTTCCACCCCTCGAAGCCGCACCTGGCCCTGGTGCGAGGCCAGTCGGTCCGGGTGGTCGATTTCACCACGGGCAAGGTCGTGGCGGAGGCCGACGAGCCCTATGGGGGCTGCTTCGCCTGGCACCCCTCCGGGCGGCTCTTCGCCTTCGCCGACCCCTCCAACACCATCGGGCTGTACGACGCCGCCACGGGGGAGCCGGCCTTGCCCCCCCTCCAGGGCCACACGTCGCAGGGGATCGTCGTGACGTTCGCCCCGACCGGGGAGGTGCTCGCCAGCACCGACTGGTCGGGCATCCTGCGCGTCTGGGACGTCGGCTCCGGGCGGCTGCTGTTCTCCGGCATGAGCCCGCCCGTTTTCGGGCCGGTGCGCTTCTCGCCGGCACCGACGCTGGCGGGGAGTCACCACGCCGGCCAGCTCAGCCTCCTGCGGCTGCCGGCGACCCCGGTCAGGACGCTGGCGAGCAACATCCGGGTGTCTCCCGATCACTGCGCGCTCAGCCCGGACGGACGGCGGCTGGCCTGCTCGGACAACCTCGATACCGTTGTCATCGACCTCCCGACGGCGACGCCGCTGGCGCGCCCCTCCCCGGCGTGATCCCG
Organism: Gemmataceae bacterium; assembly: GCA_046350195.1. Classification (GTDB taxonomy): domain Bacteria; phylum Planctomycetota; class Planctomycetia; order Gemmatales; family Gemmataceae; genus CALDUY01. Next base: position 36,877 of record JAXMAW010000037.1, read on the forward strand.
GTCCGCTTCGAGCCGAACGGCCGGGGCCTTCTGACCACCTCCCTCTACGGGATGTACCGCTGGCCAATCACGGTCGGGCCGAGGCCGGCTCTGTGCGGGTCGGCCCGCCCGGCTTCCTGGGTGCGGCTGGAGGAACGGCAACCGGGTCGGCGTCAGCGCCGACCTGAGCGTGGTCGCCTTCGGGGTCCCCGCCGGGGCCACGTCGTCGGCCGGCTCGGGGCACCAGCGGTGGCTGGCGATGGAGCCCCAGCACGACGTCCGCGCTGCGACGTCAGCCCCGACGGGAGCCTGCTCCTCAGCGGCAGCCACGTCCTGGGCAGCGTCACCGCCTTCGGCGACCACCGGCAGGGCCGTCGAGGCGGCCTCGCCGACCAGGGCGGCCGCGGCACGTTCAGCCGCCAGGGCCGGCTGGCCGCGGTCGATACCTGGGACCAGCGGGTGCAGCTGTGGCGGGTCAACGGCTGGGAGCCGGTCGCCGACGTCCCGGGCACCACCCACTGCTTCAGCGACGACGAGTCGCTGCTGGCGGTCGGCTCCTCGGGCGCGGTCGCCCTGATCGAGTGCGCCTCCGGGCGGGAGCTGGCCCGGATCGAAATCCCGGAGCAGACCCGGCTGGAGCCGCTCGTCTTCGCGCGCCCCGGCGGCGAGTTGATCGTCAACGCCGCCGACCTGCAGACGATCCTGGGCTGGGACCTCCGCAGGATCCGCGCTGAGAAGTGAAGCCGCTCGGCCTTGACTGGGACCGGCCGGAGTTGCCCCCGCCCCCGCCGCCCGCTGCCGGCGGCGACGCCGTGGGAAGTGGTCGGCGTCCGGCCTGGTCAAGGACCCCAAGCAGGCGGCCCGGCGACGCGACGAGGCCCTGGTGACGCTCGCCTTCCTCCCCCTTCGACGCGCTTGGCCCACGCCCGGCTCGGCCACGCCCTGCTGGTGTTGGGCGAGGCCGGCGAGGCGGCTACCGCCGGCTCAACTTCGCCCTTGGCCTGCGCTTCCGGACATGATCGACGCCCGCCGCTACCGCCTGGAGATCGCCAAGTCCTTGCGGCACTGGCTCACGGTCGCGGTCGATACCTTGCGTACCCTGATGGACCGCGCCCATTTCTACCGCAACTACCCGTGGGAGGGGCCGAGGCGCGGTGATCCAGGCTCGGCCTGCCCCCGCTGGCGATCCTGGATTTTTACTCCCTGCAACAGGCCTCACCCCGAGCTCCTTCCTCGTCGAGGCCGCCCTCGCGCGCAATTACGCGGCCCTCCACTGGGAGGGCCCAGCCGCCGCCTGCCGCGAGAAGGCCCTCCGCCAGGCCCCCGCCAACCCGGCCGCGGCTCCAACGCCCTGGCCTGGGGCCTGCTCACCGGGGAAGAGCGGCGGCGCGGGCCACGCTGTTGGCGGCGGGGTTGGCCAGACGGGCGGTCCAGAAGCGCCCCAACGACCCGATCTTCCTCAACACTCTGGGCGTGGCCCTGTACCGCGCCGGCCGTATTCGGGACGCCGTCTCCCACCTGGAGAAGGCCCTCGCGATGGGCACGGGCACGGCGGACGGCCATGCTCTCTACTTCCTGGCCATGTGCTACCACCGCCTGGGCGGCCCCATTCCCGGGCGAAGGAGCGCCTCGACGGGGCGAACCGCTGGGCGGACGCGACCAAGGCAGCTCCCGCCGCAACTGCGCGAGTTACGGCTCTTCCGGGCCGAGGCGGAGCGGACGTTGAAGGCGCCTCCCTTGCCCGGCTCTCCGTAGCAGTTCGCCGCCGCTTGAGAATAATCGAAAAACGCCTGTCGTCCACCAGCGGTTTCGTCTGCTGTCAGCGGAGTGAGCAGTCAGGCTCACCTCACAGAGGCAAATCGGACCGTTAAACCCGACCGGAGGAAATCCCATGAAGGCGTTGCTGCACAAGCTGGTTGACAAGAAGTCGATCTCCCCCATCCGCAACCGGACCCCCTACCCGGCTCGGCGTCGAGTCCCTGGAGCGCCGCGAGGTGTTGATTCGTTCGACCCCGCCTCAGGCCTCCTCACCGTGGTCGGCACCGAGGGCGCCGACGAGATCGTCGTGAGCCGGGTCGCCGGCGGCCTCAGCGGGTACAACGACTCCATCCAGGTGAAGCTGAACGGCGTCGTCGAGATGAGCCAGCCGCTCTACAGGCTCGTCACGGCCACCACCTACGCCTACTGGGTGCCGAACGTCAAGAGCCTCAACATCGACGCCCGCGGTGGCAACGACTGGCACGTCGAGAACATGACCAGCCTGCCCTCGACCATCAACGGCGGCTGGGGCGACGACAACCTCACCGGCGGCACCGGCAAGGACACCCTGTTCGGGTGGTACGGCAGGGACGTCCTCGACGGCCGCGAGGGCGCGGACGTCCTCGTCGGCGGGTCGGGCAACGACGTCCTGCACGGCGGCTGGGGCGGCGACGCCGACGCCCTGTGGGGCCGCAACGGCGGGCCCGCCAACGACAACGACCTCCTCGCCGTCGGCGAGGAGGACAACGACACCCTCTACGGCCTCGACGGCGACGACTACCTCAACGGCAACGTCGGCGACGACGTCCTCTGGGGCTTCACCGGGTCGGACACGCTCGTCGGCGGCAAGGGCAACGACCGGCTCTACGGCGAGGGCGGGGCCGACTTCCTCTACGGCGAGGACGGCAACGACTGCCTGTTCGGCGGCGCCGGCGACGGCGCGGACACCCTGAACGGCGGCCGAGGCGCCGACCGCTTCCTGATGCCCGCGACGCGGACGACCGGCACCGGCTACACCTTCGAGGACACCATCCAGGACTTCGCCGCGGAGGACGCCCGCCCGACGTTCCTGCACGGCTACACCACGACCGTCACCTTGTCGCCGACGGAGACCGTGACCTACACCGCCAAGAACTGGACCGACGCCGACGTCCTGCGGACCGACGCCGTCCTCGACGTGCTGCACCGCGAGGCGCGGGGCACCAAGCTGCTCGAGGACAGCAACGGCAACGACCTGGTGATCGTCCGCCACGGCAGCACGAACCGCGGCTTCAACGACGGCTGGGTCCACATGACCGACGCGTCGCTCCAGTTCGGCGACACGACCGCCAACGACGTCAACCTGCGCGGCTACCTGCTGCACGAGATCGGCCACAACTGGCAGGGCGCCGCCTTCCAGTCCGCCGCCAACAGTTACTGGTCCTCGTTCCTCGCCCAGAGCGGCTGGACCTCGACCGACCCGAAGGCCCCCACCAAATACACCCTGAGCACCAACGAGGGGCGCGGCAACCGCTGGTACCTGAACACGGCCACCTTCGCCAGCAACTACGCCCGGACGAACGAGAACGAGGACTTCGCCGAGTCGTTCGCCGCCTTCTTCACCCAGCGGGCCGGCTGGACGTTCTACAACGGCGGGGCCGGGGCGGCCGCCATCCCCGCCAAGATGGCGATCTTCTCCCTGTGGCTGACGGGCATCTGAACCCCGCCACGGAGGTTACTCCCCCTCGGCCGGCAGTACGCCGGCCAATAGCCGGCGGGCCGAGCAGCCAGCGGCACTGCAGGGTGCGGCTCCGACACACCCAGCAGCGCCCGCCGCCTCGGCCTGAGGCAACTCGTGATACCACAGCAGGTCGAACACCTCCCGCTCCTCCGCCGGCAGCTTCTCGATCGCGGCGTGGAACTCGCTCCAGCCTGCCAGCCGCTGGGGGTCGTGCGACCGGTCTGCGGCGTCGGCACCGCCCACGGCGGGGCCGAGTCGGCGGGGCCCGGCGCGACCGACTCGTGATGACGGCCGGCGCGGCGGGGCCGAAGTGGCGCCGGGCCAGGTCGATCAACTCGCGGCGGATGTGCAAGGCGGCCAGGCGGAAGAAGTCCAGCGGCGTCGCCGGGTGGACCTGGCCCAGGGCGTGGAACAGCCGCAGCATGGCGTTCTGGCGGACGTCGTCGGTCGCCTCCCAGCGGCCGACCCGCGGGTCGGCCCGCAGCAGCTTGCGGGCCAGCCGGTCCAGCCGGTCGCAGGCCCGCGTCAATAGCTCCGTGCGGGCCGAGGCGTCCCCGCGGCCCAGCCGGTCCAGGCACCCCTGAAGCCACACCGAGCCCGTCCCCCTCTCCGCTCATAAGCACCCCCCGCCCGGCCCGGAACCCCAACCGCTCCCTGGCCACGGGGACCAACGCTAACGCGCCCCTGCCGCCGCTACAAGGGAAACCGGCCGGGGTTGTGGCGCACGGGGCCGTTTTCCCGGCCACCGCGGGCCGGACGTCGTAGGGTAACCGCGTCGGAACCCAGGCCCTGAACTCTCCCTCAGACAACGCATATGAAAGCACGGCAAGCCGTCGTTCTCGAACCGTACAAGGTCGGCGTCCGCGAGGTGGACCTGCCCGCGCCGGCGCCCAACCAGGTCCTGGTCGCCGCCGAGGTGTCGGCCGTCAGCGCCGGCACCGAGCTGGCGGTCTACACCGGCACGCACCAGTGGCTGAAGGACCCCAACCTGCCCGACTGGAAGTTCCCCTTCCGCCCCGGCTACTCCGCCGCCGGCACCGTCGTCGAGGTCGGCAAGGAGGTGCCGGGGTGGAAGCCCGGCGACCGCGTCAGCTTCCCCGGCAACCACGCCTCGCTGGAACTGCTCACCATCGGCCACGAGCGCGGCCGGCTGTGGAAGCTGCCCGACGGCATGGACGCGGAGAAGGCCGCGGTCGCCTGCATCGCCCGCTACGGCCTCGGCGCCGCGGTCCGAGTCGGTCTCACGCTCGGTCGGTCGGTGGCCGTTCTGGGGCTGGGCATCATCGGTCAGTTCGCCCTGCGGTCGTTCCTCGCCGCGGGTGCCTACCCCGTCGTCGGCATCGACGCCGTGGCCATGCGGCGCAAGGCGGCCCTGGCGGCCGGCGCCCACCACGTCCTCGACCCGAACGCCGGCGACGTGCGGCAGCAGCTGTCGGCGCTGCTCAACGCCCGCGGCGCCGAGGTGGTCGCCGACGCGACCGGGGTGCCGGCGGCGGTGCCGACGGCGATGAGCCTGGCCTGCGACGGCGGGCAGGTGGTGGTGGTCGGCAGCCCGCGCGGCAAGGTCAGCGACGTCAACTTCTACGACGACCTGCACCGCCGCTACATCGAGGTGACCGGGGCGCACGGCAACATGCTGTTCGAGCCGGCCCACACCCGGCTGGCCGGCGCCTGGGACATCAACAAGGGGCAGAACTGGCTGCTGGCCGCCATCCACGACGGCCGGCTGAGCCTCGACGGCCTGGTCACGCACCGGATCGGCCCCGAGGGGCTCGGCGAGGCTTACGAGGGCCTTCTGCACAAGAAGGAGGAGTATCTCGGGGTGACGGTGCGCTGGAAGTGATGCTCCCCGAGGCGCTACTGCTCGCCGCCGCCTTCCTGGCGGGCGCCATCAACACCGTCGCCGGCGGCGGCACGCTGCTGACGTTCCCGTCGCTGTTGCGCTACGGGCTGGACTCCGTCCGCGCCAACGCCACCAGCACGCTGGCGCTGTTGCCGGCGTCCCTGGCCGGCGCCTGGGGCCTGCGGCGCGAGCTGGCCGGCACCGGGCCGTGGCTGTGGCTGCTGGGGCCGCCGAGCCTGCTGGGCGGGGCGGTCGGCTCGCTGCTGATGACCGGGTTGGACAAGCGCTACTTCGAAGCCCTGGTGCCGTGGCTGTTGCTGACGGCTTCGCTGCTGTTCCTCGCCCAGCCGTGGCTGGCCAACCGATTCGTCAAGCACCCCGCCCACGGGATGCCGCCGGGGCGCGTGCGGGTCGCGGTGGTGTTCTTCCAGTTCCTCGTCGCCGTCTACGGCGGCTACTTCGGGGCGGGGATCGGCATCCTGATGTTGACGGCGTTGGCCTTCATGGGCCTGGGCGACATCCACCGCATGAACGCGGTCAAGGGCATCCTGGCGGCGCTCATCAACGGCGTGGCAGCGGTGGTGTTCGCGGCGCAGGGCGTGGTCGAGTGGCGCATGGTCGGCCTGATGGCGGTGGCGGGGATCGGCGGTGGGCTGGCTGGCGCCGCCGGCGGCCGACTGGTGCCGAAGGTCGCCGTCCGCTGGTTCGTCATCGCGGTGGGGCTGGGGCTGGCGGCATACTACTTCCTGAAGCGGGCGGACTGACCCCCGGCGAGCCGGGGGCGTCAGCCCCCGGAGGTTTTTGAGCGCTACCACCGGCGACCGACGCCCCTGGCTCGCCGGCGCACGGGCACGCCGGCTCGCATCGCGCCTCCACGGCCTGCTCCTTGACGATGCGCTTGATGAGCTTGCGGACCTCGCGCGGCTTGCCGCACGGGTCGCAGCTACAGCAGGTCGGTTTACACGTCAGGCAGACGTGGTCGATCTTGAGACGGTAGCAGTTCCGGGTGGTTTCCTTCGTCTTGGCGGTCGGCACACACACCACGTCCCCGCCCCGGGAGAGGCCGGCAAGCAGGAGGGCCGCTGGGAAGACCGCTCGCGGGACGCGCATGGTCGTCTCCTTCACGGAAGCGGGGGTCAGAAGTCAAACGCCAGCCGGGTGCCGAGGCCCTGGATCAGGCCGTCGCGGATCGAGTTGCCGTCCGGGGCGACGGCGCCGGCCTTGTACTGGGTCGCGTCGCGGTAGACCAGGGTGTAGTTGACCTGGACCTTGGCGTTGGGGTTGAGGAACCAGTTGACGCCGAGCGTGCTGCCGTGCAGCACGCCGCCGTTGACGCCCTGCGAGTTGAGGTCGAGGTACTCGTAGCGGGCCAGCACCTCCCAGCCGCCGCGGCCGACGACGCAGCCCTCCTCGCCGTCCACGAAGAAGGCGTTCTCGTAAGGCACCTGCCGCCCCTCCGACGCGCGGGGGATCTCGTAGCCGCGCGACTCGCCGGTCAGGAAGTAGCCGACCTGGACGTAGCCGCCCTGGTAGAACAGCGGGCCGCGGCCGCCGCGCGGCAGGTCGCGCGAGGCGGTCTGGGTGCCGACCGCCGTGAACGGCGCGCCCGGCCGCTGATCGACCCAGGCGCCGTAGTACTCCGAGGCGAAGGTGAACGGGCCGCAGTTGACCAGCAACTCCGGCACGACGAGGTTGTAGTTATGCAGCTGGCCCTGGATCTGGGCGATGATGTTGTGCAGCACCGCCGGGCCGTTGCGCGTCATCGGCCGGGCGCGGAAGCGGATGACGCCGTCGTCGGCCGTCGAGTGCATGTAGGCCAGGCCGAGGTGGAGCAGGTAGCGACCGTTCTCCTCGAAGATCGGTAGGCCGGCCACCCGGGCGACGTACTGGCGCTCGCCGTCGCCGACGTCCCAACCGAAGATGTCGCGGAAGTTGGGCCAGTAGACGCCGGCGCCGACGTGCATCCGGTCGTCCAGCAGCGTCCGCCAGGCGCTGATGCCGGGCACGAACCCGTTGTTGCCGTTCTCCAGGAAGGCGTCGAACGCCAGCGACCGCTCCAGGAAGTCGAGGAAGCGGCTGGAAGTCAGGTGCTCCATGCTGATCCACTGCTTCTGGTTGCCGGCCCGGATGTTGCCGATCACCGGGATGCCGTGGATTTGACCCCACAGGTCGGTCGGCACCGGGGTGTTGATGGTGGCGTTGCGGTCGGCGGAGGTGCCGGCGGTGCCGGCGATCTGGCTCTGCTCCTGGTCGATCCGCTGGCCGGCCGGGACGATGCGGACGGTGTTGACGAAGTCGTACTCGCAGTTGAAGTCGAACACCTCCCAAAGGGTACCCTCGGCGGCCAGCCGGGCCCGCCGGAAGTTGATGGCATCGTCGAACTCGCCGATCCCCTGTTGCGACAGCGGCACCATGAGCCGCTGGGGGGCGTGGACGAAGACCGCATCGAACTGTAACCGTCCGCCGAGGTGGAAGCGGAACGCCTTGTCCTCACTCTCGACCCAGAGCTGGTGGTTCGTCCAGCGGGCCTTGGCGTCCAGCTGCTTGCCGACCTCATAGCCCTCGTCCTCCTGCTGCGCCTTCTGCTCCTGTTTCTTTTTCTCCTGATCCTTCAGGTAGGAGTCGATCACCTTCTCGATCTTCTCCTTTTCCTTGCCCGTTTCCTTGTCCTTCACCTCGGCCGGTGGCTTATAGGGGCCAGCCGGGCCGGATTCGATTAGCTTCTTACGCAGCTCCTCGTTCTGCTTCTCCAGCTTCTCCACACGCTCCAGCAGTTCCCGCAGGACCTTGTCATCCCCCGCTGTCGCTCTCGGGACGGGGAGGAAGAGGAACCCAAGCAGACAGCCCATCATCCCTAGCCGGATATGGCCAATGACGCTCATTCCGCCCCCCCCGCAAAAAACGGCTCCGATTACTATCGACCAACTCGGCCTGATCGGATTAACCCTTGCGGCCGCTCGAATCCGGGCATTCTCGTGATCGCCTGCTCATTGGCCTTGTGATGGCCCCCCAGGCAAGGTTAGCCCCCTTGCTCACCCGGAACGTAGGCGCAGGCCGTTGGCACGCCCGCCCCTCTTACTGGGTCCAGCAGTATGAATGCTCCGGTCGCAGGCCCGACCGTCAGGGAGGGCTTAATGCCGCGCCCAGGCGAAGCGAGCCCTCCCTAACGGTCGGGCCTGTGTAAGGTAGCGCCCTCAACGCTGGACCCAGTAGAGTCCGGTAGCCCTGCGGGCCTTGAATGAGACCCACGTGGCTCAAGGGTCACTGATCTTGGGTGTTGCGCAGTTGAGATCTGCTTGATCCGGTTGTTTCGACGAGTTTACGAATCAGTCGCCGCGTATCAGCCAACTCCCAGCCGCGGCGACTGGTCTTAATTGCCACAACAGTAATTGTCGCATTATCTTGCGAACAATCTGCCTTCCAGGACGGGTTCGGCCTGACAATTGCTTCTTGGAATGGGCCGGAACTATAGCACACACAGACATGTACTGACTGGTTATCATCCCCTTGGGAATGACGGTGTGACCGTGTCGTCGTGGGCGAAACCGCGATTCGAGCTGTTCGTATTGCTGGCCTGGCTGGGAGCGGGCGAGCAGGCACGCGCCGGACTGGCCTTCGACCGCGCTGTCCTCCATCCAGTCTGCTGTCGCGCGAATGGCGCGGACGCACTCCACTTGGTCCAAACGCCAGGTAGGGGCGAAGTCGATCCGAGCGGCGAGGACGAACCGCTGCAACACCCCCTTCCGGCGCAATCCCCCAGCGACGCCGCAGGGACCGGAGCGTCCTCCCCGGGCACGTCCTCCTCCAACTCCGGGTTCGCCGCACCCGCCTTCCTGTCCTTTGCCTACGCGAATCTAAAACTGCCACCCAGTGGGAAACTGCTCCTAGGCCCCGACTGTTGGGGAACTGCCTCCCCGCCCACAAAATTACTCCGGCCTCCTTGATGAACTCCGTGGTCTGCTCGACTTTAGGTGCCTTCGTTCTTTTGATAGTAACCGTTCTCTTTATCCAAGTGGGACAACCTCATGAAGCGCCCGAACCTTATTCTGACCGCGCTTGCCCTGACGCTGCTGTACTCTGTTCCTGCCCGGGCCGGGCTGATCGTCAACGGGGGGTTCGAGACCCCGGTGACCCCGTCCGGGTCGTTCACGACTCTCGGCACGGGTAACGCTTCGATGACCCCCTGGGCGATCACCGCCGGTAGCGTGGACGTGGTCAACAATGGCTACTGGCCCGCCTACCAGGGACTGAACTCCCTGGACCTGAATGGAAGCACGGGTTTTCCCGGCACGATCTCCCAGACGTTCGCCACCACGATGGGGGCGACCTACGTTCTGACGTTCGCGTATGCCAACAACGCGGACAACCCTCCCCTGACGGCGATGGCGGACGTGACGGTCACCGGGGCGGGAGTCCTGCTGGCCGACACGGTGACCCACTCGGGGTCTACCAGGTCCAACATGGACTACACCCTCTACAGCAAAACCTTCGTGGCGGACTCGGCCACCGCCACCCTGACTTTCACCGACAGGGACCTGGTTTTCAACCAGGGGATCGTACTGGATGCCGTGGATGTCAACCCCTCGGAGGCCGCCGTTCCCGAGCCGGCTAGCCTGGCGCTGCTGGGCCTCGGCGCCCTCGGCCTGGCCGGCTACGGCGCGCGGCGTCGCAAGACCGCCGCAGCCCCCGCCAAGTAGCCCGTCTGAGTCCAGCCACCTGGGCTGGGCCGGGGAATGGAATTGACGGGCGGCGGGCTTGGAGTTCTGTGGCTTGACGCAGGCTTGGGTCGGGGGGGAGCGCCGTGCTCGGGGCGCCTGCCACCAAGGCGGCGTCGAGCCGCTCCCCGCGGCCGAACCGCCCGCCGGTGTCAACTCAATCTCCGACCCGACCTGGACGGCTCGTCCGCGTCGTTCGGATCGCGAGGGCCGCCGCACGGGTCACCTCCGTGTGGCGGCCCTCGCGCGTCCAACGCTTCGTGACAAGGCTTACCCAGGTGGGTTGGCCTTGCCCTGCCGGCCGAGTTCGGGTCCAATCGCCGGGCATCGGCGGGGACGGATCCCCGCCCCGGCGCGGACCGTCCGTACATGGAACGAACGCCAGCCCCCACCCCCGGCGCGGCCCTCCGCCTCGAAGTGCGCGTCGGCCCGTCCCGGCCGGCCAGCTACGAGGTCGGCGACGGCGGCTTCCTCGTCGGCGCCGTCCCGGGCTGCGACCTACGCCTGCCCGGGGCCACCCTCCCCCCCGTCGTCTGCCTGATCGCCCGCCACGCCGGCGGGGCTAGCCTCCGCAAGCTCGCCGCCGTCCTGCCCGTCAAGGTCAACGGCCGGCCCGTCGCCTCGACCTACCTCGCCGACGGCGACACGGTCCAGATCGGCCCCGCCGAACTGGTCGTCCGCCTCGCCGCCGGCCAGGCCGCCCCCGCCGACCTCGACGACCGCCTCCGCGACCTCGCCGCCCGCGAGCGGCAGTTGGAGCAGCACCGCCAGGAGCTAGAGAAGGCTCGCCTGCTGCTGCAGCAGCACCGCGAGGAGTTGGCCCGGCAGCCCGCGCCGGCCGCCGATTCTGAGGAGGTGGCCCGGCGCAAGCAGGAGGTGGACGCTCTCCAGCAGGAGTTGGCGAAGATCCGCCAGGAGCTGGCCGAGCGCTTCCACCACCGCCGCGACCGCATTCTGACGCAGCAACAGGCGATCCGCCGGGCCGCCCGCAAGGTCCGCCTGCGCAAGGCCGCCGTCGAGGTGCGCGAGGCCCGCGCCGCCCAGGCCGACCAGGAGGCCGCCGGCCGCCAGGCCGAGCTGGACGCCGGCCGCGAGCAGTTGGGGCGCGAGCGGCAGTTGGTCGAGGAGCAGCACCGCCTGTTCGCCAGCCGCCAGCAGGAGGTCCAGCGCGAGCTGCACGACCGGGTGGCCGACCTGGAGGCCCGCGAGGGGAGGCTGGCCAAGGAAAAGGCGGATCTCGAAAGGGGGCAAAAGCAGCACCAGTCCGACCTGGTCCGCCTCGACCGCATCCAGGCGACCTCGGAGCAGCGGCAGAGGCAGCTCAACGAGCGGGCCCTGGAGATCGACCGCCGCTACGAGCAGCTCCAGCGCGACACCCGCGACCTGGAGGAGCAGGCGACCCAGCTGGACGAGTGGCACACCCGGCTGACCGCCGAGCAGGGGCAGGTCGACGCCCGCAAGGCGGAGTTGGAGGCCACCGCCGCCCAGGTCGAGCAGCGCGCCGCCGCCCTGGAGGGGCAGCAGGCGATGCTGGCGACGTTGCGCACCCGGCTGGAGCGGGGGCGCGAGGAGCTGCGCCAGCAGGAGCAAGCGCTGAGCGACCAGCGGGCGATGTGCGAGGCGACCGAGGCCGACGTCAAGGAGCGGCTGGAGGAGGCCGAGCGCCTAAAGTCGGACCTCCGCAACGACCGCGAGCTGTTCGACGAGGAGCGCCGCCGGGCCGAGGAGCGCCGCCGGACCCTCGACGAGGCGGTGGCCCGGCTGCGCGAGGCCCAGGAGTCGCTGGAGAGGCAGCAGGGGGAGTTTCAGGCCCGGCGCGACCAGGTCGAGGCGGCGTCGGCCGATCAGCAGGAGCAGGCGGCCTTGCTGCTGGCCCGCGGCGAGAAGGTCGAGAGGCTGGGCGAGGCGCTCCAGGCCGAGCGGCAGGCTCTGCGCGAGCGCGAGACCACCCTGGCCAGGGCCGAGCAGACGCTGGCAGGCCTCCAGGAGCAGGTCCGCAAGCGCGTCGAGGACCTGGAGGCGCGGAGCCGGCAGGTCGGCGAGCGCGAGCAGGCCATGGCGGCGCGCGAGGCGGAGCAGCAGGAGCACATGGCCCGTCTGGAGCAGGCCAACCAGCGGGCCGCCGCCGAGCTGGACCAGGTGCGGCAGGAGCTGGAGGGGCAGACGCGGAAGCTGCTCCAGCGTGAGGGCGAACTGGCCCGCCGGGCGGACACGCTCACGGTGGCCGGCGAGCAGCACTCGGAGACCCGACAGTCGCTGGAGAGCATGCGCCGGGGCCTGGAGGCGGAGCGCGTCGCCTTCGAGCTGGAGCGGCAGGCGGCCCGCGAGCGCGACCGGGAGGCGCGGCAGGAGTTCGACAGCGCCCGCGAGGTCGCCCAGCAGATGATCGGGGCGCTGCCCGAGCTGGAGTGGCGGGCCGCGTCGGTGCTGGAGCGGTTGGCCGGCGGCCGCGAGCAGCTGCGCGAGCACCTCGCCGAGGTCCACGCCTACGCCCGCCAGAGCCGCGACGACCTGGAGGCCGCCCGCAAGCAGTTGCAAGCCGAGTCGGACCGCCTCCGCCAGCGCGAGCTGGAGCTGGAGAAGGCCCGCGACGAGCAGCGCCTCGCCGTCGCCGCCTTCCGCCAGCAACTCGTCGAGTGGCAGGGCCGCGTCGCCGAGATGAGGCAGGCCCTTCAGGCGGGCAGCTCGCGGCTGGAGGAGCGCGAGGCCGAGATCGAGGCCCGCGCCCGCGAGGTCGAGGACACCAGCGCCCGGCTGGCCGAGGAGGTGGCCCGCGTCGAGAGCGAGCGGCGCGCCGTCGCCGAGCGCCGCGGCGAGATGGACCGGCACCTGGGCGACATGCGGGATTGGTACAGGAGGAAACTCCGCGAGCTGGCCAAGGTCGCCCTCCCGCCCGGCGCCGAGCCCGGCGAGGGCGACGTCGTGCCGATGCCCGCCCCGGCCGCGTCCGAAAGCGGGGCGGTGGAGAATGACCGCAGTCCGGCTCGCGCCGTGCTGACGCTCAACGACGAGGTCGAGCCGGCCGACCGCCAGCTGGGCGAGCTGCTGGCGTCGATGGGCCTGGTCGAGGACGACACCCTCCAGGCGCTGTGGGCGGAGGCGCGGCGGCAGCGCCGGTCGCTGCGGCAGCTGCTGCTGGCCGGCGGGTACATGACGCTCTACCAGATGGCGCTGATCGAGGCGGGCAACCTGTCGGGGCTGGTGCTGGGGCCGCTGCAGGTCATCGACAAGCTGCCCTCGACCCCCCGCGAGGCGGTCTACCGCGTCCGCGACCCGCACCGCAACGCCGAGGCGGTGCTGCGCCACCTGGCCGAGTCGGAGATGCACGACGCGGTCCGGCCCGACGAGTTCGAGCAGCGGTTCGCCGCCGCGGCGTGCGTCCGGCACACCAACGTCGCGGCGGTGCTGGAGGTGCTTAAGGTCGCCAGCCGGCCGGCGGCGCTGGTCGAGTGGGTCAGCGGGCTGGCGGCGGCCGACTGGCCGGCCGTCGTCTCCGCGCCGGGCGTGTGGTACCGGCTGGTCAGCCAGGCGGCGCTGGCCCTCGACGCCGTCCACGGCGCCAGCCTGACCCACGGGCACCTCGACGCCGGGTCACTGGTGTTGACCGGCGACGGGATGCTCAAGCTGGTCGGGCTGGGCGAGCCGCGCTGGCTGACCGCCTCGGTGCCGCTGGTCGAGGGCGAGACGGCCCAGGCCGACCTGGCCGCGCTCGGTCAGCTGGCGGCGGGCTGGGCGGCGATGCCGGCCGGCGGCAAGTCGAAGCCGTGGCCCGAGGAGCTGCAAGCGGTGCTGGAACGCCTCAAGGGCGGCGAGTACCCGTCGGCGCGGGCGCTGGTCGAGGACCTGGAGATGGCCGGCGCCAAGGTGCAGGCGAGCAACGCCGCCTGGGAGCGACTGGTGCGGCAGGCGCGCGACAGCTCGGCCCCAGGGTCGGCGCGCCGATCGGCGTAAGGACTACTTGCCAGCCGGCAGACTCACCTGCCTCTCGCCGGCGAGGTAGGCGAGCAGGTCACGCACCTCGGCGTCGGACATCGGCTTGAGTTGTCCGTCGGGCATCAGCGAGCCGGGCTGCCGGTCGCGCTGCTCGATGTCGGCCTTGAGGACGCGGACCTCCTCCGTCGGCGACTGCAAGGTGAGCACCTTGTCGTTCTCCTCCTTGACGTAGCCGGTCAACACGCGGCCGGCGGCGGTGACGACGCGGGTGAGCTGGTAGTCGCGGGGCACCGCCTCGCCGGGGTCGAGCACCTTGCTCAGGACGTACTCGGCGTTCTTCCGCTGCGACCCGGTCAGGTCGGGGCCGAGCTTGCCGCCCTCGCCGAACAGCGTGTGGCAGCTGGCGCAGGTCTTCTGCCAGACGGCGCGGCCGGCCGCGGGGTCGGCCGCCTTCCGCTGCTCCGGCGCGGCCAGCCGGAGGTAGCGGGCCATCTCCTTCGCCTTGTCCTTTACAGGAGGGCGCACGTCGCCCCAGACCCGGCCCAGTCGCTGGCGGATCGCCTTGTCGCCCAGGGCCGCCATCTGCCGGGCCACGAACGGCGTGACGTCCGTCAGCGGGACCTTTTTCGCCTCCATCGCCGCCAGCAGCGCCCGGGCGTAGGCCGGCCGCGACGCCAGCGTGCTAACGGCGTCGGCCCGCTCGGCCTCGGTCAGCTTCGGGTAGCGCGAGAGGATCAACTCTGGCGTGTTCGGGGCGTCGTAATGGGCCAGGCCCCGCAGGGCGGCCCCGCGCATCGCCGGGTCGTCGAGCAGCACCCGCAGCAGGTCGGGAACGCCGGCGGCGCGCTTGTCCAGCAGCAATTCCAGAGACCGGCCGCGCTCCGAGGCGTCGGCCTTGCCGTCGCGGGTCACCCGAGCCACCGCCTCCAGCGCCCCGGGGGCGTCGAACAGCACAGACAGCCGGGTCATCCGCTCTCGCACCTCCGGGTCCGCCTTGTCGAGCTGTTTGTCCAGCTGGGCCCAGGCGTCGAGCGGCACCTTGACGCGGCGGCGGCCGGCCAGGGCGTCGCCCATGCCGCGGAGGATGTCCCGCCGCGGCTCGACGGCCTTCGCTTCGAGCAACGCCCCCATCAGCAGTTGCAGGTAATCCGACTTCTCCATCTCCGCCATCCGCCGGGCGATGTGCCGGCGCACGAGGGGGATCTCACACCGGCGCAGGAAAAACTGGTGGTCCAGGTCAATCACCGGCACCACGACCGGCTCAGAAACCAGCGGCTCGATCCCGTACCAGATCATGAGCGGCAAGTACGGGTCGGTGGCGACATCCGCCCGGGCGACCAGCTCGGCGGGGGGGCGCCCGGGCGGCCCCCCCCGGAGGGCCGAGGCCAGCGCCAGCAACACCGCCTCCGACCGCTCCTCCCGGGCCAACCGTACCAGCCGGTCGGTGTCGGCCTCCCTCACCCCGAGGTTCACCAGGGACCGCACGGCCCACACCCGCACCGCGGGTTCAGGGTCGTCGAGGTAGCCCCGGAGTTGCGCCCCCGTCAAGCTGCCAACGGCGTTCATCGCCCAAAGGGCACGCAGCTTCCGGGGGACCGAACCGGCGGCAGCGAACTGCTCCCCCAACAGCCCGGGGGCCTCCTTGCTCAACGTTCCCTTCGCGGCGCGCTCTTGCAGAAGCCGCCGCGCCTGCCGGACGTGCCACTCGTCGCGGTGCGACTGGAGCTTGACCAGCTCCGCGTCGCTGAGTTTCCCCAGGTCGGCGGCGGCGCGGCGTGGCGTGCCGAAGGCGACGTGGTACACTCTCCCGCTGGGGTGGGTCTTGTCGTAGTTGTGGCACTCGCCGGTGTCGTGCCAGTCGCCGACGTAGACGCCGCCGTCGTGGGCCGCCAGCAGCCACAGCGGGCGGAACCACGGGTCGTTGGCGAAGAGGACGTCGTCGCGGTGCTTGATGACGTAGCCGGAGCGCGAGCGGACCAGCTCGTCCTGGTTGAGCCGGCTGCCGTGGAGGTTGCCCATCAGCAGGCGGTTGCGGAACTCCTTCGGCCAGTTGTCGCCGAGGTAGACCAGCGCCCCGGCGTGGGCGTGGCCGCCGCCGGCGACGGAGTGCTCCGGCTTGTTGCCGCGCGACGTCGTCCAGTCGCCGCCGCCCCAGTGGATGTGGTCGGCACAGCTCTCGATCAGGCCGTAGGTGTGCGGGGTGACGTCGGAACCGTACATGCGGACGAAGTGGGCGCCGGGCACGACGTGGAAGGCGTGCTTGATGACGCAGTTGGTGATGAACATCTCGCCGAACTCGTCCCAGTCGAGGCCCCACGGGTTGGTCGTGCCGTGGGCATACGCCTCCACCTTCTTCCGCGTCGGGTGGTAGCGCCAGACGCCGCAGTCCATCTTGACGCGGCTGGCCTCCGGGGTGCCGGGCCGGCCGACCGCCGACTTGGACTGGATGCCGTTGAGGCCGTAGAGCCAGCCGTCCGGCCCCCAGCAGAGGCTGTTGACGACGTTGTGCTTGGTGTCGTGGAGGTTGAAGCCGTCGAGGTGGACGACCGGAGGACCGGCCGGCTTGTCGTCCTTGACGGGCAGGAAGATGATCTTCGGAACGCTCGCCAGCCAGACGCCGCCGAAGCCGATGGTGATGCCGGAGAGATTCGTCCCGTTGTCGAGGAACACCTTCGACGACCAGGTGCCGTCGGGTTTAGGCTCGAAGATGAGGACGCGGTCCTTACCCGGGCGGCCGTCCTTGATCCAGTGCGGGTAACTGTGCGACTCGACGACCCACAGCCGGCCGCGCTCGTCGGTGGCGGCGGCGATGGGCTTGAGGAGTTTCGGCTCGCCGGCGACGAGGCGGGCGCGGAAGCCCTCCGGAAGGGTCATCCGCTCGACGGACTTCGCCGGGGAGGGGAAGTCGTCGCCGGCCGGCAGGATCGCGGGGAGCAGCAGGAAGGGAAGGACGCACAGCCAACGGGACATAGGAGAGGCTCCGAGAAAGCCCGACGCGCAGGCGAGGTTCGGAACCAAACCTCGCCTGCGCGTCGGGCTAGCACAATCGGCTACCGCCGCGCCTCATACCAACTCGCGCATCGGCGCTAGGTCGATGAGGTGTTGCGGCCGGCCGGTCGGGTCGGGGATGAACGTCCGCGACACGTCGATGCCCAGGTTATGATACAGCGTCGCGAACACCTCGCCGAAGCGGATCGGCCGGTTGTTCGCCACCTCGCCCAGGCGGTTCGTCGAGCCGATCGCCTGGCCGGTCCGCATGCCGCCGCCGGCCATCAGGGCGCAGCTGACCTGCGGCCAGTGGTCGCGGCCGGCGCCGTTGTTGATGCGCGGGGTGCGGCCGAACTCGCCCCAGGCGATCACCGTGGTGTCGTCGAGCAGGCCGCGCACCTCCAGGTCGTCGATCAGCGCGGTGAACGCCTGGTCGAGCTTGGCGCCGTGGTCCTTGACCAGGTCGAAGTTCTGGCCGTGGCTGTCCCACCGGCCGTAGCTCAGCGTGACGCAGCGCACCCCCGCCTCGACCAGCCGGCGGGCCAGCAAGAACTGCTCGTTGACCGTCGGCGCGCCGTCGTACTGGAACTTATACGGCTTGCCGTCGCCGTACTTCTCGCGGACGCGCGGGTCCTCGCGGGACAGGTCGAGCGCCTCGACCAGCTTCGAGGAGGTCAGCACGCCCAGCGCCTTCTCGGTCATCGCGTCGATCGCCCGCAGCGTCCCGGTCGTGTCCAGCTCGCGGCGGAGGCCGTCGAAGCTGGTCAGCAGCTTGGTGCGGTCGCCGAGTTGCTCGACGGCGGCCCCCTTCAGCCTCAGGTTCGACAGCCCCTCGCCGTCGGGCTTGAACGGGGCGTGGGCGATGCCGAGGAAGCCGGGCTTGCCGGGGTCCGACCACGGCACGTGCTGCGTCCGATCGGCCAGGCCGACGAACGGCGGGACCGACGGGTCGGTCGGGCCGAGCACCCGCGACAGGACGGCGCCGATCGACGGCCGCCCGCCGAGGTTGATCAGGGAGGTGTGCGGCCAGCCGGCCTGGCAGAGGATGGCGTCGTGGCGGTCGGGCGCGCCGACCAGCGAGCGGAGGACGGCGCACCGGTCCATGCGGGCGGCGATGCGCGGGAAGCACTCGCCGATCTGGAGGCCGGGCACCTTGGTGGCGATCGGCTTGAACGGCCCGCGGATCTCGGAGGGGGCCTCGGTCTTGATCTCCCACATGTCCTGGTGCGGCGGGCCGCCGCCGAGGAAGACCATGATGACCGACTTGTGCCGGGTCCCCGGGCGGGCGCCGGCCTGGGCCTCGAGGCGGAACAGGTCCGCCAGGGACATCGCGCCGGCGCCGACGCCGAGGGCGCCGATGCGCAGGAAGCCACGGCGGCTGACGCCGTCGCACGAGCGGCGAGTGGGGTGGCGACCTTGGATGGTTAGCATGCTTGCCTTCCAGCTCCGGGCGGGACGGGTGGGATGAGGTAGGTGGGAGGGCGACACCACCCAAGCTTACCTGCCCAAAGGGGAGTGTCAAGCAGGAACCCTGGTGGTTACGGCTTGGGCTTCTTGATCGTCCACATGTGCAGTTCAAAGTTGTCGTCGTCGCCGTGGTTGTCCTTGGCGTTGACAGTTATCGTCTTGTCCGGCTTCCAGTCGCCCATGCGGAAGCGGTGCGAGACCACCCGCGAGCCCGGCTTCATGGTCTTCTGGAGCGTCGGCCGCAGCGCCTCGTTGAGCCGGTCGGTCAGGTAGACCAGCACGACGCTGGCCTCGGAGAAGTCCTTGATCGTGAAGGCGTCCTTGTTCAGGAAGGTGACCTTGTCGGTCACGCCGGCCTTCTTGGCGTTCTCCTTGCACTCCTTGATCCGCTGCTCGCTGATGTCGATGCCGACGGCCCTTTTGGCGCCGAACTTCTGGACGGCGGTGATGACGAGCCGGCCGTCGCCGCAGCCGATGTCGAAGACGACGTCGTCCTTGCCGATGTTGGCCAGCCGGCACATCTCCTCGACCACGGACTGGGGGGTGGGGACGTAGATGACGAACAGCTTGTCGGGCCGGTCGGGGTCGGGCTTGTTGAAGTCCACCTTCACTGTCTTGCCGGGGGCGACCTTGACGACCTTGGTGCGGGTGACGCTACTGTAGGTGTTGGGCCAGAAGGTGTAGTTGACGGTGACGCTGTCGGCGCCGGCCTTCGGGGCGACCTTGACGGAGCGCTTCGACTCGCGTGGGGTGCTAAAGTCCCGGCCGTCGATGGTGAGCTTGGAGACCTGCTCCGGCCCCCAGGACGGCGGCTCGGAACTCTCCGGCAGCGACAGTTCGAGGACGCCGGCCGCCGTCTGAGCCGCGGCGTGGAAGGCGAAGGCGGCCGCGAGCAATGCGGCGAGGACGAGGGGTCGGCGCATGGGTTGGCCTTTCGGGAGGTCAGGGGGCGAGATTGCCCCCATGCTATCCCGGCGGCGAGGGGCGTCAATACTGGCGGGGTGGTACGTCGGTATGCATCATCACGGCGTTATCCCGCCGAAACATGACCTATTAGCGGCTAACCGTTCCGGGATCTCCCGTAGGTAAGCGGGAAGACCGTTCTCAACCCCTCGGGATCGCAATACCTCCAACGGGCATTCCTGCCAACAACAGCGTTCACGTTCCCGGTTGCCCCCCGACAGCACCCGCAAGACCCGCCTGGGGCTTCGTCTCGCGTTGTCGTCCTTGCACGCGGTCAGCTCGTGGCTTCGCTCATGGGGGGAAAAGCCCAGGGTAATATGACACTCCTCGCTGGTCTCCAGCAGCGGCCTGACGCTGGGGCGACGTAACGTGAAGAGGCGTTGAAAGATAAGGCGTGCGCCCTGGAGAAGCGGTGCGTTACCTCCGCCATCCCAAGGGGCACAGGCCATGCTCGTGCCGCTCGTTCGCACCGTCCATTGCGCCGCCAAGCACTACCCCTGCCCGCGCTGCGGCAAGAACGGCCGCCGCTTGCGTGGTCCCAGCAGTCGCCACGACGCGCGTCCCCCGGCCGGCGGTTCTTCTCCTTGCACTCGACGAACGACCACCTCTCATCGAACGGCACCTCCGCCGTCGTCGGGTGAAAAGGCGACGAGTTCGTCGTGCACTTGCCCGGCGTGGCCGCCAGCGAGGCGGATGTAGCGGGTGACGGTGTCCGGATGGACGCCGGTCAGCCGGGCGGTCTTCCGGGTACCGACCCCCTCGGCCACATGGCCGAGGACGGCCGTCAGTGTGTCGGCTGGGGGCCGGGCGTCGAAGGGCGGGGTGACCTTGCGCTCGGAGAAGCGGACCTGGCAGGTGGAGCAGCGGAGCAGGCGGGCCTTGTTCGGACCATAACGCATGGGTACGGTCAGGTTGCCATGGCCGCGCTTGCCGTGGTCGGGGCAGTCGGGGTAGAGGCAGCAAAACCGTGTCAGGTCATCCATGACCGTCCCATCCGTGGGTGAGGGGAAAGGGCGGGCGGACGACGGAACCTGTTACCACAACTCACTCCCCGCGTGCAATGCTGCCCGGACACCACCCAGGATCTCCCGGATTGGCTCATTGCCCTGTCGCCGTCGTAGGGGTATCCTCGGCGATGTGGCCGTTTCAAGACCGCCTTCCGGGAGTGTGCGATGCTGACGATCCACGACGACAGTCGGATGGGCCGCCGCGACTTCCTCCGCATCGGAACTCTCGGCCTGGGTGGGCTATCGCTGCCGAACCTGCTCGCGCAAAGCCCCGCCTCCTCCAGGCCGGTGACCGACAGGTCGGTCATCCTCCTCTTCCTGCACGGCGGGCCGAGCCAGGTCGAGACGTTCGATCCGAAGATGTCGGCCCCCGACGGCGTTCGCAGCGCCACCGGCGAGGTGAAAACGGCTTTGCCCGGCGTCACGTTTGGCGGGTCGTTCCCGAAGCTGGCGAAGCTCGCCGACCGCGTCAGCGTTGTGCGGTCGTTCGTGACCGGAGACGGCAACCACGACATCAAGCCGGTCGTCGGCAAGGACACGTTCGGGGCAAACCTCGGCTCGGCCTACTCCCACGTCGCCGGGGCCAACCACCCCGTAACCGGCATGCCGACCAACGCCGCCCTGTTCCCGCGGGCCGTCGATCCGTCCACCCAGATGGGCACCACCGCCTTCGGTAAGTTCGACGCCGTCGGCCCGTTCGCCGTCTCGACCACGCCGTTCATGCCGGGTGCCGGCGGCGACCTCCAGCGAGACATGGAACTGCGGCTGCCGCGCGAGCGGCTCGGCGACCGTCGGGCGCTGCTGCGGGCGTTCGACGGCGTCAAGGCTCGCCTCGATGCCGACGCCTTCGACGCCACAAGGGAGAAGGCGTTCCAGGTGATCTTGCGGGGCGTCAGCGAGGCGTTCGACCTGACGAAGGAGGGCCTGAAGACCGTCGATCGCTACGACACCGCGCCGCTGGTGCGGGCGGAGAACATCAGCAAGAAGTGGCGGAACTACAACAACTACGTCGATAACGCCCGGTCGCTCGGCAAGTTGCTGCTGCTGGCCCGGCGGCTGTGCGAGCGCGGCTGCGGCTTCGTGACGGTGACGACGAACTTCGTCTGGGACATGCACGCCGACGTCAACAATGCCACCATGACCGAGGGCATGTCGTACATGGGGCCGCCGCTGGACCACGCCCTGTCGGCGTTCCTCGAGGACGTCGAGGCGCGCGGGCTGAGCGAGAAGATCCTGCTCGTCTGCTGCGGCGAGATGGGCCGCACGCCACGGATCAACGAGAACGGCGGCCGCGACCACTGGGGCAACCTCGCGCCGCTGCTGCTGGCCGGCGGCGGACTGAGGATGGGCCGGGTGGTCGGCCAGTCCAGCCGCGACGCCGGCGAACCCGCGACGGAGCCGGTGCGGATTCGGCACCTGATCGGCACCGTGTTTCACACGCTGTTCGACGTCGGCACGCTGCGGGTGCAGCGTGGCATGGCGCGCGAAGTGCTGGAGATGGCCGAGTACCCGCCGATCCCAGGACTGCTCGGTTGAGGTTCATTTCCCAGCTTGTCGAGCAGGTTCCGCGTGATCCGGATTACAGACGGGTCGCCGCCGCGCAGCCCGTGCGACCAGTCGGTCGTACCCACCGTCACTACCGTGCCGCCGTTGGTGTAAACACCCATCACGGCGTGGCCGTTGCGGCCCTTCTCCCACCTCTCGTACCACTCGCAGTCGTCGGGGTGCCAGCGTGCCGGGGCCGTCGCCAGCACGGTAAAGCCCTTCGGCGTGCCGTCGCGGTGGGTCGGGGACGGCAGGCCGTCCTTCCACGTCAGCTCGCAGCCGTCGCACTCGTAGCCGACGATCGTGTCCTTGCCGCCGAACGCCGCGCCTCGCTTTAGCGAGGTGCCCTCGAAGAGCCAGTGGTCGGGCCGGTGAACGGTGAATGCCCCGGAGCCGTCCATGTACTGCCCGTGGCTGCGGTGGTAGCCGCCCCAGAGGAAGCCGACACCCGTCAAAGAGTTTTCGGGCCTCCCAACGAGATGATGGCCCCACAACGTGCTGAGCAGTTTCGGGTCGCCCTTCGTCTTGTACAGCGGGTCGGCGCGATACGCCTGCTTGAAGCAGACGAGGGCGCGGCCCATGTCCTCGGAGCGCACCTGCCAGCAGCAAGTGTTACCGCTGAGGAAGGCGACGTTCCCCCCCGAGGCGATGAACTTTTCGAGGTTGTCGCGCATCGGCGATGACCA
This sequence comes from Gemmataceae bacterium, assembly GCA_046350195.1. Lineage (GTDB taxonomy): Bacteria > Planctomycetota > Planctomycetia > Gemmatales > Gemmataceae > CALDUY01. The sequence continues at coordinate 59,481 of JAXMAW010000037.1, forward strand.
GTACTCGTCGTGGCCGACGCTGAGGACGAGCTTGTAGTGCTTCAGCAGATCAGGGCGGAACTCCAGGTCGCTGTTGACGCAGTAGTCGATCTTGTAGCCGTTCGACTCCGCCCACTCGACGAACGGCCGCTCCCAGTTGTTGAACTGCGACGAGATCGGCCGATCGAATGAGACGCGGCGGCCCTGGACGCGGTCCTTGCCGTTGTAGGCGTAGAGGCTGTAGCCGCCCCAGTTGGTGTAGGCGTTGTAGGTGTTCGTGGAGAGCTGAAGGAGGATTTTCGCGTCCTTGCCGGGGTTGGCGGGGCGGACGACAAAAAAGCAGTCCGAGGCCGCGGCCCTGCCGTCGGCCTGCTTCGCGTGGAGCCGGACCGAGTAGTAACCCGACTTCCAACTGGCCGGTATCTCGAACGTGTGCGACACCGGCCAGCCGCAGCCGCGCGACGAGGCGTCGGCGGGGATCGGGCGGTCGTGGCCCCAGAGTTCCCTCCCCACCATGATTTCGGGCTTCGCGCCCAGGCGAACGACCTCGCATCGGTACCTCGCCACCAAGCAGGAGACGTTGAGCTTGACCATCTCGCCCGGCTCGTAACTGAGCCTGTCGGTGTAGCCCTCGACTACGGCGCGGGGTCGCTCCGGCGTCGGCAGGCAGTAGCGCAGCGTGCCCTCCATCGCCTCCGCCTGGCGCAAAAAGCCGAGGTCCGTCGGGTGCGAGCCGTCCACCGTCGCCTCGCCGTCGTCGCCGAGCAGCTTCGCCCCCTCCAGGTAGTGCAGGCTCGCCACGCCGTCGCCGAACATCCTCTCCCAAGCCTTCCGCAGCTCCGCGCGCTTGGCCTCGCTGGCCTGGCGTGGCCCCGGCAGGACGCTCGAATTGGCATAACTGCGATCCTCCATGAGGACGATCGGCGTGTCCGGCCGGGCCTTGCGCAGGACCTCGACGAACGGCTCGGTGCGAGTCTTGACCTCCTCCGGGCCCATGTTCGGCAGGCAGTCGAGGACGTAGACGGCCGCGTCGATTTCGGCGAGCAGGCGGGCCAGCTCCGGCTCCATCTTGCCGTTGCCGGAGAACCCGAGGTTGATCACCGGCCAGTCGAGTTTGCGGCCGAGGATTGCCGTGTGAACCATCCCAGGCCGCGACGCACATCCGCCCTGCACAATCGACGTGCCGTAGACGACGATCGGCTTCTTGTGCGCCGGCCGCGCCGGCGCCTTGGCCAGCTGGCTCCCCGTCGGCAAACCGATCTCGACGCTGGACACGCCGTTGTACAGCGGCAGGTAGAGCAGGTACTCACGCATCTCCGGCGTCGGCAGCCCCGCGACCAGGCGCTGCGTCGTCGTTTGCCCCGTCGGCCGGCCGACGCCGAGCCACTGCCACCGCCCCGACGGGGCCCTCACGTACAGATCGAGCCCGCTGACGCCGGTCGCCGGCATGTGCGGCATCGCCAGGCTCTTGCCCGTGAGCGTCCAGCGCGCCGAGACCTCCCGGGCGTCCGTGCGGAAGCGGACGCACAGCCCGGCCGAGTGCCGCGACAGCCCCCAGACGGGCGGGCGCACCAGTTTCTCCGCCTTCGTGGGCAGGCGGTCGTACGGGACCGCGACGTCCTTCCAACCCTGGCCTTCGATCCCGACCAGGCGGGCGTCGTACCAGGCCAGGGCGCCCTCGACCTTGCCCCTTTCCGCCGGGACGGCGTCGGCGAGGGCGAGCGAAAGGGGCAACGCGGCGAGAATCGCCATCGAAATCGAGCAGCGCATGGCGGGGTCTCAGCGGGTGATTCGGGCGGCGGGATGGGAGCCACTCTACCCCCCCGGACCCCTGCCCGCAAGCGGCTGTCCGGCATATCCTGAACAGTAACCCGGAATTGGGAGCCCGCCGATGCTGACCCTGTTCATGATGAGCGCCCTGGTCGCCGCCGCGGACGCGCCCGCCAAGGCGCCCTCGCCGCCGCGCGAGTTCCGCGCCGTGTGGGTCGCCACCGTCGCCAACATCGACTGGCCCTCGAAAAAGGGCTTGCCCGCCGAGAGGCAAAAGACGGAGTTGCTCGCCCTCCTCGACCGGGCGAGGCACCTCCACCTCAACGCCGTCATCTTCCAGGTGCGGCCGATGTGCGACGCGTTGTACCGCTCGGACCTGGAGCCGTGGTCGGAGTACCTGACCGGCACCCTCGGCAAGGACCCCGGCTACGACCCCCTGGAGTTCGCCGTCGGGGAGGCCCACGCCCGCGGCCTGGAGTTGCACGTCTGGTTCAACCCCTACCGCGCCCACCACCCGTCGGCGTCGTCGCCGATCCCCCAGGGCCACCTCGTCAAGAGGCGCCCCGACCTCGCCCCCCGCTACGGCAAGCACCACTGGCTGGTGCCCACCAGCCCCGAGGTGCAGGACCACACGCTCGCGGTCTTCCTCGACGTCACCCGCCGCTACGACATCGACGGTGTCCACATCGACGACTATTTCTATCCGTACAAGGAGAAGGACGCTGCGGGGAAACTCCTCCCCTTCCCCGACGACGCCTCGTGGGAGGCCTACAAGAAGGGCGGCGGCAAGCTGGCCCGCGACGACTGGCGCCGCGACGCGGTCAACCGCTTCGTCGAGCGGTGGTACGCCCAGACCAAGAAGCTCAAGCCGCACGTGAAGGTCGGCATCAGCCCGTTCGGCATCTGGCGTCCGGGCCACCCGCCCGGCATCCAGGGGTTCGACCAGTACGCCGAGCTGTACGCCGACGCGAAGCTGTGGCTGAACAAGGGCTGGGTGGACTACTGGACGCCGCAACTGTACTGGCCGACCAAGCAGGAGAAGCAGAGCTACCCGAAGCTGTTGGCCTGGTGGGCCGGCGAGAACCCTCACGGCCGCCACCTGTGGCCGGGCAACGCCGCCTACCGGGTCGGCAGCAACCCGACGCTTTGGCCCGACGGCGAGCTGGCCGAGCAGGTCCGGGTCACCCGCGGGCAGAAGGGGGCGTCCGGCAACGTCTTCTTCAGCATGAAGGCGCTGGTGCGCAAGGGCCCGGTGGCCGACACCCTCGCCAGGGTGTACGCCGAGCCGGCGTTGGTGCCCGCCTCGCCGTGGCTGGGCAAAGCCCCTCCAGCCAAGCCGACGGTGAGCCGGCTGGAGCGACGGGAGGGGTTGCTCCTCGACATCCGGCCGGCGGGCCAGGACGTCCGCCTGCACGTCGTCCGCCAGTTGGTCGGCGGCAAGTGGTCGGTTGACATTGTCCCCGCCACCCGATCAGATAACAGGTGGAGCAGTGAACAGAAGCCGGCGAAGGTCGTCGTCTCGTCGATCGACCGCGTCGGCCTGGAGAGCGAACCGGTCGAGCTGACGCCATGACGACATTTCCCCTACGGCTGTTCGCCCTCTCTCTGCCGCCGCTGCTGGTGGTGGCGCCGGTGCGGGCGGACGACTTTTTCACCAGCCGGGTGAGGCCGATCCTCGCCTCGGCCTGCTTCAAGTGCCACGGCCCAGACGACGCCACGCGCAAGGCGAAGCTCCGGCTCGACGTCCGCGAGGAGGCGCTCAAGCCGGCCCGGTCGCGCAAGCGGGCCGTCGTTCCCGGCAAGCCGGCCGAGAGCGAGCTGGTGGCGCGTATCTTCACCGACGACGAGACCGAGGTGATGCCGCCGCCCGCCACCAAGCTGGTGCTCACCAAGGAGCAGAAGGAGGTCCTCAAGCGCTGGGTCCAGGAGGGGGCCGAGTACACCACCCACTGGTCGTTCGTCCCGCCGAAGCGACATGCCGTGCCCCCGGTGAAGGACGCCGGCTGGCCGCATAACCCGATCGACCGCTTCGTCCTGGCCCGGCTGGAGAAGGAGGGCCTGAGGCCCTCGCCCCAGGCCGATCGCTACGCCCTCGTCCGGCGGGTTTCCCTCGACCTGACCGGCCTGCCGCCGACGGTCGCCGAGGCCGACGCCTTCGTCCACGACGAGCGGCCCGGCGCCTACGAGCGGCTGGTCGATCGCCTGCTGGCGTCACCGTCCTACGGCGAGCGGTGGGCCAGGCGCTGGCTCGACCTGGCCCGCTACGCCGACACCAACGGCTACGAGAAGGACCGCCCCCGGTCGATCTGGCCCTACCGTGACTGGGTCATCGGGTCGCTGAACGCCGACCTGCCGTTCGACCGGTTCACCGTCGAGCAGCTGGCCGGCGACCTGCAGCCCGGCGCGACGCGCGAGCAGGTCATCGCCACCGGCTTCCACCGCAACACGATGCTGAACGAGGAGGGCGGCATCGACCCGCTGGAGTTCCGCTTCCACGCCATGGCCGACCGCGTGGCCACGACCGGCACGGTCTGGCTCGGCCTGGCCACCGCCTGCGCCCAGTGCCACTCGCACAAGTACGACCCGATCTCGCAGAAGGACTACTACCGGATCTTCGCCTACCTCAACAACGCCGACGAGCCCGAGCTGGAGATCCACGACGAGGCCGCCAAGGCCAGGCGGGGCGAGATCGACCGGCTGGAGGCCGACCTGCCCAACCGCCTCGACGGCGAGCAGGAGGGACAGTTCCAGCGGTGGCTGGACGAGCAGCGCAAGAAGGCGGTGCGCTGGACCGCCTTGCGGCCCGCCGAGGCCAGGGGCAGCCTGCCGCTGTTGACGGTTCAACCGGACGACTCGGTCTTCGTCACCGGCGACCAGTCCAAGAGCGACACCTACGACCTGACCTTCCGCGGCGACTGGAAGGGGATCACGGCGATCCGCCTGGAAGCTCTGCCCGACCCCCGCCTCCCGCGCCGCGGGCCGGGCCGCATCTACTACGAGGGGCCGCCGGGCGACTTTTTCCTCTCCGAACTGTCGCTGACGGCTGACGGCCAGAAGGTCAAGCTGAAGGACGCCACCCAGTCCCACGCCAAGGACGGCAACACCGCCCAGAAGGCGCTCGACGGCGACCAGCAGAGCGGCTGGTCGATCGACGGGGCCCAGGGGAAGGCGCACCAGGCTGTCTTTCGGTTCGACAGGCCGCTGGCCGCCCACGAGCTGCGCTTGAAGATGCTGTTCGAGCGCTACTACGCCGCCGGGCTGGGCCGCTTCCGCGTCTGGGTGACCGGCGACCCCAGGCCGGCCGGCGCCAGCGACCTGCCGACCGAACTCGAGCCGCCGTTGCTCATCGAGGCGGACAAGGTCACGCCGGAGCAAACGGCGGCGCTGCGACGGCACTTCGCATTGACGTCGTCCCACACGAAGAAGCTCCGGGAGCCGATCGAGCAGCTCCGCAAGCAACTCGGCCGACCGACCACGACGCTGGTCTTCACCGAGCGGCCGCCGGAGAACCCCCGGCCGACGTTCGTGCACCACCGCGGGGAGTTCCTCCAGCCCGGCGAGCGCATCCAGCCCGGCCTGCCCGCCGCCCTGTCCGACGGCGCCGCCCCGCGCGACCGGCTCGGCTTCGCCCGCTGGCTGGCGTCGCCGGCCAACCCGCTCGTCGGGCGGGTGACGGTCAACCGGAACTGGGCCACCCTGTTCGGTACCGGCCTGGTGGCCACGGTGCAGGACTTCGGCCTCCAGGGCGAGATGCCCAGCCACCCCGAACTGCTCGACTGGCTGGCCCTCGAGTTCATGGAGGGTGGGTGGTCGATGAAGCGGCTGCACCGGCTGATCGTCACCAGCGCCACCTACCGCCAGTCCTCCCGGACGACGCCGGAGCTGCTGGCCCGCGACCCGGGCAACCGGCTGCTGGCGCGCGGGCCGCGGGTGCGGCTCGAGGCCGAGATGGTGCGCGACCTGACGCTCCGGGCCGGGGGGCTGCTGGCGATGGGGCTGGGCGGACCGAGCGTCTTCCCGCCCCAGCCGCCGGAGGTGACCACCGAGGGCGCCTACGGCCGGCTCGACTGGCGCGTCAGCGAGGGGCGCGACCGCCACCGCCGCGGGCTGTACACGTTCATGAAGCGCACCGCCCCGTTCGCCCTGTTCAGCACGTTCGACGGCCCGTCCGGCGAGGTCTGCCTGGCCCGGCGCGAGTCCTCCAACACCCCACTCCAGGCCCTGACGATGCTCAACGACCAGACCGTCCTCGAGGCCTCCCGGTCCCTCGGGCGGCGGCTGGCCGGCGACAAGGCCGAGGTCGAATCCCGGGTCAGCCAGGCCTTCCGCGCCGTCCTGACCCGGCCGCCGACGCCAGGGGAACTGGCGATGCTGACGCGCTTCCATTCCGCTCAGCGCGAGCGCTTCGCCAGGAAGGAACTGGACGCGGCGGCCGTCGGCGGACCCGGCGCGACCGACGAGCAAGCCGCCTGGACGGCGCTGGCGCGGGTGCTGTTCAACCTGGACGAAACGGTTGTGAAGAGGTGAGGCGATGCACTCGACGATCACCCGGCGGCACTTCTTCGGCGGCTGCGGCGTCGGCCTGGGCAAGGTCGCCCTGGCGGGCCTGTTGACCGACGCCTTCTCCGCCCGCGCCGCCGACAACCCGCTGGCCCCGAAGAAGCCGCACTTCGCCCCGAAGGCCAAGCGCGTCATCCACCTGTTCATGGCCGGCGCCCCCAGCCACCTCGACCTGTTCGACCGCAAGCCGGCGCTGGCCAAGCTCGAGGGCAAGCCCCTGCCGCCCAGCGTCATCGGCGGGCAACGCTACGCCTTCATCCGCCCCGACGCCGCCGTGATGGGGCCGCGCTTCCGGTTCAAGAAGTGCGGCCAGTCCGGCGTCGAGATCGCGGCCGAGGTGATGCCGAACCTCGCCGAGGTGGTGGACGACCTGTGCCTGGTCCGCTCGGTCCGGACCGACCAGTTCAACCACGCCCCGGCGCAGATCTTCCTCAACACCGGCTTCCCGCAGCCGGGCCGGCCGTGCCTGGGCTCGTGGGCGGTCTACGGGCTGGGCGCCGAGGCGAAGGACCTGCCGGCGTTCGTGGTCATGTCCACCGGGGCGGGCATCTCCGGGGGCTCGGCCAACTGGTCGAGCGGCTTTTTGCCGACGGTCTACGGCGGCGTCCGCCTGCGCAACAGCGGCCAGCCGATCCTCAACGTCCAGAGCCCCAGGGGCATCGACGCGAGGCTCCAGAGGGACTCGCTCGAACTGGTGGGGGCACTGAACAAGGCGCGCCTCGCTGCCGACGGCGACCCGGAGATCGCGGCCCGCATCAGCGCCTACGAGATGGCCTTCCGCCTCCAGACGTCGGCCCCGGAGTTGATGGACCTGAGGAAGGAGTCGAACAAGACGCTCGCCCTGTACGGCTGCGACCCGGACAAGCCGTCGTTCGCCCGGTCGTGCCTGGTCGCCCGGCGGCTAATCGAGCGCGGGGTGCGCTTCGTCAACATCTACCACGAGGGCTGGGACGCCCACTCCGACGTGGTCGGCAACCACAAGAACAACTGCAAGGCCACCGACCAGGGCGCCGCCGCGCTGGTCAAGGACCTGAAGCAGCGCGGGCTGCTGGACGACACGCTGGTCATCTGGGGCGGCGAGTTCGGCCGCACCCCGATGGTGGAGACGAACGTGGCGCTGGGCCGGAGCCTCGGCCGCGACCACCACCCCCAGGCGTTCACGATGTGGCTGGCCGGCGGCGGCGTCAAGCCGGGTTCGGCCCACGGCGAGACCGACGACCTCGGCTTCCACGTGGCCAAGGACCCCGTCCACGTCCACGACTTGCAGGCGACCATCCTCCACCTGCTCGGCTTCGACCACGAGCGGCTGACCTATCGGTTCCAGGGCCGCGACTTCCGCCTCACCGACGTCCACGGCAAGGTCGTCCAGGGGCTGCTGGCGTAACGACCCGGTCCGGCCGCCGCTACGGACCGGTAGGCTGAGTCGGGAAGACGTCGAGGCAGTCCAGTTCCGCGGCGCGCTCGCCCTTGCCGAACCAGACCCGGTTCACGCCGGGGGTCAGTTCCACCCGGAGGACGGCGTTCGACCAGGTGTCCTTCCCGGAGTACTCGTACCGGACGTCCTGCTGGGCCCTGTCATTGACGCGAAGCTTGTGGGTGGCAATCGCCAGCCCCGCCGAGGCGTTGCGGAACCTCACGGCGAGGGTGTACCCGGCGGCTTCCTTGACCCGAACCTGGAACTCGACGGAACTCCCCGGGGCGTCCAGGGACCCCACCATGGCCCCCAGCGACGCGCCGGGGTGGCGGGACACCCTGGCGGCCCCGGCCAGCTTCGCGTCCTCGGCCTCGTAGCGGTGCCGCCGCGGATCCCCCCCCGGCAGGCGGATGGGGGCGTTGGGCGGAGAAGGGACGCCGAACCGGGGCGTCCCGTCGTCGTTCCAGGAGAAGGGTTGGGCCCGGACGTGGCGGACCCACCCGGACCCGCTGTACCGGGCCGAGTGGTACACCAACCAGTCTTCCTTCCCGTCGGGGGATTTGACGAACGAGCCGTGCCCCGGGCCGAACACGCCGTTGCCGCTCCGGAACACCGGGCTGGGGTGCTTCCTCCAGGAGGACGGGTCCAGCAGGTCGCTCCCGGCCCTGGCGGTTAGCAACCCCAGGCAGTAATGGTCGGTCCAGCTGGCGGCGGCCGAGTAGACGACGTGGATCGACCGGCCCTTGACCAGGACCTGCGGCCCTTCGAGCACGGCCGGCGGGCCGCCGCGGGTCTCCCACGGGTGGGTCGGCCGCGCGATCTCCACCCGCCGGCCGGCCAGCGTCCACGGGTTGCTCATCGGGGCGATGTAGAGGTTCTGGCGGACGTCCTCGGGGCCCTCCCACCCGGACCACAAGAAATAGAGCTTCCCGCCCGCCTCCAGCACGGTGCCGTCGATCGCCCAGCGGTCGGAGGCCCGGTCGAAGACCTTCCCCTTGTTCACGAACCGGCCCCGGAAGGGGTCGGCCGAGGCGTTCTCCAGCACGAACATCCGGTGGTTGGCGGTGTCGCCGTCGTCGGCGGCGTAGTAGACGTACCACTTCTCCCGGAGGTAATGCAGCTCCGGCGCCCACAGGTTCTTGCCGTTCGCCCCCGAGGCAGGCGGCGTCCAGACCACCTTCCGTTCCCCGCCCCCGACCCCCGACAGGGTGGCCGACCGCCTCAGGACGATGTTCGTCCCGGTGGTCACCGTCATGTAGTACCGCCCGTCCGTGTGTTGATAGACCCACGGGTCGGCCCCGGCGGGCGCGACGACGTTGAAAAAGTCCCCCACCTCGGCGCCCGCCCTCTCGGAGCGGCCGAGATGCGGAACGGCAAGGGCACCCAGGAGGACGAAGGGCAATGCCACCCTCTTGAGGGGACGAGCTGCCATGGGGCCGCCTCCTTGACCATGAGGGGCCGCCACAATCCCTGGTAGGATTGTCGGCGGCGCCTCGTCCAGCGAGGGGCCGATCTCAGTCGTCGTCGCGGCGGCGGCGCGGCCGGGGCGGCGGCTCGTCGTCCTCGTCGTCGGCCGGTCGGCGGCGGCCGGGGTGTCCTCGTCGTCCGGCCGGCGGCGACCCGCTCGTCGGACGCGGCCGGCCGGGCCGCGGACGGTCGTCCTCGTCCTCGTCGTACCGGCGGGCGGCCCGACGGCGCGGGCGGTCGTCGTCCTCGTCGTCCTCGTCACCGGCCGGTCGGCGGGCGCGGGCGGTCGTAGTCGTCCTCGTCGTCCTCATCGACGTGGCGCGGCCGGCGGCGGCGGCGGGTGCGGCGGGGAAGACGTGCTCGGCGTCGCCGAAGGCCAGGATCGGGAAGAAGACGATTCCCAGAAGGAGCAGGCCGACCGCGAAGCCGGCGTCCTTGCCGAACGCCTGGCGAGGTCGAAACACAGGAGGATCGCGCCGACGCAGGGGATCAAGTAGACCAGGCCGAACACCTCCGGCCTCCCGCAGATGCGGGCCATCACCAGCATGTTGTAGATCGGGATGAGGCTGGCCCAGCCCGGCTCGCCGGCCTTGGTGAAGAGCTTCCACGACACGATGATGGAGAAGGTCACCAGCACGGCGAGGAAGAGGAAGTAGCAGATCATGATCCCGACCAGCGCCCCGGCCGCCCCCGGCGGGGGCCCGCCCGCCCCGGGGCCGAACCGCGGGCCGCCGGGGCCGAACTGCGGCCCTCCCGGGTTCTGGAACTGAGCCCAGATCGCCAGGTTGAGCAGGGTGGCCATCATGGTGCTTCTTCTCCGTTGGTCGGTGACGGCGGGCGCCCTCGTCGATAGTTTCCGGACGCCGGCCGGAAAGTCAACGACTGCGGAGGTCCCGCCGCGCGCTGGCGGACTGGAAATGCAAAAAGGAGGGCGAGTCTATCGCCCTCCTTCGGAGGTGCCCCCGCGCCTTACAGGCGCACGCGCGGCGGCGGCCGCAGCGTGAACCTCACGTAGGTCTGTTTGGTGCAGGGCAGGACGGCCAGCCGCTCGCCCTTCTCGCGGAGCAGGCCCTTCTCCTCGTAGGGCCTTACCCGCACCTGCCAGTAGTGGTAGGTGGCGAACCCGACCTCGACGCGGAACTCGTCGAGGTCGAACGAGGCCACCCCCTCGGCCTTCGCGGCCCGGGTCAGGACCTCGTGCAGCTTCTCGCTGGTGAGCACCTTGAGGAGCCGTTCGGCCTCGGTCGGCATGTGGCGGGCCAACTCCCCCTTCAGGGCGCCGCGGAGCGCCAGCAGTTCGCCGGACACCGGGTCGTCCAGGCCGGCACAGCCGGGGGTCTTCAGCGACTCGATCAGGCCGCGGTGCTCCATGACGTCCATCTCGGTGCCCAGTGCGAGCAGGATCGCCCCGCGGGTCAGGTCGCGGCGGACGAGGATGTTGTTGCTCTCGATCGTGGTCAAGTCTCGGTCGTCCCCGGCGCGCTCCTGGGCCGGCCCGCCCCCCGCCGACATGGCCGCCAGCGCCAGCACGCCAGCCAGGGCGAGGACAATGAGCTTCAGCCACCAGGTCGTCTCGTTACGGCATGCGCACAACATGACAGGGCCTCCTCTCGGGGTCGTTCGGAGGAAAGCCCCGGCGGCCGGTCCACGTCACACGCGCCGAAAGTGAAGGAAGGCCGCCGGGGCCGGCGCCCCACTATGCACCCCTCGTGCCACACCCGTTCTGACGGCGGAAGACCTGTTCGAGTAAGGGAATGGGGCGTTTGAAGGCCGGCGGAGGGCGCTGGTGGGTGTGCCTTCTCGCACACCCAGGACGGGTGGGTGGCCCGAAGGGGCACACCCACCCCGACGGCGATCAGCGGATCGAGACGTTGATCAGCTCCGGCTGGAAGCCGTTGCCGGTGAGCACGCAGCGGAAGGTGGTCTCCATGATTGCGTCCTCGTCGAAGCGCCGCCGCAGCACGCGCTCGACGTAGCGGCGTTCCATGTCGAACAGCCTCTTCTCCAGGGCCTCGGGCATGAAGGCGACGAACCGCGAGGGCATGCCCGGCAGCTGGAGGCGCAGCGCCCGCAGGATGTCCTGCACGGAGCGGGGCTTGTCGTCGATCCAGTAGATGCGGTTGAGCTTGGCGACGTCCTCGGGGGTGGCCTTGGCCCCGGGCCGCAGGTCGCGGACGACGTGGAAGGTCGGGTCGTTCTCGTCGCCGAGGGGGAAGGCCAGGATGGCGCCGAGGCCCTTCAGCTGTTGCAGGTACTCCTCGCCGGAGTTGGCGGTGAAGCGCATGTGCCAGCGGAGCATCCGCTTCTCGCGCTTGGTCAGGGCCATCCTGGCGTCGCCCTTGCCGTCGCCGACGCCCTTGCCCTGCCCGGTGCCCTGGCCGCCGCCGGTGCCGGTGCCGCCCTTGCCCTTGTCCTGGCCGGCGCCGAGCTTCTTGCGGACGCCGTCGCTGAGCCGGGCGAACGCCTTGCTGGCCTCGCTGTTGCTCTGCTCGATGAACCGCGTCGATTCGGTGTCGAACTTCTCGGCGATCTGGCTCTTCTCCGCCTCGTTGAGGGCGGGCCGGCGCGGCTCCTCTTGCAGCTCGCGGGGCAACTCCTCCTGGCTGGTGCCGGTGTCCTCCATCTTGGCGGCCGCGGCCGCTCCCCCCGCCCCGCCGCCGCCGGTGCGGGAGCCGCCTCCCCCGGGCCGCTCGAAGACGCGGACCGGCTCGACGGGGACGGAGCGGGTCGGCTTGACGAACAGCGCGGCGAGGTAGACGGCGACGAGGATCAGCCCGCCGATGCCGATGGCGTGGGCGGCGAACGAGCCGGCGACGGACAGCGGCGCCTCGCCGTGCGGCGAGTAGTGCTTCCAGAACCTCTCCTCCGGCGGCGCCTGCGGCTTCTCCTTCACGGGTGCGGGGGACATGGCTCGGCCCTGCGTCAGATGGGAGGCGATCGCTTCAGTATCCCACGCGGCCGCCCGGATGACAAGGAGGCGGACGCCGCCCGGAATAATCGGTCACCGCGTCACAACCCGGGTCCCGGTCCCAACAAGAGGGTGTCGCCCGCCACACACACCCAACGACCCGGAGTCGAGACCGTGAACAAGATCCTGAAGCTGACCGCCCTGGCCCTGCTGACCCTCGTCGTCCTCAGCCCGCTGGTGACGGCCGGCTCGCCGACCTTCTCCCACAAGCCCGGGTTCGGCAACGCCGGCGGGTTCAACCATAACTTCGGCACGTTCAACCACAACTTCAACAAGTTCTCGACCGGCGGCGTGACGTTCAACACCGGCAAGCCGTTCTTCGGGACCCCTGGGTTCGGGACGCCAAACTTCCAGTTCGGCAGGAAGACCGGCTTCCAGTTCGACAACGACTTCTTCTTCCACCGCGCCACTGCACCGGTAACCTGCGGAGGCCCCCAATACCGGTCAAGGCGCCCGAGGTCCTTACAAGGACCTCCCGCCGCGGTCGTTTCGTCAGGTGGTGAAGAAGAACCTTCTCGGCCGTCTGCAGGCGCAGCAGCCACTGCGGTCCCCGGCGGAGAGGAACGCCAGCCTCGATTTGATCAGCTCGATCGAGTCCTTGTACGTGCTCCTCGCCGACCTGGAACGGGCTGCTCTCCCACATGCAGCGTCGCGCGCCGATGTTGCCGTTGACCACCCTTCGATCAGCGGCCCGAGGTCGGTGTAGGGCGGTTTTCCTTGCCCAAGGCGTAGAAGGCCCTGACCTTGACCATGATCCGCTTGTGCCTGGCCATGGCGCAGAGGGCCTTGACGTCCTCGTCGCGGACGGTGCCGTCCACGCCGATGCGGGCGAGGTGGTCGATGACGACCGGGGCGCCGGGGTGGTCGCGGCACATGCGGTCGAGGTCGGGCAGGGCGTCGGGGCCGATGAGGCAGCTGACCGCCTGGTTGTTCCGCGCCGCGGCGGCGAACATCCGGGCGTAGCCGGGCGGCCGCAGCCAGCCCTTGCCGGCCCCCTCGTTGGGCTTGGTCCCGCCGGCCAGGCCGGGGTAGATGCGGAAGGCGCGGACGCCCTTCTTGGCCAGCGCCGTCATCTCCGCGGCGGGGTCCTTGCCGGCGGGGTCGATGACGGCGGTGCCGACGAACACCCCCTTGTGGACGCCGATCATGTCGGTCATGTAGGAGTTGTCGAATCCGTAATAGGACATTTGAATGAGGTTGACCCGGGTCACGCCGTTGGGCCGGGTGTGCTTGAACAGCTCCTCGGGGGTGAACGAGGCGGGCCTCATGTCCTCCTTGCGGTACCCCTTCGCCAGCGGGTAGTGGAGGGTGTCCGGCGTCCAGACGTGGACGTGGGCGTCGATGTAGTTCACGGCGGGTCTCCCCTGCGTAGGACGGGCGGCTGCGGTGGAGACATCCTAGGGAGGAGAAGCCGGCGGCTGGGACATCATACAGGAGGTGCCAGCTGGTGTCGCGGTTGCGCAACGCTGAGGCCGGAAAATGGCACCGCCTCTTCGTCGTGGTTGGGGTCCTGGGGGCGGTCTAGTTGCTTGACGTGTGGGGTTCAGCCATTGTCTAACGTAGGATACCGTCATTCCTGGGACCAGCTGCCGGAGCTCTACGGAGCCGTCGTTGTCTCCGTCGGTCTCGCCAAAGACGGCCACGATACCCGGCTAACGACCCATACGCTACAGTCGCACCGGACGTGCCGGAGTGGTTACTGGGGCGGTCGCGGAGGTCATCCCGCTACGAGGTGCTTGGTGAGTTAGGTCGGGGCGGCATGGGAGTGGTTTATCGCGCCCGGCAGGCGTTGAACCGGATCGTGGCATTGAAGATGATCCTGGCAGGGGACCTCGCGTCGCCCGACGACGTGCGGCGGTTTCGCACCGAGGCAGAGTCGGCGGCGACGCTGGACCACCCGAACATCGTGCCGATCCTTGAGGTCGGCGAGTACCGGGGCCAACCCCTTCACAATGAAGCTGATCGAGGGTGGCAGCCTGGCGGCGAAGGTGCCGCAGCTCGTCGCCAACCCCCATGGAGCGGTGCGGCTGGTGGCGGCCGTTGCCCGCAAGTGGCGCATCACGCGCACCAGCCGCGGTATCCTGCAACGGGACCCGAAGCCTCGGCAACCTGCTCGACCGCGACGGGGTGCCGCTCGTCACCGACTTCGGCCTGGCAAAGCGGGTGGAGGGTGACAACGGGCTGACGCGGTCGGGGCTATCGTGGGGACCCCCAGTTACATGGCCCCTGAGCAGGCACGGGCGGAGAGAACGCCAAGTACGGCGGCTGACGTATGGGGCTAGCGCAATCTTGTACGAGCTGTTGACCGGGCATCCACCGTTTCGGCAAACACAGCTGGACACACTTCTCCAAGTCCTTGAGCGGGAGCCTGTGGCACCACGCGAGTGGTGAACTCCCGAATCGACCGGAGACCGGAAACAGTATGCCTGAAGTGCCTGGAGAAGGACACGCAAAGGCGGTACGGCTCGGCCGAGGCATTGGCACTGGACCTCGGATCGCTGGTTGGCCGGTAATCGATCGAGGCCCGACTGGTCGGCCGGCAAGAGCGGCTGTGGCGTTGGTGCCGTCGCAAGCCTGCAATGGTAGCTCCTGGCGCTCGCCGCATCGGCTGCGGCGGTGTTGGCGGGTACGGGAGCGTCACACACTTCGCCCTCCGTGCCTCCGACCAGGCCCGCCTTGCTGAGGGACACGCCCAAGACGCCTGCAATGAATCGGTCCGCGTTCGACAGGGGAGCGCGAGCGCGCGGCTGAATGAGCGGCTACGTACGTAACCTGTATGCCTCACGAGCACCAGGCGTGGCTTTCGTGGCAGGCGCAGGTCCCTCGAGGTAGATTCCTCGATACGCCCGCCGCCGAAGCACACCGGAGGGCAGGATTTACGCGGTTTCGAGTGGCATGCTTGCCGGCTGCTGTACGGTGAGCGCCGCACGCTCGGAAAGCGCTGGTGAAGCCACGACAGACAGTCTACTTTGAGCGGCCAGAAGGGTGGCCTTCCGCCCAGGCAAAACTGGAGATTGCGTATGTCGAATATCTGCTGGACAAGAAGGAATCGCCCGAGGTAGTCTTGCTAGATAGTATGATGGTGGCCAGACCGTGCAGGTTTTCGGGCATGAAAGTAGGTTGTCTTCAGCCCGGATGGTAAGCATCTTGCGGGCTATACCCTTGGCACGAATGGTGCTGGTTCCATCGCCGTCTGGGACGCGAACACTGGCAAGAAGCTGGCGGTGCTGCCCAACAGCCAATGAAAGCGCTTTTCTCTTCAGTCCCGACGGTAAAGCCGCCTTGCCGTGGTGGTCGAAGATAAGGAAAGCGTGTGCTGATTGGGCCCTACACGCAGCGGATAATTGGCGTGGAATGGGGTACCGGTAAGAAGGTGATCAGCATACCAGGCCACATTCCCGAGATCCAGTGCGTTGCGTTGGCCTCGATGGTAAGCTCTTGGCCGCGGGCTACGAGAATCTTGAGTCAGGCAGCTTGGTGTTGGCCAAGTGGGCGGGAAGGTGAGGATGACCACGTGCAAAGAACTGTGCTCGATCCAATGGCCAGTTGGCGTAAGTAAACGGTATTTCAGTCCCAAAGGCGATGTTATGGCCGGCGGTTCAGTCTCATACAGTAAGCGACTCGCGAAGTGCGGGGCGACGGCATCACGCGGCTGTATGACCCTGCGGTGGGCAAGCAGTTGCTGGAACTGCACGGGCATAGCTTACCCGTCAGTGGAGTCGTGTTCAGCCCAGATGGCAGGCGCCGGTGATAACCGCGTTCCGCCTGACCAGACGGCCCGGGTGTGGACGCAGACTACGGCAAGCCGCTCCGGGTATACCGTGGCCACACCGGCAAGCCGATAGCCCCTATGCCGTTGGCCACGACGGCAAACTGCTGGCCACGACTGCTGATGACCTCAGTCAAGCCTGGGACGCGACCCAAGACCAGGAGTGCTCATCTGTCCTATCGAACGAGCTGGTACTTTCCCCTCGCCTTTCAACCGGGGTCTTCATCTTGCTGTCGGGGCTAATGGTATTCGTGTGTGGAGCATAACCCTGGCGACAGGCCCACGACTTCAGGAAGTGTTCGGCAACTTTGCTATTACGCGGTGGCTTATGTGCCGCCGATGGGCTGCGAATGGTCAGCATGCAAAGTACGCCGAGTCATCTCAAGTCGAACTGGTAGTGAGTGACACCGGTGACAGAAAGCCGAGGGTATTAACCCTTAAGGGCGGAATACCTATATCAATGGCCCTCAGCCCGGACGGCCGAAGGTGGCCGCCCTCATAATCGAGGGCGGATCAACGAGTAGAACTGTGGGACCTTGACGCCGCTGCCGTGCGTCCACCTTCACTGTTGGGATCGGCAAGGACACAACCTTAGCCTTCACGCCTTGATGGCAGCTGCCCAGCCGTGGCCGAGTCGGGGAGGGAAGGTGACCTTGTTGGAAGTCGATGGCAGTACGGTGGCGACCATTCCGGCACGGGCAATATTGGTGCTCAGGGTTCACTCCCGACGGGCGACAGTTGCTGGCCGCGGGAGGGAGACGGGTACAACTGTGGGATGTGAAGGCGGCGGCAAGGTCCACGCATTTGTGGCTTAACACCCAGGTAGTCCAAGCAGCCAGTCCGATGGTAAACGGCCCGATGGGTGCGTGGCCAGGATGGTCAAGTGACCCTAAGGGATGTGGGTGTGACTGGGCAGCGCCGTTAACGCTGACGCGCGGTGGCAAGATCACGGCTCTGGTATTCAGCCCTGGAGGGTGACCTCCTGCGACCGGCAGCTGGGAAGGCGACAAGGGGATAGTGCGGGTCTGGGATGCTGGCCCGTAAACCGATGACGATCACACCGCGCCTGGCGCGGCAAGATCTTCGGTGACGCCGTTTCCAGCCCGCTTCCGAGTGGTCCACTGCTCCTCGGGAAGAGGTTCATTGAGGCTGGCCGAGTGGTACCCCACCAGGCCCCTTCCGCACCTTCGTCGGGGGCCTTCGACCTGGAGTGAAAACCCGACGCACAGCTCAGGGTTCCCCAGGGTCGTCCTCCTGAGCCCGCGACACGGTCCCATCATGGCGAGATGGCGAGACGAGATGGCTGAGAGGAGTTCCTGGCGGCGGCGGAGGCGGGCACGAACCCGAAGGCAGAGTTGACCCACGAGCCATCACGGTCGCCTTCGCCAGCTGGACCATGCCCGGATGGTGCGGGACGTCCTAGTGGAGGAGTTCGCGAGGCTTCAAAACCCGCAGTCCTGACTTGATGGGACAAGCTTGGTCGCCCTGTAGCGGCACTACGCTAAGGCGACGCTCGCCTCCCCGGCCTACCGCGAACGGGTAGTCGAAACCCTACCTGGGAGCCTCTGCCCGCGCACTGTGACAGAAACGAGGGGTTAGCGGAGGATGTTGTCGGTCCAGATGTGACGGTGTCGATGTAGTTCAGCGCGTGTCTCCCCAGGTAGGACGGGCGGCGGCGGTGGAGACATCCTAGAGCCATGTTCCCCGGGTATACTGGGATAGGACCATTCGGATCGAGAACGCACCAGGGCCTCGCCGTGGCCGACACTCCCACCGTTGACGACACGCTCGACGGGCCCGGCCTGGGGGTCGAGGCGGCCTGCGTCGAGCGACTGGAAACCGCACCTGGCGGTGCTGGCGGCCGGGGCGGAGATCGCCGGACTGGGGCAGCCTCTTGCCCGCCCCGGGCGAGCCGTGCAACCTCGGATCGGGCTCACCTGGTGCAGCTGGACATCGAGCGCCGGGTCAAGGCCGCCTCCTTGCCCTGCTGGCGGAGCCCTATTTCGGGCACCCGCGGCCGGGGCCACCCCGACGCCCGGCTGGACGACGGCCGCCAGGTCGAGCTGATCCGTTGGGACAGCGCTCAGCGCTGCGCTGGAAGAACGGCCAACGGGCCCGCCGCCAGGACTACCCTGCCGCCTTCCCCCAGCACGCCGCTGCCCTGGCGGACCTGCGGTCGCTGGGCCTGCCCGGCCTGTCGCCCGGCGACGGCCGAGGACGAGGACGCCTCGACCTGGCGCTGCCGCGGTGCGCGACCGCCTTCGCCCTGACCGAGATCTTCCCGCCCCGCACCCTGCCGACCTGGGCCGAGGAAGTCCCTCCCCTCGACGCGAAACGCGGGACCGTTCACGGGCGTCTGCTCCGCCCGGACTGAAGGCCTGGGCCGGCCTCGACCAGGGAGTACCAGCTGCTCTACGAACAGCTGGGGCGGGCGGCATGGGCGAGGTCTACCGTGGGCTCGGCTGGCCCTGGCCGCGACCTCGCGGTCAAGGTCAAGGCGGCCGAAATCCGCGGGGACCCGAGGCGGAAGGCCGCTTCCTCCGCGAGGCCAAGGTCACCGGCACCCTCGAGCAATTCGGGCATCGTGCCGGTGCACAACCTCGGCCGGCCGCCTGGACGGCAGGCCGGTGGCTTCACCATGAAGCGCCGCGCAGCACGCCCACCCTGGAGAGCCTCCTGACGACAGCCCCCAGCGCGCCGAGCGTTCCTGGGCCACTTCGAGAAGGTCTGCCAGGCGGTGGCGTACGCACAGCAAGCGGGTGATCCACCGGGACCTGCCGGCCAACGTCATGGTCGGCCGCTTCGGCGAGGTCCAGGTCATGGACTGGGCCTCGCCAAGGTCATGCCGGCCGGGAAGGCCTGGCCAGGTGGGCTGCCCGCGGCCTCGTCCGCCGAAGCGAGCGCCGGCGCCGGGGACGGCAGCACGATTCTCTGTCCGGGGCCGGCGGTGGGAGGCGACGACACGGCCATCCCGGCCGCGGGCCAGGGGGACCTGTCGCGGGCGGGCCGGGCGATGGGCACGCCGGCGTTCATGCCGCCGGAGCAGGCCAGGGGGCTGGTGGGCCTGGTGGACGAGCGGGCCGACGTGTTCAGCCTGGGGGCGATCCTCTGCGTGATCCTCACCGGCCGACCGCCCTACCAGTCGCCCCATTGGCAGGACGTGCTGGCGCAGGCCCGGCGGGGCGACCTGGCGGAGGCCCTGGGCCGGCTCGAGGGCTGCGGGGCGGACGCGGAACTGGTGGCGCTGTGCCGGGAGTGCCTGGCCGCGGAACGGGAGGGTCGGCCGCGGGACGCGGGGGTGGTGGCCCAGCGGGTGGCGGCGTACCAGGCCGGCGTGCAAGGGCGTTTGCGGCAGGCCGAGCTGGACCGCACCCAGGCGCAAGTCCGGGAGCTGGAACGGCGCAAGCGGCGCCGACTGGCCGGAGGCCTGGTGGCGGTTCTGGTGGCGGGGCTGTCGGTCGGGCTGTGGGCCGTGGGGCGGGCGCAGGCCCGGACGGCGGCGGCGCTGGGGGAGGCGGAGGTCAACCTGCGGCTGGCCCGGCAGGCCATCGACGAGTGCTTCCTCGTCGCCACCAAGGACCCGCTCTTCCAGGAGCCGCGGATGGAGAAGGCGAGGAAGCTGCTTCTGGAAAAGACGCTGCCGTTCTACAAGCACTTCCGCGCGGCGAAACCATCCGATCCGTTGCTGCAGCGCGACGAGGCGAAGCAGTGGGTCCGGGTGGCCTTCATCGAGGAGGAGTTGGGCCAACCGGGGCGGGCGCGGCAGGCCTACGAGCAGGGGCTAGCCATGCAGCAGAAGTTGGTCCAGGCCCACCCCGGGGTGCCGGGCTACCGGAGCGACCTGGCCACGACGCACAACGACCTGGCGGTGCTGCTATCGAGGCAGAAGAAATTCGAGGAGGCGCTGGCGGAGTCCCGGCGGGCCAGGGACCTGCAACTGGAACTGGTCAAGGCCAACCCGGCCGTCCCCGACTACAAGAACGAGCTGGCCAGGACGCACAACGTGTTGGCCGCTCAACTGTCGGAGCTGGGGAAGAAAGCGGAGGCGGCCGACGAGTACCGGCGGGCCCGCGACCTCGGGGTCGAGCTGGTGAAGGCCCACCCCGGCGTCCTCGACTACCAGGACG
>JAXMAW010000038.1:0-76221 GCA_046350195.1 Gemmataceae bacterium
CGGCATCGGCCGCGGCGCCGAGCGGACCGTGGCGTTCAACCGCCGCTTCAAGATGCGCTCCGGCCACGCCGTCTCGCACCCCGGCCAGGGCAACCCCAACATCGCCGAGCCGGCCGGGCCGACCGACCCCGAGGTCGGCGTCATCGGCGCCTGGGACGAGAAGGGCAAGTTCCTCGGCTGCGTCGTCAACTTCGCCTGCCACGCCACGACCAGCTCCGGCGGCATCTCGGCCAGCTACATTTGCTACCTCGAAAAGGTGATTCAGGGCTACTACGGCAAGGAGGCGCCCGTCGTCTTCCTCAACGGCGCCTCCGGCGACATCACGCAGGTGGACAACCAGAGTCCGCGCCGGCACATGGCGCCAGACCAGTGGTCGCAGTACGTGGGTGGCCGCGTCGGCGCCGAGGCGCTCAAGGTGCTGCTGAACATGGAACCGGCCGCCCTGGTGCCGGTCGATTACTCGAGGACAATGTTGACGATCAAACGGCGCGTCCCGTCGCCGGAGCGCGTGCAGGCGGCGCGGGCGCTGTTGGAGTCGAAGAAGTACAACGGCGCCGACACCGACCTGGCCTTCGCCAAGGAGACGGTGATGCTGGACGCCTTGCTGAAGAAGGTGCCTGCCGCGGAGGCGGAGGTGCAGGCGGTGCAGGTCGGGCCGGCGGTGTTCCTGACGACGCCGGCGGAGTACTTCTGCCGCTACGGCCTGGAGCAGAAGGCGAAGAGCGGCTTCCCGTTCACCTTCCCGGTGTCGCTGGCCAACGGCTGCATCGGCTACGTGCCGACGGAGGAGGCGCTCGGCGACGGCCCCGACGGCGGCGGCTACGAGACGCGGCTGACCAGCTACAGCAACCTGGAGGTGACGGCCGGCAGCCAGCTGCGCGACGCGGGGATCGGGCTGGCGAGGAAGATGAAGCCGGGCGCGGTGCCGATGCCGCCGAAGCCGCTGCCGTTTGCGGGCAAGGCATGGTCCTACGGCGACGTGCCGCCGGAGCGGAAGTGAGATGCCCGAGCCGACGCTGCCGCTGCCACCGACGGACGGCGTGACGTCGCCGTCGGGGCCGTCGTTTGCCGGCCAGCGCGTCGGCGACTACGAGCTGCTCGGCGAGGTCGCACGAGGCGGCATGGGCGTGGTGTACCGGGCGCGCCAGGCCGGGCTGGGCCGCGTCGTCGCATTGAAAATGATCCTGGCTGGCGGGTTCGTGGACGCGGCCGGCGTGGCCCGGTTCCGCGCCGAGGCGGAGGCGGCGGGCAACCTGGACCACCCGAACATCCTGCCGGTCTACGAGGTGGGTGAGCACGAGGGGCGGCCGTTCTTCTCGATGAAGCTAGTCGAGCCGGCCGGGCCGTCGATCACGGCGCTGCCGGTGAAGGAAGCGGTCGAGGCTTTGGAGAAGGTGGTGCGGGCGGTCCACTTCGCGCACCAGCGCGGCATCCTGCACCGCGACCTGAAGCCGGCCAACGTCCTGCTCGACGAACAGCGCCAGCCCTACGTCGCGGACTTCGGCCTCGCCCGAAGAATCGAAGCACAAGCCGGCCTGACACAATCCGGCGGCATCGTCGGCACGCCGTCGTACATGGCGCCGGAGCAGGCCCGCGCCGAGAAGCAGCTCACCACCGCCTGCGACACCTGGGCGTTGGGGGCGATCCTCTATGAGTGCCTCACCGGCCAGCCGCCGTTCGGCGCCGCCACGCCGCTCGACACGATCCTGAAAGTCCTCCAGGACGAGCCTCCCCGGCCGCGCTCGCTCAACGCAAAGGCGGACCGCGACCTGGAGACGGTCGCCCTGAAGTGCCTGGAGAAAGACCCGGCGAAGCGCTACGAGTCGGCGGCCGCCCTGGCCGACGACCTGGAGCGCTGGCGGCGCGGCGAGCCGATCCTGGCGCGGCCCGTCGGCGCGGCCGGCCCGCACTGGCGGCGCGGGCCAGGCGCGGCTGCGTCGCCGTCTCGGCGGCGCCGTCCTCCTCGCGATGTCGGCGGCTACGCTTTTCTCCACCCTCTCGGCGCTTGCACGAGGACGCGCGCGAGGCCCTGCGGCGTGCGGACGGCATGCGCTTCTCGGCGTACTCGGAGTTGGAGCGACCGACCAACCCCGGCCTGGCGCTTCTGCTCGCCATCGAGGCGGCCGAACGCGTCCCCGGCGAGCTGGCGGAAGGGGCGCTGCGCAAGGCCCTCGACGCCTGCCGCGAGGTACGCGGCTTGCCGCACAAGGCCCGTGTGTACGACGCCCTGTTCTCGCCGGACGGCGACGAGATCCTGACGCTATGTGACGACCGGATCGCCCGCCGTTGGCGCGCCGACGGCACGCTCGTAGGCGAGGTCCGGGGCCAGGCGGTTGGCGGCCTGATGCGCGGCCTGGGGGGGTACGACGTCGACACCGTGACGAACGCGGCGTACACCACGGCGGGCTTGCGGGTGCTGGCGGGAAATGAACAGGGCTTCCTCGTCCGCGACGGAACCAACGCCGCCGTGCGCGAGATCGCTCACCGATCGACCACGTCGGGGATGAGCATCAGGCCATGGGTGCCGTGGGGCGTCTTCAGCCCCGACGGGGGCAAGGTGGCCCTACTGTGCTTCCGGACCAACCCGCCGGAAGAGAGCGTCTTCGACGTCGCCACGGGGAAGCCGTGGTTCAAGGTCGCTGGGCACACCAGGCAGGTCACCGACCTGGCGTTCAGCCCCGACGGCACGCGGCTGGTGAGCGCGTCCGGCGACAACACCGCTCGCGTCTGGGACGTGGCGACGGGGAGGCTGGTGGCGACGTTCGCCAAACACACCAGGCCCATCGGGACCGCGGTGTTCGCGCCGGACGGCAGGCGTGCCCTCACCCTGTGCGGGATCAACTACGAACCAGGCGTCGTCGGCCGGGTCTGGGAGGTCGAGACCGGCCGCGAGGTGGTCCGGCTCGACCCCGGCGCGGGCCAGCAAGCCTCGTTCGCGTCGGCCCGGTTCAGCGCCGACGGCCGACGAATCCTGACGGACCGAATCGGCAGCAACGTTCGGGGCGGCAAGAACCCGATCGGCGACGTCTGCGTCTGGGACGCCGCCACCGGCAAGCTGCTCCTCGCGGTGGCACCCGACCCCCGGACGCGCGGCGAGGCGTTCCGCTGCGCCGCGCTGAGCCAGGATGGCATAATCATCGCCTGCGGCGCGGAGGACGGTGCCATCCGGCTGTTCGACGCGGCGAGAGGGGCCTGGCTCGATGAACTGCGCGGGCACACCAAGGCGGTGAGAAGCCTCGCCTTCCACTCCGATGGCAAGACGTTGCTTTCCGCGTCGGAAGATGGCACGGCCCGGTTGTGGGACCTTACCCAGGCGAGCGAGCGGGAGCGGTGGTGGAACGAGGTGGATTCCCTGGCGGTGTCGCCGGACGCCGCATGGATCGCCTTCCACCGCTTCGAGGCGTGGTTCGTCACGCTGCTGGACGCGCGGGCGAACAGGACTCGGACCCTGGCGACGCCTGGCCTGAGTGCCAGCGCACTCGGCTTTAGCCCGGACAGCCGCCGCGTGCTCACGGCGGCCCAGGGTCACCTGATCCTGTGGGATCCGGCGACCGGCCGGCGGCAGGCCGTAGTCGGGGAGCCGTTCAGAAACTTCGTCGTCGAGGTCGCCGCGATCAGCCCGGACGGCGCGCGGGCGTTCCTTCGCGCACAAACCCGGCCGGGCCAACTCTGGGATCTGACGGCCGGGAAGCCGGTCGCCGGGTTCGAGGGCAACACGGACTCGGGATGCACCGTCCGGTTCACCGCCGACGGCACCCGCCTGCTGGCCATGAGCTGCCGGCTCGAGCCGCCGTTGCAAAACAACAACAACTCGCCGCCGGCGCTGCTCGACGCCGCGACCGGCCGGCTGATCGCCAAGCTGGAGGACGACCGCCGGAACCAGATCGATGCGGTCCGGAGCATCTCCGGCGATACCGCGTTCGGGGTGCTGTCGCCGGACGGCTCACTGGTGCTGACCTGCTCGAGCAACGGCCTGGCGAGCTTGTGGGACGCGGCGACCGGGCAACGGCGGGTGCAGATGCGCGGCCATCTCGATTCGGCGCGGTGGGGCGCGTTCTCGCCGGACGGCCGGCAGGTGGCCACGGCCGGCGACAACGTCCGGCTGTGGGACGCCGCGAGCGGCAGGCAGGTGCGGCAGTACGGCGGCCACGAGGGCAAAGTCCGCATCGTCGCGTTCAGCCCTGACGGCACCCGGCTGGCCTCGGCCGGCGAGGACAAAACGGCCCGCGTTGTCGAGGGCGCGACGGGAAAGCTGCTCGGCGTCGTGCCCCTGCCGGGCGACGGCCACCGGCCTTTCGTCGCCCTCCTGGATAACGACACGTTGCTGACGTGGGCGGGTGGTACAATGCGCCTCTGGCCTGTGGACGCCTTGGCCGAGGCGAAGCGCCGCCGGCCGCGCGCCTTCACCGCAGCCGAACGGGCCAAGTATGAGATCAACCCGTGAGGAGTGACAACGAGATGTCACAGTCCGAGAACGAGTTGGCCGAGGTGGCCGGCGGCTTCATCCACGACCTGAAGAACCACCTCAGCACGCTCAGCCTCAACCTCCAGCTGCTCGGCGAGGAGTTCGGCGACGCGCAGTCGCAGAAGGAGCGCCGCGCCCTGGACCGCGTCGAGAAGCTGCGCGGCGAGTGTCAGCGCCTGGTGGACATCTCCAACGACTTCCTCCGCTTCGCCCGGGTCAAGGAGCTGGACCGCCTCCCGACCGACCTGCTCGGCTTCGTCGAGGAGATGGTCGATTTCTTCGGCCCCATGGCCCGCTCGCACGGCATCGACATCCAGACCTACATCCCGGCCGGCCTGCCGCCGGTGCCGCTCGACCGCGAGCTGTTCAAGCAGGCGCTTCTGAACCTGCTGCTCAACGCCCAGCAGGCGATGCCCAAAGGCGGCGAGATCACCCTCCAGGCCACCGCCGAGCCTGGCGCGGTGCTGCTGTCGGTCATCGACACCGGCAAGGGCATGACCCCGGAGCAGCTGGCCAAGGCGTTCAAGCCGTTCCACTCGACCCGGACGGGCGGCACGGGGCTGGGTCTTCCTACTACAAAAAAGATCCTTGAAGCGCACGGCGGCAGCCTGTCGGCGGAAAGTGCCCCCGGCAAGGGGACCCGGTTCACCGTCCGCCTGCCCGCCGCCGACGGCAAGGCCGGCCCGGCGACCCTGTGCGTGCTCAACGGCGTCCGCATGCCGGTGACCGAGGCCAGGGTGTCGGTGCTCGACCGCGGCTTCCTCTTTGGCGACGGCATCTACGAGGTGATGCGCGTCTTCCGCGGTCGCTGCTGGCTTGAGGACGATCACTTCGCCCGCTTCAAAAGGAGCCTGACCGAGATCAAGATCCACGGGGTCGATCTGGAGCGGCTGCGCAAGCAGGCCCACGAGACGATCGCCGCCGGCGGCTTCCGCGACGCCGTCGTCTACATGCAGGTCACCCGCGGTGCCGCCCCGCGCGGCCACGCCTTTCCGGCGAACGCCCGGCCGACGGAGCTGTTGTGGGTGCAGGAGACCGGCGACCCGTACCGCGAGCTGCGGGAGAGGGGGATGGCGGTCAGCTTGCACCCGGACCTCCGCTGGAAGCGCTGCGACGTCAAGTCGGTGAACCTGCTAGCCAACGTGCTCGCCAACCAGGCGGCGAAGGAGGCCGGGGCGGCCGAGGCGGTGCTCTACCTGTCCGACGGCACCCTCACCGAGGCGAGCCATTCGAGCTTCTTCGGCGTCGTGGATGGGCACATCCGCACGACGCCGGACAGCCCCGGCATCCTGCCCGGCGTCACCCGCAAGCTGACGTTGGAGCTGGCGGCCAAGGCCGGCGTCCCGGTCGAGATGCGCTCGCTGAACAGGGACGACCTGCCGAGGGCAAGCGAGCTGTTCATGACCGGCACGTCGTTGCAGGTGTGCCCGATCGTCACCGTGGACGGGGCGCCGGTTGCGAACGGCCAGCCGGGGCCGGTGACGCGGAAGTTGCAGGCCGCGTATGAGGAGAAGCTGCGGGCGTTTCTGAGCGACGCGATGTCGTAACCCCGTCACAGATACATCGCGTTGGCCGGCGTGATGATCAGCTCGGGGATGGCGACGTGCGGCGGCAGCGTGGCGACGAACAGGACGGCGGCGGCGACGTCTTCGGGCTGGAGCATCGCCCGCTTGCGCTCCTCGGTGACCGGCTCGGGGCGGTCCTCCAGGATCGGCGTGTTGACCTCGCCGGGGTAGATGCTGGTGACGCGGATGTTGTTGTCGCGCTCCTCGGCGGCAACTCCCATGGCCAGGCCGCGCAACCCGAACTTCGCCGCGATGTAGCCGGTGCCGCCCAGCGGGCTGGCTCGCTTGCCGGAGATCGAGTTGACGTTGATGATCAACCCGGCCTTGCGCTGGCGCATCTGCGGCAGCACGGCGAGCATGCAGTGGAAGGCGCCGTCGAGGTTGCCGGCAACGAGCTTCCGCCATGCTTCCGGCGTGAGCTGGCGGAACAGCCGGTCCTTGATGTTCATGCCGGCGTTGTTGACGAGGACGTCGATGCCGCCCAGCCGGGCGGTGACGTCGTCCACCATGCGCTGCGCCTGCGTCGGGTCGGTGAGGTCGGCGGCGTGGTAGAGCAGCTTGTCGCCGGCCGCCTGGCGGAGCTTGGCCTCGTTGCGGCCGGTGATGGCGACGCGGGCCCCCTCGGCCAGGCACTGCCGGGCCGTGGCCAGGCCGATGCCGCTGCCGCCGCCGGTAATCAACACGCGCTGGCCTGCGAGCTTGCTCATGCTGAGCACTATAGCCGCCCCGCCGCGCTGAGCAAGGGGTCAAGCCCCCCCGCTGGCGCCGCAGCGGCGCTTCCCTCCTCGCCGCCCTTGCGGCCCCGCCGGCCCTTTCGCTACAACGTCTCGGATGACGTTTTCGCCTCGCCCCGCCGCAGGATTCGACGATGTCGTACACCCCCAGCCACCTGTACTTCGACGACGTCGAGGTCGGCCAGGAATGGAAGTCGCTCGGCCGCACCATCACCCAGGCCGACATCGTCAACTTCGCCGGGCTGTCCGGCGACTTCAACCCGATCCACCTCGACCACCACTTCGCCAAGACGACGCCGTTCCGCGGCCCGATCGCCCACGGGCTGCTGGTGTTCTCCGTCGGGTCCGGCCTCGGCCTGCACGCCCCGCCGATGCGCACCCTGGCCATCCTCAGCATCAAGGAGTGGCACTTCAAAGACCCGGTCTTCCCCGGCGACACCATCCACGTCGTCAGCAAGGTGCTCGACAAGCAGGTGCGGGCGCGCGGCCGGCGCGGCGAGGTCACCTGGTCGCGGCGGTTCTTTAACCAGGACGGCAAGCTCATCATGGAAGGCGTCACCCTCACCCTCGTCGAGGGGCGCGCCTCCCGCGCCGCGCCGCCGACGGAAGCGCGAGTGGGGGAGGGGAGCCCTCCGCTCGCCATGGACACCGAACCGGAGAGGCGATGAAGCAGTTTCAGCTCTACGGCCTGGGCAACGCGCTGGTGGACATCTTCCTGGAGGTCACCGACGCCGAGTTGGAATCCCTCGGCTTCGAGCGCGGCTCGATGCGGCTGGTCGAGCCGGCCGAGCAGCGCGAGCTATTGGCGCGCTTCCACAACCACGAGCCGCGCCTCGTCTCCGGCGGGTCGGTCGCCAACTCGACCATTGCCTTCTCGCAGCTGGGGGGCAAGGCGGCGTTCCTCGGCTGCGTCGGCGACGACCGCTACGGCCTGTTCTACAAGGGCGAGTTCGACCACCTCGGCGTGGACATCGGCCGCCCGGTCCTGTTCGGCGAGACGACCGGCACCGTCGCCTGCCTCATCACCCCCGACGCCGAGCGCACCATGCGCACCTGCCTCGCCGTCAGCAGCCACCTCGCCGCCAAGCACGTCGATGAGGCGCGGCTCAAGGCGTCGGAGTGGCTGTTCATCGAGGGCTACGTCTTCGCCAACCCCGCCACCGGCCAGGGCGCCATCCGCGAGGCGGTGCGGATCGCCAAGGGGCACGGCGTCAAGGTGGCGATCACCTGCTCCGAGGCGTTCGTCGTGCAGGCCTTCGGCGACGCCTTCTTCGAGGCGTTGGCGCAGGCCGACCTGCTGTTCTGCAACGCCTCCGAGGCCCGCGCGGTGACCGGCGCGTCCGGCGCCGAGGAGGCGTTCGCCCACCTGGCCGACCGCGTCCCGTCCGCCGTCGTCACCGACGGGGCCAACGGCGCCTTCGTCCGCCACGCGGGGATCACCGCCCACGTCCCGGCCTACCCCTGCGTCCCGGTGGACCTGACCGGCGCCGGCGACATGTTCGCCGGGACGTTCTTGTACGGCGTCACCCACGGCGTCGCCGCGGACCGCGCCGCCCGAGCCGCCTGCCACCTCGCCAGTAAGGTCATCACCCAGGTCGGCGCCCGCCTGCACGAGGGGGCCAGGCCCTACTGGGACGAACACTTCGCCGCCGGCTGACGCGGACAACGGAGAGCGATCATGTCCCGATTGCGCACCTTCCTGGCCGTCGAGGTGACCCCGTCGATCCGCGACCGCCTCGGCGAGCTGCAAGAAACCCTCGCCCGCTCCGCCGACGCCGTCAAGTGGGTCGAGGGGGAGAACCTTCACGTCACGCTGATCTTCCTCGGCGACGTGGACGAGCGCGACGTGACTGACGTCTGTCGGGCCGTCTCGAAGGTGTGCGCGGCTGTGCCGGCGTTCTCGATGAGCGTCGAGGGGGTGGGCACGTTCGGCAACCCGCGCCGGCCGCGGACGATCTGGGCCGGCGTTGGCCGGGGGGCGGCCGAGCTGGTGGCCATGCACGGGGCGGCTGGAAGCCGCGGCTGGTCGAGCTGAGGTGCTACCGCCGCGAGGAGCGGCCGTTCACGCCAGCACATCACCCTCGGTCGCGTCTCGAACCCAACCGCGAACGACCAGCTGCCTCAGGCGATCCAGCAGCTGGCGACGTGGTCTGGCGGCGAGTGCGAGGTGGCCAAGGTTCTGGTGATGTCCAGCGAGCTGACGCCGCGCGGGCCGATCTACAGCGTGCTAAGCACCGCGCGGCTCGATGACGAGGGCCGCAAGCGGGAGCGACAGGGCGCGGCGTGTCGCTCGCTTGCACGGCCAGGGCGCTCCAGAACCGCTCCAGCTTCGCCGCCAGGTCCTTGACGTCGGGAGCAGATTTCCAGGGCGACCGGCTCCCCGGCCCGCGTGTACAGCCAGACGCACCCGCTGGCCGCCGTCTGCCACTCCCCAGGCGACGTCGTCCCGCTCGACGGCCACGCCGTCCGGCATGCCGCCTGACCAGAAGGTCCGCTCCTTCTCCGCCGGGCAGAGCACGAGCACGGCGTCCAGGCGGAAGCGCGGCCGCAGGCAGAGCTGGCCCGGCTCGACCAGGGCGAAGCCGCCCAGCGGCTCCGGCCAGCCGGCCAGCCGGTAGCGCACCGGGACCTCCGCCGTCAGCGGCGGGGGGCTGGCCGGCACCCCCAGGGCCGAGCGTAGCACCTCGGCCGCCCAGCGGATCTCCTCCGGGTCGCGGCCGTCGAAGAACCGGTCGAGGCGGCCGTCGGCGAGGATGCACAGCGTCCCGACCTCCTCGTCCAGGGCCACGATCGACTCCGCGTCCCAGGCGCGCTCCCAGCGGTGAAACCACACCCGCCAGCTCAGGGACAGCTTCCTTCTCGACGCCGTCAGCGTCCCCTGGCCCAGGGAGAAGTCGAAGACGAGCCGGGTGAGCCTTCCCGTCGGGAAGCGGAGGATGGCCACGCCGGTTGCCAGCAGGCCGCCCCAGAGCAATCGGCTGCGCCAGCTGCTGGCGAGGGCCGCCTTGGCGGCCAGCAAACCGGCGAGGACGGCCTCGCAGAAAACCACCCCGGCGTAGCCTATAAAGGCGGCCAAAACCGCCGTACCCCCTGGGGCGGCAGGGTGATCGTGACGCCGTCGCCGATAGGGCGGCGACGGCCCCGGCTGGTGGCGGGGCGGCTCCATCGGGTCACCCCACCCCTTCGGGCTCAGGCCGACGCCCCCGGAGGTCAGGGCCGGCACCGCTCGTCTGCTCGCCATCCCGGCTCCTTTGCACGTAGGGGCTGGCTTGCTCGTACAGCGCCCAGCCTGGCGCGGGTCATCCTTGTCGGCCTCGCCGGCCAGGTCGATCGCCCGCCGCTGAGCTCGACGGCCTCGGCAGGCCGGCCCGCCGCGGCCAGTGTGGCCGCGAGGGTGTCCAGGCGTGTGGCGTCCTCGCCGTCGGCGACCGCCTGCCGGGCGAGTTCAGCCGCCCGGGCCGGGTCGGCGTTCTTCCCGGCGGTCGCCAGCAGCCAGGCAGGGTTGTTCGCCGCCCGCGGGTCGCCGGGGCGCGCTCCAGCGACGAGGAAGTCGGCCACCGCCCGGTCGAACGCCCCTGCCAGGGCATGGACGCGGCCCCGGCCGATGTACGCCTCGACGTCGTTGGGGGCCCGCGCTAGCACCAGGTCGAGGTCGGCCACCGCGCCGGCGTAGTCGCCGGCTTCGGCCAGCAGCCCGGCCCGGTTATAGTATGCGGCGGCCGGCCCCGGGTCGGCGGTGATCGCCGCGGTGAGGTCGGCCAGGGCCTTGTCCCGGTCCCCGGCCTGCCGGTGCGCGATCCCCCGGTTGACAAGGGCAGCACTGAGGGAGGGGCTTAGCCGAAGCGCCTCGGTGAAGTCCCCGATGGCCTCGGCGAGGCGCTTACCTCCTCCGCCCAGGCCAGCCCGCGGTTGTACCACGCCGGGGCGTAGCCCGGGTCCAGGCGCTCGGAGAAGTCGGCCACCGCCTTCTCCCGCGAGCCCCGCTCGGCGTGGACGCTGCCGCGCAGGTTCCGCGTCCGGGCGCTGTCCGGCTCCAGCCGGACGGCGACGTCGAGGTCCGCCAGGGCCCGGTCGAACTCGCCCCGACTCGAAATAGGGTTGCCCGGCTCGTGTAGGCCCGGGTGGCGGCAGGGTCGGCCGCAGGTACCTCCCCGAAGTCGGCCAGCGGCGTCGTAGTCGCCGGCGGGACGAACGCGTCGGCCCGGCTGGCCAGCGCGCCGAGGTCGTTCGGGGCCAGCGCCAACGCTGGTTGAAGTCGGCCATCGCCCGGTCCGGCTCGCCCAGTTGCAGGAGCGAGCCGCCGCGGCTCGTGTACGCACCGGTGGCCTTGGGGTCGCGGCGGATGACCTCGCAGAAGTCCGCCACCGCCCCGTCATGCTCGCCGCGGCACGGGCCTGTGCCAGGCCGCGGCGGAAGTACAGCGCCCGGCTCGGGCTGAGGCCCGGATCGCCGCCGTCAAATCGGCCACCGCCAGGTCGGGGAGGCCCATGCGGCGAGTGGACGGCGGCGCGCTCGGCCAGGGCGGGGGTGCCTTGCGGCGCGTCCGCAGCGCTCGTCAGGTCGGCCAGGGCCTGGTCGTACTGCTTCAGGCCGGCGTGGGCCTTGCCGCGGGAGGATGCCGCCGCGTTGTCGTCCGACAGCAGCAGCGCTCGGTGAAGTCGGCGACGGCCTTCGCCAGGTGGCCGGCTCGGGCATGGGCCAGGCCGGTCGTCGTACATCCCCGCGGTCGGCTGAAACCGTAGCACTCGGTGTAGTCGGCCAGTGCGCGGTCGTGCCGGCCGGGTCCAGGTGGGCGGAGGCCCGGTCGCACAGCTTGCTTCACGTTGCCGGGGTCGAGCCGGATCAGCCGGGTGAAGTCGGCCGCCGCCCGCCCGGGGTCGCCCCAGAGCAGGTACGCCTTGCCGCGGTTGCCCAGCGTCCACAGGTTCCGCGGGTCCAGCCGCAGCGCTCGGTGTAGTCGGCGACGGCGAGGGCGCAGTCGCCCAGGCGGTAGTGGGCGTTGCCGCAGTTGTAGAACAGCCTCGTCGTGCGGGTTGAGCCGGAGACCCTCCGTGTAGTCGGCGATCGCCTTGCCGTGCTCGCCCAGCTGCGCGTGGGCCAGGCCGCGGTTGGCGATCGCCTCCAGGTTGCGCGGCTCCAGCCGCAGCAGCTCGGTGTAGTCGCCAACGGCATCGGCGTGCCGCCCGGCCCGGGTGTGGGCCTGGGCGCGGTAGCGGCGGAACAGGGCCGCGTCCTCCTGCCGCCGCTTGATCGCCTCGTGGCCGTAGTCACGGCAACCCCTCGATTTCGCCCTGCTTAAGGCGGGCGGCGGCGCGCTGGGCGTAGGCCTCGGCGTCCTCCGGAGCCGACTCGATCCAGGGGCCGTCGGCGCGCCTCGGCGGCCGACTCGTGCAGGTCGCATCGACGCAGGCGACGAGGGCGTCCGCCCCGGGGAGGTGGGTGACCTGGTCCAGCACGACCCCGGCGTGGGCCGGCCGGCGGTTGATCGTCCAGCCGGTGCAGTCGGCGATGAGCTTCTGCCAGTCCTCCGGCAGCAGAAGGCAGTCGGCGGCGTCGGGGCTGGGCCGGCCAGTCCAGGGCGAAGGCGCCGAGCTTGCCGAAGCTATAGAGGTCGGAGTGCGAGGCCGACCCAGACCTGGCCCTTGGGCCGGCCGACCACCTCCGGCGAGTAGGGCACCAGCCTCGCGACGGTGCGACCGACGCCGCTGCCGCGCGCTACCTCAGGGACGCTGGCGGCTGGCGTGGATGACGGCCCGCTTCGGGGCCAGCCCGGCATCGAGCAGCTTGACGGCCCACACGCCGGCGTCGCGGTTCTTGACCAGGCGGAGCAGGACGGCGCTGGCCGCACGGCCAGTTGCAGCAGCCCCGGCCGTGCAGCGCCCTGGAAGACCCCGCAGCACCGGCAGGCCTCGACCCACTCCTCCGGCGGCAGCGAGCCGCTGTCGAACACCACCTCGGCCAGCGACCGGCCCTCGACGTGTTCGAGCACGAGGTACGGCCGGGTCGAGTCAGCGCCGTAGCCGGTGTCGAGCACGCCGACCAGCGCGCGGGGTGGTCGAGGTCGCCGCCGCCGCCGCGTCGCGGAACAGCGACGCCGCGTCGCGGTCGAGGCTGTCGGCGGCGACTTGACGACGACCTCGCGGCGGGAATCGCGGCGCCGCAGCAGGTACGACGGACCCAGGCCGCCCCGCCGAGGATGCGCAGCGGCTCGAAGCGTGAGAACGGGAACGGCTCGAACGTCTCGGGGGTCGAGGGCGACGGCCCGCTTCAGGGCAGCCAGGGCGGTGTCCCAGTCGCTGCAACCAGGGCCGCGCAGTGGACGTTGTGGTGCGCTCGGCGATCGAGATCGGGTCGCTGACGATGCGGGCGACCTCCTGGAAGTCGGCGAGGCTGGCGTCAAGGTCGCCGACGACCACCTCCAACTGGGCGAGGTTCCACAGCGCCCCGGCAGCTTGCGGCGTCTCGTCGAGGCAGCCGGCGGAAGCGGACGACCGGGTCCTGCACCTGCTCGCGCTCCTCGTCGCGCACGGCGACAGGCCGTCGCGCGGCCGGACGGCGCACGGGTGCAGGTCGTGGCGGCGCTTCAGATCGACGACGGCCTCGTACAGGTCCTGGTAGTGCTGGCCCGCGTCGTGCGCCTCGGCCTGGATGTCTAGCACGCTCGCCCCCCGCCTGTGGTGTCGGAAACCCCCTTCGTTTTTACCCGGCCCCGGGGAAGGGAGCAAGCGGGGCCCGCGCCTTGACGATCACCCGCCCGGCCGGTAGTGTGCGCGCGTCCGCCCCCGACCCCGGATGAGAGCCCCGATGACGTTGCAGATCCACACGATCGTCTCGCAGCCGTTCGACGAGAACACCTACGTCGTGTGGCTCGAAGGGCGGACCGACGCCCTGGTCATCGACCCCGGCCTGGAGCCGGACCTGATCCTCGACTTCCTCGCCAGGTTCGGCCTGACGCCGGCGGCGATCCTCAACACCCACGGCCACGCCGACCACATCGGCGGCAACGAGGCGGTCAAGCAAGCGGTCCCGCAGGCGCCGCTGTTGATCGGCGAGCACGAGGCGGTCATGCTCGCCGACCCATGGCTGAACCTCAGCGCGGTCTTAGGCACACCGATCACCAGCCCCCCGGCCGACCGCACTCTGAGCGAAGGGGAAGCGATCGAGTACGCCGGCATCCCGCTGGAGGTGCGGCTGGCGCCGGGCCACTCGCCTGGGCACATCGTTTTCGTCCACCGCGGCGGGCCGTGCCGGGTGTTCGGAGGCGACGTGCTGTTCCGCGGCGGCACCGGGCGGTACGACTTCCCCGGCGGCAGCTACGCCACGCTGATGAGCAGCATCCGCGAGCAGCTGTTCACGCTGCCCGACGACACGGTGGTCTACCCCGGGCACGGCCCGGTGACGACGACCGGTCACGAGAGGCGAACCAACCCGTACCTGGGCGATTGAGCCGCCCCCTCACACCCGGCCGTGCAGGTACTCCTGGAGCAGGTGGATGGTGTGCTCGTTGTCGGCCGCCGAGTGGGCGTTGAGGTCGCCGATCGACACCATGCCCAGCAGTGCCTGGTCGCCGTCCACGACGGGCAGGTGGCGGATGCGGCGGTTCTTCATCGCGCCGCGGGCCTCCTCGACGGAGGTCTCCAGGGAGCCGCACACGACCTCGGAGCTCATCACGTCGGCGACGCGCGTCAAGGCGGGGTCGCGCTGGCCGGCGACGACGCGCTGGAGCACGTCGCGCTCGGTGAACATGCCGACGACCCGGCCGGCCTCGACGACGACCAGCGCACCGATCCGGTGCTCGTTCATCAACAGGGCCGCCTGAAGGACCGTGGCGTCCTGCCCGACCGTGAAGACGTACGAACCCTTGCGCGCGAGGATGTCACGAACGCTGGCCATTGGTGCGACTCCCGGGAGCGGTGCGGTCGAACGAGATGAGCAGACAACCCCGGCAGTATACCGCCGCCGGGCAGAGGATGCACCGGAAAACTAGCCATTTCTGGCCCCCGGAACCGGCTTGACGAATCCGGCGACTTTCGCTAAAGCCCGCCCATCCGTCGGAGTAGTGTCGTTCGGACCGCGAAGCGCGGAAGGAGTTCCGTATGCGAAGGATCGCCTGCGCGACCGGCGTCAGCCTGGTGCTGGCGGCCGCCCTCGGCACCGTCAACGCCCAGTCGCCGCTTGCGCCGGCGTCCCCCCCGGGCCAGCCGAGCGTCCAGCCCTCCACGGGCCGGCCGTACAGCGTGCCGACGACGCCGGGCCTACCGTACAGCCCCTCGGTGGTCCCCTACTCCTCCTCGCCGGGCCTGATCCCCGGGGCGGCCCCGCCGCCGAGGCCGGCCACCGCCCCTGCCGCGCCGGGAGGCCCGGCTGCCGCCCAACCGACCACGGCCCCGAGTGACCCGGGAGCGGCGTCGGAGTCGCGCGGCGAGGCGGGCAGCGACGCCCTGGCGTCGGCGGCCCCGCAGATGATCGGTGACCTGATCGGCACCGGCGCCGGCGGCGTGTTCCCCGTCACCACCAGCGCCGCCCGCCAGAAGTACATCCGCTCGATCATTGCCGCTCGCTCCGGCATCAAGATCGCCGACAACGAGAGCCCCCGCCCGCTCGACCGCGTCTTCGCCACGTTCAACTACTTCAACGGCGTCAACACGTTCGGCTCCGACAACTTCGGCCTGTACCGCGGCATGGTCGGCTTCGAGAAGACCTTCCTCGACGGCAACGCCTCGGTCGGCATGCGCCTGCCGTTCGTCCAGGGCGACCGCGAGAGCGCCATCGGCACCGACGGGTTCGGCGACCTGACGATGATCCTCAAGTACGCCTTCATCAACGACGCCGCCACCGGCAACGTCGCCTCGGCCGGCCTGGCGATTACCGCCCCGACCGGGCTCGACTTCCGCCTGGCCGACGGCACCGTCGTCAGCAGCGTGATCTTCCAACCCTGGGGCGGCTTCATCTACAACATGGACGACGTCTTCACCCACGGGTTCACCAGCCTGCTCATCCCCACGCAGTCCAAGGACCTGACGCTGTACACGCTGGACCTCGGGGTCGGCTACCGCCTGTGGCGGGCCAGCGATGACGGGCTGCTCCAGGCGATCGTCCCCACAATCGAAACGCACCTGAACATTCCGTTCACCGAGACGGGGCCTGGCTCGCTGATCTACTTCCCGGACCTGCTGATGAGCCTAACCGCCGGCCTGCACTTCAACCTGGGCGGCACCTGCTGGTTCACCCTGGCGGCCGGCGTGCCGATCACCGGGCCGCAGCTGTACGACGCGGAGTTCATTAGTCAGCTCAACTGGCGGTTCTGATCGCCACGGGGCAGAACTCTGGGGAGGGCCGGAAGGGTTGACAACTCATCCGGCCCTCCCCAGATCCCTTTCATTCCCTCGCCGCCCGCCGCCTACAATAAGACCTCGCCCGCAACCTAGACTGGCGGGACCGACGATGGACGGGCCGATCGTCACGCTGACCACCGACTTCGGGACCAGTTCCCACTTCGTCGCCGCGATGAAGGGCGTCCTCCTCGGCATCAACCCCGCTGCCCGCATCCTCGACCTCAGCCACGACATCCCCCCCTTCGACCTCCGCCACGCCGCGTTCTTCCTGGCAGGGGCGCTGCCGTACTTCCCAATGGGCACCCTCCACGTCGTCGTGGTCGATCCCGAGGTCGGCACCGACCGCGACGTCCTGTGCATCGACGTCGCCGGCCAGCGGCTGCTCGCGCCGGACAACGGCTGCTGGACCCGGCTGGGGGAGCCGACCCGGGTGCTCCGAGTCACCCAGCCGCGGTTCTGGCGGCCGGCCGTCAGCAGCACGTTCCACGGCCGCGACGTCTTCGCCCCCGTGGCGGCGCACCTCAGCCTCGGCGTCGAGCCGGCCGAACTCGGCCCCGAGGCGACGCGGTGGCGGCGTCTGGAGTGGCCGACGCCGCCGCGCTTGCCGGACGGCGTTGCCGGCGAGATCGCCTTCGTCGATCACTTCGGTAACCTCATCACCAACATCCCAGGCGACACGTTGCCGCCGCTCTCGACGACGCGGGTGGCCGTCGGCGAGGCGGAGGCACGGCCCGTCCGCACCTACGCCGACGGTTGCACCGGCGAACTGGTCGCGCTAGTCTCGTCGGGCGGCCTGCTGGAGGTCGCCGTGGTGCAGGGCAGCGCGGCGCGGCGGCTGTCGGCGGGGGTCGGCGTGGCTGTCCGCGTCAGGTGGTCGCCCTGACCCCCGGGCCGCCGCGTGGTACACTGAACTCTGGGTGCGGACCCCGATGTCCGCGAGCGAGGGCGTGATGCAGACGGTGAACTTCCAGTGCGGCCACTGCGGCAGCCTCATGGCGGTGAGCGTGGAATTCCTCGGCCAACAGGTGCGATGCCCGACGTGCCAGCTGGTGGTGATTGCCCCCGCTGCGAAGCCACAGGCCCCGCCGCCGACTGAGTTGTCCCACTTGGAGCGGGGAGACGACATCTTCACGCCACCCGGGGATCCCGAGTCGCTGTTCGACGCCCCCGAGCCGCCGCCCCTGGAAGTGCCCCCGCCTCCACCCCCCGCTGCCGACGAAACGCTGCCGGTCACGCCGTCGCCCCACATGCCCCGGGACAACGGCACCTCGACGCTGCCGTGGGACCCACCCCCCGAGTCTCCCACCCCGGCGCCGTTGATCACCGAGCCACCCGTCGAGGCCATCGTCAAGCGCGGGAGTGAGGCGCGCAGCGTCAGCTGGTTCGTGCCGATCATCGTGCTGCCGCTGGTGCTGTACGCCCTGGCCGCGACCATCGCCGCCGCCTTCCTTTACACCCGCTGGGAGCCGGCCAAGCCGAGCCTGTTCGACCGGATGCCCGACGTGGAGGGCGACACCCCAGGCGTTCGCAAGGACAAGAAGCGAGCCCGGCTGAACTTCACCCGGGAGCAGGCCCTACACCCGCTCCCGGCCAACCTGCGCGTCAAGCTCGGCGACACGCTGCGGGTCGGCGAGCTTGAGGTGACGCCGAAGCGCGTCGAGCGCCGCAAGGTCGCCCTGCTGGCGGAGTCGGCCCCCGGCCGGCCGGAGCCCAGCCCGAACGACGCGCTGGTGCTGACGTTGTCACTGAAGAACCTCGCCGAGGACTACTCGTTCACCCCGCTGGACAACTACTTCGACCGCGCCTGGAGGCCGGGTGACGAATCGACCCCGCTCACCGTGCTCGTGGCCGGCAAGGAGGCGTTCTTTGGTGGCCCGGCGACCTGGTACCCGCGGTGGGAGAACGGGGCGCGGCGGCGGGTGCGGCAGTGGCTGGCCGGCCGCAAGGACTTCGACGAGGTCGGCCTGGCCCCCGGCGAATCCGCCGAGACGATTGTCGCCACCGACGGCTGGAACGAGCAGGCGGCCGCCTACCTGTTCGGCGTCGGCTCCGACGGGGAGCGCGCCGGCCAGCCGTACCGCGGGCGACTGCTCTGGCGCGTCCAGCTTCGGCGGGGCCTGGTGCCCTGGAAGGGACGGGAGGTGCCGGCCACCGCGGTCATCGGCGTCGAGTTCGACAACACCGCCTACTCGAAGGCCGGCTGACCCCCTCCGCCTCGTTCTCGAGGGCGGCAACCCGCCTGCCGTGATTGGCCGTCAGGGTGTGGCTCAGCAGCGTCGTCTTGCCGGCGCCGAGAAGGTCGGCGTCCCCGGTACGCGGTCATCCCCGCCCATGGCAGTCTTCCCCCGGCCATCCCTCGCGGGCGGCGCCATCCGGCCAGGGACCTTGGCGGCGAACGACGGCCTCATGGCTCTCCATCCACACCAAGGAGGTCCGTGGAGAGCCCGGTTGCGTCAGAGCCGGGAGAACGATTCAGCGGACCGGGAAGACGGGCGCCCCCAGGGGGGGCGCCAGGGGCGGGGCGAGAGCAGGCTCGCCGGGGTGGCAACAGGTAGTCGGGCAGCACGGCGAACAGCAGGGCTCGCAGCACGGCGAGCAACGCCGCCACCCGCAGTGGTTGTGGCAGCAGCAGCCGGTGGAAAGGAGCATCGAGACGAGCAAGACGACCAGTCCCAGACCGCGCTTGTACATGGGGGAACCTCCGCTCCGGGTCGGCGGGTGATCTCCACCACGCCGCATTCCTTGCGAACAAGCCACCGGCGTCCGGCGGCATGCGAAGTATGCCCCGGCGAACGGCAGCCGCAAGGAGGAGGGGATGGAAAACTGGGGAATCGGCCCGGGGACGGCGTAGACCTGCGCAGAGGCGCGCGATCGTGCGCGGATGCGGGTTGGACGGGAAAGTCGGAGGTCGGGGGCGTTAGCAGCGGTCAGGGTGATTCCGCCGCTAACGCCCCCGGGTAAGACGGTCACGGTTTGACGTAGGTGGCCGGCAGTCCGGCCGCGGGCGGGAAGGCGGCCGTCACGCTCGGCGGGGCGGCGGCGTAGCCGGCGGTGGCCCCGCCAGGCGGGCAGCACGGCGGCGGTCCCACCGGCGGGCAGCACGGGGCGGACGACCGCGTCGTCTGCGTCTTGTGGCAACCGCAGCCGGTGGTGGACAGTAACCAGACCGCGGCAACGCCGGCGGCCACGAGTCGTTTCAGCATGTTCGTTCTCCCCCATGTTCCGGTGGGTCCGACCGGAGGTCGGGATACATCTCATCCTGATGTTGTGGGCCCCCGGGATCAAGGGTTTCGGCCTCCCCGGCGCGGATTCTCAGCCCCACGGGGGCGGCCGGTGCGGCGTGGGGAGCCGCGGCGGCTTATTCGGGTGGCGCGGGAGATCCCTGCCCGGGCAGGAAGGATCGATTGGACAACCGCCCCGGACTGACCTACGTTTGTGTGGCACCAGTTAGGGTGATTGCGAGGAAAGTACGGGAACGCCCGGCCGCGCCCCCGGCGGCACGGCACCCTCACGTCAGGCAGGGCGGCACATGAGCTTTCTGCGGGAGCCCAATGCGGAGCCGATCCCCGGCTACCGGCTGATCGAGCCCCTGGGCAGCGGCGGCTTCGGTGAGGCGTGGAAGTGCGAGGCACCCGGCGGCATCCTCAAGGCGATCAAGTTCGTCTTCGGGAACCTCAACTCGCTGGACGTCGATGGGGCGCGCGCCGAGCAGGAGAAGAAGGCCCTGGAGCGCGTCAAGCTGATCCGCCACCCGTTCATCCTCTCCATGGACCTGATCCAGGTCGTCAACGGGGAGCTGGTCATCGTCATGGAGCTGGCCGACAAGAGCCTACACGACTCGTTCGAGGAGGCGAAGTCGGCCGGCCTGGTCGGCATCCCGCGCGACACGCTGTTGCGCTACATGCGCGACGCCGCCGAGGCACTCGACCACATGAACGAGCAGCACGGCTTGCAGCACCTCGACATCAAGCCGCGCAACCTGTTCCTCATCTCCGACCGCGTCAAGGTGGCCGACTTCGGCCTGGTCAAGACGCTCGAGCGCTCCAACAGCTCCGGGCTAATGGGCGCGGTGACACCGCTCTACGCCCCGCCTGAGACGTTCACCGGCGAGTTGTCGCCTCACTCCGACCAGTACAGCCTGGCGATCGTCTACCAGGAACTGCTCACCGGCCAAAGGCCGTTCAACGGCAAGAACGCCCGGATGCTGGCGCAGCAGCACATGCACGAGGCGCCGGACCTGCGGGCGCTGCCGGAGACCGAGCGGGGCATCGTCGGCCGGGCGCTGCACAAGGAGCCGAACAAGCGGTTCCCCAACTGCCTCGCCTTCGCCCGCGCCCTCTACGCCGCCCGCGCCCCGTCGTTCGCCAACATCCTGGTCGAGGAGGGCCGGGCCGGCAACCGCCCCAAGACGATGCTCGACACCCTGGAGGGCATCGACCTGGAGAACCTGCCGGACGACCGGCTGGTCCCGGTGGACCTCGACGAGGTCGATCCGCCGCGGCTTAGCGACTCCAACGAGGCGGTGTCGCAGCTCGGGGTCACCATCGCCCAGCCATCCACGGGCGCGCTGCGGCCCACGCTGGTGATCGGCGTGGGAGGCTACGGCCGGCGCGCCCTGATGGAGCTGCGCTGCCGCATCCTCGACCGGTTCGGCGACCTGGAGAAGGTGCCGCTGATCCGCTTCCTGTACATCGACACCGACCAGGACGGGATCAAGGCGGCCCAGCACGGGGCGGCCGAGGTGGCATTCAGGCCGCACGAGATCTACCACCTGCCGCTTCAGCCGGTCTCCCATTACCGCCGTCGCCAGATTGACCAGCTCGCCGATTGGCTGCCGCGCGAGAAGCTCTACGCCATGCCGCGGTCGCTCAAGACGCAGGGCGGCAGGGCCCTTGGGAGGCTGGCGTTCACGGACAACTACCTGCGGCTGATCGCCCGGCTGAAGCGCGAGGTCCAGCAGGCCTGCCACCCCGACGCGATCTACCAGACCGTGGCCCAGACCGGCCTGGCCCTGCGCGACAGCGTGCCGCGCGTCTACGTGGTCGGATCGGCCACCGGCGGGGCGTCGGGCTACATCCCGGACCTCGGCTACGCCGTCCGCCGCCTGTTCAAGCAGATGAGCCATCCGGACAGCCCGCTGGTGGGCCTGATGTTCTGTGGCGCCCCCGACGACCCGGCGACGCCCAAGGCCGAGCAGGCCAACCTTTACGCGACCCTGACTGAGCTGCACCACTTCACCGACCCGGCGGTGCGCTTCTCGGCCCAGTACGGCACCGACGGCCCGCGGCTGGTGGACGAGGGGCCGGCCTACGACCAGGTCTACCTGCTGCCGCAGCACCACCGCTCGCCGGAGGCCCGCCGCGACGCCCTGTCCCACCTGAGCAGCTACCTGTTCCATGAGATCACCACGCCTCTGGGGCTGCGGTTGGACCACTCGCGGCTGAAGCAGGGCGCGGCGGCGCCGTTCCGCAGCCTGGGCACGTTCGGGGTGTGGTTCCCGCGCGGCCTGCTACTGCGGCTGGCCGCGCGCGACGCCTGCCTGCGGCTCCTGGAGGAGTGGCAGGCGGGCGGCGGCGGGCTGACCATGCCGGAGCAGTCGGTGCTTGACGCCGCCGCCGCCCGCGTGCTGACCGACCCGGAGCTGCGGCCGGAGGCGCTGGCCAACCACATCGACACCCTGGCCGCCGAGCACCTCGACGCCCCGCCGCGCGAGGTCCTCACGAAGTTGCTTTGCGCCTTCGAGGAGCAGTCGTCGCAGCAGTTGGCCCTGGACGACCCCGGGGCGTGGGCTCGGCAGACCCTGGGGCGGGTGCGCGACTGGCTGGGCACCGGCGTGCCGCTGCCCGGGATCAACGCGGTGCAACAGCGGCGCAGCCCGATGACCCGGGCGCTGGAGGCCGCCGCCGCCACCCTCGCCCAGGAGTGGGCCAAGAAGCTGAACCAGGTGATCGACGGCCTGACCGAGCACAGCGGTCGGCGCCTGGCCGTCGCCGAGGCCGCCATTAGCCGCCTGATCCACGCCTGCGACGACGCGCTGCGGACCGGCCAGGCCAGGGCCAACCTCCACTCGCGCTCGACGGATAGCCAGGTGCAGCTCGACCAGGCGGTGGCCAACTGCGTGACTGGCTCGGGCGGCTGGAGCCTGTTCGGCGGCAAGTCGCGGCGGCTCTTGCGGGTGTTCATCGACCACCTGGCGGCGTTCGGCCGGCAGTGCCTGGCGGAGGACACCTCGGCGGCGGTGCTCCAGTTCTACGCGGCCCTGCGCGGCCGGCTGGCCGACCGGCTGCGCGACATCAGCTTCTGCCGGCAGCGGCTGCGTGGCCTGGGCGACCTGTTGCGGTTGCAGGCCGACAGCGAGGAGGGCGACCCGGAAAACGTGACCGACACCGCCACGTTTACCCGCACGCCAGGTGGCCTGCCCCCGTTCGCGGCGGCCTGGGGCGCCAACCCGACCTTGAGCCAGACGCCCCTGTTGTCCACCGAGGCGTACTGGCAGTCGATCCGCGAGTCGTCCACTAACCGCGTGGTGCTGCCGCAGAGCGAGGAGGACCTCGAGCGGGCCGCCCGCCGCTTCCTGGCCACCTTAACCCCCGAGCACTGGACCCAGCTCGACCAGGCGATCGGCGACCAGGTGCTGGGCGTCCGGGGCGGGCTGATCCAGCTTTGCCTGGACTCCGGAGACGTGGTGCGCTTCTTCGCGGCACCGATGCTGAACCAGGCGATCTCCAGTCTCAGCGACCACCTGCCGATCACCGACGTCGCCCAGGTGGAGGTGACTGCGGAGGACGGCCTTCTGGAGCGCATCCTCGGCTACCACGGGTGCGCGGGGCCGCTGCTGACGCGCCGCGACCCTGCAACGAAACCGTCTCGGGCTGGTTCCGGGGTGCGCCGGCCGGTGTTCGTCGGCGGCGGCGACAGCGACCAGGGCGAGGAGGCCCGGCCCACGAAAAAGCCGGTCTCCGGCGAGCCGCTCAGCTTCCTGCTTATCCCGGCCAGCGATGCCGGCAAGCAGTTCGGCGAGGAGGCGAGGCGCCTGGTGCCGGAACTGCACCTGGTCAACGTGCCCGGCCAGGCCGACCTGATGTTCTGCCGCGAGCAGGCGGCGCTGAAGGTCGAAGACCTGGAAGTAATGCTCCGGCCGTGCCGCAACGCCTACCACGAGGCGACGCTGGTGCCGCAGTCGTCGCCGCACAGCCGGTTCGACATCAGCGACTGGGCCCCGCTGGACCCGTAAGCGGGCGCGTCGGGCTGGGAGTCATTGTGGTCGCGCGCGCGGTCGGGTAGAATCTGATTCGTGACCTGACCGAGGGAGATCATGTCCAACGCCGCGATGACGCCGCGCGTTCGAACCATAGTTGTGTGCGACGAAGCCGTCCGCAGCGAGGTCGAGGACCAGGTTTTCACCCTCGAAGGCGTGCGGTCAGGATTCGGGGCCGAGTCGTTCCCCTGGACACGAGCCTCGCGGTCTACTTGCTACTCACCTACCCGCCGATGGGAACTTCCCGGGTGAAGTGAAAGTAGTCCCCGAGGAGTCGGGCAGGCCATGCATAAGCAAGTTTCAGGCGGACTTTGACGGGGCATCAGCCATTCTCCCTATGGCGATACCGATCCATGACTGTACGTTCCCCGCCACCGGCGAGTACTCGATCGAGGTTCATTTCTGGACGGCCGGCGGTGATGTTCAGAAGGGTGAGTATCCCGTCGATGTTTGGCAAATCGAGGAGTAGTCATGTCAAACCCTCAAATCCCACCCAAGCCGGTTGGCGCTGAAATCCTCGATACCCCGGTGGAGACGGAGGCCGAGATCGAACGCCGTCGTCAGTTGGAAGTCCGCAGCCGGGCAAATAGGCTTCTGGAATGTCATCGACGCCCCCCTACCTCTGCTCGCCCAGTACGTCGCCGAACTCGACGCCGAGGACCGGCCGGAGTTCCTCCGCGAAGGTGGTCGCCCGGCTGCCCATCGACGCCGTCCAGCCGCTCCTCGACGCGCTGCGCCCGGCTCGACGCCCCTCGGCGTAGCCTGGAACCCCCTCCGGCCCTATCTGATCCTCACGGCCCGCCCTGAGCGCCGGGCCGGCACGGGCGCGGGGCGGCGGGAACAGTTCGCCGCCCCGCGCGCTCCGCGCCCGCGCGTCCACACGTCGCCGGAGGAGCACCGTCGCGCCCATGCCTCGCCGCCACGACCTGAAGAAGATCCTGCTCATCGGCTCCGGCCCGATCGTCATCGGCCAGGCGTGCGAGTTTGACTACTCCGGCACCCAGGCGTGCAAGGCGCTCCGCGAGGAGGGGTACGAGGTCGTCCTCGTCAACTCCAACCCTGCCACGATCATGACCGACCCGGAGACGGCCGACCGCACCTACGTCGAGCCGATCACCTGGGAGATGGTCGCCCGCGTCATCGACAAGGAGCGCCCCGACGCCCTGCTGCCCACCCTCGGCGGCCAGACCGCGCTGAACACCGCCATGAAGCTGCACGAGCACGGCGTGCTCAAGCAGTTCAACGTCGAGATGATCGGCGCCACCCCGGAGGCGATCGACAAGGCCGAGGACCGCGAGAAGTTCAAGCGGGCGATGCAGAAGATCGGCGTGCCGGTCCCCAAGAGCGGTGTTGCCACCACCCTGGCCGAGGCCCAGGAGATCCGCGAGCAGGTCGGCCTGCCGTGCATCCTGCGGCCGTCGTTCACGCTGGGCGGCACCGGCGGAGGCATCGCTTACAACGTCGAGGAGTTCAACCAGCTCATCGCCCGCGGCCTCGACCTGTCCCCGACCCGCCAGGTGCTGATCGAGCAGTCGGTCATCGGCTGGAAGGAGTTCGAGCTGGAGGTGATGCGCGACAAGGC
This sequence comes from Gemmataceae bacterium, assembly GCA_046350195.1. Taxonomy (GTDB): domain Bacteria; phylum Planctomycetota; class Planctomycetia; order Gemmatales; family Gemmataceae; genus CALDUY01. The sequence goes on from JAXMAW010000038.1 coordinate 24,940, forward strand.
CGACAACGTCGTCATCATCTGCTCGATCGAGAATTTCGACCCGATGGGCGTCCACACCGGCGACTCGATCACCGTCGCGCCGGCCCAGACGCTGACCGACAAGGAGTACCAGCGCCTCCGCGACGCCTCGCTGGCGATCATCCGCGAGATCGGCGTCGAGACCGGCGGCAGCAACATCCAGTTCGCCGTCAACCCCGAGAACGGCGACTACATCGCCATCGAGATGAACCCGCGCGTCTCGCGCAGCAGCGCCCTGGCCTCCAAGGCCACCGGCTTCCCCATCGCCAAGATCGCGGCGAAGCTCGCCGTCGGCTACCGGCTGGACGAGCTGAAGAACGACATCACCCGGCTCACCCCCGCGTCGTTCGAGCCGACCATCGACTACGTCGTGACCAAGATCCCGCGCTGGGCGTTCGAGAAGTTCCCCGACGCCGACCCGACGCTGACAACGCAGATGAAGTCGGTCGGCGAGACGATGGCGATCGGCCGGACGTTCAAGGAGTCGTTCCAGAAGGCGCTGCGCGGCCTGGAGACGGGCTCGTTCGGCCTGGGCTGCGACCGCCTGGACCGCTGGGGCACGCCGGCTCAGCCCGACGAGGCCGAGATCGTTCGCAAACTTTCGACCCCGAACTCCGAGAGGGTCTGGTTCCTCCGCTACGCCTTCAAGGCCGACATGTCCCTGGAGGACGTCCACAAGTACACGCGCATCGACCCGTGGTTCTTGAGTAACCTCCGTGAGATCGTGGACGTGGAGGAGCGGTTGAGGGCGAAACAGGCGCCCGAGGGCCGCGGCCAGGACGAGGCAGGCACGAAGGCCCTGCTGCTGGAGGCGAAGCAACACGGCTTCTCGGACCGCCAGGTGGGGCAACTCTGGCGACTGACCGAGACGGAGGTGCGCCAGCTGCGCAAGCAGTGGGGGATCGTGCCGACGTACAAGTGCGTGGACACGTGTGCCGCCGAGTTCGAGGCGTACACGCCGTACTACTACTCCAGTTACGAAACGCCGGTCGAAACCGTAGGACAAGCAGCCTTGCTTGTCCCTCCGGAAGAAGGACAAGCAAGGCTGCTTGTCCTACGAGAAGACGAGGTGCGCCCACCCACCGACAAGCCGCGGATCATGATCCTCGGTGGCGGCCCCAACCGCATCGGCCAGGGAATCGAGTTCGACTACTGCTGCTGCCAGGCGGCGTTCGCCCTGCGCGACGCCGGCTACGAGACCATCATGGTCAACTCGAACCCGGAGACGGTGTCCACCGACTACGACACGTCGGACCACCTCTTCTTCGAGCCGCTGACCGTCGAGGACGTGCTCAACATCTGCGACGTCATGCAGCCGGCCGGGCTGATCGTCCAGTTCGGCGGGCAGACGCCGCTCAACCTGGCTCGGGCGCTGGGCGAGGCGGGGGCGCCGATCATCGGCACCAGCGTCGAGTCGATCGACACCGCCGAGGACCGCGACCTGTTCCAGGCGCTGGTGCAGCGGCTGGGGCTGAGGCAGCCGGCCAACGGCGCGGCGCGCGACCTCCAGCAGGCCGTCCACGCGGCGCGGAAGATCGGCTTCCCGGTGCTGGTCCGGCCGAGCTTCGTCCTGGGCGGCCGGGCCATGGAGATCGTCTACGACGAGCCGGCGATGGCCAAGTTCGTCGCCCAGGCGATGGAGGTGTCGCCCGGCAAGCCGGTGCTCATTGACAAGTTCCTGGAGTCGGCCATCGAGGTGGACGTGGACTGCCTCGCCGACGGGACTCGGTGCCTGGTCGCCGGCGTGATGCAGCACATCGAGGAGGCCGGCATCCACTCCGGCGACAGCGCCTGCGTGCTGCCGCCGCACAGCCTGCCGCAGGCGGTCATCGACGAGATCAAGCGGCAGGCCCGCGAACTGGCCCGCGAGCTAACCGTCAAGGGGCTGATGAACATCCAGTTCGCCGTGCAGCGCTCGGTGTTGAAGGAGCCGAACCTCGACGAGGCCGCCGCCCGCGCCGCGGTGTACATCCTGGAGGTCAACCCGCGCGCCAGCCGCACCGTGCCGTTCGTCTCCAAGGCGACCGGCGTGCCCCTGGCCCGGCACGCGACGCTGGTCATGCTCGGTAAGTCGCTAGACGAACTGGGGTTGTTCGACGAGGTCAGGCCGCCGCACTACTCGGTCAAGGAGAGCGTGTTCCCGTTCAGCAAGTTCCCCGGGGTGGACATCATCCTCGGCCCGGAGATGCGCTCGACGGGTGAGGTGATGGGCATCGACGACACCTTCCCCCTGGCGTTCGCCAAGAGCCAGATAGCCGCCAGCAGCGCCCTGCCCACGCCCGACGCCGGCAAGGTGTTCATCTCGGTCGCCGAGCGCGACAAGGCGGACGTGCTGCCGGTGGCGCGGCGGCTGGCGGACCTGGGATACCGACTGCTGGCGACCCGCGGCACGGCGAAGCGGCTGCGCGGGGCCGGCATCCCCGTCGAGGAGGTGCCCAAGCTCCAGGAAGGGCGGCCGAACCTGATCGACCTGATGAAGAACAAGCAGGTGTCGCTGGTCATCAACACGCCGTCGGGCAAGGGGACGCGGACCGACGAGGGGAAGATCCGGGCCGCCGCGGTGGCCAGCGGGGTGACGGCGATCACGACGTTGGCCGCGGCCCAGGCGGCGGTGGAGGCGTGCGAGGCGATGCAGTCGAGGCCGTGGACGGTGACGGCGCTACAGGATCGGTTCGCCGGGCGGAAGTGATGAGCCTGGCCCGGAGCTACTTCGCGCCCGGCCCGCCGAACGCGGCCCGCGCCGCCTCCCGTTTCGCGCCCAGCCGATCGACGTCCTCCTTCAAAAGGAAGCGCCTTCGTACCAACTCATCGCTCGCCGCCTCCCACCTCTTCCGGTAGGCGTCGAAGGGGCCGTATCGCTTCGCCAACGACGGCCGCGGGTCGCCGCGCGCGGCGCGCTCGGCCTCGGTGGCGGGGAACGGCAGGTAAGAGCCGAGCAGACTCGCCAGCATCCCCTCCCGCCCCGACGTCCGTCCGGCGCAGGTTCCAGCCGGTGTACGTCGCCAGCGGCACGCGCACCTCCAGCGGCGGCAGCGTGCCTAGGTCGTTGCCGTCGGCGTCACATTTGGCACCAACACGCGGTAATGGCCGAGCACCCGAGGCGGCTCGATGGTAATGACGCGCTTGGCCGCGAAGTCAGGGCCGAGGTCGAGAGCCGAGGGCTGCTGAATCACCTCCGGGTAGCGGACTCCAGGCAGCGAGGGGAAGCCCGTGGCCTTCTGTTTCCAATCGACGAGCGTTCCGTTGTCGATGCGCGGGTAGACGCTGGCTGGCGGCTCGATGCCGTCGCGCGCCCAGGCGTCGAGCGCCTCCAAAAGCGCTCGCAGAAAGGGCCGATAGTCGCCCGGGTTCGCCAGGTTATCGGCGATGCCGCGCGTCGGCGGGAAGCTCGCCGGCCCGTGCTGCGTGCCGCCGAAGGCGTAAACCCGCACCGTCGGCGGGATCACGGCGTCGGCCGTGCCGAGCGTGTCGGTGTGGACCAGCGACCCGGAGCGGTGCCAGTACTCCGCCGCGCTCTGGGTGTGCATGACCTTCGGCAACAGCTTCGGGTCCTCGCGCGCCACCCGCCGCAAGATCCCGTCGGTTGCCCCTCGTCGCCGGAGGACGCCGTCGGGCTGCTCGAACTCGTCGTCGCTGTCTCCGTAGGTGAACGGGAAGACGTCGGCGGGGTAGAGGTGCTCCTCGTGCTGGCCGTTGTGCCGCGTGGGCTGGGCGAAGCGGTGGTTGAAGAACCCTAGCCCGCCGCCGGCGACGTGCGGCATCAGTCCGTCGAAGACGCGCCGGCCACGCTCGTCGGCGTTGAACCCCTCGTGGACGAAGTGCCGCAGGAATCGCCCGCTCTGCGACACGCCGAAGCCGTGGGCCCGCTGAAGGCCCTTCTCGGCGTACTTCAGGTGTGACACGAGGTCGCGCACCGCGGCGAAGCCGAGGCCCTGCACGACCGGCCCGGACGCCTCACAGACCAGTTCATAGAGGTAGCCCGGCCGGAAGCCGCCCGTGACCTGGAGCCGGATCGGCGGCAGCGTACCCGGCACGCCGCGCCCCGACTTTGGCATCGGCTGTCGCTCCAACGACCACTGGGGGCGCGGGATAACAACGCGCGGGTCGGTCTCGCGCATCCGCCAGGTGAGGACGCCGGCCTTTTCCCCTTCCGCGGTGGGAGAATGGCTGCCGTGGCCCTCTCGGCGCGACAGCGGTAGGCTCTTGGCAGGGCGGTCGGTGACGGTCTCGTAGCGGACGACGCCCTTTACGCCCTCGACGACCGGCGCTTGCAGCAGCAGCCGGCCGTCGCCGGGCAGCACCTCGGCGATCCAGCCGCTCCACAGCACGGACCAGCCGCGGCGGAAGAGGAAGCCGTTGCCGGCGTCCTTCGGCTCGTTGCCGCCTGAAGCACCGTTGAACATCCCCAGCGCCAACTTGTTGCCGCGGTTGTTGACGTCGTAGAGCAGCGCCCCGTTCCTCTTCGACGGGTCCTTCGGCCGCAGCAGGTAGACGTCGCTGGCGAACTCGACCTTGCCGTCCTTGTTGCGTGAGGCCCCGTCGAGATCGACGATGGGCCTGTTGCGCGGGTGCGCCGGATCGACGGAGAAGCGGGCGATGCCGACGAGCTTCTCGTAGGGGCCGACGTCGCCGAAGGAGGCGCCGCCGAGGAACGGCTCGCGGGTGTGCCATTCGAGGGAGACGAGTTCGGCGCGGGCCGGCGCGGCGAGCGCGAGCAGGAGTAATGACCAGCGCGTGAGTTTCATACGGACGCTCCGACAGGTAGAGTGACCGCGGACCCGCAAGCGACGGCGATCCGCAGGGAGAGATCGCTGGCCACCGGCATGCCCAGTCCCGTGGGCTCACCCATCGCTTGCGGGTTCGCGTTCGCGCTGGTCCTTCTCACCGCAGCCGCCGCGCCAGCAGCACCACCAGCCCCAGGAAGGCGAACAATTCCGGCAGCCCCCACCGCGCCCCCAGCAGCCACAGTCGCTTCTCCTCCTCGGCCGCCGGCACGCGCGGGTAGCTCCACTCCGGCGCCGCCCTCGCCAGCTGCTCGTCGCGGCCGAGCAGCCAGTTGCACGTGTCCACCAACAGCCGCTCCTGCCCCGGAGCCAGATCCGGCCCGGTGAACAGGCCCGCCTGGCCCAGCGCCGCGACGCGCACCTTCTTCTCGCCGCCCCATCCCGGTGGCAGGCGCGTCTCGACCGCCAGCCCCACGCTGAACGGCCCGCGGCGGCGGGCCTCCAGCGTGCCGTTGTCCGGGTCGTCCAGAGCCGGGGGCTCGAACCGCGGCACCGGCCGCACCGGCGTGCCGAACGGCTGCTCGTCGTGCCACGACGCGGCACTGGTCGAGAGCACCTCGGGATCGACGGCCAGGTGGTGGGCCTTCAGCGGGTCGAGGAACACCGGACGGAGGAAGCGCAGCCGCAAGTTCAGGCGCTTACCCGACTCCTGGTCGGCCAGGCGCAGGCTCTCGCGCACCGGGTTCGGCGGCAGGCTCGATTCCGCCGCCCGGAGAAACGGGAGCGCGAACAGCGCATTCACCGCACCGCAGCCCAGGGCCGCCACTGGCTCGCGCAGCCGGGTGAACGCGGTTTGCTGTAGTGACTCCAGCAGCGTCCGGGCGGCCGGCTCGGCCCGCAGCTCCGGCACCTGGAGTGGCTTGCTGACGCGCAGCAAGTTCTCGTCGCGGTTGGCGAAGGCGCGCTTCTCGACGTTGAACAGCACCGTCCGCTTGCCGAACACGATGCCCAGCTCGGCGAACATCTTCTCCAGCTCGTCCGGCGGCTTGACCGCCCCGCCGCCGGGCCGGCCGGGCACGTCGCGCGAGTTGGTCGGCCCCAGGCAGGCTAGCACCGGCTTGCCGGCCTTGAGGAACTCGCGAACCGCCTTGGCGTGCCGCTCGTCGAGGTCGTGGAACGTCGGGTTGGCGATCGGGGCGCCATTCTGGAGCATCGTCAGCCGCGGCACGATCAGCAGGTCCACGTCGGTGACGTTCCGCGCCAGCCGGGCCTGCAAGTCTTTCAAGCGCCGCTGCTCGCTCACCTTGTCGCCCGACAGCGCGCTCAGCTCCTTCGACACGGTGGCCCGCGCCTCGCGGGCCAGGTCCAGCCCCTCGCGGGCGGCGGCGAGCTGGTTGTTGAACACCCGCCCGACCAGCTCGCGGTTGGCCTCGTTGGCCCGGGCCAGGGCGAACCTCGGGTTGAACTGCTCGGCGTACTCGACGATCAGCCGGTTGACCTCGACGAGCTTCCCCTTCGGCGCCTCGCGGACCAGCCGATCCAGCAGCTTGATCTCGCGCTCCAGCGACCGCGTCTCGGCCTCCAGGTCGTCCAGCTCGTCCTGCATGCGCTCGAGCTTGCTGACCTCGAGCACGTCGGCGGCGGGGTCGCCGTTCAGGTTGCGCAGCACCACGTCGCGCACCTCGAACCCGGCCGACTTCAGAGCCTTGCCGGCCCCGGAAAGGGTGAAGAGGTCCACCGGCCCCTCACTCGACAGGGCCTCGTGCATGACCAGGATGCCGACCCGCGGTCGGCGCTCCTCGACGTTGATAACGCGGCGGGTGATCGGCCCGGGTCCGACGGCGCGCAGCACCAGGTTGTCGCGCCTCTCGCTCTCGGTGCGGTCGAGGCGGTAAAACTCGTTGAAGCTCAGTCGCTGCACCGACCGGCCGGCGTGGACGAAGATGCTGTTCTCGGGTGCCTCCTCGATGGTCTGCTTCAACTCGGGCGATTTCGCCGTCAGGCGGTCCAGCCTGTCATTGAAGCCGCGGTCGGCGACGTCGAGCACCTCGACCTGGAACTGCGGGCCGACCTCGCGGAACAGCTCGACGAGGTCCTTGACCTTCTCGACGACCTTGCGCTCCGCCTCCAGGTCGAACGGGTCGGGCTTCTCACCGCCCAGCGAGCCGGCCCGGTGGCGCTGGTAGAGGACGATCGTCGTCTTTGCGTCCGGGTCGAGCTTCGCCAGCTCAGCCCGTACGCTCGCGGGCAGGGTGAACTGTCGGTCGCGCGTCCAGTCGAAGCGGGCGGGGTGCCGGAACGACCAGACGTTGACACCGACCAACAGCGCCGCCGCCAGAGCGACCTGCACCACGGCGTTGCCGCCCAGGGCGCTGCGCCGGCCGGCGACGACCCGCAGGGCGACGATCACTTCCACGAACAGCGCGAACAGCGCGGCGGCGAGGCCCCCCAGGAGGAGGTGGCCTCCGACGTCGGCCGACGCCGCGGCCTTCTGGAGGTCGGCGGACAGCGCGGCGGGGTCGGCCATCAGGCGGCGGAACAGCCCCTCGAAGTCGGGCTGGAGCATCACCACCCCGACCAGCGCCGCCTGGACGCCGAGCAGGCCGACGAGGCGGACGAGGAAGTGCAGCCGCGACAGGAACACGCTGCCGCGCCGCGGGTCGGAGGACGTCACTGCCATCGCCTTGCCTCCAGGCTGCGCACCGTCAGGAACAGGCAGAACAGCGCCGTGCCGGCGTACAGCACCAGCGGCCGGGTGTCGATCACGCCGCGGGTGAAGGCGCGGTCGAAGTGGAGCGGTACGCTGAAGAAGTAAATCAGGCGGTACAGCTCGCCGCCGTCCTGCTCCGGCCGCCAGAACCCCGCGACGATGAACACCAGCCCCAGCAGCATCGCCAGCAGCGCCGCCACCATCTGGCTCCGCACCAGGCTGGAGACGAGCAGACCCAGGGCGAGGAACATCGCCCCCGCCAGGAACAGGCCGAGGTAGGTGGACATCACCGGGTACGGGTCGAGGAGAACGGGAATCTCCAACAGGTGCTCGGAATCGCGCGTGTAGTGCAGCACGCCGCCGGCAACGGCCGCCACGGCCCCGCCGAGGAACAGCAGCAGCGAGAAGACCCGGCCGCCGGTGCCGAGGCGCGGCAGGAATAGGAGTGCGCCCAGCACCGCGGCGCCGAGGCCGGCGACGAGGGTGACGCTGAACGGCGTCCACGCCGGGCGGACGACCGGAGGCGAGGCGCCGAGCAGCGCCGGCAGGTAGGCCAGCGTCGGCAGCCAGAGCACGACGTAGAACGCCAGGCAGGCGAGGTACTTGCACAGCACGATCTGCCAGTCGCGCAGCGGGGCGGTCATGAGCATCTCCAGCGTGCCGCTGGCCCGCTCCTCGGCGAACAGGCGCATCGTCAGCAAGGGCGGGATGAACAGGAAGACCAGCCAGAACCGCTCGTCGGCGAACATCGTCTGCATCGGCCACTCGGTGCCGCGCGGCCCGGTCGTCGTCAGCAGGCCGAACGTCACCGAGAACAACAGCCCCGTGACCAGCAGGAAGACGACGAGCACGACGTAGGCGATCGGCGAGACGAAGTAGGCGGCGAACTCGCGGCGGAACAGGCTGCGCGCCTGGAACAGGCCGGCGACCAGGGCGACCAGCCCGGCCAGGAGGACGACGCCGGCGACGGCCAAAGCGGCGTAGCCGGCGGGGGCGGGGAGGGTGAGGTTGTCGAACATGGGAACCCGTCAGGTTTGCTCAACGAGGTGGACGAAATACTCTTCGAGGGTCTGCCGCTGCGGCCGCGGCTCGTCGAGCCGGCCGGCGGCGGCGACGCGGCCGCGGTTGATGATGATCGCCCGGTCGCAGGTCATTTCGACCTCCGACAGGATGTGTGTCGAGAGCAGCACCGTGTGCTGCTCGCCCAGGTCGCGGATCAGCCCGCGCGTCTCGCGGATCTGGCTGGGATCCAGCCCGGCCGTCGGCTCGTCGAGGATCAGCACCGGCGGGTCGTGCAGCAGCGCGTCGGCCAGCCCGACGCGCTGGCGGTAGCCCTTCGACAGGGTGCCGATCAGCTGCCGGCGCACGTCCTTCAGCCAGCAGCGATCGACGACCCGCTCGACGGCGGCGCGGCACGCCCGGCCGTGCAGGCCCTTGATGCCGCCGCGGTAGGTCAGGTACTCGACGACGCGCATGTCGGGGTACAGGGGGCAGCTCTCCGGCAGGTAGCCGATCTTGCGCCGCACCCCGACCGGGTCCCAGAACACGTCCAGCCCGGCGATGGTGGCCCGGCCGGAGGTCGCGGCCAGGTAGCCGGCCAGGATGCGCATGGTGGTGGACTTGCCCGCGCCGTTGGGGCCGAGGAAGCCGACCACCTGCCCCTGCTCGACGTCGAACGACACGTCGCGGATGGCAACGTAGTCGCCGTAGTACTTCGTGAGGTTGCTAACGTGTATCATGGCAGGGGTTGAGATAGTCCGACTCGCTCCGTAGGACAAGCTTCCACCTTGTCCTCTTCCATGAACCACACGAGGCACCCCCATGCTCCCCGCGCTCCTCGCCCTGGCGTTCGCCGCCGACGCCAAGCCGACCGTGCTCGACGTCTGGCCCGGCAAGCCTCCCGGCGTGATCGCCGCCACGGGCGAGGAGAAGGACATCACCAAGCCCGGTGAAGGTCTGGTCGCCGGCCGCCGGGTCATCCGGCTGGGCCAGGTGTCGAAGCCGACGCTGACGGTCTACAAGCCGCCGAAGGAGAAGGACACCGGCGCCTGCGTCATCGTCTGCCCCGGCGGGGCCTACCACATCCTCGCCTCGGACCTCGAAGGGACCGAGGTCTGCGACTGGCTCAACCGACTCGGCATCACCGGCGTGCTGCTGAAGTACCGCGTGCCGCGTCCCAAGGACGGGGCGTACTACCTGCCGGCGCTGATGGACGCCCAGCGGGCCGTCAGCACGGTGCGCGGCAAGGCGGCCGAGTGGAACATCGACCCGAAGAAGATCGGCATCCTCGGCTTCTCCGCCGGCGGCCACCTCGCGGCGGCGACCTCGACGAACTATGACAAGCGCGCCTACGACGCGATCGACAAGATCGACGAGGTGAGCTGCCGGCCCGACTTCGCGCTGCTCATCTACCCCGGCTACCTGGTGGACAAGTCGCGGACCAAGCTCAGCGACGAAATCCGCGTGACCAAGCAGACGCCGCCGACGTTCTTCGCCCACACCCACGACGACCCGGTGCCGTCGGAGTCCAGCGCGCTGATGTACCTGGCCCTGAAGAAGGCCGGCGTGCCGGCCGACATCCACATCTGGGAGAGCGGTGGCCACGGCTACGGTCTGCGCGAGACGGACAAGCCGGTCACGCGCTGGCCGGCGCGGGCCGAGGACTGGCTGCGGCAGCGCGGCGTGTTGCCGAAGGCGCGGACAAACGAGCCGCGCACGAAGTAAGCGGTTCTTCTCCAGACCACTTACTTCTGCGCGGCTCGCCGGGGTCACTCCTTCGGCGTGTTGAGGATCGCCCGGATCTCGCGCAGGCAGTCCTCCAGGTGAGCCCGCGTCATGGCGTCGGCCACCCGGGCGTTGCCCTCGCGGTCGCAGCTCAGCAGCCCCTCGATCTGGCCCGCCAGGCGGTGCAGGCCGTCGCGGGCCACGGCGCGGAAGTCGCTGTCCTTGGCGCCCGTCGCCAGGTCCTCGTCACCTCCCCGGCGCGGGAATGGCCCGGTCGCGGTGGCGGGGGTGTCCTTCGGGTGCAGTTGGTTCTTCAGGTGGTCCAGGTACGCCCGGTGCAACGAGCGCCGGATCGCTTCCACCGTCGGCTGCGACTGCTGCAACTCGCTCCAGACGCCGTCCTGGACGTCGTTGAAGAACGTCAACGCGCCGTAGACCTTTTGCCCGTTGACGACCTCGGCGTCCTGGAGCTGCCGGAAGCGCCGGCCGCTCAGCAGGCTCGACAGCAGCGTCTTCTGCTGGCTCATGACCTCCTCGGCCACGCCGACGTACTTGAACCGGTTCACCAGCGCCGGGTCGAGCAGCTTCCTCGGCGGCACCAGGGCGTGCTCCACCAGGAACTGCACCGCCCGCCGCTGCTGTTCGGCCGGCACCCGCGAGAACGTCTCGCCGTCGCGGCCGCCGAGGATGCGGTTCTCCGTCACACCGCCGACCTGCTTGGCGACGGCCCCGAACCACGTCCCGCGGTGGCGCAGCACCGCCTTGTAGGCCTCCTCCAAGAGCGAGAAGTCCTCGCCCGGCCGGCTCGTCGCCGGCACCAGCTTCTCGACGACGCGGTCGAGGTTCTTTAGGCCCAACGCCGTCGCCTCGATCACGTCGCTGCCGATGTTCTCGGTCAGCACCGTCGGGTCCACCGTGGAAGGCCCGTCCTCCCCGCCGAAGCGGAGGAACGGCTCCTTGAGCTGCCGCACCGCCCACTGGTCGAGCGTCTTGCGCTCCTCCTCCGGCGACCGGGCGGCGATCGGCTTGTAGCCCCACTCGATGGCGAAGACGTCGTACGGGGCCAGCCTCGGCAGGTAGTGCTTGACCTTGTCCTCCGGCTGGGCGACGTAGTTGAACCGGCCGTAGGACATGATCGACGCCACGGTGCCGTTCTTCGCCGCGAACGCCGGGTCGCGCAGCTGGGCGATCGAGAAGGCCTGGCTGGCCCGGTGGTTGTGCCGCAGGCCGAGCGTGTGGCCGACCTCGTGGCAGGAGACGTAGCGCAGCGCCTCGCCGATGATCTCGTCGGGAAGCGGCAGCGTGGTCACCCGCGGGTCGCTGCCGCCGCACTGCACGAAGTACCACATCTGCACCAACTTGACGATGTCGTGCCAGAAGATGATGTGGGCCGAGATGATCTCGCCGGAGCGCGGGTCGTGGACGTGCGGCCCCATGGCGTTCTGGGTCGGGTCGGCCACCCAGCGGATGACCGAGTGGCGGGCGTCCTCGGCGTCCCAGTTGGGGTCCTGCCGCTCGTCGGGCGCCTCCTTGCAGATGATGGCGTTCTTGAACCCGGCCTTCTCGAACGCCGGCTGCCAGTCCTCGATGCCCTGCTTGAGGTACTTGCGCCACTTCTCCGGCACCTCGCGGCTGAGGTAGAAGACGATCGGCTTGACCGGCTCGGACACCTCCTCGTCGGGGTCCTTCTTCTCCAGCCGGAACCGGGCGATGTACTGCCGCTGCTCCATCCAGCCCTTGCTGGCCGCGTAGTCCTCGAACGACCGCGTGAAGTAGCCGACCCTCGGGTCGAAGTACCGGCCGCGCATCGGCTGGTCGGGCAGCTGCACCAGGCTGTGATGCAGCACCGCGGTGTAGCTGCGGCCCCCGCCGCCGGCGCCGCCGCGCTTGCCCTTGGGGGCCTCGCCCTTGCCCTCGCCGCTGCCGAGACCGCCGGTGCGGAACGTCAACAGGGACCGCACCTCGACGTTGGTCGGGAACGTCTTCACGCCCTCGATGTAGCTGCGCGAGTCGTCGATGCCGGAGGCGTTCTGCACCGCGCCCTTGACGGAGAAGTCAGGCACGTCGCTGTTGAACATCGAGGCGACCTCGATGACGGCCGAGCGGTCCTTGCCCTCCGCCTCGACGTTGAAGCTGAGCATGACCGTGTCCATGTTGGCCGAATCGACGGCCCGCTGGACCGCCTTGCCGTCGCCGCGCTTCTGAAAGCCGACGTTCCACAGGTAGATTTTGTTGCCCCGCCTCTCCCAGCGGACGACGCGGTTGCCCAGCGACGGCCTGGCCCAGCTAACCCCGACCGGGCCCTTGGACAGCTCGATCGTCCACAACATCAGCTTGTTCAAGGCGTCCGAGGGGATCTCGAAGTAGACCTTGTCGTCGAGGCGGTGGACGGTGAAGACGCCGGTCGTGGTCTTCGCGTCCTTGGTGATGACCTCGTCGTACTTCTTCAGCTCGCCGGGGGCGCGGCCCTTCCCCTTGAAGCCGCCCTTCCCCGGCGGTTGGCCGAGGGCGTCGGGGTAGGCGAGGACGGTGACGGCGAGGCAGCTCAGCGCGAGCAGCAGCGGGCGCGCGTGTAGCAAGAATCGCGGCATGTCGGACACCTCGAAACGGAGAGGAACTCGATGAGTCACTTGCTGGATGGAGGCCGCGGCGCGGGAGGGGGCGCGGCCGCACACCGCTCAGGATAGGGAATGCGTCCGCGCCGGTCGAGCGACCGCCTGCTACCCGGTCTTGCGAAGGGCGGGCGGCCAGGTACGATCCAGGGAATGTTCTCCAGCAGCTACCACTTCGTCACCCGCTGGCGCGTCGAGGGGACGCCGCAAGAGGTGTACACCATTCTCGACGAGCCGCTCGACCTGCCGCGCTGGTGGCCGTCGGTCTACCTCGACGTCCGCGAGGAGCAGACGCCGCGCGGCCAGGTGTACCACCTGCTCACGAAGGGCTGGCTGCCATACACCCTCCGCTGGGAGTTCCGCCGCACCGAGAAGGTGCCGTTCGAGCGCATGGCGTTGGAGGCGCGCGGCGACTTCGTCGGCGCGGGCGTCTGGACGATCCGCGCCGACGGCCGGTGCGTCGAGGTCGTCTACGACTGGCGGGTGCGGGCAGACAAGCCGGTGTTGCGCTACCTCTCCTTCCTCCTGCGTCCGATCTTCGCCCCCAACCACCGCTGGGCGATGACCAAGGGCGAGGAGAGTCTGCGGCTGGAGCTGGCCCGGCGGCGCGCGCAGGCCGACGAGGAGCGACGGCGAATCCCCGCGCCGCCGGGGCCGACCACGACGTCGTCGGTGCCGCTGCTGGCGGGGTTGATCGGGGTGCTGGCGGTGATCGGGATGGCGGCGCAGTGGCTCCTGTAGTTCAGCGTCATCCCCGGCGCTAATCCCCGACGTCTTCCCCCAACCCGCCCAGCACCTCGCCGAGCGGCTTCTCGCCCGATTTTAGCCTCTGCTCCTCGGTCACCCGGCCGTCGCGCAGCCGCAACAGCCGGTCGGCCCGTGCCGCGTGGCGGGCGTCGTGCGTCACCAGCACCAGCGTTTGCCCCTGCTCGTCCACCAGCCGGCGCAACAGCCCCATCACCGCGTCGCCGGCCGCCGTGTCCAGGTTGCCGGTCGGCTCGTCGGCCAGCAGCACCACCGGCCGCGTCACCAGCGCCCGGGCGATCGCCGCCCGCTGCTGCTCGCCGCCGGACAGCTGACCCGGCAGGTGGCCGGGCCGCTCCCCCAGCCCCACATGCGCCAACGCCTCTCGCGCTCGTGCGGTCGCCTGGCCCTCGGCGACCCCGTCGATGAGCAGCGGCAGCGCGACGTTCTCCTCGGCGGTCAGCACGTCGATCAGGTTGAACGCCTGGAACACGATGCCAAGCCGGCGGCGGCGCAGTAGCGTCAGGGCGTCGTCGTCGAGCCTCGCCAGCGACTCGCCGCCGACCCGTACTTCCCCTGACGTCGGCCGGTCCAGCCCGGCGATCAGGTGCAGCAGCGTGGACTTGCCCGAGCCGGACGGCCCCATGACGGCGACGAACTCGCCGGGCCGGACGACCAGGTCGATGCCGCGCAGCGCCTCGACCCGGCCCGCCGCGGTCGGGTAGGTCCGCGTCAGTCCCCGCAACTCCACCGCCGCCTGCTCGCTCATGACCGGCCCCCCGCCCGCACCATCTCCTCCACCCGCTCCAGCCACCGGTGGAACCCCGTCAGTCGCTGAATCGCCTGCTCCAGCAGGACCAGGGTCGGCAGGGGCGCCTGCTCCCTCTCGGCCCGCGCCCGCGCGGCGGTCAGGTCGTGCAGGTGGTCGAGGCAGACGCGCCGCTCGGCGTCGAGCACCCCGACGGGATCGACGGCCAGGGACGCCCGCAGCCGCCACGCGAGCATCAGCTTCAAAAACGACTCGTTACGCAGCTCCAGGCCCCGCCCCGAGGGCATCGTCAGCCACCGCTCCAGTTCGGCGCGGCCGGCGTCGGTCAGCGTGTAGACCTTGCGGTCGGGCCGCTCCGACTGCGGCACCACCTCGACGGTGACCAGGCCCTCGGGCTCCAACTTGTCCAGCGCCTGGTAGACCTGGCCGATGTTCAGCACCGCGCCGGGAACCAGCTCCTTCTCGTAGGCCGCCTTCAGCCCGTAGCCGTGCAGCGGGCCCTCGACGAGTAACCCCAGGATGGCGTGGCGGATCGACAAGCGGTGACTCCGCTCAGGGCTACATACTCCGTATCTAGTGTCGAGGGGAACAACGGAATGTCAAGCTGGCGGCGTGGGCCACCACGTCGCCGCCCGGCGGAGGCGGTCGTGGATCGCCTGCCACTCGGGGCCGTCGGGCGGCGGCGTCATCAGGATGCGGTCCAGGCCGCGCAGGTCAACCTCGTGCAGCCTGGCGTACAGGACCCGGGCGTACTCAACCGGGTCGGCCGGCATCGGCGTCACGTCGGGGCCGGTGACCCGGTGGCTGATGATCGCCACCCGCTGCCCCATCGCGGCCAACGTGGCGGCCCGCCCCTCGGGGTGGTGGGTCAGCTCCAGCGGGGTGTGCGGCGAGTAGTGGCACCGCATCAGCCCGGGCGACGGACTGACCGAAAGGTGCGGCCCGGCCCCGACGGCGACCTCACCGAGCAGCGCCGGAACTGGGCAGCGGGATCAGCCCCGGCCGCAGCAGCGCGGCGGCGAGGACGTCACGTCGAGCACGGTCGATTCGATCCGCCCGGCACCGGGCCGCCGTCGAGGAGGAGGTCGATGCGGCCGTCCAGTCCGCGAAGGACGTGCTCGGCCCGGGTCGGCGACAGGCGGTTGGAGCGGTTGGCGCTGGGCGCCGCGATCGGCAGGCCGGCCTCGCGCAACAGGGCCAGCGCCGCCGGGTGCGCCGGCACGCGGATGGCCACCGTCGGCCCGCCCGCCGTCACGTTGTCCGGCACCTCGGGCCGGCGCGGCACAACCAGCGTCAGGGGGCCGGGCCAGAACCGCTCCGCCAGCCGGTCCGCGAGGGCCGGCCAGTCGGCCGCCAGCCGACGCGCCTGCTCGGCCTCGGCGACGTGGACGATGACCGGGTTGGTCGGCGGCCGCCCCTTGGCCCGGAAGATCCGCCGCACCGCCGTCGCCTTCCGGGCGTTGGCCCCCAGCCCGTAGACCGTCTCCGTCGGGAACGCGACCAGCCCGCCACCGCGCAGCACCTCCGCCGCCCGCGCCACCCCCTCGCGCAGGCCCTCGGGCGAACGGACGTCGAGCACCGGCGTGGACATGGTTGACCGACCCGCGATCTCGATCTAGGCTATCCTGCCCCGGCGAAAGGACCACTCCCCCATGGACCCCGGCCTGCCGCAGACGTTCGAGCGCCGCGCCTTCGTCCGCTACCGCCGCCGGCTGGAAACGCTGTGGGCCTACCTCGGCGTCGGCACGCCCGACCTGACTAGCGGCGAGGTCTTTGACCTGTCCAGCACCGGCGTCGGGCTCGTCCTGGACCGGTCCTTCCCCGACGGCACGCGGCTCGTCCTGCGGCTGCCGACCAGGACGCTCGGCTGGTCGTCGCACCTGGCCCGGGTCAAGCGGTGCGAGGAGGCAACGCCGGGATTGTTTCGGGTCGGCTGCGCCTTCGTCAAGCCGCTGTCGGCGACGCAGCTCCGGGCGATGCTGGGTGGACCCGGCTAGATCTGGTAGTCCAACTCCACCCCGTCCTCCGACTTCGGGCCGCGGATGCGCAAGGACGGCTTCTCCAGCGTCACCACCGTCCGCGGGGCGACGCTGTGGGTGATCCACACGTTCGAGCCGATCACCGAGTGGTGCCCGATCACCGTGTCGCCGCCGAGGATCGTCGCGTTGGCGTAGACGACCACCTCGTCCTCCAGGGTCGGGTGGCGCTTCATCCCCCGGATGATGTTGCCCGAGGCGTCGCGCGGGAACGACAACGCCCCCAGCGTCACGCCCTGGTAGAGCTTCACGTTCCGCCCGATGTCGCAGGTCTCGCCGATCACCACCCCGGTGCCGTGGTCGATGAAGAACCCCGGCCCGATCCGCGCCCCCGGGTGCAGGTCGATGCCGGTCTTCGAGTGGGCGTACTCGGTCATCATCCGCGGGATGAGCGGCACGCCGATCAGCAGCATCTCGTGGGCGATGCGGTAGATGCTCACCGCCTCCAGGCCGGGGTAACAGAAGATGATCTCGTGGTAGCTCTTCGCCGCCGGGTCGCCCTCGAAGGCGGCCTGCACGTCCTGCTCCAGGATGGCCCGGATGTCCGGGATGCGCCGCAGCTGTTCGACCGTCTTCTGCTGCGCGATCGACTCCAGGTCGAGCGCCGGCCGCTGGTCCGCCGGCAGGCAGTCGTGCTCGTGGCGGAGGGCGCGCATCGTCTGGAGGATCAGCTTGTCGTGCAGCCCGTCGATCAGGTCGCCGACGTGGTACTCGACGTTGCCGATGTGCAGGTTCTGCCGCCGCCAGATGCCCGGGTAGAGGATGTCGAGGAAGTCCTGCAAGACCTCGACGATCGCCTCACGACTGGGCAACGCCTTGTGGCCGAGGTGGCTTGTCCGGCTGCACTCGGTGTACGTGGCGACGATCGCCTCGGTGATCTCGGGCAGCGCTTCCTTCAGGCGGATGTCGGTAGCCATGGTAGGCCCAGCTCCGGGTCTCCTGCGAGCGGTCGATGTGAGTCGGCCGGTGGCGGCCTCAACGGGGGGACACCAGCCCCCCGCTCGCCCGCCCATCCCATCTTACGGGCACGGCCAAGCCCGGACAAACGTCCTGGCCCAACGTCTCATTCGGAATCCCTTGAAGGAGGCTTCACCAATTTCGCCTTCCTGTCCTTCCTCTCCGAGCAGGCCGTGGGTCACGGTGCGGTGCGAATCCACCGCCCGATCCCTGGGCATCGAACGCATTCAAATTGGGCGACTGAGGAAGCGAAGGGGATGGCCCTCAACGACTCTCGTCCCAAGATAATCGCCTTAAGCGATTGATAAATCAATCCTTATGTTCGATTGGACTGGTCGGACGCGAATAGCAAGGCGAGTTTGGCTCGCCGCTTGCTTTAGAGAGGGTGTTCTGCTCTGGGAGAGAGAGCGAACGAGAGATCAGCCGGTCCGCGCTGGCCATGGGAGAGGTGGTACACCGGACCGGCTGATTTATTCCTTCCTCAATTTGAGTTCTCGGGCCTTCCGGCCCGCGCTGGCCATGGGAGAGGTGGTACAGCGGGCCGGAAGGCTTTTTTCCATTCCGCCGAGAGTAAGCGCTCACCTGCCGAACGGTTCTCGTTATGATAAGGTGATTGGGCCCCCCCTACCAGACCCCGCCTGCGAGAGGAACGGCAGGGTTGCTGCCGACGTCGTCGCGGCCACGGTCAGCACCCCGGCGTCCCCCGCCAACCCGGTCTACGTCAAGCCGCCGCTGCCGAAGAACCGCCTGGGCTGGCGCGTCAACCACATCAAGGCGCGCTGGTCGGCCTGCCCTGGCAAGCGCCGCCTGGCCTGGGCGGCGCCTGGTGCTGAAGGCCTGCTACTGGGAGAGCTACTACGACCTGCCGACGAAGCGCTGACGGCCGAGGACGCCGAAGGCCGCCGGCTGGCGGCTGGCGGCCGGGCCCGCGGCGGGGAGTCGCTGGACAAGCTGCTGCCCGAGGCGCTCGGGCTGGGCCTGCGTCGCTGCCAAGCGGTTCGTGGACATGCGGCCGTTCGACGTGCAGCTACGCTGGCGCGGTGATGCACCACGGGGCTGGCGAGCTGGCCACCGGGGAGGGCAAACCCTCGCGGCAAGTCGCTGCCTGTGGTCCTCAACGCGCTTCTGGGCAAGGGCGTCCACGTCACGACGGTCAACGACTACCTGCGTGCCGCGACGCCGAGACGCCTTCGCCGGCTCCACCGCGCCTGGGCCTGACCGTCGGCGTGATCCAGCAGCAGATGGGCGAGCAGGACCGGCAGAAGGCGTACCGCTGCGACATCACCATTGGCACCGCTCCTCGGAGTTCGGCTTCGACTTCCTGCGTGACCGGCCGAAGGCGGCCGGGGCCAAGGGGCAGGAGGGGCGCCGTTCTGGGGCGCCGGCAGGGCGCCCACCAGGCCGTGCGCTGCCCGACCCGTACGTGGTGCCGCGGCCACCACTTCGGCAAGCAGGCGGACGAGGCGGACAACATCTTCATCGACGAGGCGGACGCTGCTGATCATCGCCGGCCTGACCCGGCTGGCGACGGCGGAGGAGCAGGCGGTCTACTTCTGGGCCGACGGCCTGGCCCAGCAGATGCAGCCGGACAAGCACTTCACCTTCGACATGAAGAAGCAGAAGCTGGAGCTGACCAAGGACGCCAGATGCTGGCGATCAAGGCCAACCCGCCGTCGGCCGGGGCCGACCTGCTGGCGATGGACAAGATCTACGAGCGGCTGGAGCAGCGCCGCACGCCCACTGGCGGTTCGCTGCATCGTGCACTACATGATCGAGAAGAAGAGAAGATCGTCATCATCGACGAGTACACCGGCCGGCATGCCCGACCGCACCGCCGCGAGGCTGCACCAGGCGGTCGAGGCCAAGGAGCGTGCCGATCCACTTCCCGTCCGACCACGCGGCCGCAGGTGACCTACCAGTGATATCAAGCAGTACACCAAGCTGCTGGCATGACCGGCACCGCGGCCCAGAACTGGTACGAGCTGTACCGCGTCTACCGGTTGTGGGTGGTCTGTGCTGACCAACCGCCCGATCCTGCGGAAGCAGTACCCTCGACCGCGTCTTCCCCAACGAGGACGTCAAGTTCGAGGCGGTGGTGAAGGAAGTGATCCGGCGATGCGCGGAAAGCACGGTCGGTGCTGATCGGCACCTGGTCATCGAGAAGTCGGAGAAGCTGTCGGCGATGCTGAAGGCGGCCAACGTCGATCACGAGTGCGTCCTCAACGCCCGCCTACGAGATGGAGCGCAGATCGTCTCCCAGGCCGGGCAGAGGGGCCGGTGATGATCGCCACGAACATGGCTGGCCGTGCACCGACATCAAGCCGGAGGACGCCGTCCTCGCCGCCGGGGTTGCACGTGCTCGGCACCGAGCGGCACGACGCCCTGCGGATCGACCGCCAGCTGATCGGCCGGGCCGGCCGGCAGGGCGACCCGGGCTCAGCGCAGTTCTTCGGCCCTCTGAGGACGAGTTGCTGGAGTCTTGGGCCAGGAGAGGCACGAGGCGCTGAAGGCGAAGGCCAGGGCGCGACCGGCGGCAACTGGGACGGCTACCTCAAACTGTTCACCAAGGCCCAGCGGGAAGGTCGAGTCACGGCACTACATGCTCGGCGTGGACTCGATGGTCCACGAGAAGCAGCGGCAGGAGATCCTCTTCGGGCGATCTCGGCGCCGACCCGTTCGTCGACAGCGAGGGCGCGGGCGCATGCCCGTGCTCGGCCACCGGCCAGGTGGGTTGGGCTGACGATTCATGCCTTATGCCGCTTGGCAAGCCGCATTGCGCGATCGCCAGACCGATGACGACACAGATCATGGCCAGGCCAATCTCCGTGGCCTTGCCCCACCTTTCCCCAATGAGCTGGCGAATCCACTCATCTGATGGCCTGGGGATTGTAAGGCCGACCATCGCGCCACAGATGGTTGGCAGGGAAGGATTTGCATATTTGCGCGTGATGATCCACGACACCACGAACATTAGGCCCCAGGTAGCCACCCAAATGGCCAACCTGAGCCAACCGTCAACTTCATTGGCCAACGCTCCGGCCAACGCGGGAAGGAAGCACAACACCCCTACGACAAAGGCAATGAGCCAGGCCGTTGGCAAATACTTGGGGGTGCTGCCTTGGTTCTTGCTTTTCGGTTGATCGCTCACGCCGGTCCTCTGGTTCGTTACCCGTTGGGATGTTGCTGTATTATTAGCCGGTAGTCTGGGTAGCTGCTCGGTCCGCCTGTGATCGCAGGGCGGCAAGCGCACCTGGGGCCGGGGCTGGGGGGCCGTGCCACTCACCGCCCCGACGACTTGCCGTAGATGCTGACCCGCAGCTTCTGCCCAATGCGCAAGGGCGTGTGGCCCGACTCCAGTCGCACCAGGCACTCGACCGTCGGCACGTCCACGAACTGCGTCGGGTCGGTGCGGTGCTTCCGGCGGGCGTAGATGCCGCCGACCCGGACGACGGTCCCCTTCCACGGCCCCTGCCCGCCCATCTCGTCGCGCACCATCGCCAGTTGGCCCGGCCCGACGCGCGACACCAACTCCTGCTCGACCTCGGCCCGCACGACGAACGGACGATCCGGCTGGAACCGTACCGGCGCCGCCGTCCCCGGCTGCCCGACGATCTCCCCCGGCCGCGCCGACAGCTCCACCACGGTGCCGGCCGACGGGGCGCGCACCACGCACTGGTCGAGCGCGTACTCCGCCTGCCGGAGCCTCGCCCGGGCCGCCTCGGCCTCGGAGGCGGCGACCTCGACCGCCAGCCTCGGGTCGGCCGCGGAGGCCTCGCTGAGCCTGGCCTTCGCCGCCGCCACCGACGCCTCCAGCTCGCGCACCGCCTCGCGGGCCACGTCCACCTCGCCCTGGCTGACGAGCTTCTGGCCAAGCAGCTCCTCCTGCCGCTTCAACGTCGCCCTGGCCCCGGCCAGCCGGGCCGTCGTCGCCTCCAGGGTCGATCGCAGTTGCTCCAACCGCAGCGGCTGCTGCTTAGCGTCCTGCTTCGCCAGGGCTTCCCTCCCCTCGGCCGCCTCAGCTGGGCCCGCGCCCGCGCCACCTCCTCCTTGGCCTCGCTGTCCTCCAGGCGAAACAGCTCCTGGCTTGTCCTTGACCGCCGCCCTCCTCGACGAACACCTGGACCACCCGGCCGCTCCGGCCGCAGCTCGGCGACGCCGCCCTCGACGTCGGCGTGGCCCAGGCAGACGACGTCGGCGGCGTCGCCGGAGGCCGCCGCCAGCGCGGCTGGGCCGCCGTCCGCCGCACCCGGCGACGAGAAGCACCACGAGCCAAACTCGCCGAACCGCGTTCATGAAGGGGCGTCTCCGCCGGGCGGCCCGATGTGGATGTCCTCGACGACGGCCGTCGTCGAGGTGGAAGACGCGGTCGGCGTAGGGGATCGAGCCGCGTCGTGGGCGACGACGAACATCAGCGTGTTGTGCCGGTGCGTCGCCGCCCGCATCATCTGCACCACCTGCTTGCCCGCCGACCAGTCCAGGGCGCTGGTCGGCTCGTCGGCGAAGCACAGTTCGGGGTTCTTCACCAGCGCCCGGGCCACGGCGACGCTGCTTCTCGCCGCCGGACAGCTGGCCGGGCCGCAGGTCCGCCTTCCCGGCCAGCCCCAGCTCGGCCAGCACCTCGCCGACCCGCCGGCTGGCCTCCGCCAGTGGGCGTTTCGCCCTGCAGCCGCAGCACCATCTCCAGCTGCTCCCGGGCGGTCAGCGACGGGAAGAGGTTGTAGCCCTGGAAGATGAAGCCGCAGTGCCGCAGGCGGAACCGCTCGCGCTGCTTCTCGGTCATCGACCACAGGTCCTGCCCCAGCGACAGGACGCGCCCGGTGTCCGGCTTCGCCAGGCCGGACAAGGTCGCCAGCAGCGTCGATTTGCCGCTGCCGGACGGCCCCATGAGCAGCACGAGCTGGCCGCGCTCCAGGTCGAGCGCGACGTCGCGCAGCACCGTCACGCGCGTCTCGCCCTGCCCGAAGGAGCGGCTCAGGTTCTCGGCCACCAGCACCGACATGACACCTCTCTATTGTCGCAAGAAGCCGCCCCGGCCCTCGACCAGCCGCAGCGACCGCAAGCGCCCCCAGGCCGGCCAGGACCGCGGGTGCCCAGCGTGACGTCGCCGACGGCGGCGACCAGCCACGGCGGCAGCACCGCCTGCACGTTGAAGCGGATGCCGACCTCGATCGCCGCCCAGGTCAGGGCACCGCGGCGAGTACCCCGACCAGGCCGATCACCAGCGCCTGCGTCAGCAGCATGCCGACGACGCGGGTGGATTCTAGGCCCGCAGCACCGACAACTCGCGCCAGGAAGCGGCGGTATGCTGTAGAACGTCTGGTTGGTGATGACCGCGCCGACGAGCAGGCCGAGCACCGCGGAGAACGCCAGCACCAGCCCGGCGCGCGTCTTGGTCAGCCAGTAGTTCTGCGTCCGGTGCGACATCTCCTGCCTGGTGAACACCGCCATGTCGGGGTAAGCGCGGTTCCAGCCGCACGCGCCACCCGCTCGGCGTCCTCGGCGTTGTGGCATTTGGCGATCAGGTAGGCCGTCTCGTCCGGCTGGAGGTTGGGCAACAGCCGGCGGGCGGTGCGAAGCGAGCAGACCAGCCCCGGCATTAAACCGGCGGCCTTGCTCTCGCCCTCGATCACCGCGGCGACCTCGACGCGCGCCGTTGATCTCGCCCTTTCTCGCCGAGGCCCTTCGCCAGCCCCAGCAGCTTGAGGTCGGGGTCGTACAGCCCGACGCCGAGTTCGGCCAACCGGGGCCGCGCTGGGCTCGGCGAGGTTCTTCGAGGACGCCGACGGCGGTGTCACCGAGCCGGGTGCCGACGACGTAGCACTGCTCCAGCCCGCCGTCGTCACGGTGCCGATGATGCCGTAGAGGTACGACTCGACGGCGGCGACTTGGCTGTGAGGCGATCCGGCCGTACCACGCCTCCTCGACGGCGCGGCTGAAGCCGAGCCGCCGGTAGGTCCTTCGACCCGATCCACAGGTCAGCGCGCACGCGCTCGACCGGGCGGGCGGAGGTGCAGGAAGCCCAGCAGCATGTCGATCGCATGCTGACGAGCACGGGCGCTGAACGTGACGGCCAGCGCGGCGCGGGCAGGAAGCGGCCCGGCTCGCGGAGGACGATCTTCGCCGCGTACGGCAACGTCATCAGGGACAGGCTCCGGGGCGGCCGCCTTGCCGGGCCTTCCTCCTGCCGCGGGGGATACACAGATAGTAGCGGAAGCCGGCTGGCATTGCAAAGCTCCCGCGCAGGCCCCATCATAGGCTCGGTTGGAGACCGAGGAAGGAGACCTCATGGCGGAGAGCGACCTGCTGGCGGACCTGAACGAGGGACAGCGCGAGGCGGTCACCTGCATCGACGGGCCGGTGCTCATCCTCGCCGGGGCCGGCAGCGGCAAGACGCGCGTCATCACCCGGCGGGTGGCCTACCTGCTTCAGATGGGCGTCCACCCCGCCAACGTCCTGGCGATCACGTTCACCAACAAGGCCGCCGGCGAGATGCGGCAGCGCGTCGATCAGCTGGTCCCCGGCCACCGCGTCTGGATCAGCACGTTCCACTCGCTGGGGGCGCGGCTGTTGCGCCAGTACGCCGACCGGCTCGGGCTGGACCGCGACTTCACGATCTACGACCAGCAGGACCGGCTGAAGGTGGTCAAGACGGCGATGGAGGACGCCCAGCTGAGCGTGGACCGCCTCACGCCGGAGAGCGTGATGAACGCCATCAGCAAGGCCAAGAACCAGCTCACCAGCCCCGACCGCTACGCCCAGCAGGCGCGCGACTTCTTCTCGATGAGCGTGGCGAAGGTCTACCCGATCTACGAGAAGCGGTTGCACGAGTCGAGCGCGCTGGACTTCGACGACCTGCTCTACTGGCCGGCGCTGGCGCTGAAGCACGACCAGGAGTTGCGCGGCGAGTTGGACGCGCGGTTCAAGTACGTGCTGATCGACGAGTACCAGGACACGAATCAGGCGCAGTACCAGATCGCCCGCCGGCTCTCGACGGACTACCCGAACCTGTGCGTGGTCGGAGACCCGGACCAGTGCTTACCGCCCGGCACGCTGATCGACACGCCCGAAGGCAAACGGCCGATCGAGAGCTTGCGCGAAGGTGAGCGGGTCGTGTCGGCGACTGGGTGGGGCGATACCGCGGCGATGTGGATCGACAAGGTGATGTGCAACCCCTACAAGGGGAAACTCGTCAAGATCACCGTCGAGGGCGGGCACGTCGTCCGAGCCACCCCGAACCATATGTGTTTCGCCCGCCTGGTCGCCACGCCGAACACCCACTTCGTTTACCTGATGTGGAAGCGGGGTGTCGGCTACCGGATCGGCACGACCCGCGGTGTACGCGCGAGCAAAGACGGCGTCATCATGTCCGGCCTACAGGTCCGGGCCAACCAGGAAGTCGCCGATGCCATGTGGATCGTCCGCACCTGTGCGACCTCGGCGGAGGCCCGCTACTACGAGCATTTCTACTCCGTCAAGTATGGTATCCCCACGCTAGTGTTCTTCGTGCGCGGCCGGCGTATGGACCTCACCCAGGGCCTGATCGACCGGCTGTATCGCGAGATCGACACGGAAGCGGCGGCGGCCCGGCTGATGACCGACTTGCACCTCGATCGTCGCTATCCGCACCACCGCCCCGGCGGAGTGACACGCGGGACTTGGGGCCGTCGGCATGTCCTCTTCACCCTGTTCGGGGACTGCCGGAAAAACCAGCTTACCGCTTGGCACTACCACCGCGTCCAAATGGTCACGACAGGCGAGGAAGCCCGCTTGGCGGCCGCCAGCCGCTTCGCCACCCGCCCAGGCACGAAGGGGACTTGGCGCATCGAGACTTCGCGGAAGCACCACCACGACGGCGTCGCCTTGGCGCGGGAGATCGGCGAGTTTCACGAAAGTGAAGTGATCTACAGGGGCAGGTTAACGGCCGACACCACGTTTACCTTCATGCCCGCCGGGCATATTCACCCCGGGATGCTGGTGCCAATCTGCCAGGGCGGCAATGTCGAAGAGCACCGCGTCGAATCGGTGGAATGGGAGGACTACGAGGGGCCGGTCTACGACCTCTCTGTCCCCGAGACCCACAACTTCTCCGCCGGCAACGTCATCGTTCACAACTCGATCTACAAATTCCGTGGCTCTGACATCCGAAATATCCTTGAATTCGAGCGCGACTACCCGCAGGCCCGCATTCTGACACTGAGCCTCAACTACCGCAGCACGAAGTCGATCCTGGCCGCCGCCAGCGGGCTGATCGCCCACAACCTCCAGCGCAAGCCGAAGGACCTGCTCACCGAGAACCCCGGTGGGCGGAAGGTCACGTTGTTGAGCTACCACTCCGGCGTGGACGAGGCCGAGGGCATCGCCCGGCGGGTCGCCGACGCGGTGCGCGACGGCAAGCGGCGCTACCGCGACTTCGCCGTGCTGGTCCGCGTCAACGCCCTGACCCGCGGGCTGGAGCAGGCGCTGATCCGCCAGCGCGTGCCGTTCCAGATCGTCAAGGGCCTGGCGTTCTTCGACCGCAAGGAGAACCGCGACGTCCTGGCGTACCTGCGGCTGTTGCTCAACCCCAAGGACGACGTCTCGTTCGAGCGCATCGTCAACGAGCCGCCGCGCGGCATCGGGGCGACGACGCTGGCGGCGGTGAAGCTGTTCGCGGAGAAGAGCGAGATCAGCCTGTACTCGGCGTGCGGCCGGGCCGAGTTCATCCCGGGGTTGCGCGGCAAGGCGGTGACGGCGCTGCGCGGCTTCTACGACATGATGCAGGGGCTGGCGGAGTTCTCGCAGGCCCAGCCCGACGAGCTGATCCGCCAGGTGCTCGACCGCTCCGGCTACCGCAAGATGCTGAAGGACAGCCGCGACGAGGAGGACCAGCAGCGGCTGGCCAACATCGAGGAACTAATCACCGCTGCCGGTCAGTTCGCCGGCGAGGACAGCCGCTTCACCGTGCGCGACTGGCTGGAGAACATCACGCTTTCGAGCGACATCGACGGATTTAACGAGCAGCAGGACTGCGTCGCGGTGATGACGATGCACGCGGCCAAGGGGCTGGAGTTCCCCGTCGTGTTCCTGCTGGCCGTCGAGATGGGCATCATCCCGCACCAGCGGGCGGTGGCGTCGCGCAAGGAGGAGGAGATCGAGGAGGAGCGGCGGCTGATGTTCGTCGGCATGACGCGGGCGATGGAGGAGCTGTACCTGACCCACGCCCGCGGCGTGCGCGAGTTCCGCGGCCAGGACAACTACCCGGTGCCCAGCGCCTTCCTCGACGAACTGCCGCCGGACGTCGTCGAGCGCGTGGACCTGAGCGGGCAGCCCGGGACGGCAAACGCCTTCCGCGGCGGCGGGATGGCGGCGCTCCAGGGCTGGCGCGACGCCGGGATCGAGGTGCCGCTGGCGCCGAAGCCGCGGCTGGACAACCCGTTCCCGGAGGGGTCGCTGGTGCGGCACGAGCAGTACGGCGTCGGCCGGGTGCTGGGCTTCACCGGGTTCGGGGCGACGCGGTCGGTGAAGGTCCGCTTCCAGACCGCCGGCGAGCGGACGTTCCGGCTCAGCCACGTCAAGCTGGAGGTGCTGCGGAAGGAGTGAGTCACGCCGGCGGTTGGAGCCGCTGCCTCACCCAGGCCGCGTGGGCTTCTGACATGGGAGCGGCCGGCGCAGCGGCGTACGGCAGCCGGCGCAGGTAGCGGCCGCGGCGAAAGGTCTCGGAAAACAATTCCTGCAAGTCGAACACCACGTCGGGGTCCGGCGCCTTGAGCGGGATCTTGATGCGCGGCAGCCGGTGGGGCAGCGGCCAGCCGTACACGTCGCACCTCGGCCGGTGGTCGCCGCGGGAAACGTAGGCGTAGTAGTCGCCGGGCGGCAACCGGCCCTCGGTCGGCAACCGGGCGCCGCCGAGCAGAAGGTCCAGCTCGACCATGTGGACGTCGTCGCGGATCAGCTCGTTACGCTTTTCCAGGTATTGTTGACGCCCCTTCCCTTCCTTGTTGGTCGGCGACAGCAGTTCCAGCGTGGTGATGACCGAGGCGTCGGGGCGGTATTTCACCTGAAGGAACGCTTCGGTTTCCTCGTCGAGGTACTGGATTTTCAGCGCACGAACTGGCTCGACGTCCACCGCCTGTTCGGGTCCTTCGGCGACCGGCTTGGTCGGTAAGGGATGAACCTGGCTCATCCAGCGCCCAGACCGGGTCTTTGCCCGTCCCGCCCAGCGCCGGCGGCCGGCGGTGCCGCGGCAAAAACATCGGGGCATCGGGGGTGACGGACATGCCGCCGGTCCCGGGTTGTACCAAGTCCTGGCCCGAGGTGGCGATGACATCGATGCCCGGCCGAACGCCCAGGCCTCGCGCGCTGTCCCGCAGGGCCGGGAGCCCATCGGCGTCCTCAAGCATGCTGCGGTAAAGCAGTGCCATCCAGACCTCGATCGCCAAGCAGACTCACCGCACCCACTGCTCCAGGAACCGCTTGCTCTGCCGCAGTGACCGCTTGCGGTCCTCCAGCGACCCCTCGTAGGCGCGGTCCTCGACCTCGACGCACACGGGGCCGTTGTACCCCGCGTCGGTCAAGGCCGAGAAGAACGCCCCCCAGTTGACGTCGCCCATGCCCGGCAGCTTCGGCGTGTGCCACATCAGCCCCAGCGTGCCGCGCTCGTACAGGGCGTCCGGATCGACCCGCGCGTCCTTGGCGTGGACGTGGTAGAACTTCTGGCCGAACTCGCGGACGAACCTCGGGATGTCGATGAACTGCCAGACCAGGTGCGACGGGTCGAAGTTCAGCCCCAGCGTGTCGCCCGGAATCGCGCCGAGGATCTTGCGCCAGGCCTCCGGCGTCGTCGCCAGGTTCTTGCCGCCGGGCCACTCGTCGGCGGAGAACAGCATCGGGCAGTTCTCGATGCCGATCTTCACCCCCGCCGACTCGGCGTGCTTGACCAGCGGCTTCCACACCTCCTCGAAGAGCGGCCACTGCGCCTCGACGGTCTTGGCCGGGTCACGGCCGACGAAGGTGTTGACCACGCCGACCCCGAGCGCCTTGGCGGCGTCGATCACCTTCTTGATGTGCCCGCCTACCATGGCGCTGTGTTCGGCGTCGGGCGACAGCGGGTTGGGGTAGTAGCCCAGCCCGGAGATGCGGACGCCGGTCATCTCCACGAGGCCCTGGATGCTGTCCGCCGCTGCCTCGTTGAGCTTGGCGACGTCGAGGTGGGTGACGCCGGCGTAGCGGCGGTCGGCCTTGCCGGCCGGCCAGCACATCAGCTCGACGCAGTCGAACCCCTCGTCGCGCGCGAAGGCGAACACCTCTTCCAGCGACAGGTCCGGCAGGACGGCGCTGACGAATCCCAGCTGCATGGCTCGTCTCCTTAGGCGGCGACTTCGGCTGGACATTTCTCGGGCGGGCCGCTATCTCCCTCGCCTTCTCACTCTATTTGCAGAAGAGGTACCGGCGAGGAGGGCCGCGCATGCGCGACGCTCACCCGTTCGCGACGCCGTGGGAGCGCGCGCACGCCCGCCGCCTCGGCTGGCTGGCCCTGGGGCTGGTCGCCGTCGGCGTGCTCTGGCGCCTCACGCGCTACCTGCTGGCGTTCCCCGTCTGGGGCGACGAGGCGTTCCTGCTGCTGAACTACCGCACGCGCGGCTTCGCCGACCTGTTCGGGCCGATCGACAACTGCCAGGTCGCCCCGCTTCTGTTCCACGCCGCCGAGCTGGCTGCCTACAAGTGGCTCGGGGCGTCGGAGCTGGCCATCCGGCTGCCGGCGCTGCTCGCCTGCCTCGGGTCCCTGGCGCTGTTCTGGCGGCTGGCCCGGCTGCTGCTACCGCCACTGGCGCACACCCTGGCGGTCGGCGTCCTCGCCGTGTCGATCTGGCCGGCGACGATGGGCTCACTCGTCAAGCCGTACACGTTTGACCTGTTCTTCTCGCTGGTGCTGCTCGTGCCGTTCGTGACCTGGCTGCGGCGGCCCGAGTCGCTTCGGCCGCTGGCCGCCCTCAACCGGCTGACCCCGCAGGCGGGTTTCGGGTCGTTCCCCGCGGGGTTCGTCGGCGGCGGCATCGGCTGCGCCTGGCTGCTCCAGATCGCCCGCCGGCGCGACGCGCGGCTTTGGGCGCTCCTGGCGGTCTACGGCGTCGCCCTCGGCGGGTCGTTCGCGGCCCACTACCTCTTCGTCGGCCTGCCGCACATGTCGTCGCCGTTCAACGGCACGACGACATCGACCGGGATGAAGACGTACTGGAGGGACGCCTTCCCGCCGGCCAGTCCGGTGGCGTTCGCCCGGTGGTGGCTGCTGACCCACACCGGGCAGATGGCCGCCTACCCGCTGGGGGCGCCGTCCGGCGGCAGCGCGTTGACCGTCGGGCTTGGACTGGTCGGCGCCGCCTGGATGTGGAAGAGGCGACAGCGCGGCCTCCTCGCCGTCGTCGGGTTCACCTTCGCGCTGTGGCTGCTGGCGGCGGCGTTGCACAAGTACCCCTACGGCTCGTCGTGCCGGCTGTCCCAGCACGTCGCGGCGATGTACTGCCTGCTCGCCGGGCTAGGTGCGGCGGCATTGCTCCTCCGCCTGCAATCCCAGTGGCGAGCGACGCTGATCGTCACCGGGCTGCTGGCGGCCATCGGCCTCGGCGGGGCGGCTCGCGATGTGGTCCACCCCTACCGCGACCTGCACGCCCTTCAATCCCGCGAGGCGGCCCGCGAGTTAGTGGCGCGGGTCGGCCCCGAGCCGCTGTTCGTGCCGTACCCGCTGGGCCATGTGGACGTCGTCCCCGAGTGGTATCTGCACCGCGCCCCCCGGTGCCGGCTGTGGTGCTCCCCGGGCGACGTGATCGAGGCGTCCGGGGAGGAGACGTCGCTGTGGGTGTTGCGCTACGGCTCGCCGTGGGACGAGTCGGCGGAACTGGAGGGGTGGTTCAGCCACGGCGGCCAGCGCTGGCGCTGCGTCGAGCGCGGCTGCCGCTTCCAGGTCTACTCCGACGACCGCGAACCAATCCGCTCGTTGCAGTGGTATCACCTGGTCCGCGAAGGCGGACGGCTGGCGAGCGGGCCGCGCTAATCGACCTCCGGGATCGGGAAGCGGGTGCCGGCGGGGAAGGCCAGTCCGATCCGCTCGCGCATCAGCCGCAGCAACGCTTCCTCGTCGGCGATCTGAATCACTTCCTTCGTCGCGCCGCGGTCGAGGGTGTACTCGCGGTCGCGGATGACGTGTCGCCCCTCGGGGGTCGGCCGCTGCGCCGTCAGCATCCGGCGGAAGATCGACGTGGGGTGGGTCGAGACGAACCAGTTGGCCATCTCGAAATCGACGGGGTGGTGCGGCTCCAGCGTGAAGGCGTGCAGGTCGTGCCACCCCTCGCCCGCCCGGGATTGCCACACCCAGTAGCCGGGCTCCTGAACGAGCCGGTACGTCCACAGGAATTGCCGGCACTCGACTCCCACCGCCATCGGCATCGGCAACAGCAGCCCCTCGCCACCGAAGCCGACGTCGCACATCCACGACCGGCCCTCGATCTCGACGCGCAGCAGCATGTGGGTGCGCGGCAGGACGCCTTGCGCGCGGTAGCGCACCCGGGCCGCCAGCCGGTCCACCCGGAAGCCGATGCGCTCCAGCGCCGCGGCGAACAGGGTGTTGTGCTCGAAGCAGTAGCCGCCGCGCCGGCCGCGCACCAGCTTCGCCTGGAGCGAGTCGAGGTCGAGCCGGACCGGCCGGCCCAGCAGCACGTCGAGGTTCTCGAACGGGATGTGGGTGGCGTGGGCGAGGTGCAGGGCGTGAAGGGTCTGGGTGTTCGGCTGCGGATCGTCCTTGCAGTCAAGCCGTTCCAGGTAGGCGTCGAGGTCGAGCGGCACGGGGTCGGCTCCGTGGGCGGACGGCGGGGCGACTGCTATTCTTTGCAGGGAGGCGAGGAGAGACAAGCATGAGTCAAGCACGCAACGTCCTGGGCGGCCCGTTGGCGGTCTGCTGCACCAACCCGATGACCGGGTTCTTCCGCACCGGCTGCTGCGAGACCGGCGCCGACGACCACGGCAGCCACACGGTCTGCGCGCTGATGACGGCCGAGTTCCTGGAGTTCAGCCGCGAGGCGGGCAACGACCTCTCGACGCCGGTGCCGGCGTTCGGCTTCCCGGGCCTGAAGCCGGGCGACCGCTGGTGCGTCTGCGCCGCCCGCTGGAAGGAGGCCGCCGACGCCGGCCACGGCCCGCCGGTCATCCTCGCCGCGACCCACGAGGCCTGCCTCCACATCGTCACGCTGGACGAGCTTCGGGCACACGGGCATGAGGTCGCCTGGCCGGACTGACCGGACGGAAGGGAATAGCCGCGAAAAACACAAAAGGCGCAGTAGGGGAAGAAGAGAAGGCAGGACGGGTTTAACCTCTTCTTCTCTCCTTTTTGTGATTCTTCGTGTTTTTCGCGGCTATTCCCTTCCTCCTTACAGCGGCTTGTCCGGCCACGGCGGGTTGTCGTTGTACTTGCCCATGACGCGGGCCACCAGCCAGTCCGGCAGGCGGGCCGTCAGCGCCATCAGGGCGGTCATGCCCAGCGGGAAGTTGTACACCTTCCTCTTGCGCAGCAGCGCCCGGACGATCCGCCGGGCGGCGTCGTCGGCGTCCAGCAAGAACGGCATCCAGAAGTCGTTCTTCGCCGTCATCGGCGTCCGGACGAAGCCGGGGCAGACGTTCGTCACGGTGATGCCCTTGTCGCGCAGCTGGATGCGCAGCCCCTCCATCAGGTTGTTCACCGCCGCCTTGCTCGACGTGTAGCCCCACTCCCCAGGGAGGCCCTTGTAGCCCGCCAGGCTCGACACCGCCGCGATGTGCCCGCGCCGCCGCTCGATCATCGCCGGCGTGACTGCCTCGACGGCGTACACCACGCCGAACACGTTGACGCGGTACATCTTCTCGAAGTCGCCGACGTTCAGCGGGTTCAGCGTCGTCGGCGCCCCCACGCCGGCGTTCGCCACCAGCAGGTCGATCGGGCCGAGCTTGTTCGCCAGGTCGCGGATCGCCCCGTGGACGGCGTCGCGGTCGGCCACGTCGGCGGCGGCGGACTCGGCCACCCCTCCTGTGGCACGAACTTCCTCGGCCAGAGCCGCCAACTGATCGGCCCGCCGCGCGACCAGGCCGAGCCTCGCGCCTTGCCTGGCCAGCTCCTTGGCCAGCTCCCGGCCGATGCCGCTCGACGCCCCCGTCACGACCGCTACCTGGTTTGCGAATGTCATGCTCGCTCCTTTCGCTGCCACCCACGTGTCCGCTTCCTTCGCTCCGTGACTTGATGGCTCCTTGGGGGCGACATTTCGCCGAGTCGGCCGGCATGTGGCATGATACCCAGGGTGCGTTCTGACACCGCGTCTGTCAGAATAAGGATGGCCCGCCTCCCGCAGGGAAGAACCGTCATGTTCCGCCGCCTCGCCTCCCTTCTCCTGGTTAGCGCCCTCGGCACCTGCCTCTCCGCGCCGCCGGCCCAGCCTTCCGCCCCGGACGCCTACCACGCCCGCATCCGCCTCGACATCTCCGCCTACGGCAGCGAGCGCGTGCCGCACTACCGCGAGCTGATGCAGGCGCTGGGCCAGGCCGGGTTCGTCCGCGACCCCGATGAGGTCGTCGCCGACGACGAGCCGGTCAACCCCAAGGCGACCCGACTCAGCGGCACGCTGCCGTCGAAGGGCGTCGAGGCCGTCCTCAACCTGAGGCACGTCCGCTCCCTGCTGTTGTACCCCAAGGGGGCGAAGCTGCCCGAGAAAGACCAGCGCGTCCGCGTGGACATGAGGTTGCCGTCGGGCTACCTCCCGCAGACGCAGCTGGCCGTCGCCCGGCAGGCCGCCGCGGTGCTGGCCAAGGACGCCGGGTTCGTCGAGGCGGTCGGCTACGACCGCCG
Organism: Gemmataceae bacterium; assembly: GCA_046350195.1. GTDB lineage: Bacteria > Planctomycetota > Planctomycetia > Gemmatales > Gemmataceae > CALDUY01. The sequence continues at coordinate 58,075 of JAXMAW010000038.1, forward strand.
GGGCGGCGCCCGCCTGGTCGGCAGCATGCCGGCCGACCAGCTCGACAAGCTCGTCGAGGACGTCCGCAAGCTCCCCTCCGCGGAGGCGGCCGGTAGCCCGCTCCGCGGCATCTCCCCGATCCGCCTGACGGTGGTGCGGCCCGACTGGCCGGTGCCGTCCGCGTTCCCGCCGGCGCCGACGGTCCCGCCCAAGGAGGTGAAGTTCACGCCCGACCTACGCGCCCTGCTCGCCGGCGGCGACGCGGGGAAACAGGCGCGGCTGGAGGTCGTCCTCGGTTGGACGCCGGAGAAGGGCGATCGCTCCTGGCAGCGGTTGATCGAGCAGGCCGACGCCGTGGTTGAGGGCCGCGTCGGGCCGCTGGTGACCGTCCTCGGCGTGCCCAAGGACGTGGCGCCGAGGCTGGCGGAGATGAACGAGGTGGCCCACGTCCGCCTGCCTCGCTCCGGCCGCCACGTCGTCGCCGGCGAGGCGCCCCCGGCCTGGGAGCCGGTCAAGGCCAGCGGGCTGGTCAAGATCCACGCCATGGGCCGCAAGGGCCAGGGCTCGCGCGTCGCGCTGGTCTCCGACGACTTCGCCGGCTGGGAGAAGCTGGGCGGGGCGAAGGACCAGATCAAGCTGGTGGACCTCACCGCCGAGCGCAACCGCGACCTGAGGCCCGACCCGTTCCCTACCTCGGGAGGCGAGGGGTACGGCACGCGATGCGCCCGCGCCCTGCTGCGGGCGGCCCCGGAGTCGGAGCTGACCCTCGTCCGCATCGACGCCACGGCCCCGTACATGCTGCAAACGGCGGCACAGGCGATCAACGGCGAGGCGATCCGCACGGCCCACCTCGACCGCCGGCTGACCGAGCTGCGCGCCGACCGCGAGAAGCTCGACCGCGAGCGCGAGGTTCTGGTCGAGGAGCGCCGCCGCGTCCTCGCCGACCCGGTGGCCGACGAGGAGGGGCTGAAGCGGCAGGCCGAGTACCGTAAGAGGCGCGACGCCTTCGAGGCCGAGGAGAAGGCCCACGCCGGCCGCAGGGATCGCTACTTCGCCCTCTTCGGCGACCTCCAGCGGATGAAGGGCGTCCGGCTCGTCGCCTCCACCCTGGTCTGGACCGACGGCTACCCCGTGGACGGCTCCAGCGCCCTCAGCCGGTACTTCGACGACCGGCCGTTCCGCGCGGCGTTGTGGTTCCAGGCGGCGGGCGACACCGGCGGGCAGGCGTGGTCTGGCGCCTTCCGCGACGAGGACGGCAACGGCGTGCTGGAGTTTGCTCCTGACCGGAAGGTCCTCCCGGCCGGGTCGTGGTCGCGCGAGCTGAACTTCCTCGGATGGCAGCCGGCGAAGGGCCCGGCCGACCGCGCCATCCCGGCGAACACCAGGCTTCGCATCACCCTCCAGTGGCGCGAGGCACACGACCCCACCCCGCTGCGCCTGGGTGACGACGTCTACCGCGAGCCCCTGTCGAAGTTCGAGTTGGTCGTGGTGTACCAGCCCGACCCCGACGGCAAGTCGCGGCCGGCCGACGACCTCGACGTCGTCGCCACCACGGTCGGCCCGCCGGCCCGGCTCAACCAGACGCTGAACTCGGCGACCTACGAGCACCTGATCGACCTGGACGTCAGCAAACCCGGCCGGTACGCCGTGTTCGTCCGGGGCACGTTGCCGGGCAGCATTCAAGCGCCCGGCGAGAACAGCCTGCCGGCCAACCGGAAGACCGGCGAGGTGCGGCCGCGGCTATTCGTGCAGACGCTCCGGGGAGCCGGCCGGGCGCTGTGGGCCGACTTCGCCACCCGGCAGGCGGCGCTGGGGATGCCGGCGGACGCCCACCGCGTCCTGGCCGTTGGCGCGGCCGACGACGCCGGCAAGCCGCGCGACGCCAGCGCCGGCGGGTCGCCGGCGGGGCTGGCGCTTCTGAAGAAGCCGGACGTGCTGGCGTTCGACCTGAACGGCGGCAGCGGCGAGGCGGCGAGCTTCGCGGCGGGGTTCGCGGCGGCGGCGTGGCCTCTCGGCGGCACGCTGTTCGGGGTGCTCGACCGGATGCACGTCGAGCCGGGGGCGCTACTGCGGGTGCCGGAGCGCCCCGTCCGGCCGTAGGACAAGCTGCCAGCTTGTCCTGGCGCCGGGGGGGACAAGCTGGCAGCTTGTCCTACGCAAGGGCCGTCCCCTTGAATAATCCGGGAAAAGGGTTACGGTTGAGAGAGGGGCAACTCGCGGAGGGCAGGCGGGACGGGGGGTTCCTCACCCTTGACACTATTTCTCAGGAGCAGGTAAACTCCCCTCCAGGGCCGGTTCCGCACGCGACGCATGCGGCCGCTTCACCAGTGCGGGGAGTGAGCGGGGCGAGGCCTGGCGCATCGCCAAACCCCGGGAGAGCCAGGCGTGAAGGCGATCATCAGCGACATCCATAGCAACCTCGAAGCCCTCCAGGCCGTCCTGAAGGACATCGACAAGCACCACATCACCGAGATCTACTGCCTTGGCGACGTGGTCGGCTACGGCCCGAATCCCCGCGAGTGCGTTGATCTGGTCATGAAGTGCCAGATGGTGCTGCTGGGCAACCACGACCAGGGCGCCATGTTCGACCCCGAGGGGTTCAACGGCCCCGCCGAGCGGGCCATCTTCTGGACCCGCGACCAGCTCGAGTCCTCCCCCGAGTCGCGCCCCGTCCGCGAGCGCCGCTGGGAGTTCCTCGCCGAGCGGCCGCGCAGCTTCCGCGAGAACGGCTACCTCTACGTCCACGGCTCGGCCCGCAACCCGCTGAACGAGTACGTCTTCCCCGAGGACATCTACAACCAGCGCAAGATGGAGCGCATCTTCGCCCTGGTCGAGCGCTACTGCTTCCAGGGCCACACCCACGTGCCCGGCATCTTCATCGAGCAGGCTCCGGACGACCTGTACGTCTTCCACAGCCCCGAGGAGATCGACTACGCCCACAAGCTCGACGGCCGCAAGACGCTGTGCAACGTCGGCAGCGTCGGCCAGCCGCGCGACGGCGACCCGCGGGCGTGCTACGTCCTGCTCGACGGGGACACCATCCGCTACCGGCGCGTAGAATACGACATCGAGTCCACGATCAAGAAGATCTACGCCGTCCCGGAGCTGGAAAACTTCCTCGGCGACCGCTTACGCGACGGGCGCTGACATTACAGGATGAAGGATGAAGGATGAAGGATGAATAAGAAGGGGGCGTCCCTCTTATTCATCCTTCATCCTTCCGCCTTCATCCTTCCCAGAGAACACCCTCCATGCAGCAGCGCAACTTGCTCCTCTTCTTCGTCCTCGCCGCCCTGTTGTCGATCACGTATTACCAGCTCCGCATCCGCAACCTGCCGGCCCAGGAGGCCCCGGAGACCACCAAGGCCGAGGCGAAGAAGCAGGAGCGGGAGAAGGAGTTCAAGGCCTTCGAGCTGCCGCCCTTGCCTCCGGCCACGGCCGACAACAAGCTGTTGACGCTCGGCGGGGGCGCCGACTCGAACTTCGACCTGGAAGTCGTCCTCGACCCGCTCGGCGGTGGCGTCCGCGCCGTGACGCTGAACAAGTTCCGCGCCGCCGACGCCGACGGCCGGCCGGCCGGCCCCGGCGAGACGCTCCGGCTCGTCCCCGCCGAGGCCAACGAGCGCGAGCCGTCGAACCTGCTGTTGCACTTCTCGCCCAGGGACGCCGACACCTACGACGCCCGGCCGTTCGACACGCTCGGCAAGCGGGCCTGGGCCGTCGTCGAGAAGGGCGGCCAGAAGGTCGTCACCGACGAGGTGGATGGCCGCAGGCGGCAACAGGTGTCGTTCCGCACCGAGGTCGAGGGGGTCACCGTCACGAAGACGTTCACCCTCGTCGAGGGGGAGTATCACGTCGGCTTGCAGGTGGACCTGGAGCGGGCCAAGGGCTCGGGCAAGGACGGCGAGGCGGTGAAGTTCCGCTACCAGCTGACCGGGGCGAAGGGGCTGCCGGTCGAGGGCAAGTGGTACACCAGCATCTTCCGTAACGCGCTGATCGCGCTGGAGGACAAGGACGGCTACGTCTTTCGCGAGTTCGAGGACCTGCGGCAGATCGACCTGTGGGGCGGCGGCAACCCGGTGATGAAGGACGAGACCAAGTTCCTCCGCTACGCCGGCGTCGCGGTCCAGTACTTCGCCTCGATGATCGTCGTCGATAACGAGCAGCCCAACCAGAAGTTCCTCCGCCGCGCCACCTCCAGCCTGGAGACCGGCGTGGCCCGCGGCAAGGTGAAGCCGGGCACGCTCGACCAGACCGACCGCGTCGTGCTGATGAGCGACGACCGCAAGGCGTTCACCACGGTCTACCTGCCCAAGGACCCCGAGCTGCGCGCCCGCCGGGCGATGCTGAAGGAGGAGCAGCTGGTGGCGGTGGTCTACCACACGCGCAGCTTTGACCCGAAGCTGGAGGAGTGCCCCAAGGTCGCCGTCGAGATCAACACCGGCCTGGAGGGCCAGGCGACGCACCCGATGTGGGAGGACGACATCACCGTCCGCGTCTCCACCGACCCCGTCGCCCTGAAGCCGGGCGACAAGGTGTCGCACCGCTACCTGCTGTACAACGGCCCGGTCAAGCCGAGCCTGCTGCGCGGCCTGGGCGGCGACCGGGCGGTCAAGGAGCAGGTGATCGAGCGCTACGTCGAGGCGCTGAAGTTGAACACGATGACCGACTACCACTCGCCCGGGGCGGCGGGGCGGTTCTTCAACTCGATCTACTGGACGCCGCTGGTCATCAAGTGTACCAACGTCATGCACTGGGTGCTGGGGCTGTTGAACTCGATCCTGCCCAGTTACGGCCTGTCGATCATCGTGCTGACGCTGATGGTGCGGGGGATGATGTTCCCGCTGAGCCGCAAGCAGGCGATGATGAGCCTCAAGATGCAGTCGCTCCAGCCGGAGATGAAGAAGCTGGCCGACCGCTACAAGGACGACCCGCAGGGCAAGGCGCAGGCCCAGATGGAGCTGTTCCGCAAGCACGGCGTCAACCCGGTCGGGTCGTGCTGGGTGATCCTGTTGCAGATGCCGATCTTCATGGGGCTGTACTTCGCCTTGCAGGAGAGCATTCAGTTCCGGCTGGCGAGCTTCTGGCCGACGTGGATCGTCAACCTGGCGGCGCCGGACATGCTGTTCCACTGGGGCCGGGGAATTTGGTTCCTCAGCCGCGACGCCGACTACGGCGGCATCTTCTACCTGGGGCCGTACCTCAACCTCCTGCCGCTGTTCGCGGTGTCGCTGATGGTGGTGCAGCAGCAGATGCTGATGCCGCCGCCGGCGGACAAGGAGCAGGAGATGCAGCAGAAGATGATGCGCATCATGATGATCGTCATGGGCCTGTTCTTCTACAAGATCGCGGCGGGGCTGTGCATCTACATCATCACCTCGACCCTGTGGGGCTTCGCCGAGCGGAAGCTGCTGCCCAAGGCGAAGCCGGTCGGCATCGACCCGGACCTGGACAAGCGATTCGCCGCGATGGCGAGGCCGCCGCAGGGGCCGGCCAACGGGGCGCCGTCGCCGATCCAGCCGGAGGGCAAGAAGCTCGGTCGCAACAAGCGCAAGGGTTCGGAGCGGGTGAAGGCCAAGGACGATGCGGAACCGAGAGGGATACTCCAGCGGTTCAACGACTGGTGGCAGGACGTGCTGGAGCAGGCGAAGAAGAAGTAACGAGCGGGGTTGGCAGCGGGGGCGTAAGCCCCCTGTTGAGGGACAACAACAGGGGGCTTACGCCCCCGCTCGCCCCGGGCCGTCCCATGCGTCAGGTCCTCACGATCGCCCTCGCGCTGCTGTCCTTCGCACCGCCTTTGCCCGCCCAGGACGCCGAGTACCAGGTCGAGATCGACCCGCGGTCGGTCTTCTCCGCCGTGCGCGACCAGGGGGGACGGCGGGCCCGCGTCGTCAGCCTCCAGTTCCAGATCAAGCGCCTGCGCGACGCGGCGGTCGTCACCGACGTGCCGAGGCAGGAGATCCTCGTCGAGGAGGACGGCAAGGCCGTCGCCGGGCTGGAGGTGTTCCAGCCGAAGAGCCAGAAGCTGACCGTCGTGCTGGCGCTGGACGTCTCCGGAAGCATGGCGCGCGGCCGCAAGATGGACGAGGCCAAGCAGGCGGCGGAGGCGTTCCTCGATCGGCTCGACGAGCGGGCCGGCGTCGGGCTGATCCTGTTCGACCACGAGGTCAAGGCGGCCCTCCCGCCGGGGCCGAAGGACCGCCTGCGCCCCGCCATCCGGGCGGCCCGGCCGCAGGGCGGCACCGCCTACCTCGACGCGGCGGTGCGGGCGGTCGAGATGCTGCGCGGCGTCGAGGGGCGGCGCGTCGTCGTCGTCCTGACCGACGGCGTGGACATGAACAGCCGGGCGAGGTTGGAGGAGGCGATCCAGGTCTGCCAGGCGGTGGAGGTGCCGGTCTACACCGTCGGCATCGGCGAGCCGGGCAAGGACGAGCCGGTCACGACGGTGCTGGTGCTGGACCACTCCGGCAGCATGATGATGAAGGCCGACGCCAACGACGACGGCAGCAAGCTCGACGCGCTGAAGCGGGCGGCGACGCGCTTCGTCGAGCTGATGCGGCCCAACTCGCGGACGACGCTGCTGCCGTTCTCCGACCGGCCAGGCCGGGCCGAGCCGTTCAGCAACGACCGCGCCCTGCTGACGCGGCGCATCCAGTCGCTGCGGCCGCACGGCGGGACGGCGCTGTACGAGGCGACCTACCAGGGCGTCGAGACGCTGGAGGCCGGCGAGGTGCGCGGCCGCCGCGCCGTCATCGTGTTGACCGACGGCCGCGACGAGTCGGCGGGCCGCCACCGCTCGGAGGACGACGTGATCGAGCGGGCCCGCCAGGCGAAGGTGCCGCTGTACATGCTCGGCCTGGGCCAGCCGGAGGACGTCGCGGAGGACGTGATGCGCCAGATGGCGTCGCGGACCGGCGGCGAGTACTACCACGCCGGCAACCGGGCCCGGCTCGTGGAGGTGTTCGAGAGCCTGTCGATCCAGCTGCACGACGACGGAATCGACGAGCGGTCGCTGGGCGAGATGGCGGCGAAGACCGGCGGGCGGTACACGCACGTCAGCCAGGCGTCGGAGCTGTCGGTGTTCTACGAGCGCCTCGCCGACGAGCTGCAGACGACCTACCGGGCGACGTTCGAGAGCCGCCGGCCCAGCCACGACGGCACGGCGCGCGGCCTGGACGTGAAGGTGACGCGCGGCGGGCGGGTGGTCAGCACCGGCGGGCAGGCGGAGGACGTCGCCCGCGGCGTGGCGGTGCCGCAGATGAGCTACGGCGTCTACCTGGGGTTCCTGGCGCTGCTAGGGGCGCTGCTGGCGGCGCCGGCGCTGGCGCGGCGGCTCTTCCGCGGGGCCGGCGGGGTGTGAACGGGGGAGCGAGGCTGATAGTTGGAGGGATGCTTCGGCATCGCAACCATTCGCAAGGCGTTCGGTCAGGTCATCCCCTCTCCTTCGCCGATTATCCCCAGGTCTGCCTGCATTGTGCGCGCCGCGACTAGGCTACTCGCTTCTCTACGATATAATGAGCGCTTGTATAGGCTCGCGAGGCGCCGAGAGGCCCTACAGGGGTGCAGTCATGCCACGAGCGTTTACCACACAGCCTGAACCGCTGTCGGAGACGACGTTGACCAGCCTTCTCCCTAAGCAGTAGTTTCTTATGTTTGCTGAGCCAGCAAGTAGTCGGGCAGTAGCGCGCAGGGACGGGCGGCGGGGCGAGACGCGGGAATTACCTCCTCGCGCCGGCGGCTGGGCTTTCGCCCAACAGGGGCTGTCGTGGCGGTCACATGGCGGTGGTTGGGCCCCCTCACTCCCCGGTATTTCCCTCGCGGTCCAGCCAATCCGCCAGACCTTGCCGCAATTCCTCGGCGTGGCCTCTCAGCAGCCGCTCCACGTCCAGCACGCTCGGCCGGCTCTTGTGCCGGTTCCACGGCGGGTGAAGCCACCAGTCGTCCCCCCGGCTCTCCTCCAACTCCAGCTGCAACAGCCGCACCGCCGTCAGCGTCGCCAGCACCGCGGCCGTGGTCCGCTCGATCGGGTTCCGCGTCCAGGGCCCGGCCCTCCTCCCAGCCCAACCGCTGCTTCAGGTCGCGGAAGGCGTCCTCCTGCCGGAACCGGGCACAAAACAGTTCCACCACCTGAAGGCCGGTCAGGTCCAAGGCGGCTCGGTGACCAGGGTGAACCGCTTCGTGTACCCCTCGACCTCGGCCACCACCGCCTTGACCGGGGTGTCGTGGCCAAGCACCCGCCACGGGCAGACCACCTCCTTGTACCGCACCCGCCGGACACGGCCGTACACGAACGCCGTGCCCTCCCGCCAGGCCCCCGGCCAGCGGCCGCCCTGCCGGGGCGGGGCCAGCCGCCTGCCCCAAACCGGCGTCCGCCCGCGGCTGGCCCGGCCGGCGCGGCGACGCGGGCAGGGCGACCAAGGCGGCGTCGTGGCGGAGCCGGGTCACGAAGTCGATCCGCCGCTGGCCGGGGCTCTCCGGGCGGGCCAGCGGCCGCACCGACGGACCGGAGGGCGTAGCCGCCGTCGAACACCCCCAACGCCTTGCCGGGGCAGCGGTTGGCGCAGGCGCGGCCATCTCGACCAGCAGCTGGCACTTGGTCCGGAAGGCGACCGGCGGCCGTTCTGGGCCGGCGGGACTGGAGACCGGCGGCAGTACAACCGGGCCGCCACCGGGAGGAACAGGGCGGGCCGCCCCCGTCGGGAAGCGCGCTGGCACGACCCAGTTGTGGGCGCGTACCGTGGTGGCCCGGTTGGGGCAGCGGGCGGTGTACTCGTGGAACGTGCAGGTGCCCCACACCCCCTCGCTGGACCGGTGGACCTTGGTGTCGTCGCCGGCGAAGGCGTGGTAGCCGTGGAACCGCCGGCCGGGCAGCCGCCCGACGCGGGCGGCGACCCCGCCTGGAGGGCGGGCAGGTCCCAGGAGCCGTACTCGGCGAACGTCTCCAGCTTGCGCCCAGTCCTCGACCCGGCCCAGCGCACCACCGACTGGGTGATGGTGCGGCTCCTCGGGGTTGAGGGCCAGCCCGGTGACCCACTGGACGAACCGCTGCTCGCCCCGGCAGGTGAACCCGACGGCCAACGACAGGACGAGGGCTTGCCACATGGGCCAAAGCCAGGTACGGTTCATGGCGCACCTCCCAGGGTGAAGAGTGACAGGGGTTGCACCCGTCAACGTCAGCCTGGGAGGTGTTCTCGTCCATTGGCTCCTCGCCCGAATCGCTACTGGCTCGGCGGCCTCAAACGGTTATCCGAACACAAGAAACTACTGCCTAAGAGCCTCCAGGAACTGGAGGACCCGCAAAAGGACATCCCGCGGATCGCAAAGAATGCGGCCTTGACGGCCGAGATCGAGCGGGCAGTTCAGCTGATTCCTACCGCGCATCATGTTCACCTTCAGGACGCGCGAGATGCGGCTGGCCCCAAACAGCGCCCACCTGGTCGTGACTTCGCCGCCCTACTGGACCCTAAAGGAGTACAACCGGATCGAAGGGCAGCTGGGCGACGTGGCTGATTACGGGCACTTCCTCGACGAACTCGACAAGGTTTGGCGAGCCTGCTTCGAGGCGTTGGTGCCTGGAGGTCGGCTCATCTGCGTCGTCGGCGACGTGTGCCTGTCGCGCCGGCAGAACGGGGGCCGCCATACGGTCGTGCCGCTGCACGCCTCGATCCAGGAGCGCTGCCGCACCCTCGGCTTCGACAACCTCGCGCCGATCATCTGGCACAAGATCGCCAACGCCCAGCTGGAGGCTGAGGGCAACGGCTCCAGTTTCCTCGGCAAACCCTACGAACCCAACTCGGTCATCAAGAACGACATCGAGTTCATCCTGATGCAACGTAAGCCCGGGGGTTACCGGGCCCCTAGCCTGCCGACACGAATCCTCAGCATCATCTCCGCCGAGAACTATCAGAGTTGGTTCCAACAGATCTGGATCGGGTTGACCGGAGCGTCTACCCGCCACCATCCCGCCCCGTACCCGCTGGAGCTGGCCACCCGGCTGATCCGCATGTTCTCGTTTGTCGGTGACACGGTGCTCGACCCGTTCCTCGGCACTGGCACCACCGCGCTGGCAGCAGCCCAGTGTGGACGCAACAGCCTTGGCTTTGAAGTGGACCCCGACTACTTTGAGTTCGCGCGCAGGCGACTTACAGAGAACACGGCGAGCTTGTTCCAGACGGCTTCCTTGACGCTTCACAGGTGCGGGGAACATCCATGAACGCGATGCTGGAAGGGCTAGAGCAGCGGCTCAAAGACGCGGTGAGCTTCTTCTGGCGCACGCGAGCCGGTCGATCGGAAAAGCAAGGAGGCGAAGACGGCGACAAGGACCGCGGCGACCGGAGCGCCGTGACAGGCGGCAAGCACCTGGATGGATTCCGAGAGCTAGTAGCGCTGCTGCTCGAAGAGGTCGGTTTGAAGCGGGCAACAATCTACTGGCGCAAGAAGACTGAGCTTCCGGGCTGGTATCGCGCGGAGAAGAACTGGGACCTGTTGGTGGTGGCTGACGACAAGTTGGTGGCCATCGTGGAGTTCAAGTCACAGGTCGGCTCCTTCGGGAACAACTTTAACAATCGAACTGAGGAGGCGCTGGGTAACGCCTCCGACCTCTGGGCAGCGTATGAAGAGGGGGCGTTCAGACCGTTCGATCGGCCGTGGCTTGGCTACTTGATGTTATTGGAAGACGCAGCCGGCTCGAACAACCCTGTGAAGGTGAAGGAGCCACACTTCAGGGTGTTTCCCGAGTTCAGGGATGCTTCTTACGCCGAGCGGTACAACCAGCTGCTGACGAAGTTGATGCGAAAGCGTCTCTACGACACCTCGCTCTTGGCCCGCGCCATCGCGGTGGCGCGGACGCAGCCTCCCGAACCGGCGACGCCACCTACGATCGAGGCCGGCCCGGACGATCCCGAGTGAGTTCGCGATCGCCGCCACAACCCTCTATTGGGCCGCGCCATCTTACCTCCCCTTCAGCTGGATCTCCGAGTCAGCCGTCATGACATTCTTGCAGCAAGACACCATCGTCGCGCTCTCGACGCCGGCTGGCCCCGGCGCCCGCGCGGTGGTGCGCCTGAGCGGGCCGCAGGCGGCCGACGCCGTCCGCGCCGTGTTCGAGCCGGCCGGCGAGATGCCGCCGCGCGGCAGGCTCGTCGAAGGGTCGGCAGGCGGCCTGCCGGCGACGTTGTACTTCTTCGCCGCGCCGCACAGTTACACCGGCGACGACGTGGCCGAGTTGCACACGCTCTGCTGCCCGCCGCTAGTCGAACAGCTGGTCGCACGGCTGCTGCAAGCCGGCTGCCGGGCGGCGCGGCCGGGCGAGTTCACGCAGCGCGCCTTCCTGGCCGGCAAGCTCGACCTGACGCGGGCCGAGGCGGTCCACGCCGTCATCGAGGCGAACGGCCAGCCGGAGTTGCGCCAGGCGCTGGCGCAGCTGGCCGGCAACGTGGCGACGCCGCTGACCGCCCTGCGGGAGGACCTGCTGAACCTGCTCGCCGACGTCGAGGCCGGCCTGGACTTCGTCGACGAGGACGTCGCCTTCATCGATCAGAGGGAGCTACTCTTGCGCCTCGGCAAGGCGCTGGCCCAGGTGACGCTGGTCGGCAAGCAGTTCGACAGCCGGGCCGTCGCCAGCGGCGCGTTCCGCGTCGTCCTGGCCGGGCGGCCCAACGCCGGCAAGTCGAGCCTGTTCAACGCGCTGGCCGGCGCCCACGCCCTGGTGAGCGAGGGGCCCGGCACCACGCGCGACTACCTCGTCGCCCGGGTAGATCTCGACCGCGTCCAGATCGAGCTGATCGACACGCCCGGTTGGCGTCCGGCGGAGGGTGAGATCGAGTCGCAGGCGCAGGCGCTGGGCCGGGCACGCCAGGCCGACGCCGACCTGGTGCTGCTGTGCGTCGAGATCGGCTCGCCCCCCTCACCGGAGGAGGCGGCGTTGTTGGATCAACCCCACCCGCCGGTCGAGCGGGTCGCCACCAAGTGCGACCTGGCGAGCCCAAAAGAGGGCTGGCTGGCAACCAGCGCCGTGACCCGGCAGGGGCTGAATGACCTGCGCCGCCTCCTTGCCGCTCGTTCGCGGTCGCGGCCGCAGCCGGCCCTGGCGCCGAGCTTCAGCCGATGCAAGGGCCACATCGCAGCGTGCCTGGACCGTCTGCGGCGGGCGCACGCGGTGGCCTTGGAGCAGGACCCGCCCGAGATCCTGGCGCTGGAGCTGCGTGAGGCGCTGGAGCAACTGGGCGAGATGGTCGGGGCGGTCTACACGGACGACCTGCTCGACCGGGTGTTCAGTCGCTTCTGCATCGGAAAATGACTACATGAGGAATCGGCAAAAGAAGTTGATGTCTGATTATCGACAGTGTTTGCAAGCTCTTATCCATCAATATCTTCCGCCGCTTCTTCATCTGACCGATTCCCAGCCGCGTAGCGGCCTGGAAGGGAATTCGGAAGGGAATTCGGGCAAACCCGCCAGCACCTTCCTTTCGGGAAGGGCTATCCATCCGGGTAGAGTCGATGACACAACCTCTGGTCCTACAATGGTTTACGGGAGACATGTTCCGCCCAGCCATCGCGGGGAGTAGCATGACTTCCCGATGTCGCGCTGAAAAGACACCAGCGGCAATCCAAGTTCTGGCCTTACGCCGACATGCCGATTCACGGGCTGCGAGTGGCAGCCGTTCAGATGCGCCAACTCCAGAAGCGGGCATTTCGGATCGGAGGGCAGTCGATACGGCCCGCAAACGTCAGGGCACTCGTTCGTCCCGAATCATCGTCGCCCGTTATCCCCGGACTGTTGTCTTCGATAGTCGCCGGGTGTCAAACCCGTCATGCGGCGAAAGGCCCGGACGAAATTGTTCGTCCCGGAATACCCGAGGTCGTTCGCTATCTCCCTGACCGTGAGCTGCGGCACGGCGAGCATCTCGCAGGCCGTGTCGAAACGCAGCCGGTCGAGCACGCCCCTGTAAGTCACCCCCTCGGCCCCCAATTGCCGCTTCAAGCTGGCGGCACTGATTCCGACCGTGAGGGCGAGCTGGTGCAGCGTCGGGAGCTTGCGGTAGACGAAGCGGGACGCGATGAGGCGGTGCAGCGCGCCAGCGACAGGTCCGCTGCCGTCCGGCCCAGAGAGCCAGGGCGTACGCTCGCCGGTCGTGTCGGCGGGGAGTTGCGGGGGGATGCGGCGGCTCAGGAACTCGGTGGGGAACCCGAGGGCCGTGTGGTCGGGATGAATTTCCGCCCGGCAGTCCCGGAAGACCTCTACCCTGCGGTGCCGGTTCGTCCGTTGCTGCCTGAGCCGGATGCGCTCCGGCCTCCAGTCCTCGTCGGTCAGTGCCCGGATCAGCCGGTAGTAGACCGTGAGGGTCATGTCGTCGATGAAGGCCCGGCCGGCGGAGGCGGAGTCCGGCTCGCGGTAGCAGAACCACGTCGTGTCGCCTTCCGTCTTCAGGAAGTACTCGTTGCCTTCATAGGCGCAACTCCCCAGTCTCGCGCCGACCTCCAGAGACTCCTTGACTGTCTTGCACGACGCCATCGCGGCCTTGATCGGGCCGAGGTGGCCGAACTCGAACCGGAGATAGGCGGCGAACACGGCATGCGGGCAGCCTGAATGCCGGACGACGTCGGCCGTGAAGTCGTACGCCTGCTTCTTGGTGATCCAGCCCCCTGCGGCGATGAGTTCGCCGGGGATGCGCGCGCGGGCAGTGAACGACTCGCTCCGGTCGCCGTTCCGGTCGAGGAAGGAGACCAGCGGGTTCAGCATCCGGGCGTCGAAGAGGTCTATCGCCATCCCTCAACCTGGTCGGGGCCGTGAGCTTAATTGAGCGCGAGGAGGTCATTCTACCCCGCTGGCCTCGGCCTACAATAGCCGCCACGGACCGCGCCGAAGTTGCCGCCTGGGTTGTCCCGGCATCCCGTCCCTTTTGCGCGTCCCGTGGCCCGCGGCTCCCGGGCAGACGCGGGCCAATCCGGACGTTCTCCACACCTTTTCCTGGGGCAGGCCATGCACGTGCGACCTTTGTCCATGATCCCAATTGCGGCCCTCCTGCTGTCACTCACGATGTCATCGGGGCGGGCACAGGAGCAGAAAACCCCGCCCGGCCCGGTGTCGGGCACCCGGCTCACCGAGGCGTACGTCCGCCACGTCGCGAAGTCCGCCTACTTGTGGGCCTGGCCGATGGTCAACATTCACGCCAGGCACGCGGCCTACAAAGACCTGCCCGGACCGGGCTACGCCGGCGGCGTGCTGCCGGTCGCGCCGCCGAACCACCTGTGCATGCTCCGCGACTACATCGAGCCGTCCGAGCGCGCCGTGGCCTGCCCCAACCAGGACGTGGTCTACGGCCAGTGCGTCATGGACCTCGACAAGAGCCCGGTCGTCGTGCAGGTACCCGACTTCGGCGAGCGGTTCTGGGTCTACCAGGTCGTCGATCAGCGCACCGACAGCTTCGCATTCCTGGGCAAGATGCACGGGACCAAGCCCGGCTTCTATCTGCTGGCCAGCGAGACGTGGAAGGGTACGGTGCCCGAGGGGATCGCCGCCACGTTCCGCTGCACGACCCGGCACGGCTGCGTCTTCCCGCGCGTCTTCCAGAGCGACGACGCCGAGGACAAGAAGGCGGTCCAGGCGGTCCTGTCGAAGATCAACGTCTACCCCCTGAGCGAGTTCGACGGCAGGGAGAAGGTCACCGATTGGTCGAAGGGGAAAGAGTACCCCGGACCGAAGGGGGACGCTGAGGTCAGGTGGGTCGTGCCGGAAAAGTTCGTGGACGTGCTCCCCGCAGTCCTCGACGAGGTGCCGCCCCTCAAGGGTGAAGAGGCCCTGCACGCGCAACTCTGCTCGGTGCTAGCCGCCGTGGCGAAAGACGAGAAGCTCAAGAAGGCATTCACCGAAGCCGCCGCGGAGGCGGAGAAGGATCTGATCACCCCACTGTTCCAGTTCCGACACTATGGTATTCCGCTGAAACACAACTGGACAACGATCACCAACGGCGCGGCCTGGGGCACCGACTACTTCACGCGGTTAGCGGTCGCCAAGTCCAACATCTTCGTCAACGTGGCGAAGGAGACGCGCTACTTCTACCAGGACCTCGATAGCGCGGGCGACCGCCTGAGCGGGGCAGCCGCCTACACCGTGACGTTCCCCAAGGGGCAGTTGCCGCCGGTCGATGGCTTCTGGTCTCTGACGCTCTACAACGAGCACCATTTCTTCGCGCCGAACGACCTGAAGCGGTACTCCCTCGGGACCAAGAACAAGTCACTGAAGACGAACGACGGCGGCTCGCTGACGCTCTACGTCCAAACCACCTCACCCGGCAAGGACAAGGAGTCGAACTGGTTGCCCGCTCCCAAGGGGGAGTTTTCCCTGTACGTCCGCGCGTATTGGCCCAAGGCTGAGATCGCCGAAGGAAAGTTGACCCCGCCCGCCGTGGTCAAGGTCGAGAAATGAAACCCCGAGAAGACGGAGGTGATACGTGCGTTCGCGACTCATTCCTGGCGTGCTGCTGCTCGCGGCCGGCGCGGCGCTGGGCTGGCTGGCCCCTAATGGCGGCTTCTCCGCACAAGGCCAGGACAAGCCAAAGGCCCCGGAGATCCCCAGGCACTTCGACGACCTCGCTGGCCTGAAGTTCGAGGAGGGCCGCCCAACGAAGGAAGCCGCGCAAACGCTGCGCGACGAGTTGCTGTTCCAGAGGGCGACGCAGACGTACCTCTGGGCGCTGCCGCTGCTCAACACGATTGGCATGAAGGCCGGCTCGCAGAAGAAATTCGGCGAAGGGTACAACGTCTTCCCCGTCTGGAAGAAGCGCCTCGACGCGAAGACTCTCATCACCACGCCGAACTCGGACGTGATCTACGCGATGACCTTCCTGGACCTGGGCAAGGACGGCCCGATCGTCTTCGAGGCCCCGCCGAAGATGCAGGGCATCCTGCTGGACTTCTGGCAGAGGCCCATCCCCGGCCCGTCCGACGACAAACACTCCTACGCCGGCGACGTCGGGTTCTTTGGGCCGGACGAGGGCAAGGGCGGCAAGTTCCTGCTGCTGCCGCCGGGATACACGGGTAAGGTGCCGGAGGGCTACTTCGTCTTCCGCTCCGGGACCAACAACGTCTTCGTCTTCCTGCGCTCGTTCTACGACGACCCCAAGGACCTGAAACCCGCCGTCGATCGGATCACCGAGACGGCGAAGATATACCCTCTGGGCAATGACAAGCCGAAGGCGATGGAGTTCCCCGACGGCTCCGGCGTCGCGGTTGACATGCTCCCGCTCAGGGACGGCAGCGCCTTCGACCAGCTCAAACTGCTCGTCGATGGGGAGGGCCCGGGCCTAGCCGCCCCCGACTGGCTCGGGATGCTCGCCTCAATCGGGATCGTCAAAGGCCAGAAGTTCGACCCCGACGAGCGGACGCGGGCGATCCTCGACCGCGCCGCGAAGGTGGGCTACAAGATGAGCCGCGCCCTCTGCTTCGACGAGAAGGTGACCGGGCGCGACCTCCGCGTCTACCCCGACCGCCGCTGGGTTAACCCGATCGCGGACGGGACGCCGAAGAACCCAGGCGGGGCGCTCGACCTGGCCTGGCGGCGGAAATCCGGCGGCTACCTGGACCTCGACCTGCGGATCTGGTTCTTCACCGACTACTACTCGTTCAGCCCCGGCATGATCTCCCAGGTCCCAGGCAAGGGCGCGAAGTACATGATCGCCTTCACCGACGGCGAGGGCGGGCCACTCTCGGGCGGGGCCGACTATCGCCTGAGGCTACCGAAGGGCGTGCCGGCCGCGAACTTCTGGTCGGTGACGGTCTACGATGCGGAGAACGCTTCGGGCCTCGACAACGGCCAGCCGCTCCCCTCGCTCGGCTCGCGCGACGCGCCGGTGCAGAATGACGACGGCAGCACGGACCTTTTCCTCGGCCCCAAGGCCCCCAAGGGCAAGGAGAAGAACTGGATCGCGACCGTGCGGGGCAAGGGCTACTTCGCCATCCTCCGGCTCTACTCGCCGACCGAGGCGGCCATTGAGAAGACCTGGAAGCCGGGCGACATCGAGAAGGTGAAGTGACGCGGGAAGCGGCCGGGGCGACGCCTTCGAGCGTCGCCCGTCACTCGACGACCAACTCCCTGCCGGGATCGAACGGCGGACTTTCCGGGGCGGCTCGCGGTCCATCAGGGATCATTGCGCTGGTTCGGTAGGCGAGAAGAGAACGGGCGTCAGTTCGAGGGCCGCGCTCCCGGTGAAGGGATATAGAAGGGAAATGCGTGCAACGGGTGCAAAAACGGCTCTCCGGACACGCCCCGGGATAGCCCCTCTCCTTCAGAAAGCCCTGTTTTCGTGCTTTTTTGCACGCCGCGCACCCGCGACGCCGTTTCTGCATCGGTAAGTAACCTACCCTGGGTGGGTCAGGGATGGTACTCGCTTCGTCGTGGGTTCGCCCCGGCGAGAGCCGAACGCACCCCCATGACTACGCGATCATTCGCCCTTGCCCGGCTCTGTTGGCATCGGGAAGCATTTTTGAAACCACGCTTCCCAGAGCGGTGTCTCGTGGGCGACGGTTCCGGCCGCCTGATTGCCGTAAAGGTAGAGGTTCAGCGCAACCATGCTGTGGCTGCCGCAGTTGAAGGTGCCAAGGGCGGCAACGCCCGGCCCCGGCTTGTCGAGCCGCAGCAGGGCGTCGTTCGGACTCTGGCTGACGTACTCCGCCACGCCGCTGAGCGCCGGGACACCTGCGGGTGCCGCCCAACGCTGCCCGACGCTCAAGCCTTTCACTCCCAATGCCGCGGTCAGCAATTCCCAGGCCTCCGCTTCCGTCCCCGCGACGGGGGCCATCTTCTGCATGATCGCCGAGCGTTGGCCGCGGAAGTGCGTGAGGTAGATCCGCAGGGTGCGGAAGAAGCCAGGCCACCCGGATTCGGTGCCCTCAAGCTGACCATCCCAGTCGTCCGTGCTGGCGAAGAGGCTGTTCACCACGCGGACGAGGCAGGTGCCTCCCGCGCGAGCTTCGACGCTCCATTGGGTTGCAATGGACGGCATATCGGGCGTCCAACCGCCGGATTCCGCGGCGAACATGCGGGGCGGATCCCAGGCGGTCAAGACAGCGCGGGACTCCATGCCCGGGCCGAAGTTCATCTTCACCGCGACCGGATTACCGTCTTGCTCCTCGAACTCGGTCGGCACGAACCAGGACGAAATGCCCGG
>JAXMAW010000039.1:0-76028 GCA_046350195.1 Gemmataceae bacterium
CGAGGCGGGGCAGGCTCGCGGGGGTGAAACCGCGGCCGGCCCTTTTTCCTTCCCAGCCCGGCGGGCGTCCGCTATCTTGGAGGTCAGGTGCTCCCGCCTCGACCTCGCCACCCCACCCCGCCGGGCCTTACGGTATGACACGCTCCCTGCTCGGATGCCTGATCGGCGTTTCCGCCGCGCTGAACGCCCCGGCGGGGGCGGGCGACTTCGCCCGGGACGTCCAGCCGGTCCTCGCCAGGCACTGCGTCTCCTGCCACGGCCCCGACAAGCAGCGCGCCAGCCTCCGCCTCGACACGGCCCGCGCCGTCCTCGCCGGCGGCAGCACCGGCCCCGCCGTCGTCCCCGGCAAGTCCGGCGACAGCCTGCTCCTCAAGGCGATGCTCGGCATCGACGACGTCAAGCCGATGCCCCCCAAGGGCGACCGCGTCGCGCCGTCCGACGTCGCCGCCGTCCGCCGCTGGATCAACGAGGGGGCGAAGGCCCCGGCCGGCGAGGCCGTCGTCACCTCAAAGAACAAGAGCGACCACTGGTCATTCCAGCCCGTCGTCCGGCCGCGCGAGCCGGCGGTGAGAGACGCCGCCTGGCCGGTCAACGCCATCGACCGCTTCCTCCTCGCCCGGCAAGAGAGGGAGGGCGTCAGGCCGTCGCCGCCGGCCGACCCGGTCACGCTGCTGCGCCGCGTTCACCTCGACCTGACCGGCATCCCGCCCACGCCCGCCGAGGTGGAGGCGTTCCTCGCGGACAAAAAGCCCGGCGCCTACGAGCGCGTCGTCGATCGGTTGCTGGCCTCGCCCCACCACGGCGAGCGGTGGGCCAGGCACTGGCTCGACGCCGCCCGCTACGCCGACTCCAACGGCTACAGCATTGACGCGGCGCGGGCGATCTGGAAGTACCGCGACTGGGTCATCGCCGCGCTCAACGCCGACCTGCCGTTTAGCCGGTTCACCGTCGAGCAGCTGGCCGGCGACCTGCTGCCGAACGCCACGCTGGAACAGAGGACCGCCACCGGGTTCCATCGCAACACCCAGATCAACCAGGAGGGCGGCATCGACGTGGAGCAGTTCCGCGTCGAGGCCGTCGTCGATCGGGTCAACACCACGGGCACCGTCTGGCTGGGCCTGACCGTCGGCTGCGCCCAGTGCCACGACCACAAGTTCGACCCGATCAGCCAGAAGGACTACTACCAGCTCTACGCCTTCTTCAACAACAGCGACGACCCGACGATCGAGCTGGCCTCGCCGGAGGCGCAGCGGCTGCGGGCCGCGCTCCGGGCCGAGGCCGAGAGGCTGGAGAAGCGGCTGTTCGAGGTCGAGCGGATCAGCGAGGAGACGGTGGACGGCTGGGTCAACGGCATCTCTCCGGAGGAGCGGTTGAAGCTGCCGGCGCGGCTACAGGCCATCCTCAACCTGCCGCCCAACGGCCGCAACGCCAAGCAGGTCGCGGAGCTGATGAGGGCGTACCGCAGCTTCGACCAGGTCCGGCACGTTGCCGGCGGGTTTGCCGGGCCGTTCGCCCTGGCCGCCCAGGCGCACCTGTACCACACGCGGCTGTCACTGGAGAGGCGGATCGCGGCGACGCGGAAGAAGGCCCCGGCGGCCGACACGACCATGGTGGTCAACGAGCGGGGCATGCCGCGCCCGTCGTACGTCCAGCTGGGCGGCGAGTTCCTCCGCAAGGGCGCGGCCGTGACCGCCGCCGTGCCCGCCGCCCTGCCGCAGCTGCCCGCCGGGGGGAAGCTCAACCGGCTCGACCTGGCGAACTGGCTGGTGGACGCCAGAAACCCGCTGACCGGCCGCGTGCTGGTCAACCGGCTGTGGCAGGCCCACTTCGGCGTTGGCCTGGTCGAGACGGACAACGACTTCGGCACCCAGGGCACGAGAGCGTCCCACCCCGAGCTACTCGACTGGCTCGCCGACGAGTTCGTCCGCCGTGGCTGGTCGCTGAAGGAGATGCACCGGCTGATCGTCACCTCGGCGACCTACCGGCAGTCGTCGGCCGCCCGGCCGGACCTGCGTACGCTCGACCCGCGCAACCTGCTCCTGGCCCGGCAGAACCGGCTGCGGCTGGAGGCCGAGGTGGTGCGCGACGTGGCGCTGGCGGCCAGCGGGATGTTGACGACGACCGTCGGCGGGCCGGGCGTCTTCCCGCCGCAGCCGGCCGGGGTCTACAGCCTAACCCAGGTCCCGAAGAACTGGGTCGCCGACACCGGCCCCAACCGCTTCCGCCGCGGCCTGTACACCTACTTCTGGCGGTCGGCGCCGCACCCGAGCCTGACCGTCTTCGACGCCCCCGACGCCACGGCGACCTGCACCCGCCGCAACCGCTCCAACACCCCGTTGCAGGCGCTCACGCTGCTCAACGACCTGGCGTACCTCGAGTGCGCGCGATCGCTGGCGGCCCGGGTCCTGGGCGAGGCGGACGACCGGCTGGGGAACGCCTTCCGCCTGACGCTGGTGAGGCGGCCGAGCGAGACGGAGCGGCGTGTCCTCGGCGAGCTGCTCACCCGGCAGCGCGAGGCGCTGGTCGCCGACGAGCGGGAGGCAAAATCCCTGGTGGGCGACACCGCCGTAAAGGGCGTCGCGACCGCCGAGCAGGCCGCCTGGGTGCAGCTGGCCCGCGTGCTGCTCAACCTCGACGAGTTCATCACCCGCGAGTGAGTGCGGGCTTCGTAGGACAAGCATCCTTGCTTGTCCCTCTTCAAGCCGGACAAGCAAGGATGCTTGTCCTACGACCGGAGAGTCTGTCCATGACCGATGACCCGCTACTGTTGCGAACGCGCCGCCACTTCTTCCACGACTGCGCCGTCGGCCTCGGCTCGATGGCGCTGGCGAGCCTGGGCAACGGCGGCCGCGCCGCGTCGGTCGAGCTGCCCAACCCGCTGGCGCCGAGGAGGCCGCACCACGCCCCGAGGGCCAAGTCGGTCATCTACCTGTTCATGGCCGGCGGGCCCAGCCAGCTGGAGCTGTTCGACTACAAGCCGAGGCTGATCGAGCTGAGCGGCCAGCCGGTGCCGGAGGAGTTCATCCGCGGCAAGCGGTTCGCCTTCATGGACACGTTTGCCAAGAAGGTGCCGCTGCTGCTGGGGACGCGCCGCAAGTTCGCCCGGCACGGCCAGGCCGGCACCTGGGTGTCGGAGTGCTTCCCGCACGTCGCCGGCATCGTCGATGAGATCGCCGTGGTCCGGTCGCTGCAGACCAACGTCTTCAACCACGCGCCGGCGAAGCTGTTCATGAACACCGGCTCGGCCCAGGCCGGCCGGCCGTCGATGGGCGCGTGGGTGACCTACGGCCTGGGCTCGGAGAGCAAGGACCTTCCCGGCTTCGTCGTGCTCCAGTCCGGCCCGCGCGGGCCGCGCGGCGGGGCGCCGCTGTACGGCAGCGGCTTTCTGCCGACGACGTTCCAGGGCGTGCCGTTCCGCTCGACCGGCGAGCCGATCCTCAACCTGACGCGGCCGGCGGGCCTTTCGGCGCCGCGGCAGCGCGACGTCATCGACGCGGTGAAGGAGCTGAACGCCGCCCGCCTCGCCGACACCGGCGACCCGGAGATCGCCACGCGGATCGCCTCCTACGAGATGGCCTACCGCATGCAGACGAGCGCGCCGGACCTGATCGACCTGGCCAAGGAGGACAAGCGCACGCTCGACCTGTACGGCGCGACGCCGGGCAAGCCGTCGTTCGCCAACAACTGCCTGCTGGCGCGGCGGCTGGTCGAGCGCGGCGTGCGGTTCGTGCAGCTGTACCACACCGAGTGGGACCACCACGGCGGGCCGACGGAGAACCTGGCGACGACGCTCGACCGGGTCACGAAGGAGGTCGATCGGCCGTCGGCGGCGCTGGTGCGCGACCTCAAGCAGCGCGGCCTGCTCGACGACACGCTGGTCATCTGGGGCGGCGAGTTCGGTCGCACCCCGATGGGGGAGAACCGCGAGTCGGTCGGCCGCAACCACCACATCGAGGCGATGACGGTGTGGCTGGCCGGCGGCGGCGTGAAGCGCGGCCTCAACTTCGGGGCGACCGACGAGCTGGGCTACGGCGCCGTCGAGGACAAGGTCCACGTCCACGACCTGCACGCGACCGTTCTGCACCTGCTCGGCCTGGAGCACACGAAGCTGACGTTCAAGTTCCAGGGGCGCGACTTCCGCCTGACCGACGTCCACGGCCACGTGGTGAAGAAGCTGCTGGCGTGAGAAGGCATGACGATGCCCGGCGTCCGCCTGATGACCTACGCCCCCGGGCACTTCCACGCCGCTCTGGTGCAAAAGGAGATGTACCCCGGCGTGTCGCCGCGGGTGCACGTCTTTGCCCCGCTCGACGCCGACCTGCTGGCCCACCTCGGCCGCGTCGCCGCGTTCAACGCCCGCCGGGAGTCGCCGACGGCGTGGGAGCTGGAGGTCCACGCCGGGCCGGATGCCCTGCGGCGCATGACGACAGAGCGTCCCGGTAACGTCGTGGTGATCGCCGGGCGAAACCGTCCCAAGATCAAGGCCATCCTCGCGTCGCTGCGGGCCGGGCTGCACGTCCTCGCCGACAAGCCGTGGGTCATTCGGGCGGAGGACCTGCCACTGCTGGAGGAGGCGCTGGGCCTGGCCCACCGGCAGGGAACGCCTGGTCGCGCTCGACGTCATGACCGAGCGGCACGGGGAGGGTGACGACGCGGCTCGGCGCTGGTGACCGGCGACCCGAGGTGTTCGGCGAACTCGATCCGGGGTCGGAGGACGACCCGGCCGCCCTCCTGGAAAGCGAGCACTTCCTCCTGAAGTCGGTCGCGGGCGTGCCGCTCCCGCCGCCCCGCCTGGTGGTTCGACGTCGAGGAAGCCGGCGAGGGACTCGCCGACGTCGGCACGCACCTCGTGGACACGGTGCCGTGGCTTCTGTTCTACGGCCGGCCAATCGCTGTGGGCGACATCGAGGCTGTCCCGGGCGAGCCGCTGGCCAACCCCGCTGTCGCGCTCCGGACTATCAGAGGGTGACTGGCGAGCCCGACTTCCCCGCCGACCTCGCCGGTCAGGTGCGGGACGGTGTGCTCCTCTATCACGGAAACACGGCCCTGTCGTACAAGCTTCGCGGGGCACACGTCCGCCTCAGCGTGCTGTGGGGCTTCGAGCCGGGGCCGGGCCAGGGCGACCGCCACCTCGCCCGCCTTCGGGGGACGCGGTCGGCCATCGACATCCGCCAGGGCGCGGCCGAGCGGCACCGGCCGGAGGTGTACGTCGTCCCGCGCGACGCCGCCGACCTGCCGGCGCTCCGCCCCGCGGTGTCCACAGGTTGGAGGCGATTCAGGGCGCTGCCCGGGCGTCGGTTTCGTGGAGGTCGGCGGTCAGCTGCGACTGACCGTCCCCGATCACCTCCGCGTCGGCCACGAGGCGCTTCGCCGAGGTGACCCGGCGGTTGCTGTCGTACCTCGACGACACGGCGCCCTGCCGGCGTGGGAGGAGCGAACATGCTGGCGAAGTACCACGTCACGACCCGCGGCGTGGAACTGTCGCGGCGGTAGGCAACGGCGAGCTCGCTCATCCAGCAGCCGATACCACTTGAAGTACCTTGGGGCGGCCGGCGGGTCTGGGGTGGGCCGGGCGGCGCGGGACGGCCGATGGACAGCACCGTCCGCTCGCCGTCCCGCCGGGGATGACGTGTTCGACGAGGTGGAACGCCTGCGCGAGGCCGCGGACCTCCACGCCCTGCTGACCCACTACGCCGACCTCGCCGCCGTGGACCGGCAGGCCTGGCAGGACCGGCGGCTGCGGCTGGACGGCTGCGGCCGGCGAGGCCGGCCCGGCTGCACCGGCGAGCTGATCGCCCACGGCTGGATCGAGCAGAACACCCGGCGTGCCGGCGCCGCAGCTCGACGAGGCCCCGGGCTGCTGCCGTGTCGCGGCCGGGCTGCGGGCAACTGAAGCAGTCGGCGGGCGGGTGAGCGTCCTTCCCTTGGCAAAACGCCCGGACTTCGCCACAATCGTCGTGATACGGACGATCCGTCGTAAGGCCCGGACGCCCGCATTCAAGACATCCTCGGCGCGCACCGCACCACGTTCAGCTTCGAGTTCTTCCCGCCGAAGACCGACGAGGGGTTCGACGAGCTGATCCAGACGATCGCGCGGTTGCAGGAGCTGAAGCCGTCGTTCGTGTCGGTCACCTACGGGGCCGGCGGCTCGACCCGGGAGCGGACGCACGACCTGATCGTCCGCATCCAGCGGGAGACCGACCTGACCGCCGTGTCGCACCTGACCTGCGTCTGCCACAGCGAGCCGGAGCTGGCCGCCATCCTCGACCGCTACGCCGAGTCGGGCATCGAGAACGTCCTGGCCCTGGGCGGCGACCCGCCGCAGGCCGGCTCGACTACGACCGCTCGAAGGACGCCTTTCGCTACGCCAGCGACCTGGTCAAGTTCGTCCGTTCGCGGACAAGGTGCCGGACAAGCGCGGCTTTGGCGTCGGCGTCGCCGGGTTCCCGGATGGCCACCCGGGCACGCCGAACCGGCTGCGCGAGATGGACCACCTCAAGCGTAAGGTGGACGCCGGCGCCGACTACGTCTGCACGCAGATGTTCTTCGACAACCGCGACTTCTACGACTTCCGGGAGCGGTGTGACCACGCCGGCGTCCGCGTGCCGATCCTGGCCGGCGTCATGCCGATCACGTCGCGGGGCGGCATGACCCGGATGGCCGAGGCGGCCCTGGGGTGCGAGTTCCGGAAAGCCCGGCGTGCGCGGCCTGGACCGCTGCGAGGACGACGCGGCGGTGGCGCGGTTCGGCATCCACTGGGCGACGGAGCAGTGCCGCGACCTGCTCGACAACGGGGTGCGCGGCATCCACTTCTACACGCTCAACCGGTCCGACGCGACCCGGCAGATCTACCAGAACCTCGGCGTCAAGGACTCCGCGGCCCTGAGGGCCGGCTGAGCCGCGGGGTGTACGGCGCCCGAGGCCCGGCCGGGGGCGCGAGGTCTCGGCGGCGGAGGCCGCGCTGGGCGGAGCGCCCGCCTCGAATGCGGCACGCCGAGGTTGGGCGACCCGCCGGCCACGGCCGGCGCGCGCGGGAAGGAGGTCCTCGGCGAGCGTCAGGGCGCGCGAGGTGCCGCCTCGGCCCTGTCGGATGTGCCAATGGGTTGGCCCCGCGGCTCGTCGGGGCATGGGGGCGGTGTTCTTGCACCAGACGCACGGCCGATGGGAATCTGGGGAAAAACTCGACGGCGAGGGAAAAAGACCGGGCGGCCTTACCGCCACATGCCGGCCAGGCTCCTGGCGCGGCCGGCGGACGACCAGTAGCAGGCGGAATAAAAGACGACCTCGACGCTGACGCCCAGTTCGGCGACCTCCCCGGCGGGCCGGTCGGCGGCGACGCACTCCCAGCAGGCCCGCCAGGTGGCCGGCTCGAAGTCTGTTCATCACCTGCATCGCCCGCCGGACGACCATGTCGCGCTCCTCGGCCAGGGCGAGTTCGCGTAGCCTCTCGTCCTCCGCCGCCAGGTCGTCCAACGCCCCGGCCCCGACTCCCCAGCGGACGGCCCGGCGCCGGCCCAGGTCGCGGCCGCAGTTGAGCGTCACCGAGCGCAGCCAGGCCAGGAAGCTCTTCTCACCGCTGCCGGCAAACGACGGCAGCCGCTCCATCACTCGCACGAACACGTCCTGGACGAGGTCGCCGACCTCGTCCGGCCGCGGGCAGACCCGCCGCGCCCAGTGCTCCACCAGCGGGCCGTACAGCTCGGAGAAGCGGTCCCAGTCGGCCCGTGATCCGCCGCGGCGCAGCCGGTCAAGCAGCCCGTCCCCCGTGGGCTCCATACCACACCTCTTAAGGAGTCGAGCGAAGGATGAACGCACAGGGGAGGCGCCATCCCTCCCCGGGCCGCCTCCGGCCGCACGGCATCGCATGGTCATCATGGCCGGGGGCCAGGGCTTCGACAAGGATTTGATGGGACAAACGGGCGTCCGGCCCTCACGCCCAGGAACGACGCTGCGACGGCGAGGACCAGGCAGGCCGGGGGCGATGGCATGGGCACGGCCGTGCTCACCTGCCTGGCAATTGCCGCCGGTTGCCCCGGCTTGCCGCCCCGAGCGGGCCTTCGGGCGCGCGGTTTGCAATTCCCTGCTACGCGTCCGGACGCCCCGACCCGAGGTCCCCCATGGACATGCCGCTAAAGGTTTTATGTGTGGACGACCACAAGGACACCGCGAACACCACTGCCATGGTGCTGCGCGCCGCCGGCCTCGACGCCCGAGCTTGCTACGGGGCCGCCGAAGCCCTCACGGCGGTCGAGCAGTTCCGGCCCGACGTGTGCCTCATCGACCTGGCCATGCCCGACCTGCCCGGGGACGAGCTGGCGGAGAGGCTGCGTCGGCAGGAGCCGCCACCCCGGTTGATTGCGCTGACCGGCTCGTGGGACATCGGCTCACAGCACCGGACCCACAACGCCGGGTTCGAGCAGCACCTGGTCAAGCCGGTCAACCCCCAGCGCCTCGTCGAGGCGGTCCTCGGGGCGGCGGCCTCCCACCGGTGAGGGGGCGGATTTCGGCCAGAAGACCCCCCTCACCCCCGACCCCCCTGCCCAAAGCGGGGGCGAGGGGAGTTCCCGGACCACCTCTCAGCCTCTGAGTTCGAGGGGGTCACCCGCGGATTTCCGAGCCGGTAGCGCCGCGCCCGCGGGGGCGGTCGGAGTTCGACCAGGGGAAGCCCCTCTGCCGCCCTGCCCGGACGTTCGGGCGAGGAGGGCGGCAACAAGAAATCGACAGGAATTTATTTGACCCCATGTTCGCTCCTGTTATCCTACTCCCAGACTCGTAACCCTCACCGACATCCCCCGCGCCGTCCACCCGCCCTTGTGTCCACGAGGGGCCGACGGCTTGGGTCCGCACATCGGGGTGGGTTCCCCTGGCCCTTATCTCGCGAACGGGGCCATCGCGGTTATTTCCCAGACACGGTCCGGGTCTGTCACGACCCTGGCCCCCCCAGTCCCGTCCGTCCGGGTCGGGCGCCGTTCCACCGCGTACCGGGAGCCGTCTCGGCTCAGTCCGAGGCGATCTCCATCCCGTGGAGGAGGCGCGCTCCACCCCGCCGGGAGGAGCGTCATCTTGGGCAACCTCATTGCCGTGAAGCGGAAAGCTCGCAAGGGCGACGACAGCGACCTGTCCTGCCCCCTCAAGGTCTCCGACGACACCATCGCCGACCTGACCTCGGTCTTCAAACTCCTGGCCGACAAGTCGCGGCTCAAGATCGTTCTCGCCCTGGCGCAGCAGGGCCCGATGCACGTCTCGGCGCTTTGCAAGCTGCTCGGCCAGACCCAGCCGGCCGTCAGCCACCACCTGACCCTGATGCGCATTGTCGGCCTGGTCGGCTACGACCGCAACGGCAAGCACAACTACTACTACCTGGCCTCCGACTACCTGCGTGACCTGTTCGAGCAGTTCTTCACCGACCTGGGCGGGGAGCGGCACACCCTGGAGTTCGACGAGTTTAGCATCGCCTACGAGCGCAAGCCGGAGGCGTAGCCGGTACAATGGGCCGGTCGCCGGAAGGCCCCACGGCCCGTTGTCGAGACACGCCCCATGAGCGCGGCTACCCCCCGCGGCGCGGTGCTGGCGCTGCTGGCGGATTGCAAGGAAAGCCCGTCCGAGGACGGCTACCGCCTCATCCTCGCCGACTGGCTCGAGGAGAACGGCGATCCCTTCGACCAGGCCCGCGCCGAACTGATCCGCTGTCAGCTCAGCTACGAGCGCCTGCCGGCCGACGACCCGTCGCGCGACGGCCAGGGCCGCCGGGCCCGCTGGCTCCAGCAGCGGCACGCCAGGGACTGGCTTGGGCCGCTCTCGGCCTGGGACCCCAACGGGTCCTCTCATCGCGGCTTGCTGGTACTCACCCTCACCCCGGCGGCGCTCCGGTCCAAGGCGCTACAGGGCCTCGCGGGGGGCGAGCCCTGGGCGTGGGTCGAGGAAGTGCAGGTCAGCCACGCTGGCGACCACGACGTTGGCCGCTTGGCCGACTCCCCGCTGCTCGGAACCGTCTGCGCGGTCGGGTTCCCCCGGGGTCAGGTCGGGCCAGCCGGCGCCCAGGCCCTGGCCGGGATGCCGTGGCTGAGCCGGGTGGCGCGGCTCGATCTCAGCCTCAACCCGGTCGGGGACGCCGGCCTGCTCCGTCTGCTCCGCTCCCCACATCTCACCCGCCTGGGCGAGCTGACGCTAGCCAACGCCGGCTTGCCCCCCGAGGCCGGCGGCGCGCTGGGCCGGGCCGGCTGCACGGGGAGGCTGAGGCGGCTCTCGCTCAGCGGGAATCACCTCGGTGACCTCGGCATCGTCGGCCTGACCCGGCACGGGCCGCTCGGGGCTGCGCGTGCTCCACCTGCAGGGCAACGGCGTCCGCGACCTCGGGGCGGAGGCGGCCCGGACAAGCCCTCCCGGCGGCTCCGCTACCTCGACCTGCGCGACAACGCTGTCGGCCCCCGCGGGGCGGCGGCAGCGGCTGACTCGCCGCACCTGAGCCGCCTGGAGGCGCTCGTCCTGTGCAGCGGCCGTCGGCGCCCGACGGGGCCGCCCGGCTGGTCGAGCGGTTGCGGCAGGCGGGCCCACGTCAGCCCGGTCGGAACTTGAGCGACTCCCGCTGCGGCCGGCTTCGTCCTGCGTTATCATGAAGCCTTCCTGACCGCCGACGGAGGGCGAGCCGGCCGGATGAGGACCGCGACCGATGATCACCCTGCTGCGCTGCATCAACGGGCACGAGTGGCAGCCGGACGGCACGTCCGACTCCGCGGCGCCGTGCCCGGTCTGCGGCGCGGAGCGGCCGATGGTCACCCCGCCCACGTTCCCGGGCGAGCGGCCGGCCTTTCGTTCTCCGGGGCCGGCCTGAAGGCCGCCATTGACCAGCCGCCGCCGGCCCTGGTCAACTACGAGATCCTCGGGGAGGGGCCCGGGCCGCGGCGGCATGGGCATCGTCTACCAGGCCAGGCAGCGCGACACCGGTCGGGTCGTCGCGCTGAAGGTGCTGCGCAAGGAGCGGCTGGGCAGCGCCGACCTCGTCAGCCGGTTCCGCCGCGAGGCGCTGGCCGCCGCCCGGGTCACGGCGCGCGAACATCGTGCAGGTCTACGAGGCCGACCTCGAGGGCAGCACCCCGTACATCGCCATGGAGTACGTAGCGGGCATCACCTTGCAGAGGCTGGTCGAGCAGGTGGCCCGCTGCCGTTGGGCCAGGCGTGCGACTTCGTCCGCCAGACGGCCCTGGGCCTGGAGCACGCCGGCGAAAGGCGCCTGGTCCACCGCGACATCAAGCCGAGCAACCTTATGGTAGTGGCGCCGGCCGGGCTGCCGTTGCCGCCGCGGCCGGTGTTGAAGTCCTCGACATGGGCGTCGCCCGGCTGCTCCAGCTGGGGGAGCAGGACGCCTCGCTGACGACGATGACGCGCGACGGCTCGGTCATCGGCACGCCGGACTACATCGCCCCGGAGCAGCTGGAGGACCCGCGCGGCGTGGACATCCGGGCCGACCTGTACAGCCTGGGCTGCACGTTCTACTACCTGCTGGCCGGCGACGTGCCGTTCCCCGGCAACAGCCTGGTGCAGAAGCTCGACAGGCAACGGTGGCAGGCCGGCGGTGTCGGTCAACCAGGTCCGCCGCGAGGTGCCGCCGGCCCTGGCTGCCGTCGTCCGCCGGCTGATGGCCAAGCACCCCGACGACCGCTACCAGACCCCGCGCGAGCTGGCCAGCGCCCTGGAGACGCTGCTGCGGACGGGCGACCTTCAGCGTACGGTCGTCACCCTGGCCGCGGCGCGCGCTGTCCTGTCGGGCCACGCCAGGCGGTGACCGACGTCGCGTTCCTGCCCGACGGCAAGACGGTCGTCTCCGGCGGCGCCGACGAAGATTGCGCAGCTATGGGACGTGGAGACCGACCGGGAGCAGCAGCGGCCAGCGACGGCAAGCACGCCATCGGCTGCCTGGGCGTGTCCGCCTCAGGCCTGGTCGTGGCAGGGGGTGACGGTGCGGGCCTGGGACGCCGCGTCCGGGGCCCAGCTACTGACGCTGTCCGGCCACACCAACGCCGTGCGTTGCGTCGCGCTGTCCCCCGACGGCCGGCGTGCGGTCACCGGCGGCGACGACCGCACGGTGCGCGTCTGGGACCTGGAGCGGGGCGTCGAGATTTACCGCTTCGGTAAGCACAAGGACGGCGTCACCGGCCTTGCCTTCACACCGGACGGGCGGTCGGTCCTGTCCTGTTCGCGCGACCAGACGCTGCGGCTTTGGGATGCGAGGGACGGCACCGAGGGGCGGAGCTTCCCGGTGCCGCGCGGCCCGGTGCTGGCGCTGGCGCTGACGCCGGACGGCGACGGCGTGCTGACGGGGCACTTCGACACGACGATCCGGTTGTGGGACGTCGCCACCGGCCGGGAGACCCGCCGGTTCATGGGCCACAAGCAGATGGTGGTCGGCCTGGCCTGCCTGCCCGGCGGCCGGGTGGCGTCGGCCAGCCACGACCAGGCGCTGCGGCTGTGGGACATCGCCAGCGGCGCCGAAGTGGCGACCGGCGCGGGGCACACCGGGGCGGTCACCGCCGTCGCGGTCAGCCCCGACGGCCGCCGGCTGGCGACAGCCAGCGCGGACCAGGCGGTGCGGCTGTGGGAGGTGCCGGGGTGAACCCTTCCAGACGCGAGCTTCTGTTGGCGGCCCCGGCCGCCTTGCTCGCTTCCTGCACCACGGGGCGTTCCCACGTCGTGCTGTACTGCGCCCAGGACCGCGAGTTCGCCCTCGACCTGCTCTACGACTTCCGCCAGCGGTCCGGCCTCGACGTCGCGCCGAAGTTCGACACCGAGGCGAACAAGTCGGTCGGCCTCTACCGCGAGATCGTCGCCGAGAAGGGCCGGCCGCGCTGCGACGTCTTCTGGAACAACGAAATCCTCTCGACGATTCGCCTCCAGAACCAGGGGCTGTTGCAGGAGTACCGCAGCGACTCCGCGAAGGCCTACCCGGACTGGGCAAAGGCCGGCGACGGTACCTGGACGGCGTTCGCCGGCCGGGCGCGGGTGCTGATCGCCAACACGAAGCTCGTCGCCGAGAAGGACCGTCCGCTCTCCCTGCTCGACCTTGCCGACGCCCGCTGGCGCGGCCGGGCGGTCATGGCCAAGCCGATGTTTGGCACCACCGCGACGCAGACCGCGTGCCTGTTCGACGTGCTGGGTGGGGAGAAGGCGAAGCGCTACCTGAGCGACCTGAAGGCCAACGGCGTGCAGCTGGCGCCGGGCAACAAGCAGGTCGCCGAGTGGGTCGCCCGCGGCCGGGCTCCGGGGGGCCAGCCCGTGGCCGTCGGCGTGACCGACACCGACGACGCCATCGGCGAGGTTTGCGCGCCGGCCGCGACGTCGCCCTCGTCCTGCCGGATCGCGACGCCGGCGGGAGGATGAGCACCCTGTTCATCCCCAACACCTCTGCATCCCCAGGGTGCCCCCAACGCCGAGGAGCGCGGCGGCTCGTCGGCGCCTCCTCGGCGAGGTGGAGAAGCACTCGCCGAGGACCGAGCGGCAGATCCCGCTCAACCCCGAGGTGAGGGCCGGCGCCGCCACCGGGCTCGAGACGCAGCAAGGCTCAAGGTGATGCAGGTGGACTGGGCCAACGCCGCCTCGTCCTGGGACGGGCCGCGAAGTTCGTGACCAAACTATTCGCCGCCAGGTGACGATCATGGTGATAAAATCGATCCGAAAATGTGTCAATCGTACCGCCGAGCACCGCCGCTGGCGGGCTTTGCGCTGGACAAGGCGGCATGACCGGGCTGCCCATCGAGCAGTGCGTGGCGACTGAAGCGGCACTGCACTACGCTTTCTTGCGGCTGCACGAAATCCTCACCGCCCGCATCACTGCCGAGCCGATCTACAACTGAAGGGCGGCTTCTCGACACGCTTATCTGTGCGCCCGAGCACGTCGCCGCGGCGCGGCAGCAGGTCGGCGAGATGCGCGAGCCGCCGCTGGGGTTGGACAGTGCCCGGCGAGGCGACGCAGGTCTTCTTCGACGAGATGTCTCCTTCAGCGCGACCACGCGGCCGGAGACGCCGTGGAAGCGTCTACGAGGAAGCCCTGCCGGCGGTCGATGCCGCCCTGGCGAGCTACGCGGCCGGCACCCGCTCTGCGACGCTCCGTCGGTGCGGGTGTGCCGGTTCGCACGGCTCGAAGTCGCGGACATGCTCTCCTTCGGCCGGAAGTGCCTCGACGCGCTGGTCGATGCCGAGGCGCGGTCCCGGATGGCCGGCTGGTTGACGTTGCTCGACGACTGCCTCGCCGAGGCGGGCAAGCCGCTGCCACGGCAGCGGTCGGCGACTCCTTACACCTACGACCCAGTCCCGAAGCGAGACGAACGCTTCCAGGACCTGTGGAACCAGGGCGTCAACGCCGAGGCGTTCCTCTACGACGAGTCGTTTGAAGCGAAGCCGAAGACGCTGATGATGTTTTTCAAGCGGCTGCGCGAGATCGACGTGCCGGAGATGATGGCCAGCATCATCGTGCAGACCAGGGGCAAGCCGTGGAAGTACTACCGGGACATGACGCGGCAGCTGTGGGACGAGGCGCGGCACGCGATGATGGGCGAGGTCGGCTTCGTCGCCAACGGCGTGGACTGGACCCGGGCCCGCATCACGCACAACTGGTCCACCCGGCTGAACACCGAATGCACGGCGCTCGAGCGGCACGCGGTGCTGTACTTCATCGAGCAGGGGCTGATGACGCGCACCGGCAAGCGATACGAGTGGGAGGTCGGCGTCGCGTCCGGCTCGCCGCTGGCCGGCGTGTTCCAGGACTTCGACTGGGCCGACGAGGTCTTGCACTCGCAGATCGGTCGGGAGTGGTATGTCACGGAAATGGGCGATCTGAAAAAGGCGCTGGACTACGGCGACCAGTGCTGGTCACGCATCACCTCGAACTGGACGACGGTGCGCGACAAGGGATTGACCAGGCACGACAACTGGTGGCCGGCCATCTACCGGCAGGCGTGTCAGAGCTGGGGCGTCGAGCCGGACCCGAAGGTGTTGGCCTTCGATACAACGTATGAAGGGCAGCGGGCGGACCTGAAGAACGTCAGCGCCAGCGCGTGAGGGGTCACGAAATGAGCGCGGTAGTAGACGCCGTTGAGCCGTTGATTCCCAGGCGGCGGAAGATGACCACGGCAGAGCTGCTGGCCTTGCCGGACGACGGCATGGAACGATGGATTCTCCGCGGCGAGCTGTGGGAGAAGCCAATGACGAAGCGCAACCGATTCCACAGCGGGGCCACAGCTCGTATCGCTCAGTTGCTTGGTAACTGGCTTGATGCTCAGCCCGCCCCTCGTGGAGAAATACTGGACGGCGAAGCGGGGTGCATCCTCTCGCACGACCCCGATACGACGGTCGGGATCGACGTTGTCTATGTCTCCGCAGAAGTTATGGCCAAGCAGTCGGCCGACACTACGCTGATTGACGGTGCCCCGATCCTGGCCGTCGAGGTGTTGTCCCCGAATGACACCACGGAGGAGATCACCAGCAAGGTCAAGGGGTACCTCGACGCCGGGGTGCCTTTGGTGTGGGTGGTCCACCCTCAATTCCGTACGGTGACGGTTCACCGGCCCGGCGAGGAGCCGGAGTTGTTCAACGTGAAGCAGGAGCTGTCCGGCGAGCCGCACCTGCCCGGCCTCAAGCTCCGCGTCGAGGCGATCTTTTCTCGATAAGACCCCAGCGCGCCCCTTCGGGTTATCCCGGCCGGTAGAGTTCCCACCACGACCGGACCTGCTTCGCCAGCGCCTCCAGCGCGTCGCGATAGCCGGGTGAGAACGCCCCGCCGGCGCTACCGCGTTCCAGGCACAGGACCAGCCCGGCCGAGCGTTCATCGACCGCCGCGGCCGCCAACACGGAGTGACGCGAGCCACCGGTGATGGCCCCGACGACTGCCCGCCCTTTGCCGAGGCACCGCTGAGCGACCTTCAGTAACATCTGGTCGGGCAGGCGGGTGGGGGAGCGGCCTGCGGCACGAGCCTTGACTCGGGCCGTCGGTCCTCGAACTTCGAGGATCGTCACCCGGTCCGCGGCGTAGGCCGCCCGGAGGGATTCGGCCAGCAGCGAACACATCGTCGGCAGGTCGGCGGCCTCGAACCAGCGCTCCAGCCCGTCCGACTCCCGACAATCCTCGTGCTCCAGGACGAAGTCCGAGTCGGAGTCGGTCTCGTCCAACTCCGCCTCCTCCTGGTGCAGGTTTCTCGTGCCGCAACAGAGGAACAGGGCCTGGTGCTGCTCCTGGGTGAACCCGCGGAGCCTCCTCAGCTCGCGCACCGGGATCAGCTGGACGTTCACGAAGCAGAACAGAGAGCGCGGCTCGTCCTTGAGCACCTGAGTCACGTTCTCGGCATGGAAGCTACCTTCGGGAAGGGACAGCCCGAAGGCCATGGCCATCCGGGCCTGGGCGTGACGGAGGAACTCCTCGAGGTCGAAGGCCGCCCCGCGCAGCCCCTTCCTGGCGTCGAGGACGACGAGGCGGTGGAACCCGTCGCGGAGCGTCTGGCACACCCAGGTGGTCGGGTCAAGGACCAGCTGGGCCAACCCGCCGATCTCGGCGTTCTCGACGAACACGTGGTTGCGTTCCAGCCGGGGCCGGATGCGTCGGCACGCGGCATTCGCCGACCACCCCTCGCGCGCGGCGACGCGGTCGAGCGGCCCCCGCTGCTGACCATCCTCGCCCGCCAGTTCGCGGGCCATCTCCAGGAACGAGGCCATGGCGGCTCCCCACGTTCACGCCTGCGGCAACAAGCCCGGCCGCTCGCGGCGGGCCGCCTCGACCGCCGCCTCGACGTGCCCCTCGTCCACGCGCGCGGCCCCGTCACGCCGGGCCAGGTGGAAGGCCCGCTGCGCGACCAACTGGATCAAGTAGGGCTGCCCCGCGCTCCGCCGCCACAGCCGATCCACGGCGGCCTCGGTCAAGGGCACATCGTCGGTCCGCTTCGGGTCGTCGTAGCAGTACGCGGCGAGCAGGCGGAGGAGGTCCTCGACCCCGGCGAACGGGCCGAGGGGCAGCTCGCGGCCGCACACCTCCAGGAGCGGCCGGAAGGCGTCGGCCATCTCCGGGCTGGCGACGTAGACGCTCACGATGCCGGCGGCGTTGAGGTACTCCTCGTTGCTGACCAGCAGCTGGACGGACAGCTCCTGCGGCAGGCGGTTGGCCTCGTCGAAGACCAGCGCGAACCCGCCCCAGCTCTTCAGGCGGGCCACGTCGAGCAGGTCGCGGAGGAACTCGCTGAACTCGTGCAGGACCAGCGGCGGCGGGGTGACGTCGCCCTGCGAGTGCGTCCGCCGGGTGACCAGCCGGAAGATGTGGTGGAACGACTCGAACACCGGGTCGCCTCGGAGCAGCGGGTTGGCGCCGGCGGGGTCGTCCCGGAGCAGGTCGGTGTACTTGCAGCGGAAGACCTGCCGGGCGATCTCGCCCAGGAGGTTGACCAGCGTGTGCTCGCGGAACGTCTCGGCGTTGAGGTTGGGGCAGCTCTGCAAGTTCAGGTAGGCCGGCAGCAGCTGGTTGCCCGGCGTGTTCACCAACCGGTGGATGACCTGCCGGCAGAAACTCGTCTTGCCGGCCCGGTACTGGCTGACGAGGAGGAAGCTCTGGCCGGCCTGGAGCATGGCCTGGGCCTCGGCCTGCTCGGTGTCCCGGCCGATGAAGTAGCGCGGGGGGACCACGCCGCCGGCGTGGAAGACGGGGACGTGAAGGGCGGCCCTGGCCGCGTGCGACACCGTGAGCGGCTCGGACCCCGTCGGAGCACTTCCCGAGAGGGCCTGGCGTGCCGCCTGGACGAAGGCGGCGCAGCTGGGCCAGCGGTTCTGGGGGTTCTTGTCCAGGGCCCGGAGGAGGGCCTGCTGCTCGGTGGGGTTGGCCAGGCCGCTCAGGTCGGGGCTGCGGTGCAGGTGCGCCTCGCGGGGGTCGCCGCGGAACGGCAGCCGGCCGGTGCGCAGCAAGGCGTAGGAGACGGCCAGGCTGTACTGGTCCGAGTTCCGGGTCGTGCGGCCCTGGAAGAACTCGGGGGCGGCGAACGACTCGGTCAGCGCCCCGGTGTGGCCGGTCACCCAGCCCTCGAGCATCCGCATCAGCCCCCAGTCGCCGACCTTGGCCCGGCCGCCGGCGACGAGCAGGTTCCGCGGCTTGACGTCGCGGTGCTGAAACGAGACGAGCTGGCCGTCGGCCTCGGGGTGGGGGTGCTGCTGGGCGTTGAGGTGGTCCAGGCCCCTCGCCGCGTCCTCGACCAGGGGCAGCAGTTCCTCCACCGGGACGCCCGGCAACCCCGCTGCGACCGCCCGCTGGAGCCGGTCATGAAGGCTCTCCTCGGCCAGCTCCATGCCCACGATCAGGTGGTCCCCGAGGGTCCACGAGCCGACCAGCCGGATCAGGTTGGGGTGCTGGATGCCGCGGATGTGGCCCAGGGCTCGTCGCTCCAGCCCGGCCACGAAGGTGTCGTCGAGCGGGATGAACTTGAGGGCGACCTCTCCCGCGGGGCCGGTTGCCCTCCAGACGACGCCGCAGCCGCCCCGGCCGATCTCCGCGAGCAGCCGGTAGCCTGGCACCGGCTCGTCGCCTGCCTGGTAGGAGCGCATGGGTCACCGCTGCGGGATGGGGGTCGGTCGGCCAGCCCGATTGTAGCCGGGGCGCTCCCCCGGCGACAAGTCCCGGGACGCCGGCCGCCGCGGCTGGTACGATGTCCCTATGCGCGGGCCCGGGTGGCCCGCGCCTTTGTCCACGGCTGGGACCATGCTGCTGAAACTCACCTGGCGGATGCTGCGCGAGACCGACAAGCGCCTGCTGTGGAAGCTCGCCTGGAACATGGGCGTCAAGGGCTTCCTGTCGGTGCAGCGGCACAAGGCGCGGCTGAGGCGCGGCGAGGTGTTTCCGCCGTTTCTGTACATCTCGATCATCAACAGCTGCAACCTGCGCTGCCAGGGCTGTTGGGTGGACGTCGCCGCCAAGCAGCAGACCATCTCGCCGGAGGCGTTCGACAAGCTGTTGGCCGAGGCGAAGGCGATGGGCAACGCCTTCTTCGGCATCGTCGGCGGCGAGCCGTTCATGCACCCGCACCTGCTCGACATGCTCGCCCGGCACCCCGACGCCTACTTCCAGGTGTTCACCAACGGCCAGTTCATCACCGACGAGCGGGCCAGGCGCATCCGCCAGCTCGGCAACGTCACGCCGCTGATCTCCGTCGAGGGCAGCGAGATCGTCAGCGACGAGCGGCGCGGCCGGGCCAACGTCTACTCGAAGACGATGGAGGGGCTGCACAACTGCCTGAAGAACAAGGTCATGACCGGCGTCTGCACCAGCGTGTGCAAGACGAACATTGACGACCTGTTAAACGAGAAATGGATCGACCGGCTGATCGACATGGGCGTCCTGTACACCTGGTTTCACGTCTACCGCCCGATGGGGCCGGACGCCTGCCCGGACCTGTGCTTGACTCCCGAGCAGCAACTCCAGGTGCGCAAGTTCGTCGTCGAGATGCGGGCGAGGAAGCCGATCATCATCGTCGATGCCTACCACGACGGCGAGGGCCGGGCGCTCTGTCCGGCGGCGACGGGGATCACGCACCACATCAACCCGTGGGGCGACGTCGAGCCGTGCCCGATCATCCAGTTCTCGCGCGAGTCGATCCACTACACTGACGAAGACCCCCGGCCGCTGCGCGAAAAGCTGTTGCAGTCCGAGTTCCTGCGCGACTTCCGTCACCTAGCCGCCTCGACGACGCGCGGCTGCATCGTGCTGGAGCGGCCGGACCTGCTGCAAGCGCTGGTCGAGAAGCACGGGGCGAAGGACGTGACGGCGCGGCAGACGGCGATGGCGGAGCTGGGGCGGATGACGGTGCGGACTTCGCAGTACAACCCGGGGAACGAGGTGCCGGAGAAGAACCCGCTGTACCGCCTGGCGAAGTGGTTCTCGTTCAACGATTTTGGTGTTTACCGAGGCCACGACCACTCGGCAACCTCGGCGCCGGGGATTCTGGCTGGCCACCGTGCCGAAAGGGTTAGCGGCGCATCGCGGTAGCGTTTCAGAACGCTTCTGCGATGCGCCGCTAACCCAGGTGCCGCCGGTCAGCGCGGCTTCACCTTCACGTTGCGAACCGCCGGCACCTTGGGGTCGATCGGCACCGGCTCCGACGTGACCGCCTCGGCGACGTTACCGGCCGCGTCGGTCGCGGTGGCGAAGGTAGCACTGGTAGGGCAGCACACCCTGTTTGACGGCGATGACGCTGCTCGCCGGCGGCTCCCTCAGCGAGGGAGCGCCCAAGGCCCGGCGGGTTGCGCAGGCCAGTACAGGCTCACCGGGCGTTCGCCTAGCTTGCCCTCGTCCTGCGCCCTCCAACTGAATTCCACCTGGCCGTCCGTCCGAATCACCGGCTTGTCCAGCTCGACCATCGGCTTCTTCGTATCTACCACGACCCACGCCTGCGGCTTGTCGCCCTCCTTCGGCTTCGGGCCGCACACGCCGGCGCCATTCCGCGGCACCAGCGTGAAGCCGTACTTGCCGTCGCCCTTCACCGTGACCGGCAGCGCGCCCAGCGGCTTGACCGCGTCGGGGTACTGCTCCCACTTGACGCCGTCGCGGGTCACCCACACCTGGATGCTCTCCACCTTCGACGGCCCGACGTTGGCCAGCTCGTAGCTCAGCTCGAACGACATCTTGTTGACGTACATCTCCCCCGGGCCGGCCGGCTCCGGGTTCGCGGCGGTCAACGGCTCCTCCTGCTCCGTCGTCTCGGCCTCCTCCTGCGCCTTGGAGACGATGATCCTGGGGGTGACCAGGACGATGGTGTGCTCCGTCTCGCGGCCGTACCCGACGTTCTTGAAGAGGCGGTTGACGTAGGGAACCTTGCTCAGCACCGGCGGCCCGAACTCGGTGCGCACCTCGCGCTGTTGCGTCCACCCCGTCAGCATCGCCGTCGCGCCGTCGGCCAGCTTCAGCGTCTTTTCCAGCTTCACCGCGCTGAACCGAGGCAGGCTCGAGCAGCACCCCGGCGCCGGCGGCTCGCAGCGCCCGTACTGCACGCCGAGGCGGAGTGTCACCTTCCTCTGGTCCGGCGACACCGTCGGCAGCACTGAGATCTCCAGCCCTGTCTTGACCTTCTTCGTCACCGGCTTCGGCACCTGCATGCCGTCCTTGCTCTCGAACCCAACGCCGACGACGTAGACCTGCTGCTCGGTCAGATCGACGTTCGCCCTCTGGCCGTTGAACATCGTCACCTTCGGCGCCTGCATCACGTTGGCGCGGCGGTCACCCTGGAGGGCCTCCAGAAGGACGTGGACCTGGGAGTCGTCCAGGACCGCGACGCCCGGGGTCTTCCCCTCGGCGTCGCCGATGCCGAGCCGCTCCATCGTCTCCGCCGGCACGGTCACGATGCGCATCTCGACGGTGACCTCGACGTCCTGGATTCGTCGCAGCGACGCCAGGAGGTCTTGCACCTGCTCCTGGACGTCGGGCGTCTGGCTGACGATCAGCGACATCGTCAGCGGGTAATACTCGATCAGGCCGGGGCCGCCCGCGCCGTTCCAGGAAGAGGGGGCGATGGTGGTCGTGATCACGCGGATCAGGTTCGCCTCGGTCGTCTCGACGGGCCGCTTGCCCGCCGCGTCCAGGGGGACGACGAGGTCCGCGACGGCGTAATTGACCGTCTGCACCTTCGGCGAGGCCGCCCGGCCAATCGCCGGCGCGCAAACGAGCAGCGCGGCGACGAGGCCAGCCGCGAGAGATCGGAACGCCATGAGCCATGCCCTCCTTGGCGGGTGTTGGGTCTTCCCAGCCAGGCGGCACCTATAGCGATCCGGGTCAACGGGGCAAGCTCAGTCGCCGACGGCCAAGCCGAGCGGGTTGCGGGCGAAGACCCACTCCTCGACCGGCCGGCCCTCGACGAGGTGCTCCTGCACCAGGCGCGGGATGCGGTCGGCGGTCATGCCGCTGTACCAAGTCCCGTCGGGGTACACCACCACCGTCGGCCCGTGGGCGCAGATGCGCAGGCAGCCGACCTTGGTCCGGTAGCAGGCGTTGTCCCCGGCGGTCAGCCCCTTCTCCTTGACCTGCGCCTTCAGCGCCTCCCACGCCGCCTGCCCCTCCTCGGGCGTGCAGCAGGTCGGCCCGGTGCAGAGCAGGACGTGCTGGGTGTACGAGCCGACGCCGACCTTCTCAGCGGCGAGGTGGAGTTCGTGTGCTTTGTCGGACATGAGGGACCTCCTGAGTTTATTTCGCGCGCCTCGCCTCGACGCCGGCGCGGAGGGCGGCCCCGGCGGCCCACGTCAGCGGCGAGTCGGGGTCGCCGCCGGACAGTTCGCGTAGTAGCGAGAGGGCCTCGGCGGTGCCGATCCAGCCGAGGACTGTGACGGCCCGTAGAGGACGCACCAGGCGACGTGGATAGGGCGATCGGGCAATGGCGTCGAGGAGCTTCGTGACCTGGCGCTTCACCTCGGCCGACGGCCTGTCGGCCAACGCCGCCCGCAAGGCCGGCTCGGCCGTATCGCCCATCCTCTCCAGTTGGGCGCGGCCGAGCTCTCTTGTTGTGTAGTTGTCGGAATCGAGCTGCGAAATGAGTCGCCTCATCAACGCCGGCTTCGCCGTCTCCGCCGGGCGGAGCCGTTCCCGAAATAGCTCCAAGGCAACGTTAGGCGATCGGGCCAGGGTCCCCATCGCCGCGAAGGCGGCTCCCTGATCGTCGCCGTCGAGGGCAGCCCAAAGGTTTCCGGGACTCTCCACCCCGCTCGACGGCCACGGAAACGCGAGGTCCCAGACGTAAATTAGACCACCATCTTCGCCGGAGGCGAGGTAACGGCCACACGGCGAAAACGCCACGGCGTTGATGCTCCGGTCTGTTTCCGGCAGCCAACAGAGCAGTTTACCTGTCGCGGCCTCCCACAACTCGACTCGGCGGAAAAGTCTTCCCCATCGCTCGGCGAAACAAGTGACAGCGATCATCGTACCGGGCGGCGAGAACAAGGTGGATTTCTGTTCAAGGCGATCGATGCCTATCGCCTGTAGGATTCTACCGGTATTGGCGTTGAGGACGTGCAGGCGGTGCGACTCAACGCCCGCCAACAGCAAGCGCCCGCTGCGGTCGAATTGTGGGTCGCCTGGGGTTTCTTCTTGGCGGAGCGGTCGAAAGCCGGCGAGCGGCTTGCCCGTCGCATCGAGGACGTGCAGATCCGACTTGAGCCCCCCTGGGGTGTCTGCATTCACGGCCAACAACGGCCGGGATGGCTCCGATAGCGCGAAAGACCTTACCCCGGCATTTAGGCCAGCTGTCTCCTTGGGGACGCTAACGGGGATCGACGCCACTCTCTCTCCGGACGGAAGGTTGTACAGGTGAACCCTCCGCTCGCCGTTCTCGAAGTCGAAGGCCGCGAAGCTCGACTCCCCGTGGAACGATGGTGTCGCCCGGCTCCCTGACGTTTCTGTTTGAAAGACCAGTTGCCCGTCCCCGAATCGGTACACCGTCTTCAACGGGTCCTTGTGCGACACCACCCAGCCACCGCCTGGGGATAAGCGAAGCAACCCAAACGGACGGCGATTCCGCGTATCCTCGGTCGGATTGACCAACCGGCTCATCCGCGCCTTTCCCTCGGGCAGGTCCCATACGCCCAGCGAGCCTCCCTCGTCAATCGACGTGAGGCGATCTCGTCTTGGAAAACAAAGGTCGGAGATCCCGCTGCGGTGTCCGGATGTCTCGCGGACAACGCGGCCGGTCCGCAGGTCGCGCAGGGCGTAAGTGTTGCCGTCTACCTCGCAGCCCAGCACACGTCCGTCTGGCCGGAAGCCAACTGAGGTAGGGCTGCGGAACGAAGTCCAGTTGGTCACGGTGTACTTGCCGGAGTCGAGGTTCCACAACCGTGCCCGTTGTGAACTGTAGTTGGCCGCCAGCACTGGTCCATCATGCGACCAGTGGAGAACCGATCCACCCCCCTCACTGGCGAACGCGCGAATAACGCGCTTCGCACGCCAGTCCCACAACTCGATGGTTGAATCCCTGCTAACGATGAGCGTCTTTGCATCCCGGCTGAAGGCGGCAACGC
Source organism: Gemmataceae bacterium (assembly GCA_046350195.1). Taxonomy (GTDB): domain Bacteria; phylum Planctomycetota; class Planctomycetia; order Gemmatales; family Gemmataceae; genus CALDUY01. The sequence continues at coordinate 24,013 of JAXMAW010000039.1, forward strand.
GAGGGATACGGTTGGCGGCGCCGAAGGAACTGACCCAATTTCCCGATTCGACTTCCCAGATGCGGATCTCATGAGGGGAATTGGTCTTTCTGCCGGTGCTCACTTCCCCCGACGTCGCCAACCACTTCCCGTCACCGGAGAGAGCGACGAAAGAAATCCGCAACAGGCCAGTGCGGACCGACGTAACGAGTTTCCCCGTGGCCTCGTCGTGGATGGCGATCACGCCTTCGCCGTCGGACCAAAGCCTAGTCACGGCCACGCGGCCGGTCCGGGAGAAGGAGAGGTCCGCGCGCTCGACCGGCAGGGTGGCTGAGCGGAGTGTCTTCCCGGTGGCGGGATCGACAACCCACAGCTCGGCCCTCCCTTGGTTCTTGACCCGAAGGGCGAGCAAGCCGTCGGGCCTGAACTCGTGGCGGGAGTCCGGGTACGGCTGCCTGAGCCGGTAGGGCAGCCTAATGCCCTTGTCGGCGGCGAACACCTCGGTGTCCCCCGACGCGAGTACCCAACGGCCATCGGGCGAGATCACGGGACGGTAGCTATTCGGATGAAGTCTGTACCTCGGGCTGCCAAGCCGCGCTACAGCCCCCACCGGCGTCGGCTCGCCCAGCTGCTCCGGCGAGTCGTACGCAACAAAGCCCACGAGACAAACGACCATCCACATGTGCGATCCTCGGTGGGGCTTGTATCGATTCACACCCCACCTACGGAGTCGCCCGCGCCAGCCGCACCCGCCGCCACACCTCGGCGAACACCAGCACCGACGCCGTGCCGGCGATGACGCACACCCAGTCGAGCCAGCCCAAGGGCTCCACCTTGAAGACCGCCGCCAGCGGCGGCACGCTGGTCAGCACCACCTGGCCGACGGCGATGACGCTGACGATCGTCAGGAACGTCGGGTTGTCGAGCAGCCGGTAGAAGCCGCCGTGCTCCGGCGTCAGCGACCGGCAGTTGATCTGGTTCCACACCTGGAAGAAGATGTAGACCGCGAAGAAGATGCTCACCTGCCGGACGTTCAGCGGGGCGAAGTCCCAGCCGGCGGGGTTGTCGCCGCTGCCGGTGGCGAACCAGTTGCCGTGCTTCATCCCCAGCAACAGCGTCAGCATCACCACGATGAAGAACGCCGCCGTCCCGCCGATCGTGAACCACATCTCGCGGGTCACGATGCTCTCGTCCTTCTTCTTCGGCGGCAGGCGCATGACCCCCTCGCGCGGCGGCTCGCTGCACAGGGCGATGCTGGCGAACGTGTCCATGATGACGTTGATCCACAACAGCTGGAGCACCGTGAACGGCGGCCGCACGCCGAGGAAAGGCCCCAGGAAGGCGATCACCAGCGCCGACACGTTGATCGTCAGCTGGAACTGGATGAACCGCTGGATGTTCTCGTACAGCGACCGGCCCCACTTGACGGCGCTGACGATGGTGCTGAAGGCGTCGTCGAGCAGGACGATCTTGCTCGCCTCCTTGGCCACCTCGGTGCCGGCGATGCCCATGGCCAGGCCGACGTCGGCCTTCTTCAGCGACGGCGCGTCGTTGGTGCCGTCCCCGGTCATCGCCACCACCTCCTGCCTCTCCTGCAGCAACTCGACCATCTTGTACTTGTCCAGCGGCCGCGCCCGCGCCAGCACGCGCAGGCCGGTCAGCCGGCCGACGATCGCCTCCTGCTCGGCCTGCTCCTGCGGCGTCGGCGACGCCTTGCCGCGCAGCGCCTTGAGCCGCTCGAACTCGGCGTTGAAGCGTGGGCTGGTTAGCACTTTCGCGTCGTCGGTGTCGATCGGGGCGTCGAGGCCATCGACCAGGCCGATATTGTGGGCGATCGCCCGGGCCGTCTCGACGTTGTCGCCGGTGATCATCTTCACTTCGATGCCGGCCGCCCGACAGCGGTCGATCGCCTCCTTGACGTCCTCGCGCAGCGGGTCGCGGATGGCGACCAGGCCGGTGAAGACCAGCTCCGACTCCAGCGCGTCGCGCACCGCGTGCAGCCCGTCCTCGTGCCGGGGGAAGCTCTCCGGCAAAGGCGCGTGGGCGAACGCCAGCGTTCGCATCGCCTGCCGGGCCGAGTCGCGCAGGTAGGCACCGATGGCGGCCTTCATGGCGTCGTCGAGTGGCCGCTCGCTGCCGTCGGCCGCCTGGTAGTGCGTACAGCGGTCGAGGACGACCTCGGGGGCGCCCTTCATCAGCACTGCCAGCCGGGCGCCGTGCTCCACCACCGTCGTGCTGCGCTTGCGGTCGGAGGAGAAGTGGATCTGGTACAGTGGGCCGTGCTCCGCGCGGAGCCTTACGTAGTCCACGCCGGCCTCGCGCAGCCACTGGAGCAGCGCCCCCTCGGTCGAGTTGCCGACGGTGACGAGCTTGCCCTCCTTCGTCTCCAGGTTCGCCGTCGAGTTCGCCGCCGCGTTCAGCGCCATCCAGTCCATCGGCGTGCCGCCGGCCGGCCATTTCGCGTGCGGCTGGGGCAGCGTCCAGGCCGGCGTGCCGCGGTCGGCGCCGTGGCCGCCGGCGAAGGCGCGGACGACCTGCATCTTGTTCTGAGTCAGCGTGCCGGTCTTGTCGGAGCAGATCACCGTGGCCGAGCCGATCGTCTCGCAGGCCACCAGCTGCCGCACCAGCGAGTTGGCCCGGGTCATCTTCTGCATCGCCAACGCCAGCGACACGGTCACGCTCATCGGCAGGCCCTCCGGCACCGCGACGACGACGATGATGACCATGTAGACGAAGGCGTTGAGCACCTCCTGCGACACGGCCAAAACCTGCTCCCAATTGGCCGGCCAGTAGATTTTCCCCTGGAGGAGGCCCAGCGTGATCATGGCGAGGAAGATCAGCCCCGCGGCGATATAGCCGACGTAGCTGATCCAACCGGCCAGGTTGGTCAGCTTGACCTGGAGCGGCGTCATCGCCTTGCTCATCGTCAGCTTGTGCTTGACGCGAGTCTCCTCGGTGTTCTCCTCCGCCTCCCCCTCGTCCTCCTCGTCGTCCTCGCCCGACAGCCGGCGGGCGATCTGGCCGAGCATCGTCTGGTCGCCGACCTCGGTCACGACCATGACGCCGGCCCCGTCCACCACCTGCGTCCCGCGGTACAGACATCCAAGCTGGTCCGGCCCGTCGGACGTGTCGTCGAGCGGCCGGGCGTGCTTCTTCACCGGGTCCGACTCGCCGGTCATCAGCGATTGATCGAGCATCAGCTCGACGGCCTTGACGAGCCGGCCGTCGGCGGGCACCTCGTCGCCGGTCTCCAGGTCCACGAGGTCGCCAACGACGACGTCCTCCAGCGGCACCGTGAGGAAACTGCCGCCGCGCGTCACCTTGACCCGGACGGAGTCCTTCTGGGCGTTGAGCGCCTCGAACTCGCGGTCGCTCTTGTACTCGCTGGCGAACGCCACGCCGGTGGCCAGGATGACGGCGACCATCACCGCCAGCCCCTCGACGCTGGGGTGGTGCGGCGGCACCGCCCAGCCGACGAAGAACAGCACGATCGCCGCGCCGAACATCGCCGACGGCACCCACTCGCCCAGCTTCGTCACCATCATGGCGATGATCGCCCCGGTGACGACCACGAGGGCGACGGCCGCGGTGATCGGGTTGGCCTTGAACAGGTCCACGAACATCGACAAGAGCGCCGCCGCCAGCAGGATCTTGATGATCGGCTCGTCGAACTTCTCGAGGAACTTGCGCCACAACGGCTCGCGGGGCAGCGGCGTCAGGGCGTTGCCGCCGTGCCGCTGCCGGCTGGCGGCGACCGCCTCGGCGGTCAGGCCGTCGTCGAGGTGCGAGGGGTGGGCGACGATATCGGTCAGGGCACGCATGGCGGCTCCCAAAACGATTGCAGATTGCAGATTGCAGATTGCAGAATGGAAGAGGAAACCCACCCTTCTGCCGTCTGCTCATTCTGCAATCTGCAATCTCAAATCTGCAATCCTTCTACGCTTCCATGATCTCCTTCGTCTTCTTCTCCTCCAGCTCGACGATCTTGTCCTCGTACTGCTTCAGAAGCGCCTGCACCTGCTCCTTGGTCTTCTCCAACTCGTCCTCGGTCATCTCGCCGCCCTTCTCGGACGCCTCCAGGTGCTTGTTGCCGTCGCGGCGGATGTTGCGGCAGGACACCTTGGCCGCCTCGCCGGACTTCTTGACCACCGCCACCAGTTTCTTGCGCTGCTCGCCCGACATCGTCGGCACGATCAGGCGGATGATCTTGCCGTCGTTGTTGGGCGCCATCCCCAGGTCGCTGGAGCGGATGGCCTTCTCGATCTCCTTGAGCATGCCGGGGTCGAACGGCTTGATGACCAGCGACTGCGGGTCGGGCGTGCTGATCGTCGCCATTGCCTTCAAGGGCGTCGGCGAGCCGTAGTACTCGACGCGCAGGCTGTCCACCAGGCCGGGGGTGGCCCGGCCGGTGCGCAGGCCGCGCAGCTCGTCACGGTAGACGGTGACGGCCTTCTCCAGGCGCTCCTCGACGTCCATCAGGATCTCGTCGGCGGTCATGTTAGAACGACTCCTTCACGAGAGTCCCGATCGACTGGCCAGCGATGGCCCGCTCGATGTTGCCCTCGCGGGTGTAGTTGAAGACGAGGATCGGCAGCTTCCCCTCGCGGCAGGTGCTGATCGCCTGCATGTCCATCACCCGGAGGTCGCGCTGGAGCACGTCCTGGTAGGTGAGCCGGCTGTACAGCACCGCGTGCGGGTTCACCTCGGGGTCCTCGCTGTACACGCCGTCCACCCGCGTCGCCTTCAGCAGGACGTCCACCTCCAGGTCGCGGGCCCGCAGGGCGGCCGCCGTGTCGGTGGTCACGAACGGGTTGCCGGTGCCGCCCGCCAGGATGACGACCCGGCCCTTTTCCAGGTGGCGCAGGCAGCGGCGCTGGATGTACGGCTCGGCGACGGTGTCCATGTGGATGGCGGTCTGGAGCCGCGTCTCGCACCGCAGGCTTTCCAGCGCCTGCTGCAAGGCCAGGCCGTTGAGGACCGTGGCCAGCATGCCCATGTAGTGGGCGGTGGCCTCCTTGATGATCTCGCCGCCGGCGGAGAACTGGGCTCCGCGCAGGATGTTGCCCCCGCCGACGACGATGGCGAGCTGGACGCCCGACTTGAGGATGCGGTGGGCGATCCGGGCGATCTTCAGCGTCTCGTCGATGCTGATGCCGCCGCCGCGTCCCTCGTGGCCGAACGCCTCGCCGGACAGCTTGAGGATGACCCGCTTGTAGGCGGGTCGCAGCGGGTTCGAGGAGGCGTCGTCCATGCTGGGTCACCGGGGCCGGAGGATCGGTCTCTCCCCGGATTATAGACGGGGCGCGCCGGCCCGGCGAGTGCCCCCCTCAGCCGAACACCACCGTCCGGTTGCCCTCGATCAGCAGCCGCCGCTCCAGGTGCAGCCGCACCGCCCGGGCCAGCACCTGCCGCTCCAGGTCGCGGCCCTTGCGGACCATGTCGGTTACGTCGTCGCGGTGCGACACCCGCACGACGTCCTGCTCGATGATCGGCCCCTCGTCAAGGTCCGCCGTGGCGTAGTGGGCGGTCGCGCCGATCAGCTTCACCCCGCGGGCGTGGGCCTGGTGGTACGGCTTCGCCCCGATGAACGCGGGCAGGAACGAGTGGTGAATGTTGATGACCCGGCCGACCCAGCGGGCGCAGAAGTCGGGCGTCAGGATCTGCATGTACCGCGCCAGCACGACGAGGCTGACGTGGTACCTCTCGAACAGCTCGAACTGCCTCGCCTCCGCCTCGGCCCGGGTGTCCTTGGTGATCGGCACCACCTCGAACGGCAGGCCGAAGTACTCCGCGGCCGGCCGCATGTCGGGGTGGTTGGACATGACCACGACGACCTCGCCGGCCAACTCGCCGAGGCGTTGCCGCAGCAGCAGGTCGTAGAGGCAGTGGCCCTCCTTGCTGCTCAGCACGGCGACGCGGTCGCGCCGGTCGTCGAAGTCCAGCTCCCAGTGGATGCCCAGCGACCGGGCGAAGACCTGCATCGCCAGCCGGATGCCGTCGGCGTCGAGCGAGAACCGGTCCAGCGCCCAGACCAGGCGCATGAAGAACCGCCCGGTCTCCGGCTCGGAGTGCTGGTCGAGATCGACGATGTTGCCGCCGTGCCGGAAGACGAAGTCGGACAGCGCGGCGATGATGCCGGTGCGGTCCGGGCAGCGGACGCGGAGGATGGCATTGGGCACAGTCGAACCCTCGTTCACACGCTAAGCACGCGGTCCCGGCCGACGATGTCCCACGTCCCGGTGACGCGGCCGCCCTCGACGACGTAGGCCCGCTGGTGCATCGCCACGGTCGGGCAGACGTGCGTCGGGATCGCCAGCCGCTCGTCCCCGGGCCGGAACGCGCCGGCGTGCGGCGTCTCGACGACGAGGTGCTCCTCGTTCTGCAACACCGCCTGGTAGTCCGGCACGTCGAGCAGGGCCAGTCGCTTGCCCGCCGGCGGGTCGGACGCGACGGCCTTGTAACCCAGGTCGAACGTCACCCGCGTCGGCGTCGGCCGGCTGATGACCCGCGTCAGCAGCAGCGCGGCGGGCACGAACCCGGCCAGGTCGGCGAACCGGGAGCCGTAGCCGTTGTCGTGCAGGACCAGCGTGCCCGGCGAGCACTCCAGCCCCGGCAGGTCCAGCCGGGCGTAGACCGGGAACGTCGGCGTGCCGCCGACGACCAGGCGCGGCACCGGCAGCCCCTTCCGTTCCAGGGCCTCGCGCAGCCGCAGCGCCGGCTCCAGCTGCGACAGGACGGCCGACCGCCGCTCGTCGAAACTCTCCTGGTGGTTGTGGCCGTCGTAGACGTGCAGCCCGACCGGGTTGAGGCCCGGCAGCCCCGCGACCTGCTCGTACAGCGCCTGCGCCTCGGGGCCGGGCGCGATGCCGGTCCGGTGCTGCCCGACGTCGAGGTCGAGCAGGACATCCACCTGGAGGCCCTCCTTCGCCAGGCATCCGGAGAGCGACTCGGCCGCGGCGGGGTGGTCCACGGTGACGGAGAAGCGGGTCTGGGGGAAGCGGCGGATCAGGGCGGCCAGCCTGACGGCGTTCGGGCCGACGACGGGGTAGGCCAGGAAGACGTCCGGGGCGCCGCACGAGGCGACCATCTCCGCCTCGGCGAGCGTGGCCACCTTGTGCTTGGTGATGCCGGCCTCGAGTTCGAGCCGGACGACCTCGCGCGTCTTGTGCGTCTTGCAGTGCGGCCGCAGGCGCGAGGCGCCGCCAGCCAGGTCGATCGTCCGCGCCAGGTTCTGGCGGATCAGGTCTTTGAAGAAGACCAGCCCGGGGCTGAAGATCGACGAGGTGTCGGCGATGGCATATGTGCTCTTCATGAAGTGCAATATACTGGGTGCGCCTATGGCACGCATCGGAGTTCCGCCATGCCGCACGCCTTCCTCGCCCTGCTACTCACCCCGCCCCTGCTCGTCGCCGCCGCGCCGCCGGCGGAGAAACCCCACGCCCCTTTCTCGCACGGCAACCGGCTGCGCAACGCCTACTTCCGCCTCCAGGCGACACGCCTCGGCGACAACTCCCTGGCCGAGATCAAGACCAAAGCCGACTGGGAGAGGCGAGTTCCCGAGATGCGGCGGCAGTTCCTCGACATGATGGGCCTGTGGCCGCTGCCGCCGCGCACCGACCTCCGCGCCACGGTCACCGGCACCCACGACGCGGGATCGTTCACCGTCGAGAAGCTCTACTTCCAGTCGATGCCGGGCCTGTATGTCACCGCCAACCTCTACCTGCCCAAGAGTCGCGCCGGCCTGCTGCCGGCCGTGCTCTACGTCTGCGGCCACGGTCCCACGGTGATCGACGGCGTCCCCTACGGCAACAAGGTCACCTACCAGCACCACGGCGCCTGGCTGGCCGAGAACGGCTACGCCTGCCTGGTCGTGGACACCCTCCAGCTCGGCGAGGTGCCGGGGCTGCACCACGGCACGTCGCGCTTCGACATGTGGTGGTGGGTGTCGCTGGGCTACACCCCGGCCGGCGTCGAGCTGTGGAACGCCATGCGGGCCATCGACTACCTCGAAAGCCGTAAGGAGGTCGATCCGAAGCGCATCGGCGTCACCGGCCGCTCCGGCGGCGGGGCGACGTCGTGGTGGGTCGGCGCCGCCGACGAGCGCGTCAAGTGCATCGTCCCAGTCGCCGGCATCGCCGACGTGCTGGCGCACGTCTCGGAAGGCTACCCCGGCCGGCTGGCCGCCGGTGTCGTCGCCGGGCACTGCGACTGCATGTACCTGGTCAACACCTACCGCTGGGACTATACGCAGGTGATCGCCCTGTGCGCCCCGCGGCCGGTGCTGCTGGGCAACAGCGACGTCGATGACATCTTCCCCGTGCCGGGCTACCGCCGCATGGCCGGCAAGGTCGAGAGGCTGTACGAGCGGCTCGGCGCCCGGGACCGCTTCGCGCTCCTGGAGACGAAGGGGCCGCACAAGGACACGACGGACCTCCGCAAGGGGGCGTTCCGCTGGCTCAACCGCTGGCTGAAGAACGACCCCGCCGAGGTGAGCGACCCGGAACGCCCACGGATCGACCCGGGCAAGCTCAAGGTGCTCGCCCGCCCGCCGGTGGACCAGATCAACGACATCGTTCACGAGCGGTTCCGCCAGCCGGCCAGGCTCGACCTGCCCACCTCGCCGGAGGTGGCGAGGGCGTGGTGGGCCGGCAAGGCGCCCGAGATGAAGCAGGCGCTGCTCGAACGCGTCTTCCGCGGCTGGCCGCAGGCGCCGCCTCCGCTGGGCGCCCGGCCCGCCGCCGACGTGTCTCACGACGGGGTGAGGCTGCGGGCGTTCGACTTCCTTAGCGAGGAGGCGGTGCCGCTGCGGGCCTGGTTGGTACAGTCGGCGAAGGCGGACAGGCCGACCGAGGTACTCGCGTCGGTGGTCGATGAGGCGGGCTGGAGCGAGTGGCTGGCCGACCTCGGCCCGGCGTTCCGCGACGCCCTGCACGGCGGCGGCAACCCGGCGCCCCAGCCGTACCCGGCGTGGAACGAGGCGCGGTTCCGGCAACACCGCGAGGCGATGCGGCGGTACGGGTGGTCGTTTGCCATCATCACCCCCCGGGGCGTCGGCCGCACCGCCTGGGCGGAGACGAAGCGGGGGGAGAAGCGGAACCCCGACCCCGACGTGCCGGAGGCGCATCAGGTGCGGCGGCGTTATTACCTGCTCGGCCAGACGCTGGAGGGGCAGCAGGCCTGGGACGTCCGCCGCGCCGCCCAGTGCCTGCGGGCCGCCGTCGGCGACGCGCCGCTGACGCTCCAAGGCGAGGGCGGCTCGGGGGTGCTGGCGCTGTACGCAGCGCTGTTCGAGCCAGGCGTCGATGGGGTGGAGTTGCGGCGGCCGCCCGCGTCGCACGGGGCTCAGGGCCTGAGGCTCGGCAGCCCTCCGCAGGCCGGGCCGACCTTGCTGAACGTGCTGACCGTCCTCGACGTGCCGCAAGCGGTGGCTTTGCTAGCGCCGCGGAAAGCCCTGGTGCGCGTCCGGCCGGAGGACGAATCGTCGTGGCTTTGGTTGAAGGGTTGGCTCCGCGCGACCGGTGCGCGGGGCATACGCTTCGAGTTGGAGGGCGGCGGCTAATGCGGCCGGGCCGGCGCGGTCCTTGTTTAATCGTGCGATTGGCGTTATAGTTGCATTGACGCGGTCCCCTCCCATAGACCTGCCGCTCCTACCGTACTCCCGGAAAAGAGTGCCCCATGCCACCCACCGTTCACGACCGAGCCTGCACGCCCCGGCCGGGGCTGGAGCGGCTGGAGGAGCGCTGGGTGCCCAGCGCCGTGCGCGAGCTTCCCGGGTTTGAGGCCACGACTCTGCGGAAGGGTGATGACACGGCCACCGGGCCGGCCGTCCCGCTTGGCTTCAAAATTGACTTCGCCGGCAAGCAGTTCGACTCGCTTTACGTCAACAACAACGGCCACGTCACCTTCGGCCAGCGCTTCGGCGGGCTGGGCACGTTCTCGCTGAGCTACTTTCAGCGGCCGATCATCGCCCCGTTCTTCTCCGACGTCGATACCACCGCCGCCGGCCGCGTCCACTTCGGCCGCGACGTCGTCGAGGAGGACTTCAACGGCGACGGGGTGGTCGAGCGCTACAAGGCGTTCGGGGTCACCTGGGACGGAGTCGGCTACAACAAGGCGAAGTCCGACCTGACGAACACGTTCCAGGTGGTCCTGATCGACCGCTCTGACGTCGCTCCCGGAGCGTTCGACATCGAGTTCAACTACGAATCGATCGGCTGGGACATCGCCGAGTCCAGGCCCGACAGCGCCCTGGTGGGGTTCTCCACCGGCGGCGCTGGCCCGCGGGAGACGTTCCTGCTGCCCGGCTCGGGGCAGCCCGGGGCGTTTCTCGACGAAGGCCCCAACAGCCTCGCCGGGTTCGACGACGGCGACCCCCGCACTCCCGACGGGCGGTTCACCTTCGACGTTCGCCCCAACGCCAAGCCGGTGATCGACCCGGTCGGCACGGTGACCCTTCCCGAGGGGCAATCGCTGCGCTTCCAGGTCCCCGCCCACGACCCCGACGCCGGCCAGACGCTGACCTACACCCTGCTGGCCGGCCCGCCCGGCGCCACGATCGACCCGACGACGGGTCTACTCACCTGGGCCCCGGCCGCGGTCCACGCGCTGGGCGACTACACCTTCCGCGTCCAGGTGACCGATTCCGCCCTGCTGGGCTCGTCCGCCCAGGGGGAGTTCACCGTCTCCCGGGTGAACGTCAGCCCGACCGTGAGCCTCATCGAACCCCCCGCGTCCTTCCACCCCGCGGGGGAGGAGTTCGTGCTGTCCGGCCGGTTCGACGACCCCGGCCAGGGCGGCTGGTCGGCCACGGTGGTCTACGACCGGGGTGACCCCCAGCCGGTGGTGCTCAACGCCGACGGCAGCTTCACCGTCCGCCACACGTTCGACGCCCAGGGCGTCCACGCCGTCACCGTCGCCGTCACCGACGCCTACGGCGGCGTCGGGGCGCAAACCTTCAAGGTCCACGTCCTCCCTCCCGGCTCGCGCGGCCTGATCGAGCTGTCGCTGTCCGACACCGCCGACCCAGGCGAGACCATCACCGGCGAGCTAACGAGCCTGCTCAGCGGCGCGAAGCTCGAGCTGGCGTTCACCCACACCGCCGACGCGCCCGGACCGGCTTCTTTGTTCGCCGCCATCTACACCTCGCCGCCCTTGGAGACGGCCCGTGTCGGCCTGTTCTTCGACCTCCAGGGCGAGGGGCTTGTCAAGGGCGACACGTTCACGATCACCCTGCACGGCGACCTGCTGAAGGTAAAGGGGTTCCAGTTCGGCTACTTCGACACGGCGAGCGGCAAGTGGGTGGACCTGCTGCACTCGGCCAACCTGGCCGTGGTCGGCCTCGACGCGACCAAGGGGGTGATGACGGTCACCTTCCTGGTCAAGGGCATCTTCCAGGGAACCGTGTTCACCGTCAGCCTGCCGTCGGCCGGCGGCGAGACGACCGGCCCGGTCCGCCCGCCGACGGCCGGCAACGGCGACGGGCCCGGCCTGAGCCGGTCGGTCACGTTCGCCAGCAACGGGCAGCTGTCGCTGGTGCTGACCGCGTCGCGGGACACGCAACTGTCGGTCAGCGGCACGTCGCAGGGCAGCCAGGCGGCCAGCGCGGCGGCAAACGGGGTGGCCAACTCGGGGGCGCTCAAGGCCGCCCCGCTGAGCGCGACGTCCGGCGTCGGCGGCAACGAGGAGGCGGGCCGGACCGACGACGACTCCGGGTTCTGGCGCTGGCTCCAGTCCGAGGAGGGGTTGCTCCACCTGCTGCTGGAGGGGGTGGACCCGGCCCTGTTGCTACCGCGAAAGGGCGCCGCGGAGCAGGTCGAAGTCGAGGCCCCTGCCCCCGCCGCCCCGCGGGCCGCGCCCGCCGTCGCTCCACCCCCCGCCGCCAAGCCTGTGGTGGACGACGAGGAGGGTGTCGAGGCCGCCGCCCTGGAGGCGCCGGAGGAGTACGGCGAGTTCACCGCGGCGCTGCTGGCGGTGTCGCCGTACCTGCTGGGTGACCGCCGCGGCCGCAAGCGCCGCCGCAAGCCGTTGTAGGCGCCATGCACGCCCTCCCCCCCTTCGCCGTGCCCGCCGCGGAGGCCCACGCCACGCTGGCGGCGGTGCTCCGCGCCCGGTTGACGGGCCTGTCCTGGAGCCGGGTGCGTGACCTCGTCACCGGCCGTCGGGTCAGGGTGCTCGGCGAGCTGTGCCTCGACCCGGCGCGTCGGCTCAAGGAGGGCGACACGGTCGAACTGCTGCCGCGCCCCGCCCCGAAACCGCGGCAGCCGGAAGCGGTGGCGATCCGGCACCTCGACGAGCACGTCGTCGTCGTCGAGAAGCCGTCGGGGATCAACAGCGTACGGCACCCCGCTGAGCGCGACTGGGCCGACCGCCGCAAGGAGCTGTCGCCGACGCTGCACGACGTCACGCAACGGCTGATCGTCGAGCGGGAAGCGAGGCGGGCGGCGCAGCAGCGGTTGCGGGTCGTGCATCGCCTGGACAAGGAGACGAGCGGGCTGCTGGTGTTCGCCCGGAGCGTGGCGGCCGAGCGCGGCCTTGGCAAGCAGTTCCACGCCCACACGGTGCTGCGGCGTTACGTCGCGGTGGTGCCCGGCGAGGTGCAGGCGCAGCGCGTCCACAGCTTCCTGGTGCGCGACCGCGGTGACGGCCGCCGCGGCAGCGGGCCGGGCGGCCGGGAGGCGGTCACCCATGTCGAGGTGACCGAGCGGCCGCCGGGCTATACCGTCGTCGGCTGCCGTCTGGAGACGGGGCGGACGCACCAGATCCGCATCCACCTCGCCGAGCTGGGCCACCCCGTCTGTGGCGACAAGGTCTACCGCCACCTCCGCGACGGCGGCGTGATCGAGGACAATAGCCGCGCCCCGCGGCTGGCACTGCACGCGCAGGAGCTGGGGTTCCGGCACCCGGTGACCGGCGAGGAGATGCGCTGGGAGATGCCCCTGCCGGCCGACCTGAGGCGCTGGCTCGGCGGGCTGCGGCGGCGGTAGGGAGGGCGGTGATGCCTATCGAGATCAAGTGGACCGACGAGCACCCCGAGACGGGCGAGCGGCGGTTCCTGTGTGCCGAGAAGTTCGGCGGGCAGTGGCGGTTCAAGTGGAAGCCGCAGCGCCGCGGTGAGTGGACCAGGGGCCTGACACCGACCCGGGCGATGTGGGAGCACGTCCTGGACAGCCTGCGCCGCCGCTACCGCCGTCGCGAGGGCGTGGACGATGACGACATCGTCCAGGTGGAGAAGATCCTCCGCGACCTGCCGGTGCCGCGCGACCTCGACGGCTGACCGGGTCAGAAGGCGACTCCCCTTGGGACTGAGGACGCGGGTCGAAACGGATCAGAGGGACCGGAACACCCTCTGCATTTCCACCGGACGGGCTGGCCCCTCGACGCCAAGCCTATCCCGAACCCGCGCTTGAATGCCTGGCGAGCGCCGGGGTTGCTTCCTCTAACGTCCTCATATTTATCCCGTTACGCCTACCAGCCGTGGTCCCTCGAAAGATCTTGGGAATAATTCCACGAGCGGCGCATCCTACCGTGTGGGACTGTCGGCCGAGGGGCCGACGTCGGGGGGTCGCTCCCCCTGGATCGCGAACCACGAAAGGACGGTACCTCCGTGATGAAGAAACTCCTCGCGCTGCTGGTCGTCATGGGCCTGATCGTCGCCACCACGGGCTGCCCGACCCCGGATGCCAAGGACAAGAAGGCCGGCGACAAGAAGGCCGGCGACAAGAAGGCCGGCGACAAGAAGATGGACGACAAGAAGGCCGACGACAAGAAGGCCGACGAGAAGGCCGACGACAAGAAGGCCGACGAGAAGAAGGACGACAAGAAGGCCGACGAGAAGAAGGACGACAAGAAGGCCGACGAGAAGAAGGACGACAAGAAGGACAAGGATGCCAAGAAGGACAAGGCGTAACCCTTCCCTCGGTGGCCATCACGGCGCGTAGTCTACCCGTCCCCGCTGTCGTTGGCGGGGGCGTTCGATTGGGTGTTTTCTCCTCCCTCACACCATGAAAGGTGGGAAGCCTGTGAAGAAGTTCATCGCGATGCTGACGGTGGCGGCGGTTGTGTTCGCGAACATCGGCTGCAGCAGCGAGCCGGCCAAGCCGGCCAAGGACAAGGACGCCAAGCCCGGCGCCCCGGCGGACAAGGACAAGAAGGCCCCGTAACCTTCTCCCGGTTCCGTATACCAACAAGGGCCGGCCGCCCTCCCGGGCGCCGGCCCTTGTTCCGTTTCCCTTGAGGAGACCCCGCGATGCTCCGTCGCGTCGTGCTCGTGTTCCTGGTCGCCGCGCTCCTGAGCGGCTGCGGCAGCGAAAAGGACCGCAACCGCAACCGCGATCGGGACCGGCCGCGCGGCGGCGAGTCCGAGAAGGCGATACTGGGCCCCGCGACCCGGGCTAGCTGACCCCTCCCCGCGGATGGGGGGCGGCTCCCAGCTTACGTCCCGCTCCCCTCGCGGGTGCTGTGCTCGGCGATGACCGCTTGCTCGGTCAGCTTCGCGGCGGTGACGCCGATGCGCTGGAAGCAGTCGGCGACGATGCTGTTGCTGGCCGTCAGCAGGCAGATGAGCAGGTCCATCGGCGTGACGTGCTTGCGGTGGTGTTCGCGGGCTCGCTGTCGGGCCTCGCGCAACAGGCGGATGACGTTGTCCGAGAGGAACTCGCGGTTGAGGGTGAGGTACGGCTCCTCCTCACCCTCCTCCTGGTGGAACAACTCCTGGAACTGGCTCAACAGCCGCGGCAGGTCGGCCTGGAGCCGCTCGCCCCACAGCCGGACGCTGGCGTCGGGCTTGCTGAGCACCCCCATGAAGACGTGCGGGCTGCGGACGCTGTCCCACCGGGTTTCCGAAGCCAGGCGGATCGCCTCCTTCAACGCCTCGACCGCGCAGGGGGTCAGCAGGTCCAGGAGAAGACACCCCCCGGGGTGGAAGATGTCGTCCGCGCAGTCGTCCGGGGTGCCCATGGTGCGTGGTCCTTCAGCTCAGTCAATATCCCTCTCTGATTATGGCCCCGGCGTCAAGCGGACGCAAGGAGGGAAGCGGTCGAAGTCGCCGCGGAATCGTCGCGCCGGAAAAGAGGGCGCTTTCTGCTTGATCTAACGGCCCGTCGCCCGCACGATGCGAGGATGCCCGCTTCGCTCCGTGTGAGGAACCACGGCTCATGCGTTCGACTTACCTTGCCGTCTGCTTCGTCGCCCTCCCGCTGTTGGCCGACGACAGGCCCAAGCCCGCCGCCCCCGGCACACTCCTCATCACCGACGCCGCGGGCAAGGAGCACAAGGTCACCGGCTGGACGTTCACGGCCGGCACCCGGCGGCTGGGCTGGCTGGTGCCGGCGGACAAGGCGAAGGGCAAGAAGGCCGGCCCCGAGGCGCTGGCGGTGCGCGACGAACTGAAGTTCAACTACCTGGCCGGCGTCGTCACCCTGGTGCCGCTCGACCGGCTGCGGTCGGTGCGGTTCGAGGACGAGAAGATGACCGTTCGCGCCGCCACCGGGCCCAAGGACGAGGAGGACGCCGTCCTGGTCGGCACCTCCGCCTACAAGGGCATCAACAAGGTGACCCTGGAGGCCGACGTGGACAGGGGCGCCGCCGGCGTGGCCTCGCTGACGTTCCAGGGCGGCGTGCCGCGCGGCATCAAGGCGCTGCGGTTCCCTGAGCCAAAGGCCGAGCCGTTCAAGCCCGGCCGACCCGCCGTCGTCGTCACCATGGACAAGGACGTCGAGCGGACGCACAAGGTCTCCGACCTCCAGCCCCTGTACCTGATGGCCGACGGCCGCGAGGCGCTGTCGAGCACGCTGATGTTCAAGAAGACCTTGAAGCTCGACGTGGCGAAGGTCAAGTCGATCACCGCCGGCGAGGAGGAGGGCGACGAGCCGGTCTGGCGCGTCGTCCAGAAGGACGGCGACGACTCGACGCTGACGCTGCTGACCGCACCCCCCCTCGACGGCCAGAAGGCGACGCTGGTCGGCCTGTTAGGCCGGGTGCCGGTCGGCTACAAGCTGATTCCGATCAAGCGCGTCAAGAGCGTCACCTTCGACTCGACCGAGGCGGGCAAGCCCAAGGTGGAGTTCTAACTGTAAGAGATCCTCAAAGGTTGATACTTGGGGCGGCCATGGGCGAGGTGGCTGCTCTCATCGACTGCGCGACCCCGCCCTGCCCGTTCACAGGCACCGCTTCGCCGGGCCGTCTTGGCCCGCCCGCCTCTACCCCCGGCCCGCGGCGGGCTAGCCGCGACACGTAGGCGCCGAAGCGGTCGAACAGGACGTAGTAGACCGGCACGATCACCAGCGTCACCAGCGTGGACAGGAACATGCCGCCGATGATGCTGCGCGCCAGGGGCGCCCGCGTCTCGGCCCCGGCCCCGCTCCCGATGGCCAGCGGCACTGCCCCGGCGATGCACGCCAACGACGTCATCAGGATCGGCCGCAGCCGCACCGGGCAGGCGGTCAAGATCGCCTCGTTCAGGCCCAGGCCCTGGGCGCGGAGCTGGTTGGTGTAGTCCACCAGGATGATCGAGTTCTTCTTCACCAGCCCGGCCAGCAGCACCATGCCGATCATGCTCATCAGGTTCAGCGTGTCTCCGCAGATCCACAGGACGAACAGCGCCCCCGTGACGCCGAACGGTACCGCCAGGAGCACCGTCAGCGGGTGGATGAACGAGTTGAACTGCACGCCGAGGATCATGTAGGCGACCACGAAGCCGAGCGCCAGCGCCGCCCACATGCTGTCGAGCGTCTCCTGCATCGCCTGGGCGTTGCCCATGGGCACGACGCGGTAGCTCGGCGGCAACTCCATCGCCTGGCGCTCCTCCTCGGCGATCTCCAGACAGCGGCGGAAGGCGTCGCCTTGCGACACCCCCGGCGCCATGTTCGCCGTCAGCTCGACCTTGCGCAGGTGGTTGTAGCGGTTGATCTGCGGCAGCGTCGAGATGACCTTCTTCTCGGCGAAGTCCGCCAGCGGCGCCAGCCTCTCGCCCCTGGTCTTGATGTAGACGTTGGCCAACTGGTCCGGCGTCTCGCGCTGCTGTTCGAGGTAGCGCAGCCTCACGTCGTAGCGCTTGTCCTTGTCGGTGAACCGGCCGTTGCGCACCCCGCCGAAGGCGACGTTGACCGTCCAGGCCAGTCGCTGGATCGGGATGCCCAACCCGGCGGCCTTCAGCCGGTCGGGGACGATGTGGACCTCGGGCATGCCCGGCCGGTAGTCGCTGTTGACGTCGGCCACGACGCCGGAGTCGATCATCCGCTCGCGGATGCGCTCGGACAGCTGCGTCACCGTCTCCCACTCCGGCCCCTGGACGGCGAAGTTCACCGGGTAGCCGCGCGACGGCGTGAAGCCCTGCGTCGAGAGGTCCAGCACGACGGCGCGCATGCCGGGGATCGTCCCCAGCCGCTTGCGGGTCTCGGCGATGACGTCGGCCTGCGACCAGGACCGCTCCAGGATCGGCACCAGGCGGATGAACAGGATCCCCTCGCTGATGAGCTGGCCCGGCCGGATCGACACGGCCGCGAACATCGTCGCCACCACCTGCTGCTGGGTCACCGGGTCCTCCAGCCCGGCCACGATCACCTCGCACTGCCGCAGCATGTCGTCGATGTAGTCGATGTTGCTGCCGACGGGGCAGATCACGTTGACGACGAACCGGCTCTGGTCCTCGCTGGGCACCAGCTCGCGGCCGACCGGCTTCACCGTGAACCGCCCGCCGCCCGGCAGCCGCAGGTTGACGCCGTAGACGAACACGAAGGCCGTGGCCGACAGCAGGAGGCTGGCCGGAACCACCCACCAGGTGTGCCGCAGCGTGTGCCGCAGCGTCCAGGCGTAGCCGCGCGTCATCCACTCCATCAGCTTGTTCACCGGGTTGAGCAGCAGCGGCTCGAACACCCAGCGATCGACCACCCACAGGAGGCGCGACGGGACAGTGAAGAGCACTCCCAACCACCCGCCGTAGGCGCCGGGCATCGGCCGCCTGGCGTGGCGGACGCTGAGGAAGTACGAGCACAGCATCGGCGTGATCGTCAGCGAGATCACCAGCGACAGCAGCACCGCCACGGTGCAGCTGATGCCGAACTGGAAGAAGAACCGGCCGATGGCACCCTTCATGAAGGCGATCGGGATGAAGATGGCGGCGATGGACAAGGTCGCCGCGATGGCGGCGAAGCTGATCTCGCGGGCGCCGTGGATGGAGGCGGACTTGCGACCCTCGCCGTGCTCCATCCGGCGGTAGATGTTCTCCAGCACCAGGATGGCGTCGTCCACGACGATGCCGACCGACAGCGACAGTGCCAGAAGCGTCATGAAGTTGATGGTGAAGCCGAACCACTTCATCGCCAGGAATGTGCCGACCAGCGACGTCGGGATGGAGATGCAGACGTTGAACGTGGTGCCGATCGAGCCGAGGAAGAGGAACGTCACGACGGCGGTCAGGACGATGCCTTCCAGCAGGGCGCGGTTGACCTCGCGGATGTCCTCCTTGATGAAGATCGAGTAGTCGGTGGAGATGCTGACCTCGACGTCCGGCGGCAGGCTCTTGCGGAGCAGCGGGATGCGCCGCTTGACCTCGTCGCAGACCTGGACGACGTTGGCCCCGGTGGCCCGCAGCACGCCGACCCCGACGTTCGGCCGTTGGTTGAACCGGGCGAAGTTGCGGCGGTCGGCCAGGCCGTCCTCGATGACGGCGACGTCGCCCAGCCGGATGACCTCGCTGCCGCGCTTGACGATGGCGATGTTGGCGAACTCCTGGGCGGTCCTCGCCTCGCCCATGACGCGGACGTTCTGCTCGCGCCACTGTCCTTGGAGGTAGCCGGCCGGCTTCTCGACGTGCTCGGCGCGCATCGCCCGGGAGACGTCGAGCGGGTCGAGGTTGAACGCCTGTAGCCTCTCGCCGTCGAGCCAGATGCGCATGTTGCGCGGCCGCAGCCCGCCGTAGAAGACGCCGCCGCAGCCGGGGATGGTCTCGATCTGTTGCTTCAGCTGCGTATCGACGATGTCGTTCAGCTCCTGCAGCGGCCTGGGGCCGTGGACGGACAGCCAGATGACCGGGAACTTGTTGAAGTTGACCTTGGAGATGATCGGCGGGTCGATGTCGTTGGGCAGCCGGTTCATGGCGGCCGAGACGGCGTTCTGCACGTCCTGCATGGCGGCGTCGATGTCGCGGCTGAGGCGGAAGTAGACGGTGGTGATGGCGACGCCGGGGCTGGACGTCGATTGGATGTAGTCGATGCCCTCGACGGCGGAGACGGCGTCCTCGATGATGTCGGTGACGTCGAAGTCCATCGGCTCGGGGTCGGCGGCGTCGCGGTAGGTGGTGATGGAGACGACGGGGAAGTCGATTTCGGGGAACTGGCTGATGCCGAGGTCGCGGTAGCCGAGGTAGCCGAACACGACCATCGCCACCGAGAGCATGACGGCGAAGACGGGGTTCTTGATGGAGAGGTCGGAGAGGGTCATGTTCACAGGCCCGACCGTCAGGGAGGGCGTTATTCAGCCTCAACCGCGGTCCCATGCCCTCCCTCACGGTCGGGCCTGGGACAAGGGCGCCCTCCCTCACGGTCGGGCCTGGGTGAGACTCACCGCCCGTTCTGTAGCAGCGATATTCGCTCCTTGGGGATCGCCAGCGGCGTGCCGTCCTCCAGCGCCTCGGCGCCCTTGGTGACGACGATGTCGCCGGCCTGCAAGCCCTTCAGCACCTCGACCCAGCCCGGCTCGCGCTGGCCCAGCTCCAGCGGCACCGCCTCGGCGACGTACTCCGCCTGGCCGTCCTTGGTCGTCACCACCCTCGGCCGGAACGCCACGAAGCCGCGCTCCGACGCCCGCACCGCCACCTCCGGCACGATGATCGACGTCGGCCGGCCCGGCAGCGGGCAGCGCACCTTCGCCGTGAACCCCGGACGCAACTCCGCCCCCAGGCCGTGCGTCGGCACCTCCGCCTTGCACTCGAACAGGTGCGTGTCGGGGTTGGCCACCGTCGAGAGGTAGAAGATACGCGCGGTGAACTTGCGGTGCGGGAACGGCCGGACCTCGAACTCCAGGCTCGGCGGCGTCGCGCCTTCCAGCTCGTTGTGCAGCGCCGCCAGCGCCCCCCACAGGCCGGCGAAGAGGCTGCCCGCCAGGAAGCCGGCGCGCAGCTGCCGCTCCTCGGCGAGCATCTGGCGGACGACCGGCGTGGCCCGCTCCGGGATGTAGCCGACCAGCCGCAGCCGGGACAGGTCGGCCATGGTGGCGATGACGGTCTTGTCCTCCAGGTACATGCCGCGCGTCACCTTGCGCTGGTTGATCTGCCCGGTGTACGGGGCGCGCACCTCGCTCAACTCGAAGTTGCGCCTGGCGATCGCCAGCATCGCCTGGGCCGCCTCGACTTCCTTCCTGGCGGCGTTGATGTCGGCGTCGCAGACGGAGCGGTCAGCCTTGGCGACCTCGAGCCGGGCCGTGGTCATCTCGACGTTCGCCTGCGCCTCCTGGCGCTCCTCGATCTTGGCGGCCCGGCCGGCCCGGCGGATGTTGTCGAGCACGACCCGGCGCAGGTCCAGCGTTTGGGTGGCGTCGCGGATGGCGGCGTCGCACTTCTTCGTCAGCGCCTCCATCCGCTCGACGTTGGCCTGGGCCTTGTTCAGGTTGGCCTCGGCCTGGGACAGAAGGGCCTTGTACTTCGACGGGTCAATCCGGGCCAGCAGCGTCTTGTCCTTCTCGACGAAGTCGCCCTCGCGGAACAGCACATCGACCACCATGCCCGAGACGCCGGCGGCGATGTCGGTCTGGCCCTCGGCCTCGAGATAACCGACCGTCTCGACGAACGACGCCATCCGCTCCTGCTTGACCGTGGCGACATCGACGTTGCGCTTGAGCCGCACCTTTGAAAGCGGCACGTTGGCCCCGCCCTGCGGGGCCTCGTGGCCGCGCTTGCCGCAGCCGGCGACGACGCCGAGCAGGCCCAGGAGCAGGCAGCAGATGCGGGCACGAAGGAAGGCCATCGGGGTGGACTCCCCTGGAATCGCCTTGTTCGGCGGGAAGAGACGGTCTAAAATCGGTACTGACCAGTCAGTCCACATTAATAAACCAGGCAAGCCCTTCCGTCAACGAGAAACCCTGCCCCGGGAGCTGCCCGCCTTGCGCGTCAAGACCCCCCAGCAAGCCGAGAAGATCCTGACCGCCGCCGCCCGGCTGTTCGCCACGCACCGCTTCCACGAGGCGCGGATGGACGACATCGCGGCGCTGGCGGAGGTCGGCAAGGGGACGCTCTACCGCTACTTCAAGGACAAGGAGGAGTTGTACCTCGCCCTGCTCGACCGCGCCGCCGAGGGCTTGCAGTCACGCCTTTGCCAGGTGCTGTGCCGGACGGCCAGCCCCAGGCAGCAGCTGGTCGCCGTCGTCGAGGGGCTGATCGACTACTTCGACGCCGAGCCGCACGTCTTCGACCTGATCCAGCACGCCGAGGCGATGCAGAGGCCGGGCGCGGAGTTCCCCTGGCAGAAGACGCGGAACAAGACGATGGCCCTGGTCAAGGACATCCTCCGCGCCGGGCAGCGGGCCGGGGCGGTCCGGGAGGCCGACCCCGACCTGGCGATGCTGATGCTGCTGGGCGGGCTGCGGGCGATCATTCGGTTCGGCAAGCACCCCCGGCCGGCCGGCCTGGCGGAGGAGGTCGTCGGGCAGTTCCTCGACGGATTCGGGCGTGCCGACCGCCCCTCGGTCGTTGACTCGCCTTCTTCCGCACTTCATAATGCGTAACACCCCCCGAATGGTACGGGGGGCACACCGGGCGGACGGCGAGCGTATGATCTACCACCGGCTCAAGGTCTTCAGCGGCCGCGCCAACATCCCGCTGGCCGAGAAGATCGCGCGCTGCCTCGACGACACGCTCGGCAAGATCCAGCTGACCAACTTCCCCGACGGCGAGATCTCCGTCCGCATCGACGAGGATGTGCGCGGGCGGGACATTTTCCTGATCCAGCCGACCTGCCCGCCGGTCAACGAGAACCTGATGGAACTGCTGGTCATGCTGGACTGCTTCAAGCGGGCCAGCGCGGCGCGGATCACGGCAGTCATCCCGTACTACGGCTACGCCCGGCAGGACCGCAAGGACCAGGGCCGGGTGCCGATCACCGCGAAGCTGGTGGCCAACCTGCTGACCAGCGCCGGGGCCGACCGGGTGCTGGCGCTGGACCTGCACGCCGCCCAGATCCAGGGGTTCTTCGACATCCCGGTGGACCACCTGCACGCGACGCCGGTCATCAACGACTACGTGCGGGCCCTGGGCATCCCGCCGCGCGACTTCATCGTGCTCAGCCCCGACGAGGGTAGCGTGAAGAAGGCACTGACGTACCAGAAGCGGCTCGGCGGGCAGATCGCCATCGTCGATAAGCGCCGCACCAGCGCCACCGAGACGAGGCAGGCGAACCTGATTGGGCCTTCGGTTGAGGGCAAGACCGTCGTCATCTTCGACGACATGATCTCGACGGCCGGCACCCTGGTCGGGGCGGCCCACGTGGCCAAGGACGCCGGCGCCCGCGACGTCTACGCTTGCGCGACGCACGGCGTGCTGTGCGGGCCGGCCATCGAGCGGCTGCGCGAGGCGCCGTTGCGGCAAGTGGTCGTCACCGACAGCATCCCGGTGCCGCCGAGCAAGCACCTGGCCAACCTCACCATCCTGTCGGTGGCGAAGGTACTCGCCGAGGGGATCAAGCGCATCCACACCAACGAGTCGGTAAGTAA
This sequence comes from Gemmataceae bacterium, assembly GCA_046350195.1. Taxonomy (GTDB): domain Bacteria; phylum Planctomycetota; class Planctomycetia; order Gemmatales; family Gemmataceae; genus CALDUY01. The sequence continues at coordinate 46,690 of JAXMAW010000039.1, forward strand.
GCTGTTCGAGTGATCCGCCGACGCCTTTGCGAGGCGCCGCTGTGCCGGATCGAACGAAGCCGAAGCGTAGCTCCCTCCTCATTGTGGCAGACTCAGTGGCTGCCAGCAGGGCCGGACCAGCGGGTCCCGCTTGTAGGACCACGCCCGCCCCTGGGGCGTCGGCCGGTAGTCGGCCTCGATGGCGAAGTCCGGGGTCACGCTCCGACATGTGGCCGAAAGAAAAGGCCAGATATTATGGCGTAAACATCGTCCTTTTCAGCCCTTGCATCATGCCGTGACGACCATTCGGGGTGGCGAATCGGAGAAAGGCCGAGTTTCCCGTGGGCTTTCGCGGACCAGCTTTGTCCCGCCTCTGACATCTCGCCTCGGCGGTGGTGACAACCCTCGCTCGTCCTCCGGCCCGTCTCACCATTGTTGAGTTGTCACTCCTGCCGCTCCGCAGCGGTGCGGCGGCCGAACCTGAGGTACAGAGGGGGCAGCAGGAACAGGTTCAGCAGGGTGGACGTGACCAGCCCGCCCAGGATCACGACGGCGAGCGGGTACTCGACCTCGTGGCCCGGCTTCTGCCCGCTAACCACCAGCGGCAGCAGCGCTAGCCCCGTCGCCAGCGCCGTCATAAGGATGGGGGCCAATCGCTCCTCGGACCCGCGACGCACCAGGCCGGTGCCGAACGCCTCACCCTCGTGGTCCTCGAGGTGGCGGTAGTGACTGACCAGCATGATGCCGTTGCGGGCCGCGATCCCCAGCACCGTGACAAACCCGACCAGCGACCCCAGCGACACCACACCGCCGGTGAGCATCACCCCCACGCCGCCGCCGACCAGTGCGAACGGCAGGGTGAACGCCACGATCAGGGTCAGCCGCCACGACCCGAAGTCGGCGTAGATCACCAGCAGCACGCCCAGCAGGGCCAGCCCCGAAAGGGCGTACAGGCGGCGGCTCGACTCGCGTCGGACGGCCTCCTCGCCCAGGAACTCGGGGTGGTACCCGGGCTCGAACTTCAGGGCCCTGACCTTCTCCTCGATCTCGGCGGCGACGGCACCCAGGTCGCGGCCCTGCACGTTGCAGGTGATGTCCAGCCGCCTCGACGCGGCTTCCCGCTTGACCTCGTTGGGCATCGGCACCACCATCACGTCGGCCACGTCCTTGAGACGCACCTGCACCCCCGCCGGCGTATCGACGGGGAGCGACTGGATCGACGCCACGTCGTCGCGGCAGGAGGGCTCGCCCCAGACCACCACGTCGAACCGCTTCTGTCCCTCGTAGACCTCGCCAACCTTCGTCCCCCGCAAGAGCGTGGTCGTGGCCCGGCGGACGTGCCCGGGGGTCAGTCCGTACCTCTCCGCCGCCTCGGGGCGCAGGCTCACCTCGACCTGCGGCACGAGGACCTGCGACTCGACCTTCAGGCTTGTCACGCCCTCGACGGTGGCCATCGCCCTCTCGGCCTCCTTCGCCTTGGCCCGCAGCGCCTCCATGTCCGGGCCGAACAGCCGCACCACTATGCTGTAGCTCGTGCCGGAGAGCACCTCCTTGCTCCGCTCCTTGAGGTACGTCTGCACGTCGCAGAACATGCCGGGGTAGCCCTCCATCGCGGCCTGGATGCGCTTCAGGGTGGACGGGTAGTCCACGGCCGGGTCGATGCTGATCCACAGCTCGGTGAAGTTCGGGCCGTAGACCTCGTCGGCGACCTCGGCCCGGCCGATGTGCGAGCCGAAGTTCCTCACGCCGGGAATGGCCCTGAGTTCGCGGCTCGCCAGGACCGTCATCCGGTCCATTTCCTCGACCGACGCGCCCGGCTTGGCGATGAAGTGCATGAGAAAGTCCGTCTCCTGGAACTCGGGCAGGAACTCCGAGCCGAAGCGGGTCGCCCCTGCGGCGCTGAGGGCGAAGGTGGCGAGGACGACGCCGAGGGCCGCGTAGGGCCTGTTGACGAGGTGGGGCAGCAAGGCCCCGTAGGCCCGCCGCAGTACGCGCGCCAGCGGCGCCTCCTCGGGTCGGCCCTTTCCCCCCGTCAGCAGCATGTAGGACAGGGCCGGGGTGACGGTCAGGGCGACGAGCAGCGAGGCGAGGATGGCGAGGATGTAGGCCAGGGCCAGCGGGCGGAAGAACGACCCGGCGATCCCGTCGAGGAAGAAGATCGGCAGGAACACGATGATGACGATCAGGGTGGCGTAGACGACCGCGCTCCGCACCTCGTTCGAGGCGTCGATGACGACCTGGAACGCCGACGCCGGGCCGCCCGCCGCGCGGTTGAGCCGCAGGCGGCGGACGATGTTCTCCACGTCGATGATGGCGTCGTCCACCACCTCCCCCAGGGCGATCACCAGGCCGGCGATGACCATCGTGTTCAGCGTGACGCCGAAGGCCGTCAGCACGACCACGGCGGACACGAGCGACAGGGGGATGGCGGTCAGGCTGATCAGGGCCGTCCGCCAGTCGAACAGGAAGGCGAGGAGGATGACCACCACGAGCCCGCAGCCGACCACCAGGGCGTGGCCGAGGTTCTCAATGGCGCGCTCGATGAATGTCGCCGGGCGGAAGATGGTCGGGTCCATTTCGACGCCGACTAGCCCAGGCTCAAGCTCCCTGAGCGCCGCCTCGACGCGGCGGGTTACCTCCAGCGTGTTGCCCTCGGGCTGCTTCTCGACGATCAGGAGAAGGCCGGGGCCGTCGTTGATGATCGCGTCGCCGATGGGCGGCGGCGAGCCGAACCGGACGGTCGCCACCTCCCCGAGTAGGGTCGGGGCGTTGCCCGGGAAGGCGACCACGGTGCGGGCCAGGTCCTCCGCGTCGCGCACCATCGCCCGGTGCCGCACCGCGAGCCGTTGGTTCGGCTTGTCCACGTACCCGCCCGACTCGAGGACGGTGGCGTCCTGGGCGGCGCGCAGGACCTGGTCGAGCGACACCCCGCAGGCGCGCAGCCGGTCGGGATCGACCAGCACCTGGTACTGCTTGTCGCGCTGGCCCCAGATCGCCACGTTCGCCACGCCGGGGACCGACATCAGCTTCGGGCGGATGGTCCACAGAGCCAGAACCGTCATGTCCTGCTGGGAGAGTGTCGCGGACGACAGGCCAATCTTCATCACGCGGCTGAGCGAGGAGAGAGGCTGGAGGATGACCGGCGGGCGGGCGACGGTGGGCAGCCGGACGGCCTCGGCGGCGACCCGCTCCTGGACGAACTGCCGAGCCTTGTGGATGTCGGTGCCCTCCGCGAAGAGGAGCACCACCGACGACAGCCCGAGCACCGACTTGGAGCGGATCGTCTTGAGGCCGGGGGTGCCGTTTAGCGCGTTCTCCAGCGGGACGCTGATGAGGCTCTCGACCTCCTCGGTGGACAGCCCGGGGGCCTCGGTCTGGACCTCCACCCTCGGCGGGGCGAACTCGGGGAACACGTCCAGCGGGGCCGTTCGGACCGTGCGAAAGCCGTAGGCCAGGAGCAGCCCGCACAGGGCGAGGACGACGACCCGGCCCCGCACGGACGACGAGATCAAACGACTCAGCATGCGGCCCTCACTTCACGAAGCCGGACTCCGCGCCAAAAAGCTCCTGCGAGCCGGCGGTCACCACCTTCGCCCCGGCCGGCGGGCCGCTTGCGAACACGGCGTCCGACCCGACCGTGTGCAGCACCGCCACGCGCCGGCGGGCGTAGCGGTGGGGGCCGACCTGCTCGTAGACCCAGGTGCCGCCGTGGACGTCGAACACCACCGCCGACCACGGCACGGTCAGTGCCACCCTGGCGTCGGAGAGGGGGACCGTCACCCCGAGCCGCTGGCCGGGGATCAACTTCCCGTCGGCGTTCGGGACCTCGTAGAACACGTCCACGGTCGCCGACAGCGGGTTGGCAGAAGGCGGGGCGTTCACCGCCTTGGCGGTGCAGAGATAGGCGCCCGGCGGGGCGGACAGCTTGCCGACGCGGGCCGGCTCGGCGCGGGCGACGGCGTCCAGGTCCCCGACCGGCAGGGCGACGCGCACCCAGACGGTCGTGACGTCAATCACCTCGAACAGCGGCGCGCCGCTGGGGACGGTCTGGCCGGGCAGCGCGGAGACCGCGCGGAGGACGCCGTCCTCGGGGGCCTGGATGGGGACGGGGGTCGCCGTCCCGCCCTCCGCGTCGCCGACCACCTTCTTCAAGATGCCTTGCCGGGTGGCGGCGGCGTCGAGCGTCTTGGTGGCGAGGGTGTAGGCGGCCTCGGCCTCGTCCACCTGCCGCTGGCTGCCGGCCCCTTCCTTGTGAACCCTTTTGGCCCGGTCGAAGGCGATCTTGGTCAGCGTCACCTGCGTCTTGGCGTTGTTCACCAGCCCCTCGGCCTCCGCCAGGGAGGCCGACAGGGTGGCGCGGCCGTCCGGGGTGAGGAGCGGGGTCAGGTGGAACACGGGCTTCCCGGCCTTGACGGCCTGCCCGGCCTTCATCTCGCCGCCGGCGGGGGCCTTCAGGGTGCCCGCGAGCGGGGCGGCCACCAGGATCGCGCGGCCGGCGGGAACCGTCACCTCGCCGCCGTAGACCCGGGCACGACGGGTTGCCTTCTTCACCACCGGGGCGACGGCGAGCCCGATCCGCCTCTCGGCATCGTCCGTCAGGGTGACGGTGTTGAGGTCCTCCTCCTTGACGAGCTTCCCGACGCCGGCGGGCGACGCCGGCTTGTCGGGCGTTGCCCCGGCCGGCCTGTGGGTGATTAGCCACCAGGACCCGGCCCCCACGGCGGAGGCGACTGCGAGGGTCAGAACTGCCGTGGCAAATCGCTGGAGGTGATTCATTCCGGCCTCCCGGGGGCCTTTGTCTCGCCAGCGCCGTCAGGTATCAGTTTGAGCCGGGGGGCAGGCAACGGCGGCGCATTCATCCGCGGCATAGGCAACGTGCCTGGGTCGGGCTTCGCTCCCGCGCCGCCGGCGCAGCCCCCCGTCGCCTCGTGCGGCACGAGACGCCGGCCGACACTCCGCTCCAACTCGGCCCAGAACCGCCGAAGGTCGGCGTGCAGCTGGGCCTCGCGGAGCTGGTTGTCGAGGAGCTGCCGGGTCGTCTCCAGCACGACGAAGATGGCGACGTTGCCCTCCCGGTACGCCCCCTGGGCGCGGCGGACCGCGCCCTCGAGTTCGGGCCGGACCTTGGCGAGCAGGACGTCGAGTTCGACGCAGCCCTGCCGGAACTGGGCGTAGGCCCGCTGCACGTCGAGGATGATCTGGTAGGCGACGGTCTTCTGGTTCCGCACCGCCTTTTCGAGTTCGGCCTCCGCCCGCGCGACGTTGCCCTGGTTCCAGTTGAACAGCGGCACGGTGAGGCGCTGGGCCGGCCCCAGGACGTGGCTCTCCTTGCCGCTGGTCGCGTCGGCGATGCCCAGGAACCGGACCCACCCGAGCTTCGCGAACTTGAGGCGGGCCTCGGCCGCCGCGACCGCCTCGGCGGCGGCGAGGGCGTCCGGGCGCGTGGCCATCGCCTCCTGGGTGAGGGCGTCGGCGTCGAGCGTCCGGCAGGCCGGCGGAGGCAGCGGGTCGAGCGGGAGCGACCCGCGTATCGGGCCGGTGCCCATGAGGTTGCGCAGCCGCTCCTCCAGCACCGGCACGTCGGCCACGACGCGGGCCGCGTCCTGATCGGCCTGGGCGGCGTCGATCCGAGCCGTGGCCGCTTCCTGCTCCGACGCGTCCCCGGCCTTGAACCGCTTCACGGCGAGGTCGGCGACCTGGCCACGCAGCCTCACGCCCTCGCGGGCGCCCCGCTCGCGCTCGTGTGCCAGCGCCACGTCGGCGTACGCCTGGCGCACGTCGCGCATCAGGTCCAGCCCGGCCTGCGTGAGCCGCTCCGCCGCGCGGTCCGCCTCCCGCGCCGCGGTGCGCACCCGGATGGGGCGCAGCCAGAGCGCCTCGATGGGGAAGTCGAAGAGGTACTTGTAGGGCTTCTCCGACATCGGCCAGAAGTAGACGAACTCCGGGTTGGGCAGAAGCCCCGCCTGGATCAGGTCGCCGCGGGCGATGCCGAGATCGACCAGGAGTTCCTGGAAGGCGGCGTTGTTCCACAGCGCGATGGCGACCGCCTCGTCCTCGGTGATCCCGTCCTCAAAGCAGGCCCCGGGCGGCAGGGTGACCACGGCGGGCCCGGCGCGGCAGGCGACCGTGTGGCCGACACGCTGCGTGAGGTGGCCCGACACCGTCGAGCAGTCTGGGGCGTGCGGGACGGCGTGGCACCCGGCGAGCAGCCAGGGCGCGGCGGCCAGCGCGAAGGCCGCAACGACCGTGCGGGCGACGCCCGCATCAAGCCGCCCTCGGATTGTCGCTGCTCGCATCGCTCGCCTCGCCCTGTGAACAGGTTCCGGTCGCCGGGGAGGCCGCCGAGAAGGCGGCCCGGCCACGACGCTTTGTTCCCTTCATCTTGATCGGTAATCTGCGCCGACGGGATATAAATTCCGGGTCATGCGGGTTGCGCGGGCGCCAGGCCTCAAGGACTCCCGCTGCCTGACTCACCCAGCCTGCGTGGCTGGCGTGGGATGGGCATCCGTGCCGGTCCGCGGCGCCGGACGGTCCTTCTCGGCGGGCAGGAGGACCGTGAAACGGGCGCCTTTGCCAGGTTCGCTCAACACCTCCACCTTCGCGCCGAGGGTCGCCGCGAGCCGCTGGGCCACCGCGAGCCCCAGCCCCATTCCTGACTTCCCCCGCCACCTGGCCTCCGGCGTCCGGTAGAACGGCTCGAAGATGAGGGCTTGCTGGTCCGCCGCAATCCCGCAGCCCGAGTCACTTACGGTCAGACTGGGCGGGCCGGACGTCACCTCCACCGACACGCCGACCGGGGTGCCCGGCTCGCTGTACTTACAGGCGTTGTCGAGCAGGTTGTCGAGGATCTGCCCGAGCAAGGCGGGGTGGGTCGTCGCCACGGCCGGGCCGGGGGATGCCCGGAAGGTGAAATCGGAAGCCCTGGCGTGGTCGGCCCAGGCGTCGTGCCACCCCTGGCACCAGTCGTTGAGGTCGATCCGCTCCGGCGCCCCGAGAGGGGAGGTGCCGTCCGCGCGGGCGAGGAACAGCAGCGACTCGATGATCTGCTGTAGCTGGCCGCCCCGCCGTCGGACGACCTCGAGGACGCGCCGGTACTCGGCCGGCTGGCGGTCGTGGCGGAGGGCGACATCGACCGAGGCCAACATGGCGGCCAGCGGGGTGCGGAGCTGGTGCGACGCGTCCCCGGTAAACCGCCGCTGCCGCTCCAGCGACTCGCGCAGGTCGATCAGAAGCTCGTTGAAGGCCTGCCCGAGGTCCTCCAACTCGTCGCGCGTGGGCGGCACGTCGAGCAGCAGCGCGGGCTCAAACTCCTCGCGGATCGACCGGGCGGACGTCGCCATCCGGGTGATGGGCAGCAGCGCCCTACGACAAAGTAGGCGTCCCCAAAGTGCCGCCGACGTCCAGACCACAATAGACACGCCCGTCACCGTGAATGCCAGCCACCGGAGCATCGCCAGGACCGGCGCCTCGCAAATCGCCACCGTGATAACCAGCCCGTCGCCCTGAAAGGTGCGGTCGTCCGGGAGCCGGGCTGTCGATGCGTCCCCGAGGGAAGTTTCGGCCAGCGTGCCTACCCAGCTGCTGCCCTGCACGCCATCGGCCGCCTCCGCCGTGAAATTCCCGGCGCTCAACCGGCGGGCCAGCACGCGCCACCCGTGTGCCCCGGTGGAACCGCCGGTTACAACTGTCACGTTGAGAGAGTGGTCCCTCAGCCGGCCGGACAGGTCGTGGAGTGCCCACCGCGGCTGATCGGTGGCCGCGTCTTCGCCGACCGAAATGCACCGCTCCAGCGGCTCCCACTGGACGTCGCCGGGGTGCACCTCGACCGCCGCCACGAGCGCCCTCATGGCCGCGTCGAGGCGCTCGTCGAGTTGGGCGTGGAGGTGCACGCGGACCAGGCAGTAGAGCGTCAGCGAGAATGCAAGTAGGACCAAGGCCAGCGCCGCCAGAAAGAAGGCCGAGACGCGGTTCGTCAGGCTCACGGCTTCTCCTCCTGGGCGGACGGCTCCCCCAGCATGTAGCCGCGCCCGCGGACGGTGTGGATCAGGCGCGGGCCGTGGGCCTCCAGCTTCTTGCGGAGTTCCATGACGTGGACCTCGAGCGTGTTGGAGAGCCCGTCGTACCGCTCCTGCCACACCTGCTCGTAGAGACGGGTGCGCGACAGCACCTCGCCGGGGTGTCGGAGGAAGTAGAGAAGGAGCGCCTGCTCGCGGGCGGTGAGGCCGAGCGGTTGGCCCGCGCGCTCCGCCCGGTTCGTGGGCGGGTCGAGGGCCACGTCGTGGTGTCTCCATTCCGTGCCGACGCGGCCCGGCGGCCGGCGCAAGAGGGCCAGCACGCGCGCCAGCAACTCCTCGAACGCGAACGGCTTGCAGAGGTAGTCGTCCGCCCCGGCGTTCAGCCCCTGGACCCGCTGCTCCACCGCGTCGCGGGCGGTGAGGAACAGCACCGGGGTCGTCTTGCCCGCTGCACGGAAGTCGCGGAGGAGGGCGTACCCGTCCGGGCCGGGAAGCCACCAGTCTAAGATAACCAAGTCCCAGGTCGAGGTGGCCAGCGCGTGTGCGCCCTCGTGCCCGTCGAAGGCCTGCTCGACGAGGAGCCCCTCCTCACGCAAGCCCTGGGCAACGAACTCGGCGATCTCGGCGTCGTCCTCCACGAACAGGATGCGAAACGCCATGGCCCTTCCCCGCGCTTCCCCCGGACTCTGAAGCTTCACAAGGGGCATTCTACCGAGGGGCGGTTAAGGTCGCGGTGAGGGGATGATAAGATCGGGCTTATCTTCGGCGGCGGCAGGCTACCGGCTCGGCTTACTGCTTTCCGCCTACCAGTCAAGTCAGGAGGCACCGAAGATGGGAACGCCTGCCACGACGAGCGCCCCTCCGAGGGCGACCTTCCACGTCAGCGGCTCGCCCAGGATTAACGCCGCCAGGATGATTACCAACTCGGCCTGCTTCCCCGACAAGGGCTGCCGGGCCGAGACGAGCGCCCCCTCCGTGCAGAGTGACGGGTGATAGCTGGTCCAACCGTGGATGCGTGTCCCAACAAAACCGGCGTCGGCGAGCATCGTGACTAGCGACCGCCCCCACCCCGTACCGGCGATTCAGCTCTGCCAGAAGGTGGCCTCCTTCGGCACCAGGTAGCGAATCGCCAGGTGCGGCGTTTCGAGCCGCCTCTCCCCTCCCGCCAACGACCGCATGCCGGTCTCGACGAGCCCGGTGGTCAAGAGCGTCCGCTCGATGGGGTAAGGGGGCTTGCCGGTCAGGATCATCTCCTCGACCTTCGACATCAGCGCGGCCGAGTAGACGACGTTGGGGTTCGGCGGGAGGTAGAACAGCGTCGAGAGCGGCTCGCGTTGACCCTTGAGGCGGGCGGCGAAGGTGAAGTCGCCGACCAGCCCGTTCATCAGCAGCATCGTTGCCTTCAGCCCGTCGGCGTACTCGAAGCGATAGGCCACGGGCTCCTTCACCCACTCGCGCACCTGCTCGGCGGTCGGATGCCGGTGGCTGAAGGAGGGCGCCTGCTGTAAGGTTTGGCTCCGACACAGGCACGCCTCGAACAGGTCCGGGTCCCAGCCGCCCGCCTTCATCGCCTTCCAGACGGACTCGCCGCGCAGGGCCTGTAGTGCCACCACGCCGGTCTCGCCGCCCTTGCGGCGCTCCGCCATGCACTGGATCACCTCCAGGGCGTGGAAGTCGTAGCTATCGACCCGGCCGATGGCGACGCACATCACCTCCTCGGCCTCGGCCTCGTAGGGCAGGTCGATCGACGGCATGCGCCAGGTGACCGGCAGCGAGGAGCCGGCCAGGAACGGGAAGCCCAGCTTCCGCGCCGTGTCCGCCATCTCCTTCGCCCACTCCCACTTCCAGGAGAGGTGCTTGTCGTTGAACACTGGCGCGGACCGGCCGTCCTTGCGGAACACGTCGGCGACCTGCTTGAAGAACTCGTAGCGCGGGTACTGCGTCTGGCCGATCTTGCTGAGCGGGTAGCTACCGTGCTCGCCGATGATGAGCACGGCATCGACGGCGAGCTTGTCGCCGCCGCAGCGCAGGGCCTCGGCGACGGTCGGGTAGATCTTGAAGCCAAACTCCTTCGCTCGGTCCCGGCTCAGGTCATTCTTCGGCGTCTGATCGACGTAGGCCGAGACGACCTCGATGGCGGGCTTGTGCCACTTCCCCCCGGCGGGGTAGCCGGCGAGGAACCGCTCCGCCATGTGCCAGGCGTGCGAGCGGTCGCGCCACTCCGTCGTGACGACCGCCATCTTCTTGGTGGCCGGCCGGTCGGCCGCCACCGCGGCGAAGGTCCCCGCGGCCGCTGCGGTCAGCCAACTTCGTCGGGTGAGCACGGGTTTTTCCTCCGTCAGGCGAGGATCTCCTTGACCACCCGGGCGGGCCGGCCGTCGGTCAGGCGCTGGGCGCGGTTGCCGGTGTGGTAGAGCAGCTTCGTGTGGTCCAGCCCGAGCAGGTGCAGGATGGTCGCCTGGAAGTCGTTCGGCGTGACGACGTTGACCGCGGCGCGGTGGCCGACCTCGTCGGTCTCGCCGTAGGTCATCCCGCCCTTGACCCCGCCGCCGGCCAGCCAGATCGAGAACCCCTGCCCGTTGTGGTCTCGCCCGGCGGCGGCGGTCAGGTCGCCCTCGCACACCGGCAGCCGGCCGATCTCGCCGCCCCAGTGGACGATCGTCTGGTCCAGCATCCCGCGCTGCTCCAGGTCCTTGACCAGCGCCGCGGCGGGGCGGTCGGTGTGCCGGCAGATCTGGGGCAGGGTCTGCTGGATGCTGTTGTGGTTGTCCCACGGCTGGCCGCCCAGGAACAACTGGACGAAGCTGCACGCCCCGCTCGACCAGCCGCCGCGGCGATCAGGCGGCGCTCCGGCCGTACGAGTCGGTCACCGGGTCGCCGATGCCGTAGAGCCGCCTGACCGACTCCGGCTCGTTCGACAGGTCCAGCGCCTCCTTCGCGGCCGTCTGCATGGACGCGGCCACTTCGTAGCTGGCGATGCGGGCCTCCAGGTCGGCCTCGCCGGGGTGCAGCGCTGGTGCCGCCGGTTGATCGCCTCCAGCAGGGCGAGGTTCTGCCTTGCAGGTCGCCCTTGAGGTGCGGCGGCGGGTCGAGGTTCAGGATGCGCGGCTCCTGCGGCCGAAGCACCGTGCCCTGGCAGAGCGGCGGCATGAAGCCGCTCGACCAGTTGTGCGTGCCGTCCACGGGGTGGCCGTCGGGGTCCGACAGGACCATGTACGCCGGCAGGTTCCGCGACTCGCTGCCCAGCCGCGTACGTCGCCCAGCTGCCCAGCGTCGGCCGGCCGGTCACCCCGGCGATGCCGCCGTGGAAGTAGCGGATCGACACCTCGTGCCCGTTGTGCCCGGTGTGCATCGACCGCAGCACGCAGACCCCGTCCACGATCTCGGCCAGGTGCGGCAGAAGTTCCGACACCTCGGTCCTGCACCGGCCGCGCCTGGCGAACTTCCACGGGCTGCCGAGCAGCTTCTTGCTGGGCGCGGTTGACGAAGCTGAAATGGACGTCGCCGGCGTACTCCTTGCCGTGGCCCCGCGTCGCCTCCGGCTTGGGGTCGAGCAGGTCCACGTGCGACGGCCCGCCGTGCATGAACAGCGAGATCATCGCCTTGGGCGCGCGGCTCGAAGTGCGGCCGGCGCGGCTTCAGGTCCAGCGGCAGGTTCTCGCCCGGCTTCGGCGGCCCGCCGTCCGCCAGAAGCCGGTCGTGCTGGAGCAGCTGCGCCAGGGCGAAGCCGCCGATGCCGAAGGCGTTCCGCCAGAGGAACTCGCGCCGCGTCGTGGGGTGCTCAAGGGACATAAAGGATCTCGTTTGAGGCGAGAAGTTGCTGGCAGAGGTTGGTGAGGGCGGCCCGCTCGGCGTCCTGGCCGACGGCCCCTCGCAGCTGGAGCGCTTGCCGCTGGACGAAGCGGGAGGCCAGGTCAAGCTCCTCCGGGCTGGCGTTCCGCAGGTATGCCAGGCGCCAGGCGAGGGCGACCCGGTCGCGCGCCGAGCCGGGTGCCTCGGCGAGGAGTCGGCCGGCGAAGTGCCGCGACTGCTGGAGGATGAACTCACTGTTCATGAGCATCAGCGCCTGCGGCGCGGCGGTGCTGGCGGTGCGCTTGTCGCAGGTCAGCTCGCCGGCCGGCGCGTCGAACGTGGTCAGGAACGCCAGCGGCTTGCTGCGCCGCGCTTGCAGGTAGAGGCTGCGGCGCGGCCGGTCGTCCGGGGCGACCACCTGCCCGACGAAGTCCTCGGCCACGGGGACGGCCGGGCCGAACATCGACCGATCCAGCCGGCGGGTCACCGCCAGGATACGGTCGCGCAGCGCCTCGGCCTCCAGCCGGCGGAGCGGGAACCGGCTGTACAGCGCCCCGGCCGGGTCGATGGCGTCCTTGGTCCGGTCCCGCTGCGAGGACTGCCGGTAGACCGCCGAGGTCAGCATCAGCCGGTGCGTTCGCTTCAGGCTCCACCCCTGGCGGGCGACCTCGGTGGCCAGCCAGTCAAGCAAGTCGGGATGCGTCGGCCTCTGGCCGAGCACGCCGAAGTCGCCCGGGGTATCGACGATGCCCCGGCCGAAGTGATGCTGCCACAGCCGGTTGGCCAACACCCGGCCGAAGAGCGGGTGCTGGCCGTTCGTCAGGTGCCGGGCGAAGGCCAGCCGGCGGCCCGTGGTCGGCAGGTCGGCCGCCTTGGCCGCGACCTCCAACCGATGGCCGTCGGGCGCGGCGATGGTCAGGTCGCCGGGCTTCACCTCGCCCTTGGGCTGGCGGTAATCGCCGCGGTGAAAGATCTTCGTTGTCGGGACCTGGCCGGGCACCTCGTCGAGGACGGCGACGAAGTCCTCGGCCGGCTTCTCGGCCCGCTTCGCCGCCACACTGGCGGCCAGCTTCTTCAGCTCCTCCGCGGCGGCGGGGTTGTACTGGTAGAGCACGCCGGGGGTGATGTTGAGCTTCGGGTTCGAGGCGACGATCTGCTTCATCTCCGCCGTGCGCTTCGCCTCGGGCGTACGGAAGGCGACGCCAAGCCGCTCGCGCTGGTCGGCAGGGAAGGTGCCCAGCACCTTCTCGAACGCCGCCTTCATGTGTCGGTCCTGGACGGCGTTGTACTCGGCCTGGAGCTTGGACGCCTCGGCCTCGACGACGGCCGCCTTCGCGCGGTCGGCGTCGGTGTACAGGGACAGCCGGCGCTGCCCGGGCCGGCGCCAGCGCGCCGGGTCGAGGGCCGGCTCGAAGACGGCGCGGAGCCGGTAGTAGTCGGCCTGTGGTATCGGGTCGTAGCGGTGGTCGTGGCACTGGGCGCAGCCGACCGTCAGCCCCAGCAGCGCCGACCCGACAACCTTCAGCGTGTCGGCGACGACCTGCTGCGCCTCGGCCTCGCCGCCGCCCGCCGCGGTGCCGGCGGGGGCGTTCCGCAGGAACCCCGTCGCGGTCAGCAGGTCAATCTGCTCCGGCGTCAGGTTCTTGCGCGCCGAGGTCAGCTCGTCGCCGGCCATCTGCTCGACGACGAAGCGGTCGTAGGGCTTGTCGGCGTTGAGGGCGCGGACGACCCAGTCGCGGTACTTCCAGGCGTGCGGCCGCGGCGTGTCGGTGGTGCCGTCACCCTCGGAGTCGGCGTAGCCGGCGGCGTCGAGCCAGTGGCGGCCCCAGCGCTCCCCGTAGGCCGGCGAGGCCAGCAGCCGATCGACCAGCCGCTCGTAGGCGAGTGGGGAGCGGTCGCCGAGGAAGGCCTCGGCCTCCGCCGGCGACGGCGGCAACCCGGTCAGGTCGAGGGTGGCGCGCAGAAGAAGAGTTAAGCGGTCGGCTTCATCGTTGAAGGATAGCCCCTTCTCGCGCAGCTTCGTCAGCACGAAGGCGTCGATCGGCGTTCGCCCGCCGTCCCCGGCAGCGAAGCGCGGGGGCTGGGGCCTGCGGAGGGGCTGGTAGAACCAGTAGGCGCGCTCCTGCGGCGTGATGTCGATGCCGGGCGGCAGGCTCGCCGGCTCGTCGCGCAGCGCCGGGGCGCCGGCGGCGACCCAGCGCTCGACGGCGGCGATCAGCTCGGCGGGCACCTTCTTTTCGGTCGGCGGCATCTCGCCGGACCGCATCCGCTCGACGAGCGGGCTTTTCGCCGGGTCGCCGGGCACGACGGCGGGGCCGGACGACCCGCCCTTGACGGCGAAGCGCTGTAGCCGCAGGTCGAGCTTGCCCTTGAGCTTCTCCCCGCCGCCGTGGCAGTCGAGGCAGTACGCCTTGAGCACCGGGCGGACGTCCTGCTCGAACGAGGGCTTCTTCTCGGCCGCCGGGCTGAGGCCGGTCAGGAGCAGGAGAAGCGCCATGGCAGGGAGGCCCGGAGTTGTGGGGCAGGAGCGCGGCGGCATGATGAGTCAACCCGGCAGGGAGGTTTGGCAGGAGGGCGGCAGGCAGGATGATGGGATCGTACCATCGCGCGGGTGGCGCGTCCAGGCGCCGTTGAGCATGGGGAGGCTCGTTGGTGGCGCCCGGTGCTGCGTGTACAATGGCGTGATCCATCAACTCCTCACGCCTCCTCGCCAGGGAGGCCGCGTGTCGATCGCGGGGGGTGGGCATGATTCGGCTGCTCGGATCTCCCAAGCGGATGTGCGACGGCGTGACCCGGCGCGACTGGCTGCACCTCGGCGGCCTGGGACTGCTCGGCGTCGGGTTGAGTGACTTCCTCCGGCTGCAATCCGCCCAGGCCGCAGGCCCGCGAGCGGGTCGGTTCGGCCAGGCCAAGGCCTGCATCCTGCTCTACAAGTACGGCTCGCCCCCGCAGCACGAGACGTTCGACCCCAAGCCCTACGCGCCCGCCGAGGTGCGCGGCGAGATGAAGTCGATCTCGACCCGGGTGCCCGGCCTCCGGGTCTGCGAACACCTGCCGCACCGCCAGGATCATGGACCGGCTCACCGTGGTCCGCTCACTGACGCACCCCTACCCGCTCCACGGCACCGCCTACGCCATGACGGGCATCCCCGACGTGGACACGAAGATCGAGGCCGCGCCGCGCGACCCCCGCCAGTGGCCGTTCATCGGATCCGTCGTCGATTACCTCCAGGACCTCCGAACAGGCGGGAAGCCGCCGCCGGTGCCACGCAACGTCGCGCTGCCGTTCCCCTTGGGTCCCGGACCGAGATCCCGCCGCTGGCCGGCCCCTACGCGACCTGGCCGAGCGCACGGTACGACCCGGTCTTCACTGACTTCGCGCAGCGCGGGGCCAGGCCTGCCCCGGTGGTCCGCGGCAAGGTGTTTCATGACCCCTACCTGGCGATCCGCCCCGACGACCGGATCACGCTGGGCGGCGAGGGCGGCGCGGGGGTGCCGCCGGCCGTGGTCGATGCGCGGCGGTCGCTGCTGAGCCAGTTCGACCGGGCGCGGGCCGCCCTGGAGGCGGACGAGCGCGTCGCCGCCTTCGGCCAGCAGCAGAAGGTCGCCTACTCCCTCCTGACCTCCGGCAAGGTCCACCGCGCTCTGGACGTGGGCCGCGAGCCGGCCGCGGTTCGGGAGAGCTACGGCATGACGCTGTTCGGCCAGGGCGCGCTGGCCGCCCGCCGGCTGGTCGAGGCGGGTTGCCAGTTCGTCACGGTGTTCTTCGACGCCTACGGCCTCAACGCCGGGGGCTGGGACACGCACGACAACCATTTCGCCCGGCTCAAGGACTTCCTGCTGCCCGTCTTCGACCAGACCTACTCGGCCCTGATCCTCGACCTGGAGGCGCGGGGGCTACTCGACGAGACCCTCGTGCTGTGCCTGAGCGAGCACGGGCGGACGCCGCGGCTCAACCCCAGGGCCAAGGGAGGAGGGCGCGACCACTGGTCGCGGGCCTACTGCCAGGTCTTCGCCGGCGGCGGCGTGGGCCGGGGCAACCTCGTCGGCAGCACCGACGCCATCGGCGGCGACGTGCGCGAGACGCCGGTCTCGCCCAAGGACGTGCTGGCGACGACGTTCCACCTGCTCGGCATCGACGCGGCGACGACGTTCCCGGACCGGCTCGGCCGGCCCGTGCCGATCGCCGGCGCCGGCGCGGTCCGGGCCGAGTTGCTCGCCTGACGTAAGGCCCTGCTCGGGTCCCGGAAGTGTCCTCATGCGACCCCGCCGAATAAACCTGGTGATGGCCCTCGTCCTCGGGATCGCGCCGCTCGCCGGGGTGAACGA
Organism: Gemmataceae bacterium; assembly: GCA_046350195.1. Classification (GTDB taxonomy): domain Bacteria; phylum Planctomycetota; class Planctomycetia; order Gemmatales; family Gemmataceae; genus CALDUY01. The sequence continues at coordinate 62,805 of JAXMAW010000039.1, forward strand.
GCCACCGTCGAACCACTCCGAAGCCAACCCAAACTGGCGAGTCGAGGCGTCCAGCTCGGCCCCGAGTGGCAGCCCCGCGGGGGCCGTGGACCGCGACCGGTTCGCCACCGAGCCTCGGAACTGCTGGCGGGGGCGCCCCAAAGAGAAGTCCTGGTGGTGGCAGGTCACGTTTCCCCAACGGCGGGCCGTGGGCGCGATCCTCCAGGTGGTCGGAGACCACCCTTACGCCCTCCGCAACGCCCCCCGGGATTACGTCTGGCAGGCCACGGCGGACGGTACGACCTGGGGAGACCTGCCCGAGACGGCGATCAAGAACGAACGCCGCCTGTTCCGTCTTCACCGGCTGCGAACCGCGCGTCCAGTGCGGGGGCTGCGGCTGCGGATCGACGCGGCCGAAGGAGAGTTCCCCACGCTCCGCGAGGTGGAGTTCCACGCCGACCCCAAGGGGCGGGTCCCGTTCGAGCCGTGGGCCGTGGTCGTCTCGACGACGGGGGAGAGGCGCGTCCCCGGGGAGGGCCGGCAGTTCATCCCGCTGGCCAAGGCGTGCGAGCCGACGCTCCAGGCGCAGAACGTCTGGCTGGGCGACTTCCACGAGGCCTTCCTCTCCGCCGAGCCGCGGCCGCTCTGCGGCTTCCTCTCGGGCAACTTCATCGACTGGTGCCAGCAGAGGCGCGAGGACTGGCGCGGCACCCAGGAGGTGCTCCGGAAGGGCCGGCTGCCGATCTGGGCCTCGTGCGGCGGGGCACAGGGGCTGGCGATCCTCGCCGAGACCGGCGTGGACCGGCCTTGGGACTGCCCGAACTGCCGGGACCCGAACGACCCGAAAACGCCGATCTACACCCGTGTCCCCGGCTCCGGGAAGCAGGAGGCGTGCGGGAAGTACGGCCGGTGCGTCTTCGAGCGGGGGCCACACAACATCCGCCTGGTGGCCGACGACCCGGCCTTCGCCGGGCTGCCGCGCGAGTTCCGCGCGATGGAGAGCCACTGCGGCCAGATCGAGTGGCCGCCCGCGGGCTGGGTGCTGGTCGCCACCCACGGGGCCGGGGCGCTCACGAGGACGCAGTGCCTGCGCGTCCAGGACCGCTACATCTACGCCGCGCAGTTCCACGTCGAGATGGACGGCACCCCGGAGTCGTCGCGGGCCATCATGAAGAACTTCCTGAGGCTGGCCGCGTCCTGGGGTGGTTACAACCCGGAAGGCCGACCCGTGGGCCCGCCCCGGCCGTTCCCGGCCGGCCGGTCCTCCCGGTAACCCTCCCGGCCACGGCCCCCACTCGGGGTTGCACCACGCCTGGCGCGAGTTCGGGGAGAGGGCCAGGGCGCAGGGGCACCGGCCCGCCGCCGGCCTTTGGGAGTGCTACGCCCTCGGGCCGGAGTCCAACCCGGACCCGGCGACCTGGCGGACGGAACTCAACCAGCCGCTGCACGGATAGGCCATTACGCCCTTTCGCCGTTTTGGCTCTTGGAGAGGGAGGGTGGCAGGGGCGGGGCCCCGGGCCCTACAACATTCCAAGGAAGGCGGTGACGTCCACGGGAACAAACTGGTGGTGTTCCCCCAGCCGCGGACGGTTCCCGTCCGCACCCAAACCGTTTCTTGGACACCGGCCACGGTGATGTGGAAGGGAGCTTCGATGAACGTCACGTCCGCCTCGTCGGGCCATGCCAACAAGGTCGAGAAGCCGGCGGAGGGTCTCGCGGGCCTGGCCTCTCTGGAGGCGAAGGTCAACGCGCTGCTCCCCCCGCGGTATCAGTGCTTCGACGCCGTCAGCCCGACCTCGATGGGGTCGGCGGGTCTGAAGTACGGGGCGGACGCCCGCGTCGCCTGGGACCAGATCTGGACCCACTTCTGCGACCTGGCACTGGCCGGCGGGCCGCCGCACCGCGGGTCGCTGCTAGAGCCCCCCACCCCCGAGGAGGTGGAAGCGGACCCGGCCGGCAACCAGCTGGTCACCGAGGAGGTCGTCCGCGGCGTCCGGATGACCACCGGCCTCGCCGCCGCCCCGGCCGGGCCGGGCTGGGTGGCGGTCCGCTGCCGCGACGAGCCGACGGCCGCCTGGCTGCTCCGCGCCGTCGTCGCCGAGAACGTCTTCGCCCGGCGGCGGGGCCTTGACCTCCACCTGCCAGCCGGGCCCTGGTTTCGCCTCGCCAAGGAGGTCAAAAACGTAATCGTCGCCCTGGCGAAGACCTGCCACTACTGGGACGAGCACCTGTCCGAGACCGAGAGGGTGACCGCGGCGGCCGCCATGGAGGGGGATGGCGCCGCCGTGTTGCTCGAGCCGGCCAGTCGCCCGGAAGTCCTCGCCCGGGAGTCCGAGTACGGGACCGTGGCGACGGAGATGGCCCGGGCCGCTGGGGCGGCCACCGGCTGGCCGGCCGCCCCGGGCCGGGCCGGCGGGTGGGTCCGCTTGACGCTGCCCGACCTGACGACGGCCGCGTGGTTCGTGCGGGCCGCCATCGCTGAAAACGTCCTGGCCCGGAGGGAGGAGTCGGTCCTGTACCTCCCGGTGCCTGCCCCCGGTCAACCCGGAACTGAGTTCGAGGCTGTCCAGAGGCTGGCACGGATTTGCCGGCTGTGGGCCGGGCGAACCCGCCCCGCAGGGTGGGGCGCACGACATAGTCTGTAGTCAGGCGGAGCGGCGGTAACGGCGTTGTCCCGTCGCCTCGGCTTCTCGCCGTTGCCAAAACTCTTCCAGGACGGTGCTGTCGCTGATCTGGTCGGCTCGCAGTTGCAGCACTGGTTCACTCCCTGCTTCCGACCAGAACTTCTCCGTTCCCTTGACCCGCTGGTTGATCTGCTTCACCGCCGACTCCATCAGGCTGCTGGTGATCGGCAGACCTTGCTGGCGGTACTCGTCGTATTTCATCTTGTCCTGCTGGTTGCTTAGGTAGGTCAGCGTCTTGCACACCACCTGCGACGGGCTCGTCTCCGCTCCGTCCGCTCCCGGTTCACCCAATTCCGCCTGACGCCCTTGCAGGGCAGCGATCACCGCGGCTACTTTCCCTTGCCAGACCCAGGTGATCCACTCCTGGTAACACGCCCATCCCACGGCGAACGGCCGGCCGGCCATCGCTGCCGCGAACACGTACGACAACGCATGGATGAAATCCAGGATCGGCACGAAGGAGCCGAAGAAACGCCGCTGTAGCGTCCAGTTGTTCGACGAGCCATCCCCCACGAAGGCCTTGCGGGTCGCTTGTTGCCAACCCAGGCCCCACGCCGCCGCCGCTAACTGCGGGGCGAACGACGGCCAGCGTTGCCGGGAAGCGATCAGCCGACGGGTCGCTACCTGCGGAGGTCGGTAGACCCCGTCGTCTTGCAGGATTTCCTCGACCGCCTGGGGATCCTCCGTGTCGGCGACGGCATCCTCGGTCGCCCGAGCGGTCTTCTTCAATTGCCTCGCCAGCTTGGGAATCCGCAGCACATCGACAAACGCGGCCGGGAGGTTCGGGCAGGGATCGGTGGCACAGACGGTGCTCGTCATCGCCAGCAGCAGCCCCACCTTGTCTTCCCGCCAGTGCCCCTTGTTGGGCGGCGGTTCTTCCTCCCAGTCCGCTTCGGCCGGCTGGGGGGAGGCGGTAGCGGCGTCCGCTGAAGGGATGTGGGGATTGGGGCCCGCCGCGGCGCGGTCGAGGATTTGCAAGCGGCCCCCATCGGCCATGACCACCGCCACGTTGGGTACCTGGACCCCAGCCGGAGCGGTGAACTTCTCGGCCAGCGGTAAGGCCATAAAGGCGGCCGTGGCAGCGTCGCGTTGGGCAACCCGTTCGCCGCCGACGCTCTCGGTGAGCCGTTCGACCTGCTTGGGGCCGATGCTCAGATCGGCCAGCTGTTGCAGCATCTCGTCGGCCTGGGCGAAGGAACGGCCGGCGATGCCGGCGTAGACGATCTTCTGCTGTAGTGCCGGGCTGGTGTCAGTCTGATCGATGCCCAGGCTGCGGGATTGAGGGGAAAAAAGCCCGCCGGCAGCGGGAGCAGTAGCCTTCAGGCTCGGACCATTGGGCCTCACCAGCCCGGGTCCGCACCAGGCGTGGCTGGTGCTCGTCACAATCCAGGAGTTGCTGGCATCCCGGACAAAGGCGTGTGGCGAGGGGTTGCTGGTCGGCAGCAGCGGCTTGCCGTGCCAAACTCTCGTCGAGCATTTTTTGGGTGAGGACTTGGCGGATGTCGAGGAGGAGGTCTTCGATTTCGGTCAGGGAGGTGCCCCAGGCAGGCCCGTGGGGGCCGTAGAGCTTATCGATGAGGTATTTGGCGACGCCTTCGACGTAAGGACGCACTTCGTCTACCTGAGGACTCCGCTTTTGCTGGCGTGCCATCTCCTGTTCCTTTCTCGCGTTGTGCCAAAAAAGGGCGCGAGTTCACCAAAGTCAGTGTAAAGCGTCGCCCGTGCAGCTGCAAACCATGTCGTGCGCCCCGCAGGGTGATCCGACCGCGGTTGGCCTTGACCGCATGATGGCATTCCGCTAACTCCCTCCACCTCGACCAGGACACGATCCGCCGGGTGCGCCGCCTTTGGTGAGGCGGCGCCGGAACCTCCGACGTGGGGGCGTACCGCTGATGCGACCAAGCCAACACCGGCCAGGGTGGGCTGCGTTGCTGCTCGGCCTGTGGGCCGCGCTGGCTGCGCTCGGACCTCCCGCGCGGTCGCAGCAGCCTGCGGCGGGAGACCCGGTCCGCGAGCGGCTGCGGACGTTGGAGGAGCAGAACAAGAAGCTCTCCGAGCAGGTGGAGCGGAACGCCGAGCAGATTCGCCAGCTGCTCGAGCGAAACGGGGACCCGTCGCGGAGGCCGGACGAGCCCGGGGGGGAGAGCCGCAATGGCCAGACGGCGGCGAGCGAGACCACTCCCTCAAGCGCCACGCCGGGCGCGGCCAGCTCTCCGGTGCCGGCTTACCTCGACCTGGACATTACCAGCCCGTACCGGCTCCCGCTGAGGGCCTCGTTCGGCCCGGGCTTCCAGTTCCAAACCGAGGACGAGGCGTTCCGCCTTCAGATCCACTACGAGTCGCAGGTCGAGGGCCGCGTCTGGGGCGAGGTCGATCAGATCCCGGCGACGAATGGCATGTACCTGCCCCGTCAGCGAATCTTCTTCAACGGCAACATCACCCAGCCGGTCGAGTACGAGTTCGCCATCAACCGCGGCCTGAACAACCTGAACCTGCTGAACGCCTGGATCAACGTGCATTTCGACGACCGCTTCGAGGTCCGCTTCGGCCGCTACTTCGTGCCGCTGCTGTACGAGCAGTACTCTGTCTCGAACTACTGGCTCTTGACGCCGGAGCGGTCCCTGTACTCGACGAACGTCGGGCTGAACCGCCAGTTCGGCCTGATGGCCTGGGGCTACTTGCTAGACAAGCGGCTCGACTACGCCGCGGGCGTCTTCAACGGCACCCGCAACTCGTTCGAGAACCTTGACAAGAACGTGGACTTCGTCGGCTACCTGGACTTCCGGCCGTTCCAGGACGAGGAGGCGCCCCGCCTCCTGAAGTACCTGAACGTCGGCTCGTCGGTCGCGTTCGGCCGACAGGACACCCCGCCCTCGCCGCTGGGGTTCCGCATCGGGGCCGGCTCGCCGGACACGAACATCCCCGCCCAGGCCACCGTGCCGTTCCTGGTCCTCAACCCCGACGTGATCGAGCGGGGTGACCGGCTCCAGGGGTCGGTTCACTCGGCCTATTATTTCGGCGGCCTCTCGCTGCTGGGCGAGTGGCAGTACGGCTACGGCCACTACGCCACGGCGGCCCGGCCGGCGGCGGAGCGGGTGCCGTTCTGGGGCTTCTACGTCGCGGCGGGCTACTTCCTGACCGGCGAGGAGGTCCAGCAGCGCACCCGGGTCACGCCGCTGCGGCCGCTGATCCCGCTGAGCAAGGACGACCAGCGCGGCTGGGGCGCCTGGGAGCTGGCCGGCCGGGTCAGCCAGCTCCGCCTCAGCGAGCGGGTCTTCACCGGCGGGTTCGCCGACCCGAACGTCTGGTCCAACTCCGCGACGACGACCGAGCTGGGGCTGAACTGGTACTGGAACGACTACGTGAAGTTCTACATGTTCTGGCTGCACGGCGAGTTCGGCGAGCCGGTGACGTACCGGCCCGGCGTCGCCCAGAAGAGCGTGGACATGTTCTGGCTGCGGAGCCAGCTGTACTTCTGACGAGGCCGGCCTTCGCCGTGCTCAGAAGTCCAGCCGGGCGCGCAGCCCGAAGAGCAGCGCGGTGTCGGCCTGGCGCAGCAGCGGCTCGACGACCTGCACGTCCGGCGTGACGTGGAGCCACGGGGTGACGGCGGCGTTGTAGTACAGGTCGACGCCTTGCTCGTTCCGCAAAGGCACCGCGGGGCCGGCGAACTGCTTCAGCGGGTCGCTCACCCCGAGGAAGTAGTACCCGACCCCGAAGGTGTCGCGTGGCCGGCCCCGGAGCGGGCTGGCCCCGCTCAGGCCGACGCCGACGCTGTAGCGGATCGGGTTGGGGTTGTCGTCGGCCAGGCCCAGGTGGCCGAACACCCCCCACACCCGGGCCGGGTCGCCCGGGTCGGCGTGCAGCGCCTGGTCGAAGTTGTACGACAGGCACCACGACCCGGTCTTCGCTTCGGGCTGGACGAACAGCCCCTGGATCGGGTCGAGGTACGGCGACGGCGTGAGGCTGGTGTACCGCCCGCTGCTGTACGTCCCCGAGACACCCTGGTGGCCGGGCAGGCCGAAGAACCGCGTCGGCAGGTTCAGCTGCGCGAAGATCGTCACCCCGTTGTCGAAGAAGGTGTCGAACCCGGTCACGGTCGGCGTGTTGTTCGTGTCGAACACGGCGAGGGCGAGCACCGCCTGGTCGTCCGCCAGGAGGGCCAGACCCGCCCCGTAGGTCGAGAAGGGGAGAGTGCGGGCGTAGATCGGGTTGAAGATCAGCGACGTGTTCCAAAACCCGTCCCGCGGCCCGGCCCCGGTCAGCGGCTGGCGGATGTCGTCGAACGTGTTGATCTTCCCGGCGTAGACAAGGGCGTTCTCGCCGACCGCCTGGTTCAGGCGGACGGCGGTCAGGCCGAGGGCGTAGCCGGCGAATTCCGGCACCGCCAGAAGCTCGTTGACCGGCGACAGCGCCCCGGTGAGGAAGTTTGCCGACTCGCCGTAGCGCGACTCGGCGTGGACGGTGGCGGTCAGCCCGCGCCAAAGGCCGAGCTTCTCCCCGTCCAGGTTCAAGAAGTAGTCGTTGCGGCCGCCGTAGGGGAACTCCTGGCGGAGCCCGCCGGAGGCGACGCCCTGGTAGTACTGCGTGGTGCCCGCGTCGAGGGTGACGCCCCCATCCTGAAGGGCCGTGCGGCACCCGAACCAGTCGGCGGTCAGCTTAGGCCGCTCAGACAGCGGGCCGCCGAGCGGGATTGTCGCGGCCGGATCGGCCTCCCCGGCCTGATCCGAGGGGCACCCGGCCGGCGTCCGCGGGCACAGGGCGGCGGCCGCGAGGAGGGCGAGCAAGGAGCGCTTCCGGCAGAGCGCGAACGACATCCGACGGCCTCCTTGCCAGGGCCGATCGAGCCCGCCCGGCACACGCGCCATCGGACGGATCGGCCGACCCGGCAGCGCGGCCTGAATGGCTTCCGCGCGGCGCGAGGCGAAGGCGGCGCCGGCCGTTCCACAGGGGAGGGATGCGCCTTACGCGCCGGCGATTTTGCCCGGCCGGAAACGCTGACGCCCCGTTGGCATACAACAACCCTGCGTCACGCCCAGCCCGAGGATGACCCCTGGAACGACCCCCGAACGAGCCGCCGGCCCTGCCGGTGCCGCGCCCACCATCTGGCTCGTCGTCGCCGGCCTGCTGCTGCACGGGGTCGCCACCGACGTGGCGCTCGACTGGCTCTCCGACGCCGTACTCCGGTTGCTCGGTCTTGTCCCCTGTGGGAGGTTGGAGTAGGCATGGACCCGACACCCGAGGCCGCCGGCCGCGACTCCCGGGACGACGCTCTCCAGCGGCCGGCGGTCTTCACGCCGCGCGCCTCGCGGGCCGAGTTGCTGGCGCGCGGCAAGGCGGTGCGGGACCAATGCCCGCGCGGCTCCCATGCGGCGTGGCGCGCGCCGGCCGGCCGGCCCGACCCGGTGCGGTTGGTCGAGGAGGGCAACCAGGGGCGGCTGCCCGAGCTGATCCCCCTGCGCCACGGCCGCATGGCGCTGTCGCCGTTCACGTTCTACCGCGGGGCGGCGCGGCACATGGCGGTGGACCTGGGCGGGACGCCGACGACGGGGATCCGCGTGCAGGCCTGCGGCGATGCCCACCTGGGGAACTTCCGCTGCTTCGCGACGCCGGAGCGGCGCGTCATCTTCGACATCCACGACCTGGACGAAACCCTGCCGGCCCCTTGGGAGTGGGACGTCAAGCGCCTCGCCGCCAGCTTCGTCCTCGCCTGCCGGGCCAACGGCATCGGCGAGGGGCAGGCCCGGGAGGCCGTGCTGACCGGCGTCGGGTCGTACCGCGAACAGATGGCCGCGTTCAGCCGGATGCGGGCGCTGGACGTGTGGTACTGTCGGTTCGAGGCGAAACGGCTCATCGCGGACATCGAGGACGACGCCCTGCGGGACCGGACCCAGCAGAGCCTCGACAAGGCCATGACCCTCTGCGTCGTCGAGGACGTGTTCCCCAAGCTCGCCGACACCTCGGGCGAAACCCCGACGATCAAGGACAACCCGCCATACATCTACCACAAGCTGCAGCGCGGGGAACACGAGTTCTACGCCCAGATCGAGGAGGTCTTTGCCCTCTACCGTGAGTCGTTGCCGGACGACCGGCGTGTCCTCCTGGACCGCTACGCCGTCAAGGACAAGGCCATCAAGGTGGTGGGCGTCGGCAGCGTCGGCACCGTCTGTAGTGTCATCCTGCAAATGGCGGGGAAGAATGACCCGCTCTTCCTCCAGGTCAAGGAGGCCCGCCCCTCCGTCCTGGAGCCGTTCGCGGGGCCGAGTGCTTATCCCAACCAGGGTCAACGGGTGGTGAAGGGGCACTGGCTCATGCAGTCGGCCAGCGACATCTTCCTGGGCTGGACCCAGGACCGAGCCGGCCGGCATTTCTACGTCCGCCAGCTGCGAGACATGAAGCTCAAGTTCCGCGTCGAGCGGTTCAAGGCGGCCAAGATGAGGGTCTTCGCCGACTGGTGCGGCCGCACGCTGGCGCGGGCCCACGCCCGCTCCGGCGAGCCGGCCCTGATCAGCGGCTACCTGGGCAAGTCCGACAAGTTCGACCGGGCCATCGCGGCCTTCGCCGCCGCCTACGCGGACCAGTGCGAACACGACCACGAGTGCCTGACGAAGGCCGTGCGCGAGGGCCGGCTGGAGGCGCGGGCGGACGTCGAAGGGTGAGCGGGGTGTCTGGCCCCTGTCAGCGCCCTATAATCCCCCGGTCGCAGGAAGCACGCCCCAACCCCATTAGGAACTCCCCTTGTACAACCGACCACCAGCGCAACCCGGGTCTGGAGGGCTAACCTTCCGGACCGTGTTGCCGTTCGCGTTGTTCCTGTTCTTCCTCGGCCTGTGGACCTACGAGGTGCTGGCGGAAAACCCGGTCCCGGCGGAGGTCCTGCGGCTGATTCCAGTCGAGTGGCGGTTCTGGCTGGCCAAGGGGCTTCACGTTGTCGCCTACGCCTTCCTCACCGTGCTCGCCTTCTGGCTGCCGGTGCCCCGCCTCGTGTTCTGGCTGGTCATCGCGGGGTTGCTGCTGCACGGGGTCGGCACCGAGGTCGGCCAAACGTTCACGGCGAACCGGACGGGCTCGGCCCGGGACGTGGTGCTCGACTGGATCGGCGTCGGCCTGGGGCTGCTGATCATCGACGGGGCAAAGGCGATCCTCTCTCGCGTGGCGCCCGCCCCAACGGGGGTGCCGCGGTCCACCCGGCCGTCGGCCAGGCGCCGTCCGGGCGTGAGTGGATAAGGGCCGGCCGGTCCCCGCCGACAGGTCTGGCGCGCCCCCCGGTCCGGAGGCGTCCGTCGGGAACGGCCTCCGCGGTCAGAACGACCCGAATACCGAACCCAGGACGATGACGGCGACGAGCGAGAGGATCACGCCGACGACCACGGTCATCAGCATGTCGAAGTAGCTCTCGCGGTGGGTCAGGCCACTCACCTGGAGCACCGTCAGGACGGTGCCGTTGTGGGGCAACGAGTCGAGCGTGCCGGAGCCGAGGGTGGACACCCGGTGCATCAGCTCGGGGTCGATGCCGTGCTCCAGCGCCAGCCGCAGGTAGGTCTCGCCCAGCGCGTCCAGCGCGATCACCATCCCGCCGGAGGCCGAGCCGGTGAGCCCGGCCAGAACGTTCATGGCGACGGTGAGCGAGACCAGCGGCCCCCCCCGGATCGACAGCACCGCGTCGCGGACGGCGGCGAACGCGGGCAGGGCGGCGACGACGGCGCCGAAGCCGACGAGGCTGCCGACCGTCAGGACGGGCAGGACCGAGGCGTTGGCCCCGGCGTCCATGCTCTCGCGCAGCGAGGGCAGCCGCCGGTAGTTGCCGACGACGACGGTCAGGCAGCCGGCCGCCAGCGCCACGGCGACCGACCAGATGCCGGCCACCGCCCCGATCGTCGTGCCGCCCCACGCCTTCTCGGCCAGGAACGAGAAGTCGAGGCGTGGGAGCACGACCAGCGACAGGAGGAAGTTCATGCCCATGACGACAACGAGAGGCAGCACGGCGAGGGCGGTCGGCGGCCCCCCTTCGCAGCGCTTGCCGTGGAGAGCCTCGGCCGGGTCGAACTCGCCCGCCGCCGTCGCGTGCTCGCGGACCTTCTCGTCGATGACCGGGGCGGGGTCCGAGCCACCGCCGAAGCCCTCGCCGGCCTTTCGCGCGGCCGCCTCGGCCCGGCCGAGCCACCACATGCCGAAGGCCAGCGTGATGAGCGACGCGACGATCCCCAGGCCCGGAGCCGCGAAGGTCGTGGTGCCGAAGTACGGCATCGGGATGGCGTTGTTGATCGACGGCGACCCCGGCAGGGCCGACATGGTGAACGTGAACGCGCCCAGGCAGATGGTGGCCGGCATCAGCCGGCGCGGGATGTCGGCGGCCCGGAACATCTTCTGGGCCATGGGCACCAGCACGAAGAAGGCCACGAAGACGCTGACCCCGCCGTAGGTGACCGCGGCCGAGGCGAGCACGACCGAGAGCATGGCGCGGCGCGTCCCCAGCCGGTCGGTCAGGAAGCGGGCGATCGAGTTAATGGAGCCGCTGTCGTCCATGAGCTTGCCGAACAGCCCGCCGAGCAGGAACAGGGGAAACCACTGCGCCACGAATCGGGACGCGCCACCCATGAACGTCTGCGTCCAGTGGGCCAGGAGCGGCTCGCCCGATAGCGCGGCGGCCAGCAGCGCGGCGGCCGGGGCCACCAGGAGCACGCTCCAGCCCCGATAGGCCAGCCACATCATCAGTCCCAGCGCGAGCACTATCCCAAGGAGTCCCATGCTTCTGCCTTCCAACACAAATCCTGAGATCGCCTCCCGAACTACCCCCCGGTGAGCCTGGGCACCCCGGACCCGAAGCGGTACGCCGCGGCGGGCAGGTAGCGGCCGACGTCCCGCGCATTGTAGGTCGGTCGCGAGGACCGTCCATCAACGAACGTGGGGAAGCGGGTAATGGCTTTCACCATTCCGCCGTCAGCCTCCACGGACCGCCGGCTGTCCGCACCCGTTCCGGGGTGGACCAGCTGGCGGTCCCCGGACGAAAAGAGCCCTCAAAGTCGGCACATCCCTGCCCACATATCCTGGGGAGGCACTTCCCGACCGGCTCGACCCCACGAGGGTGCGCAACGATCTTCCTCTAGTGTCGATAAGAGAACGGACACGGAGCATGGAAGCCCCGGTTCTGGTTTGACAACTACCCAAGGATAGTAACTCCGATGGCATGGAAACGCCTGTTGAGGGGGGGGGTCGCGGCCTTCCTGGGCAGTGCGGTCGCCGCGCACGGCCAGACGACTCAGCTCCCGCCGGTCACGAGCGCGCCGATCTACCCGAGTGTCCAGCCGCTGCTGCCCGGCGCCCACGCCCCGGCCCCGGCGTACGGGATCGGAACCTACAGCCCAGCCGCCGCGGCGGCGGACGGCGCCTTCGGCACGGGTGCGACAGGGCGGGGAACAACCGGCCTGGAGTCGCACTCGCTGCCCGGTGAGCTGGTCGAAGACGTCGCCGACCACCCGCCTGGGGTGCGCCTCGGGCCGACCCCGGTCGAGGACGTGCGGCTGCTGATGGACGGCCTCGGCCTGGCCGACCTGTTCGGTGACAGCGGCATCCGGTCGTTCGGCTGGCTCGAGGGCGGCTACACCGGCGCGTCCGGCCGGCCCGGCCTGCTGTCGGTCCAGCCGCGGCAGAACCGCTTCGGCGACGAGTTCCTGGTCAACCAGATCGGCCTGGTGCTCCAGAAGCCGCTCAGCCAGACCGAGTTCGACGTCGGCTTCAACGTCCGCTACTTCGCCGGGGCCGACGCGGCGCTGGGCCAGCCCAAGGGCGGCATCGGCCAGAACAACACCGACCCGCGCTTCAACCACGACTTCCGTGACCTCTACGTCTCCGCCCACCTGCCGATCCTCACCGACGGCGGCGTGAACGTGAAGGTCGGCCGCATGAACACCATCATCGGCTGGAACGGCTTCCTCGCGCCGTACCGCCCGTTCTACTCCAGCGACTACCAGTTCTTCTACTCGCAGGACGGCGCGTTCACCGGCGCGTTGGCCCAGTTCGTCGTGAACGACCGGCTGGACGTCTGGAGCGGCATCACGCTGGGCGCCAACACGTTCTTCGTCACCCGCAGCAGCGACTCGTACTGCTACATCGGCCAGGTCAACTACTGGGTGCAGGAGGAGAAGCGGACCCGGCTGACCGCCTCGACCTACTGCGGCCCCAACGCCATCTTCGCCGCCCCGGGCATGGCCGGCGACTTCGTCACCATGGTCGAGCTGCGCGTCCAGCAGAACTGGAGCGAGCGGCTCACCCAGGTCGTCCAGTGCAACATGGGCTGGGACAACAACACGCCCGTCGGCACCGGCCAGTGGTACGGCCTGTACACCGTCGGCATCTACCACCTCAACGAGCAGTGGGACCTGTTGGGCCGGGCCGAGTGGTTCGACGACACCAACGGCACCCGGACTGGGATCAACACCAGCTACGAGGCGGTGACTGTCGGCGTGAACTGGCACCCGACGACGTACCTCGAGGTCCGGCCGGAGGTGCGCGGCGACTTCGCCGGCAAGGACGCCTTCGGCGGCGGCGGCATCCCGTCCTC
>JAXMAW010000040.1:0-75543 GCA_046350195.1 Gemmataceae bacterium
GGTTGACCAGTTTCAGCCCGCGCAGCGGGGCAAGGTCGTCCAGCGCTGACGGGTCGTCGATCTTGAGTTCCTGTAACTCCGGCAGGGCGGCCAGCGGCGTCAGGTCGCTCAGCTTCCCCACGACCAGGCGGGCCACCTGACCTTCCTTAACTTCCGGCGGCTCGGGGTAGATCGGATGGACGCCGGGGTGGCGCCTGCGCAGCTCCTCCTCGACCGCCTCGGCGCGGGACTTCGCCGACAGGTCGCCGACGCGTTCCAGCCAGCCGGGCTTCAGCGGCGGGAACCTCGGCTTCGCAGGCAGGTCGCGCTCGCCGAGGACGGTGTCGCCTTGCACGACCTGGACTTTGCCCGGGCGCAACTCGACCTTGAGGGTGACCGTCTCCCCCTTGCGGACGGTGAACGCCTTCGTCTCGAACTCCAGGTCGCCGCGCTTCACCGCCAGGCCGTGCGGGCCGGCGGCCAGGCGGATCGGCTCCTTGCCGGCCCCCTGGATGTTGGCGGCGCCCTTGTCGATGGTCACCTCGATGCCTGGGTCGTTGACCTCGATGCGCACCGCGCCATGCGGGGTCTGGAGCCATACCACCGCGGCCGCGAGCAGCCCCAGGGCCCCCGCGACCGCCGCGGCCACGAGCGGCCAGCGGCGCCGCCGGGGAGGCAGCGGCGGCGGCAACGCCCGCGTAACAGGGGGTTGAGGCAGCGCCGGCGTGGGCGCCCGTTCTTCCTCCAGTCGCAACCGCCCCAACTCCTCCAGCACGGCCCGGGCCGTCACGGGCCGGCGCGCCGGGTCCTTCTCCAGCAGCCGCATCACCAGGGCGGACAGCCCTTCCGGGACGGCCGGGTTGGCCGACCGCGGGGTGACCGGGTCCTCCATGGCCAGGGCGATCAGGACGCTCATGGGGTCGTTGCCGGCAAACGGCAGCCGGCCGGCGCAGAGCCGGTACAGCACCACGCCGAGGCTGAACAGGTCGGCGCGGGCGTCCACCGCGTCCCCGCGGGCCTGCTCGGGGGCCATGTACGACGGCGTGCCGACCAGTGCGCCCGGCTGGGTGAGCTGGTCGCCCCCCTCCGATAGCCTGGCCAGCCCGAAGTCAAGCAGGCGCGCCCGGTCGCCGGCCGAGGCGTCCAGCCAGATGTTGGCCGGCTTGACGTCCCGGTGGACCAGCCCCTTCTCGTGGGCGGCGGCCAGGCCGGCGGCGATGTCGGCCGCCAGCCGGAGGGCCGTCGCGACCGGGGCCGACCCGCCGTGCCGGCGCAGCCAATCCTCCAGGGTCACCCCGCGGAGGAACGGCATGACGAGGAAGGGCACGCCGCCCTGCTCGTCCAGGTGGAAGATCGGCACGATGTTGTCGTGCTCCAGCACGGCGGCGGCACGGGCCTCGCGGAAGAATCGCTCCTTCATCCCCGGCTTCCGGGCCAGGGAGGGCTGCATGACCTTGATCGCCACGGCGCGGCCCAGCTTGGGGTCCTCGCCCTCGAACACCATCCCCATGCCGCCCTGGCCGAGCACCCTCACCAGGCGGTAGTGGCCCAGCTGACCAAGGTCGCCGTCCGCCACGGGCGGGTAGAGGGCCGATTTCAGCTCCGAGTCGAGGTTCGTGACCTGGTCGTCAGGCATGCTCGTGTCGGTGGTCTGGGGCGGGTTGGGGGCCGGTCGCTGGGGGCGCGTCTCGTTCATGGGGCCGGCTCCTCGCCCCAGGCCTGGCGGATCGCTTGCAGCCGCCGCTCGACGGCCCGGTGCGACAGGCCCAGCCCCAGGGCGATCTGCTCGACGGTGTGACCCTCCATTTTCAGCAGCGCCACCTGGCGCAATTCGTCTCCCCCCAGCCGGTCGAGCAGCCGGCGGAACTGCTCGGCGACCTCGACGACGAACTCCGCCGTCGGCGCCCGGCCGATGATCGTCTCGAACCCCGGGGCTTCGTCGGCGCCCCCGGCGGCCATGTCGGTCTCGCCCACGACCTGCCCGCCGCCACGCTTCTGCCGCGTGGCGTGCCGCTTGTACGCTTGTGCCTTCCGCGCCGTGATCGTCACCAGCAGCTTCCACAGCTCCTCCCGGGCCGACAGCTGGGGGAACTTCCCCTGCCCGACGCCGGCGCAGAAGCTCTGGAACGCGCTGAGGGCGACGTCCTCCTCGTCGAACGACCGCCGGGCGTGGCGCGGCAGCCGCGCGGCGGCCAGGCGGACCATGTCGCCGAAGTAGCGCTCCCACAGCCGCCGCGCCGACTCGCCGTCGCCGCCCTGGAGCCCCTTGACCCAGCCGGTCACGCTCTTGTCGGAGGACATGCCGCTAACCCCCACCTCGGTGTGGCTGCTCGATCATACTCCCAGGTCCGGGTGGAAAAATCTCGAAAAATCCGTGCCGGCGGTGGCGGGTTCTCGGCGCGGTTGACCATTTCCCGGTGTGACCGAACCGAACACCACCCCCATCGACAGGGAAATAACGATGTCCCGCACAAGCAAGATCCACGCCGGCAAGAACTTCCGCCTCGAATCCCTGGAGATGCGTGCCCTGCCGACGGTGTCACTTAGCGGGACAACGCTGAGGATCCTTGGCGGGGCCGGCAACGACACCGCGCTGGTATCAACGAAGGTCATCGGCGGCGTCAGCAAGGTCGAGGTCAACCTCAACGGCGTCGTCCGCCGCTTCAACACCAGCGCGGTGCAGGAGGTCTTCTTCAACGGGTTCGCCGGCAACGACGTGTTCACCGCGGCCCCGACGTTCAACATCCGGGTCGTCGCCCACGGCGGGGCCGGTAACGACGTCCTGACCGGCGGCGCGGCCGGTGACGCCTTCCACGGCGAGGGCGGCAACGACGTCATCAACGGCCGCGGTGGCGACGACTGGATCCACGGCGAGGGCGGCAACGACGTCCTCTACGGCGGCAACGGCAACGACTGGATCTACGGCTACCAGGGCGACGACTTCCTGTTCGGCCAGGGGCAGAACGACAACCTCTTCGGCGGGGCCGGCCTGGACCGGATGTACGGCGGCTTCGGCGAGGACAACCTGGTGTCGCTCGACGGCTTCGCGACCGACCTGCTCTACGGCGAGGGCGGCCGCGACAGCTTCTGGCGGGACCAGAACGGCACCCGCCTGGACCGCGTCCTTGACGCCAGGCCGAACGAAATCAGCAACACCCACTCGATCAAGGCGTTCGAGAACGGGGCCGATCGCACGCTCGACGGCGACGCCCTCGCCGACCCGTCCGACGGCACGTTCTACAAGAACTTCGGCACCCACTACCTGTTCTCCGCCGCCGGCCCGACCGCCGACGACATCGACCAGAACAAGCTCGGCGATTGCTGGATCCAGGCGGCGCTGGCGGCCAGCGCCCAGGCCAGCCCGAACAGCATCCGCCAGCTGGTGGCGGACCTCGGGGACGGCACCTTCGCCGTCCGCCTGGGCGGCAAGTATTACCGCGTTGATGCCGACCTGCCGACGAAGGCGGCCGACAGCACCGAGCTGGTCAAGGGCGGCCTCGGACAGGGCGGCACGCTCTGGGGGGCGATCGTCGAGAAGGCCTACGCGATCTACGCGGGCGGCCGCTACTCGGACATCAACGGCGGGCTGATCAAGGACGCGCTGGCGACGATCGGGGCGACCGCCGTCGGCATGAAGAACTTCGCCGCGTACGGCAGCGGGGCGGCCCTCCTGGAGGACCTGCACGCGAAGCTGTCGGCCGGCCTGGCCGTCGGCGCCGGCGGGATCGCCACGGTGCCGACCGGCACGCACCTGGTGGCGAACCACGCCTACACGGTGATCCGGGTGAACTACGAGAACGGCACGGCGACCTCGGTGACGCTCCGCAACCCGTGGGCGAAGGACGGGGCCGGCAACGACGACGGGGCGGACGACGGCTACGTCACCGTGACGGGCGACCAGTTGTTCCAGTGCGGCGGCGGCCGGGTGCAGTGGGGCACGCCGGTGGCCTGACCGGGCCGCGATCGCCCGGCGCGGCGCCCTACTCCTTGAACCGCCGCAGCCGGCCGTAGCGGATCTCGAACGACCCCTCCGGGTCGAACGTCACACTGTCCTCCTGAGACAGCGGCATCGCCCCGGCCCGGCTCATCATCGCCAGCCAGACGCGGTCGGGCGGCATCAGGTTGCGGGCCTTGGGGGTGTTGGCCGTGGCGGAGTAGTCGAAGCCGAGGAACGTGTCGCCCCACGGCAGCGTCTGGAAGACCACGACCAGGAATCCCGCCACGAGGTAGCCCGTCAGCAGGGCGATCGCGCCGGAGCCGACCTGCTGCAACAGCGCCGGCAGTTCCAGGTCGGTGTTGGCCAGGTTGATCGTCAACACCCGGAGGGCCGCGAGTGTGGCCGCGAACGGGGCGAACAGGGCGATGGCATCCTCGAAGCCGGCCAGGAACGAGCCGCGTAACAGTTCCTCCAGCTCGTTGGCGATCGGCTCGAAGAAGTTGAACGCCACCAGGCCGGAGATGACCACGTTGACCAGCGAGGTGATCGCCGTCAGCAGCCCCTCGCGCGCGGCGGCGTAGGCGGCGGCGCCCATCACGGCCAGGGTGAAGAACAGGAGCATCTCTCTCGCCTCCGGTCCCCCCGTCCCCCGAAGACGGGGGAGAGGGGAGGAACCTCGTCACTTCGCCACGCGGAGCAGCTCCTCGACAGACGTCTCGCCCTCGAGAACGACGCGCATGCCGTCCTGCTGCAGGTACACCATGCCGTTCTTAGCCGCCTCGTTGCGGATGGCGTCGATGTTGGGGTTGTCCTTGAGCATCTCGCGGATCTTGTCGTTGACCACCAGCAGCTCGAAGATTCCGGTCCGGCCGCGGTAGCCGGTGCCGTTGCAGTAGTCGCACAGAGACGGCTCGCCCTCGTCGTCCTCGGGCATTTCCTCCGGCTTGGGGGGGCGGTAGAGGGCCTTGATCTTGCCGGCCGGCAGGTGGGCCCGCTTCAGCATCTCCGGGTTGGGCCGGTAGGCGATCTTGCACTTCGGGCACAGGACGCGCACCAGGCGCTGGCCGAGGATCGCCGACAGGGCGCTGGCGACGTTGAACGGCTGCACGCCGAGGTCGAGCAGGCGCAGGATCGCCGTGGCGGTGTCGTTGGCGTGCAGGGTGGTGAAGACCATGTGGCCGGTCTGGGCGGCCTGGCAGGCGATCTCGGCGGTCTCGGCGTCGCGGATCTCGCCGACGTAGATCACGTCGGGGTCCTGCCGCAAGATGCTGCGCAGCTCGGTGGCGAACGTCTTGCCGGCCTTGGGGTTGATCTCGATCTGGGTGACGTTGTCGATGTGGTACTCGACCGGGTTCTCCACCGTGATGACGTTCTTCTGGAAGCGGTCGATCTCCGACAGGGCGGCGTACAGCGTGGTGCTCTTGCCGGCCCCGGTCGGGCCGCAGACGATGAGCATGCCGTGCGGCTGAGAGGCGACCTGGCGGATCTGGGCGTGCAGCTTGCCGCGCATCCCTAGCTGGGTCAGGTCGCTGATGGCCCGGGAGCGGTCCAGCAGTCGCATGACCATCTTCTCACCGACGACGCTGCCGGCGGTGGCGACGCGGAAGTCGATCAGCCGCGTCTGCGACACGCCCGCCTCGCTGGCGATGACCTCGGCGGAGAAGCTGCCGTCCTGCGGCTTGCGCTTCTCGGTGATGTCCATGTCGGAAAGCACCTTGAAGATGTTCAGCACGGCGTCGCCCTCCTCGCGCTCGAACGCGGGGGAGGGCTGGAGGATGCCGTCGATGCGGAAGCGGACGGTCATCTCCTCCTTGGTCGGCTCCAGGTGGATGTCGGTGGTGCGCGACTGGATCGCCTCGTAGACCAGCTCCAGGGCCGAGCGGTAGTGCTGCGACTCCTGGGCGCGGCGGACGCGGACGGCGTCCTCCTCGCCGCCCTTGGCGCTCTTGCCGATGAACCGCACCGGGATGCCCTTCTTCTTCTCCTCGACCTTCTCCTTGCCGCCGATGCCGAACGTCTTGCGCATCAGCCGGCGCAGGTGCCGGGGCGTCAGCACCTTCTCGGCGTCGTCCACCAGGTTGTTGCGCGAGCCGACGTAGAACAGGGTCGGGCCGGCGTAGAGCATGACCAGGGCGAAGAAGCCGGCGTAGAACACCGGCGCCCCCCAGGCCATGGCCAGCCCGAGCAGCCCGGTACCGAGCATGAGCGGGTTCCACCGGGCCGTGGGCAGGCCGACCTCGCGGCAGTCTTGATCGACCCACCAGGCGGTCCGGATCCAGGCCAGGTAGACGGCGAGGATGAGGAAGAACTTGAACGGGTTGTAGTAGAAGCCGGGGCCGCGGGGGAATTCCGCCCCCCAAAGGATGAAGGATGAAGGATGAAGGATGAATAAGCAGTCCGTCATCGCCCTATCCTCCTCATCCGCTGTCTTCTTCTGGTTTCATCCTTCATCCTTCATCCTTCATCCTTTCTAGAGAATGCCCGCCGCCGACACCTTGATGCCCTTGAACAGCATCTTGAGCTTCTCCGGGTCGGGCGCCCACTCCAGGGCGGTCGCCTTGTCGATGTCGCCGGCGTCCACCAGCCGCTTGAGGTTCTCGGTGAAGTCCACCATCCCCTCCTGGTAGAACAGCTTGATGGCGTCGGACAGCTTCAGGTCCTCCGCATCCTCGATCAGCTTCTTGATCGTCGGGTTGAGGATCATCACCTCGTTCGTCGGGACGCGCGGCTTCTTGAGGCCCTTGACGAGTTTCTGCGCGACGATCGCCTTCATGTTGTTCGCCAGCGCCTTGCGGATGGCCCCGTGCTTCTCCGGCGGGAACAGGTCGAGGATGCGGTTGATCGTCGTCGGGGCGCTGGAGGCGTGGATCGTGCCGAACACCAGGTGCCCCGTCTCGGCGGCGTGGACGGCGGCCTCGAACGTGTCCACGTCGCGCAGCTCGCCCACCAGGATCACGTCCGGGTCCTGCCGCACCGCGTCCTTGAGCGCCTTGTGCCAGTCGCGGACGTCGATGCCGATCTCCCGCTGGTTGACGTAGGCCTTGCGGTCCTGGTAGGTGAACTCGATGGGGTCCTCGATCGTGAGGATGTGCAGCGGCTCGCGGGCGTTGATGTAGTCGAGCATGCTGGCGATCGACGTCGTCTTGCCGCTGCCGGTCACGCCGGCGAAGATGATCATCCCCTCGGAGAAGTGGCACAGCTTCTCGATCACCTCGGGCAGGCCGAGGTCCTTGAACGTCGGGATGAAGTTGTTGACCCGCCGCGACACCAGCGACAGCACGCCGCGCTGCCGGAACAGGCTGACGCGGAAGCGGCACTCGTCCTTGCCGACGACGTGACAGAAATCGACGCCGCCCTCCTCGTCGAGGATGCGCCGCTGGCGCGGCGTCAAGAGCGGCAGCAGCAGCCGTTCCATGTCCTCCTGGGTCAAGGGGCGCATGTCCGCCCGGCGGATGTCGCCGCGGAGCCGCATCATCGCCGGCTGGCCGACCTTCAGGTGCAGGTCGGACGCCTCGTGCTTCATGACCATGCGGAAGAGCTTGTTCGCCTCCCACTCCTTGCCGTAGGTGGCGGCCTTTTCATCCGGCCGGTCCATCAGGTTGTCATCGACCTTTTCGACGTCGGGCTCGTGGCTGCTCATGAAGGGCTTCTCCGGTTTAGTAGCGCGAGGTGGTTCGGACGGGCACCCCGCGCTCGGCGAGGTACGCCTTGGTCGCGGGGATGGTGAACTCGTTGTAGTGGAAGATGCTGGCCGCCAGGGCGGCGTCGGCCTTGCCGTCGGTCAGCACGCGGTAGAGGTGTTCCGGGTGGCCCGCCCCGCCGGAGGCGACCACCGGGATGGACACCGCCTCGGAGACCGCCCGGGTCATCTCCAGGTCGTAGCCGTCCTTGGTGCCGTCGGCGTCCATCGAGGTGAGGACGATCTCGCCGGCGCCCAGTTCCTCGACGCGCCGCGCCCAGGCGACCGCCTCGAGGCCGGTCGGCACCCGGCCGCCGTTGATGTGGACCTCCCAAACGGTCCGGCCCCCCTTCTGGACCCGCCGCGGGTCGATGTTGACGACGGTGGCGCAGCGGCCGAACTTGCCGGAGACCTCGCGGACCAACTCGGGCGTCTTGACGGCGGCGGAGTTGATGCTGACCTTCTCCGCCCCGGCCTGGATGAGGCGGGTGGCGTCGTCCAGCGTCCGGATGCCGCCGCCGACGGTGAACGGCATGAAGATCTGCTCGGCGACGCGGCGGACGACGTCGGCGAGGATGTCGCGGCCCTCGTGGCTGGCGGAGATGTCGAGGAAGACCAGCTCGTCGGCCCCCTGCTCCTCGTAGCGGCGGGCGACCTCGACGGGGTCGCCGGCGTCGCGGAGGTTGACGAAGTTGACCCCCTTGACAACCCGCCCGTTGGCGATGTCCAGGCACGGGATGATGCGGCGGCTGAGCACGGTCGGTGGATTCTCCGGAGACCTATCCACTTTACGGCCTGTGCGGTGGGCGGTCAACGGCCGGAGGCGGCCTCCTTCCGCTGGGCGAAGTACTCCGCCACCTCGGCCGCTCCGCGGGAGTTGAACACGTCGGCCTTCTCCAGCCAGCCGCGCCGGGCGACGTCCACGCCGAACAGGTAGTTCGCCAGCCCGTGCGTGCTGTGCGCGTCGGGGTTGATGACCAGCGTCACGCCCACCGCCCGGGCGCGCTTGCAGCCCACCCAGTCGAGGTCCAGCCGGTGCGGGTCGGCGTTGATCTCGACCAGGCAGCCCGACTGCGCCGCCGCCCGCAGCACCGCGTCCACGTCCACCTGGTAGCCCTCGCGCTGGAGCAGCAGGCGGCCGGTGACGTGGCAGAGCATCGTCACCCGCGGGTGCCTGACGGCGCGGACGATGCGCTCGGTCATCTCCTCGCGGCTGAGGTTGAAGTGGCTGTGGACGCTGGCCACGACGTAGTCGAACTCCGCCAGCAACTCGTCGTCGTAATCGAGGGTTCCGTCGAGCAGGATGTCGCACTCGGTCCCCTTGAAGACCTTGAACCCCTTCAGCTTCTTGTTGACCGCGTCGATCTCCTTGTGCTGCTGCCGGACGCGCTCCGGCGACAGGCCGTTGGCGATGGTCAACGACCGCGAGTGGTCGCCGATGCCGAGGTACGAAAGCCCCAGGGCTTTGCCCGCCAGGGCCATCTCCTCGACGGTGTTGGAGCCGTCGCTGTAGACGGTGTGGTTGTGGAAGAGGCCGTGGATGTCGCTCGCTTCCACCAGATGAGGCAGCTCGTGCCGCTCGGCGGCGTCCATCTCGCCGGTGTCCTCGCGCAGCTCCGGCGGGATGTAGTCCAGGCCCAGCGCCTGGAAGATGTCGGCCTCGCCCTTCGCCTTGACCCGCTTGCCGTCGCCGGCCAGCTCGTACTCGTTGAGCTTCAGGCCGTGCTTCTGCGCCCTGACCCGCATCGCGACCGCGTGCTCCTTGCTGCCGGAGAAGTAGTGCAACCCGAACGGGTACTGCTCCGGCGTGACGACGCGCAGGTCGGCGTTCATCGTGATGCGCTTGCCCGACGGCATCGTCCGCTGGACCACGACGCTCGACTTCGTCTCACCCTGGCCGGTGATCTGAACGACGCCGGGCAGCTTGACGAAGGCCTCCATGATCGGGGTCGGGTCGGCCTTGCTGCTGACGAGCAGGTCGATGTCCTTGACCGTCTCCTTCCGGCGGCGGATGCTGCCACACACCTCGATCTGCTCCACCCCGGGCAGGCCGCGCAGCCCGGCGACCAGGGCGTCGGCCACCGCCAGCGCCTGGTCGAGCCGAACGCGGTTGCCGACCTCGTTGATGTAGCGCAGCCCTTCGAGGATCTTCTCCTGCGTCTTGGCGCCGAAGCCCTTGAGCTTGGCGACCTGGCCGGCCTCGCAGGCGACCTTGAGCTTGTCCAGCGTGTCGATGCCGAGCTGCGTGTGCAGGGCGATAACCTTTTTCGGCCCCAGGCCGGGCACCCGCAGCATGTCGATCAGCCCGGCGGGGATCTTCGCCTTGAGGTCGTCGTAGAACTTGAGCCGGCCGGTCGTCACCAGGGTGGTGATCTTCTCGCGCAGCGTGGCGCCGATGCCCGGGACCTCTTCGAGCCGGCCTTGCCGGACGACTTCGCCGAGGTCCTCCTCCATCTGGAGCACGGCGCGGGCGCCGTTGTGGTAGGCGTTGACGCGGAAGCTGCTCTCGCCTTGCAGTTCCAGCAGTGTGCCGATCTCGGCCAGGATGGCGGCCACCTGTTCGCGGTCCATGGTCCGGCGCTCCGCTCGACTGTGGGACGTCCCCGGATCCTACCGCCTCAACGGCCCCTCACGCAAGCCGCGGCGTGGTTGGCAAATTGGACAATTTGGGCGATTGACAGAGATTGTCGTCGTTGGGAGAATCCTCCGGGTAGGAAGTGGGGCGCGCGGGCACCCCATGCCGGAATGCAGTCCGTCAGGCTCATCCGAGGGGGAACCCATGCGTAGGGCACCGGCTGGGGCGGTGTTGTTGGGGATGATCGTCATCGGCTCGGTGGCGCGCAGGTGGGCGGCGAGGACAAGCCGAAGGTGCTCAAGTTGGACAGCCTGAGCCCGTCGCTCCTGTCCAAGCTCGTCAGCCGTTCCCTCGACCGCGACTACAAGGGCAACAAGGACAAGGCGAAGGTCGTCGAGGCGCTGGCGCCGCTGGGCGGGCCGGACAGGGTCGCCGACTCGCTGAACTACACGTACCGGGACGGCAAGCCGCGCTTCGTCGTGAACGCCTCCTCGACGCCGAGGCCGGCCAACGCCGCCGAGACCGAGGCCGCCTTGCGAGACGTGCTGGAGCACACCTTCGCCGAGCTGGCCCGCCGCCCCGAGACGATCGGCGAGGAGAGCTACACCATCTCGAAGGAGGAGGCGGACCGGGTGAAGGCCGCCCTCCCGGACGCGCTCCGCGTGATCTGGCAGCCGGGGACGAAGGGGGCCGCCCCGCCCAGGCCGAAGGCCGAGGCGGCCAAGGGCGGCCCGCCGGCGGTGCCGAAGCGCACCGGGCCGGTGGCCTCCGGCGGCAAGTGGCAGCTGGTCGTGAGCGGCTACGGCGTGGACTGCTGCGGGGGGGTTGTGCCGACCTACCGCTGGTCCTACCAGCCGGCCAACGGGGGCGCCGGCAACGGGTCGGCCGGGGCGGACAACGGACCGATTTCCCTGGACGGGCTGAAGGCGACCGACGCCCCGAAGTTGTTCTGGCGCGGCTACAACCTGTTCTGGCAGGGCGACTACGAGGCGGCCTGGCAGCGCTTCGACGCCGCGGCCCGCCTCGCGGATGACGACGCGCGCTACTGGTACTACAAGGGCGCTGGCCGAGTTGGCCCTGGGCCGGGATGACGAGGCTACGAAGTCCCGACAGCGCGGGGCGGAGCTGCAAGTTCGCGCTCGGCCCAGCGCCGAGGCGATCGGCCGGGCGCTGGAGCGCGTGCAGGGGCCGCCGACAGTGGCTGCGCGAGGGACTCGACAACCTGGCGGCGGCCGTGACGCCGGCTACGCCACGTCCTTCTTGGCCGGCCGCTTCATCGCCTCGAACGCCTGGGTCTGCTCGATCGCCAGGTCGATCGCCTCGCCGGACCAGGTGGCCAGGTCTTTCTCGTAGCCCGCCTTCTGGCCGGCCGCCACGACGAACTTGATCAGCTCGCCCTCCTGGCAGACCCCCTCGCTCGCCAGGCGGGCGTCTTTCTCGGCCAGCCGCTTGTGCAGCTCGATTCCGTTCGCCGGCTTGCCGCGCGCCGCGGGGGCCGCCGACTCCGCCTTCGACCTGGCCTGCTTTCGCCCCGCCGGCTCCGGAATCTTGAGCGTCTCGCCGGCCGGTGCCGGCAGCGTCGGCGCCTTCAGGATCTGCCGCTTCTGCGGGTCGTAATCGACCCACTGCGGCTTGCAGCGATACAGGTAGCGCCCGATGCCGAACTTCACCGCCGCCCGCTTCAAGGCGTCGGAGAACGCCGCCTTCCGCCGGTCGCCCTCGTCGGGCTGCTCCGACTGGCCGCCGACGTCCTCCTTCGTGATCCACTCGCCGCCGACCCGGACCCGCAACCGGCAGACGACCGCCCCGTCCGGCAGGCACTCGTAGCTGTCCTGCCAGCCCATCACCCCCAGCACCTCGTCGAGCCGGTCCTGGATCACCCGCGCGTCCACGAACGGAACCGCCAGCGCCCGGTTGCCGCTGACCGCCTGCGGCTTGAACTTCACCTCGCTCACGTCGAACGGCGCGGACAACGCCTGGGTGATGGTGTTCACGTCCGCTTCCGCCAACACCGCCCTGCTCTCACTCTTCGCCATGGTCATCCCTCCTTCCACGCCTCGTTGGCCTCACCTTATTAGTGTACACCAGTACACAATTAGGGCAAGCCTGGAAGGGAGGGATTCTGCGTCGGCTAACGCCCGCCGCTGGCCTCCGCGGAATCCCCGGCGGCGGCCTGGCCGACCTGCCGGGTGTAGACCTGGGCCTTGGCGACGACGCGCGGCGGGCTTTCCAGGGACAGGCAGCCGGGGAAGATCGTCGCACGGATGACGACCGGACCGGAGTCGGGCCGGCCGGGGACGACCTGGTGCAAGGCCGGGTCGAACTCGGCGCCCATCGTCGGCAGGATGAGCCGCCGGGGCGGGGTCATCGTCAGCAGGTAGAGCAGGTAGCGAAGGGTGCGAACGAGGACGGCGTCGATTTCCTGGGCCACCTCCTGGCTGACCTTGTAGCCGGCCTGTCGCCACAGCGCCGCCTGGACGTTGCCGGCCAGGTGGTGCCGTAGCTTGTCCAGGAACTCGACCTCGTCCTGGACGGGGTGCGGCCGGCGCGACTCGCGGACGAGGTGCTCGGCCATGATCGAGCTACCCTTGAGGAAGAACTCCTCAACGAGGTAACGCTCGTAGGCGATCGCCTCGGCGTGGCCGGCGGCGTCGCGGAGGTGGGAGGCGAGGGCGGGGAAGTCCCGGTCGCGCAGCTGCGCGAAGGTCTGGTCGAGCTTGTCGGGATCGATCTCGGGCAGGCCGAGGGGGCGGGGGAAGGTCACCGGGCCGGCCGCCAACTCGGCCAGCAGGGTCAGGAGTCGCTCGCGGGCGGCGTCTCGGCGCTGGCGTCCGCGGGCGACCCGCGCCTCCAGCTTCTGGATGCGCTTGAACAGCTTGCCGCAGGCGTCCAGGCCGGCGTCGCGGGCGATGTCGAGCTGGAGCTTCGTGGCCGGCTTGTCGGCCGGCACCGCGTCGAGCAGGCGAACGAACTCCTTGACGGCGGCCTTGAGCTGGCTCTTGGCACGGCTCCGTCGGGCGGGGCGCTCACCGGGCATCGGCTGGCTCTCCTGGTTCGTGCCTGGGGCAGGCTTACGATTATGCTACCTCCGAAGGAGCACTCTTGCAATCCGCCACCGAGGCCGCTACGACGACAGGGCCCCCTCTCCCAGGAGATCCCGGCATGACCCTCACGTCCCGTCGCGCCTTCCTTGGCGTCGCCGCCGGCCTTGCCGGTGCCCACGCCCTCGCCATCGACCCGATCCGCAGGTCCGGCAAGTCGAGGCTGACCCTCAGTCTCGCGGCCTACAGCTTCAACCGCTACCTCACCCTGAAGGGCAAGGACAGGCCGCGGATGACGCTCGAGGAGTTCATCGACCTGGGCGGCAAGCTCAAGCTGCCCGCGGTCGAGCTGACGGCGTATTACTTCCCCAAAACGACCGACGACTACCTGAAGGCCACCCTCTCCCGCTGCGCCGGGCACGGTCTGGCGGTGTCGGGGACGGCGGTCGGCAACGACTTCTGCCACGCCGACAAGGGGAGGCAGAGGCAGCAACTCGCCGACGTGAAGCGCTGGACGGAGCACAGCGCCCTGTTGGGCGCGAGGACGATGCGCATCTTCGCCGGCACCGTGAAGAAGGGCGACACCGAGGCCGAGGCGCGGCAGCGCTGCCTGGAGGCGATCCACGAGGCCTGCGACCACGCGGCGAAGTACAAGGTGACGCTGGCGCTGGAGAACCACGGCGGCATCACGGCCACGGCGGACCAGCTGCTGGCGATCGTCCGGGCGGTCAAGCACGACTGGTTCGGGGTCAACCTGGACACGGGTAACTTCCACACCGAGGCCCCCTACGCCGACCTCGTGCGGATCGCGCCGTACGCCGTCGTTACGCAGGTGAAGACGGAGGTCGCCCCGAAGGGGAAGAAGGAGGAGGCCGACCTCCCCCGGCTGACCAGGATGCTGCGCGACGTCAACTACCAGGGTTACGTCGCCCTGGAGTACGAGGCGGCGGAGGACCCGAAGACGGCGGTGCCCCGCTACCTCCTGGAACTCAAGAAGCTGATGGGGTGACGCGGGTCACCGCAGCCGCCCCTTCTCCACCACCGCCCGGCCGTCGATCGTCAGCGTGCAGCCCGGCAGGTGCAGGTTCAGCCCGAACGGCGAGTTGACGTCGCCGCCGGCCCAGGCGTTGTTGCCCAGCGCCACCGTCACCGTGCCCTCGGCGACGAAGCTGACGAGCTTGCTGCCCGTCGGCGCCCGCACGCCGGGGTTGAGCCCGACGTCGATCGCGCCCAGGGCGTCCTTGCCCTCGCCGTGGGCGCGGTAGACCTTCTCCAGCCGGTCCAGCCCGGACTCCGCCGTCATCGCCGTGAGCTTGCCCGCCTTGAAGGTGAGCTTCAGCCGGCGGATCTCTTCGCCCTCCCAGAAGGCGTGCGGGGCGACCACCACGCCGTCGCCGGAGCCCGGGACCGGCGTCACGTACACCTCGCCGGCCGGCAGCCACGTCATGCACGCCGCCCCGCCCTTCTTGACCTTCTCCGCCGTCAGCACGCCGTCGCTAACCAAGACCGGGCGCCTGGCGATCCGCAGTGTCAGGTCGGTGCCGTCGTCGGAGCGCAGGCGCATTTCCTTCCCCGAGGCGATCGTTTCGCGCAGTTTCTCCCCGGTCTTCGTGAGCGCCGCCCCGTCGGCGGCGAGTCCGGCCTCGTAGACCTTGCGTAGGTTCTCGACGGTCATCCCGAAGCGCTTCGCCCGGGGTGGCGTCGGGTACAGCCCGTTGCCCAACCAGACCGTGCGGACGCCGCGCTCCAGCATCTTGTCGTTGACCTTCTCCAGCGCCTTCTGCCGCGTCGCCATCCGCGACGGCGGCAGGCCGAGCAGGGCGTCCTCGTTCGGCTCGACGCCAAGGAACACGTCGCACAGCCCCGCCAGGGCCAGGTCGAAGCGTGGCGGGCGGGCGTCGAACTTCGCCGGCACGTCCTCGATCAGCCGTCGGCGCAGCCGATCGCCGGTCAGCGTCACCAGCGGGTTGGCGCCGCTCCTCGCCGCCTCGACGGCGAGGTCTTCGAGCAACGCCGCCTCCGACGCCGGGCCGGCGATCTGCACCAGGTCGTTATCGCGCACCAGGGCGCGCCGCACGAGCTGGCGGGCGAGGGTAGGTTGCGCAACCTTCGGCGCCTCGTCCGATAGTAGAGCCGGCGAAAGCACGAGAACGCACGCCAGGCACGACCGTGTCAGCTTCGCCATCTCGACCCCCTTCGCTGAGAATCTCGTGAGAGCGTATGATTTGGATTGGCTGGCGATCCGGATTCGTCCAGAATAGTAGTCTCACGCCCGCCGCAGGACACCCGCCGATGAAGCCGACCTTTCTGTCCTCGCTCGTCGCGCTGAGTCTGGCCGCCCTGGCCAACGCCGCCGCTCCGCCGGCGAAGCCGGCGCCGAAGCCCATGGCGTTCAGCCGGCTGGCGCCCGCCAAGCCGTACCCGCAGCAGTGCGTGCTGCGCTACCGGGTCACGACGAACTCGCCGGAGTGCCAGCTCTACTTCGACCAGGCGCTGGGGTATTTCTACTCCTACGTCTGGATGGAGGCCGCCCGGTCATTCGAGACGGCCCTCCAGCACGACCCGACCTGCCCGATGGCCTGGTGGGGCCTGGCCCGGGCGCTGGAGCGTTACGGCCGGGGCGACGCGACGAAGGCGCTGCTGGAGGCGTGGAAGCTGAAGGACCACTGTAGCGGCCGGGAGCAGATGCTGATCAAGGCGTCGATGCAGGAGAAGGGCCAGCTGCCCGGCGTCGGCGACGCCGAGGCCCGCAAGCAGAAGGCCATCGCCACGCTCGACGAGCTTTTGGCGCTGCACGGGGACGACGAGGAGGCGTGGTACTTCCGCGCCCAACTGGCCGGCGGCTCGGGGCTGTTCGGCGGCAAGGCGTCGTCGGTGCCGTTCTACAAGGCCCTGCTGCGCGTCAACCCGCTCCACCCCGGCGCCAGCCACGAACTGGTCCACTTCTACGAGAACTTCCAGCGGCCGGCGCTGGGCTGGCCTTACGCGGAGAAGTACATCGAGTCGTCGCCGGGCCTGCCGCACGCCTTCCACATGCAGGCGCACCTGGCCACCCGGTTGGGCCGCTGGAACAAGACCAGCGACCGCTCCGCCCGGGCCATCGAGCTGGAGCGCGAGTACCACAGGCGCGAGAGCGTCAAGCCGCGCGACGACCACCAGTACTCGCACCACCTCGAAACGCTGCTCGTCTCGCTGACGCACGACGGCCGGTTCGCCGAGGCCGAGGCGATCAAGCGCGAGTGCGAGGCGAACAACTTCCAGCTGCGCAACCCGTTCTTCCGGCTGCTGCTGGCCGAGCGGGACTACGACGGGGCGCTGAAGATCGCCGGCGAGGTCGGCCGGGGCGGCGCCGGCGGGCCCTACGGCCGGCGCGGCCGGCCGCCGCAGTTCGGCCGCAAGGGCGACAAGACGCAGGCGAGCTACTACGCCGCCCTGGTGTACCTCAAGATGGGCGACCCCGCCCGCGCGCTGCCGGAGGTCGAGGTACTGAGGCACGCCCTGCGCGACCAGAAGTCCGACAAGGGGCTGGAGCTGAACCTGTGGGAGACGCAGGGGCTGTACCTCTGCGCGACCGGCGACCCGGCGGCGGGGCTGAAGTTGCTCCAGAAGCTTGTGGACCGCAACAAGAACAACTACGGCCACCACGCCTGGGGCAACGGCGCGGTCCACATGGAGGCCTGGGGCGTCGGAGCGCTGACGGGGAACAAGCTCGACGTCGCCGAGGAGGCGTTCCACGAGGCGCTGGCCCACGACCCCGGCAGCGTGCGGGCCGCCCTGGGCATGCAGGTGGTCTGCGAGCGGCTGGGCCGGGCCGAGGAGGTCGAGCGCTACGCCGCCCTGGCCCGGCGGTGCTGGGCGAAGGCCGACCCCGGCTACTTGCCGGTGGAGCTGGCGGCGCTGCGCGGCGAGAAGGTGACCCGACCCGACCCGACGCGGGCGGCGCGGCGGTGACCGCGAAACCTCGCCGCGCGTCGTAGAGTAACATCAGCACCGAGACGACCGTTCCCCGGAGGCCTTCCCATGCGCCGAAGTGGCATCTTGCTGGCCGTTGCCCTGTTCGTTTGTCAGGAGGCCGCCGCCGAGTCGGCCCTCGGCAAGCCGCTGCCGCGCGGCGCCGCGCTGCGCGACCTGCGCGGCAACCGCCGGGCGCTGCACGACCTCAAGGGCCACAAGGCGATCGTCGTCGCCTTCGTCGGGGCCGACTGCCCGGTGTCGAACCTCTACTTGCCCGAGCTGGTCGCCAAGGAGAAGGCCTACCGCGACCGGCAGGCCCAGTTCGTCGCCGTCTACCCCAACGAGCGCGAGGACCTCGACAAGGTCGCCGGCCACTCCTACGACCGCGACGTGCCGTTCCCCGTCTTCAAGGACACCCACCAGAAGCTCGCCGACCTGCTCGGCGTGACGCGGGTGCCGGCCGTGGTCGTCCTCGACGGCGACCTGAAGGTGCGCTACCGGGGCCGGGTCAACGACCAGTACGGCGCCGGCTCCCGGCGTGCCAAGCCGACCCGCGAAGACCTGTATTCCGCCCTCGACGAGGTGCTCGCGGGTAAGCCTGTGAGCGTGCCCGAGACCGAGGTAGACGGCTGCCTCCTCGACCGCGCGGTGAAGCAGTCTGCGAAGGCCGGTGTCTCCTTTTCCAGGGACGTCGCGCCCCTACTCCAGAAGTACTGCCAGGCGTGCCACCGGCCGGAGCAGGCGGCTCCGTTCTCGCTGCTGAACTACGACGACGCGGTCAAGCACGCGGCGATGATCCGCGAGGTGACGACGCAGCGGCGGATGCCGCCGTGGCAGGCCGACTCGCGCTACGGCAAGTTCAGCAACGACCGCCACCTGTCCAGGGACGAGATCGCGACGCTGTCCGACTGGGTCGAGGCCGGCATGCCCAAGGGCGACCCGAAGGACCTGCCCAAGCCGGTCGAGTTCCCCAAGGGCTGGGCGCTGGGCAAGCCGGACCTGGTCATCCAGATGCCCAAGGCGTTCGACGTGCCGGCCACCGGCTCGCTGCCGTACCAGAACTTCATCGTCGAGACCGGCTTCCCGGAGGACCGCTGGGTGACCATGGCCGAGGCCCGGCCGGGCGCCCCGGGGGTGGTACACCACATCGTCGTGTACATCCTGCGCGGCGGGAACAAGTCGCCGGTCACCGCCGACGGGTCGTTCTCGGTGCTGGTCGGCTGGGCGCCGGGCGACCTCGGGCTGGTCTGCCCGCCCGAGACGGCGCTGCGCGTCCCGAAGGGGGCGAAGCTGCGCATCGAGATGCACTACACGCCCAACGGCACGGCGGTCACCGACCGCTCGTCGGTCGGCCTGACGTTCGCCAAGAGGCCGCCGAAGTACGAGATGTTCATGAACGAGTTCGCCAACACCGCCATCCTCGTGCCGCCGCACGACCCGCACTACAGGGCCGAGGCGACGCTGCGGCTGCCTGCCGACGCGCGGCTGCTCAGCTTCGTGCCGCACATGCACTGGCGCGGCAAGTCGTTTCGCTACGACATCACCCTGCCCGGCGGCAAGCGCGAGACGATCCTGTCGGTGCCGCGGTGGGACTTCAACTGGCAGAACGTCTACCGCTTCGACGAGCCGCTGCGGCTGCCGAAGGGGGCCAAGGTCCACGCCGTCGCCCACTTCGACAACTCGGGCAACAACCCGCTCAACCCGGCGCCGGAGAAGAAGGTCCGCTTCGGCTTGCAGACCTGGGACGAGATGATGGTCGGCTGGGCGTGCTACGTGTGGGAGCGGCCGGAGACGGCGGCGGAGCTGGCGAAGAGCCCGCCCAGCCAGGCCGACCAGCTGTTCGACCGGTTCGACACCAACGGCGACGACGTCATCACGCCGGACGAGATCCCCGAGCGGATGCAGACGACGATCAAGCTGCTGGGCATCAAGGTGCCCGAGCGGATGACGCGGCAGGAGTTCGCCGAGTGGTTCGCCAAGATGCGCGGGAAGCGGTAGTCAGACGCCCAGCCGCCACGCCCGCGTCAGGGCCACCTCGCCGAACGCCGTGCCGTCGCCGACGGCGCGGTGCCCGGCGAGGTTGACCACCTCGCCCGCGGCGAAGGCGGCCCCGTCCCACGGGCGGGCGGAGATGGCCACCTTGCCCCAGGCGCCGCGGCGCGGCAGAAACCGCACGCGGTCCTGGTCGCGCAGCAAGCGCGCCCGGCCGTGGAACACGTCGCCGAAGTCCTGCCACGACCGCCCGCCGTCGAGCGAGAACTGCCACACGCCGTCGCCCTCCACCCGGACCACCGCCGCCGCGGCGCCGACGAGGCCTTCGGCCGAGAGGGGCTCGCGCCACGGCTCCGTCACGGGCCGTCGCGCCGCCGGCGGCCCGAGCGTCGCGCTGAGGGTTACAGCGGCCTCGCTGAACGCGGTCGCCCCGCCGCACGCCTCCGGGCCTGCCAGGTCCACGCGCGCCCCGGCCTCACCGGCGCTGCGGTCCCAGGCGCGGTAGGTCAGTTGCACCCGGCCGGACCAGCCGGGACGCGGCACGAAGCGGAACCGGTCCGACGGGCCCAGCAGGAAGGGGTGGGTTGACTCGACCTCGCCGACCGGCTGCCAGCTGGCCCCCCCGTCGAGCGAGTATTCCCACTGGCCGCGACCCGTTGCCCCGGTCAGGGCCAGGCCAGGCTCCAGGTCGGGCTCGTGGCTGCGCGCCGTGCCGCGCAGCAGGTCGGCCACGCGCATCCCTTCTACCGGCGAGGACAGTCGACCCGGCCCGAGCAGTTCCGGCGCCAGCCGGGCCGGCTCGACGCGGATGGCGAAGATTGTCGCGGGCACCTCCTCCTGGGGCGTGGCGAAGACGAAGCCGTCCTCGCCGACGTCGCCCTCGTGGCGGTAGGAGATCCGGCCGTGGTCGAGGTCCTCCTGGGTGAACACGTCGCCGCCGGTCAGCGCGAAGCCGTCGCGCAGCAGAGCCCCCTGCTCGGGGGCGGACAGCACGAGGATGTCGAGCAGGAACGGGTCATCACCGACGACGCGCAACAGGCCCGAAGTCAGCACGCCGCTCTCGCCGGCGCGTAGCGTCAGCCCGGCGTTGATGGTGAGCAGGAGCGGGCGCCGCTCTGTGGCCGGTGGGGGCGGCGGGACCTCGACGGCCGGCGGTGCGGCCTCAGCGGCCGGGGGGGCCGGCGCGACGACCTCGTAGACCTCCTCGGTCGGCTCGTCGGCTCCGGCGGCCTGAAGCACCGTCGTCGGGTCGGCGTCGTCCGGCTCGGGCCACTCGTAGGAGGGCAGCGGCTCCGGTTCCGGGTCGAGGTCGTTCAGCTCGAACTCCGGGAATTGCACCTGTACCGGCGACGGCAGCGGCTCGGCTTCCCGTTCGACGCGGGGCTCGGCCCGACGTGGCCCACCGGGCTCGCTGACCTCGTACACGCCCGGCGCCAGGTGGGTCAGCGCGTAATAGGAATCGCCCTCCCGCACCGCCGGCGCCGGCCGGGCGGGCTCGTCGGGCGTGAGCGCCTCGACCGCCACGGCGGTCAGGTCGGGCGGGGAGGTGGGCTCCTCCGCGAAAAGCGCCTCATCGAGCAGGCCGCGCTCGGTTCCGTCCTGGCGAGCGTTCATGGCGTGGTCTCCGGTCCATCCTGGCGTTGACCGGGAAAGATAGCCCGGCGGCGGCGGTCCGGGCAAGACCAGTTCGCCTACCCGCCGGCGACGAACAGGCCGCGGCCGTAGGCGGCCTCGAACGTCGCGAACGAGTCCACCCGTCGCTTGGTCACCCAGCTGTACACCAGGACCGTGCGGGCACCGGCCGTCGAGACCAGCACCTCCAGCCGGCCGTCGCCATCGACGTCCAGCACGCCGACGCGGCTGCCGAGGAAGAAGTTCGGCGGGTAGGCGGCGACCTGCCCGGGGACGGGGAGGCCGTTGAAGCCCCGGTAGACCCGGAGGTAGGGCTGGTTCGGCCCCTCGGGGCCGGTGACGACCTCGTTCAAGCCGTCGCCGTTGACGTCGCCGACCGTCACGAAGACGCCGCCGGCCAAGGCGTAGGCCTGCCGGGCCCACAGCGGCCGGCCGGCCTGGGTGAACGCCTTGACGATGCTGACGCCGGAACCGGCCGCGGTGACGATCTCGGCGCGGGCGTCGCCCAGGAGGTTGCCGGCCGCGACGCGGACGCCGCCGACGATGTTCGTGCCGTAGGCCCGGAAGCGGGAGACGACCTGCCCGGTGGCCTTGAACGCGACGACGGGCAGGATCGAGCCGCGGCCCGGACCGACGACGATTTCCGCCCCCGGGGCGCCGTCCACGTCGGCCGCCGCCACGTAGGCCCCGTACACCCAGGCCGGGCCGTAGGGGCGGATCGGCGTGTAGCCGGCCAGCGGGGAGCCGTCGCGGCCGTCGAAGACCTTGACCTCGGCGAGGACGCCGCCGCCCGGCGTGGCGATCACGTCGGGGATGCCGTCGGCGTTGACGTCGCCGACCGCCACGCGCACGCCGCCGGTGGTGGCCGGGAAGGCGTCGATGGTGAACATCGGCGTCCCGTCCGGCGTGAAGACCTGCACCCGGCCGCCGACGTTGGTGCCGACGGCGATGACCTTCGGCACCGCACTGACGACGAAGTGGCCGACGAACGCCCCCGGGACGGCGTTGCCGAAGATGTCGAACACCTGGTTGCCGGCGATGTGGATGGCGTAATCCCCGTTGTCGCGGAAGTCCCACACGCCGTCCGCCGGGGTGACGCGGTAGGTCGCCGTCTCCGTCACGGCGTCGTAGCCGACGTACTGCGCCGCGACCGGCTGGCCGTTCGGCCCGACCACCACGACGTTGGCCGCGCCGAGGGTCGAGACGTTGATAGGCGTCGAGTTGGCGAAGCTCAGCTTGAACTCGTAAGCCAGGCCGCCGCCCCGGATGAGCCCCCCGCTGCCGAGCATCTGTGCCGCCGGCCGGCCGAACTTGCCGTACAGCACGAACGCCCGGCCGGGCCGCTTGTCGGACGGGTTCAGCGGGTTGGGCATGCCGAGGATCAGGTCGGCCGCCCCGTCGTGGTTGATGTCGCCGGCCGAGGCGACCGAGCGCCCGGCGTTGGAGAACGAGCCGAACCCCCGCGCCTCGAACGAGTAGCCCTGGGAGTTGAGCACATCGACCTCGCCGCCGCCGTTGTTGCCGCGCCGGCCGAACACGACGTAGACGATGCCGGAGAAGGCGCCGTTGTTGCTGTTGAAGTGGTTCGCGATCGGCGCGCCGGTCAGCAGGTCGGAGACGCCGTCGTTGTTGAAGTCCACGAACGCCACCGAGGTGCCGAGTTGGCCGCCGTTGATCGAGCCGAACACAGTCGTGCCCTGGTCGGGGCTCAGCGACGACAGCGGATAGGTCGCCGGGAACGTCGAGCCCGACCGGCCGTAGACGAGGTAAGCCGCCCCGCGCGTCAGCCCGCCGCCGTTGGCGTTCCACGAGCCGATCGCGATGTCGGGCCGGCCGTCGCCGTTGAAGTCGCCGCCGCCGGCCAGCGCCTCGGCCCGCCCGATCTGGCTGCCGGCGGCCGTGATGACGAAGCCGTTGGCGCCGTTGAGGGCGCTCAGCTCGAGGCTGGCGGCGAACGGCCCGCCGCCGTAGACGACGAAGACCTTGCCCAGGTTGCCACCCGTTCCGGTGCCAGTCGCCCCGATGAGCAGGTCGTTCTTGCCGTCGCCGTTGACGTCGCCGGCGCGGGCGACCGACGTGCCGGTCGCGTCGAACTGGGCCACGCCGTTCATTTTGAAGCCGTTCGACCCGTCGAGCGCGGTCGTGGTGATCGACGCGGGCAGGCCAGATCGGCTGCCGAAGACGACGAACGCCTTGCCCTTGAAGGCCGGTCCGTCGGGGGCCATGCCGGGCGCGCCGATCAGGATGTCGTCGATGCCGTCGCTGTTGACGTCGCCGACGCCGGCGACCGAGTCGCCGAGCTTGCCGCCGTGGTCCGCCCCGACGACGACCATGCCGTCGGCGGCGGTGAACGAGTCGAGGTTCAGCACGGCGGGGAAGCCGGTGGCCTTGCCGAAGATGACGTACGCCTTGCCGGGGACGAACGCCGGGGCGGTCTTGGCGCCGGGGGCGCCGACGAGCAGGTCGCCGATGCCGTCGCCGTTGACGTCGCCGGCGGCGGACATCCGCGAGGCGGTGCCGCTGTCGGGGCCGTTGATCGTGAAGCCGACGGCGCCGTCGAGCTGGTTGAGGTTCAAGCCGGTGCCGAACGAGGCCGGCCGGCCGAACACGACGTAGACCTGGCCGGGGCCGCCGAGGTTCGGCCCGGGGCTGCCGACGGCGAGGTCGTCGATGCCGTCGCCGTTGACGTCGCCGATGCCGCGGACGTAGCTGGCGGTGGCGTCGTTGTCGGTGAAGCCGTTCAGGGCGAAGCCGACGTTGGGGGTCGTGGGTAGGGTGCTCAGCTCAACGGAGGAGAACAGGGCGGGGACGCAGCGGCGCTCGAGGGCCTCGACGGTGAGTCGGGCGTGGCGGCGCGGCGAGGCGACTCGTTTCGACATGGCTGGGTATCCCGGGTGGCTTACTGGAAGGATGCCCAAACTTAGGTCAGGAAAGGGCGGGGAGCAAACCCACGACCCGGCCGTGCATTTCGCCGCCCCGTGGGTTGGCACCGCCGCGAGTTGCGCACTAAAGTTGAGTGCCGCAGGCCGCCCCGTGCGCGGCCCTAAGGGACTGAGGCGACGACCATGCTCGGCCAGCTGCTCCTCGACAAGTACAGGGTGACCCGCCAGCTCGACGAGGGCGGGATGAGCAAGATCTACCTCGCCCGGCAGGACAACCCGGGCCGCGACGTGGTCGTCAAGGTGCTCAAGGAGGCGCTGCGGCAGCAGGCCAAGTCGGTCGAGCACTTCCGCCGCGAAATCCACATCCTGTCGCGGTTCAAGCACCCCAACTCGGTCGAGGTCTACGACGCCCAGACCAAGGGGCCGCACGGCGCCCTCCTGGTCATGGAGTACCTGCGCGGGGTGGACCTCAACCAGCTGCTCCAGCGGGAGACCCGGCTGACCCCGGAGCGGGTCGGCCGGCTGCTCGGCCAGCTCTGCGACGCCTTGGAGGCGGCCCACGAGCAGGGGGTCATCCACCGCGACCTCAAGCCGGGCAACCTGATGGTCCTCTACCCCGGCACGCCGACCGAGACGCTCAAGGTCATGGACTACGGCCTGGCGAAGATGAGCTCGATGCTGTACATCTCGCCGGACGACCTGGTCAGCTTCGACCTGCCGCCGGCGTCGGGCACGCCGGAGTACATCTCGCCGGAGATGGTCCGCGGCATCGACATGGACGGGCGCGGCGACCTGTACTCGGTCGGCGTGATCCTCTACGAGCTGCTGACCGGCCGGCGGCCGTTCTTCCAGCCCAGCGTGGAGGGGCTGATGATCGCCCACGCCCAGGAGGCGCCACCGAGCTTCGCCGAGGCCGGCTGCCGCGACGTGCCGGCCGCCGTCGAGGCGGTCGTGAGGGGTTGCCTGGAGAAGCACCCCGAGCGCCGGCCGAAGACGGCCTGGGAGTTGGCCACGTCCTACGAGCGGGCCCTGGGCCGGCGCGTCCTGGCCGCCCGCGGCTCGTCCCAGGCGGGCCCGAGGCCGGCCTCGGCGAGCGACTCGGGCCGCCTCCCGGGGCCGGCCGCGCCGGCCGCCGTCGATCGCAACACCTACCGCCACAGCCTCGAGGCGACGATGCCGGAGGCGATGGCGATGCTCAAGCTGAAGGGGTTCGTCTTCGACCTCGGCGGCGAGGTGCTGGAGAGCGTGCCGGGCATGATCAAGGTCCGCGTCGTCGATCAGGCGGTGGAGAAGCGGAAGGGGACCCTGCTGGGCTGGACGTCCGGGCTGGGCGGCCGGCCGGCCGCCGTCGCCACCAAGGGCTTCGGCGCCGACCTGGAGCTGCACATGGAGCGGCTCGACCCGTCCCAGGCGAACAAGTTGACCATCACGCTGGTGATGCGACCCGCGGGCGGCGGCGTGGCCACGCCCGAGTGGCACGACCGCTGCGCGCGGATCAGCCGCGACCTCCAGTCGTACCTGATGGGGCGGTGATCTGGAAGGAGGAAGGAGGAATCCGGAAGGAGTCGGCCTTCGGCGCTGTTCGCGTTCAACGGGGATGGATAAAACAATCCCTGCCGCATTGCTCCGTCTGGATTCCTCCTTCATCCTTCCTCCTTCATCCTTTCTGAAATGAAGACGTTCCAACCCGCCGACCACCTGCACTCGCGTACGTTCCTCGGACTGCTGGTCGCCCAGTTCCTCGCCGCCTTCAACGACCAGGCGATTCACGCCTCGGCGATGTTCTTCGCCATCAACACGGACACGCTGACCGAGTCCGGCGCCATCTCGCTGATGCCGATGCTGTTCTACGCCCCCTGGGCCATCTTCTGCACTGCCGCCGGCTACCTCGCCGACCGCTACAGCAAGCGGACCGCCCTGGTCACGTGGAAGTTCGTCGAGGTGGGCATCTCCCTGTTGGCCCTGGCCGGCTTCTGGCTGGGCCGGGCCGGCCGCCCCGAGCTGGGCGCCTACGTCGTCTTGTCCACCGTGTTCCTCATGGGGCTGCACAGCGCCTTCTTCGTACCCGCCAAGTACGGCGCGATGCCGGAGATCCTCACCCCGCGCATGCTCTCCCGGGGCAACGGCGTGCTCGAGTCGCTGTCGTTCCTGGCGGTCATCCTCGGCACCGTGTCCGGGGGCGTGCTGTCGTCGGTCTACCGCGGCGAGGAGTACAGGATCGGCCTGATCCTCACCGCCCTGGCCGCCGTCGGCGCCGTCGCCAGCCTCGCCATCGAGCGCATCCCGGCGGCCAACCCGACCCGGGCGTTCCCGCGGTACGTCTACCAGCCGCTGTTCCACAACATCCGCCAGCTGCTGACGTCGCGGCCGCTGGTCTTCGCGGTGATCGGCATCGCCTTCTTCACCTTCCTGGTGGCGTTCATGCGGCAGGTGGTCTACATGCACGGCCAGTCGCAGTTGCCGCCGTGGTCGGAGGCGAAGACGAGTTACATCGTCGGCATGGTGGCGCTGGGCATCGGCCTGGGCAGCCCGCTGGTCGGCCACCTGTCCGGCGGCAAGGTCGAGGTCGGCCTGGTGCCGATCGGCGCGCTGGGCATGGTGCTGGCCACCGCCGTCGCCGCCGCGGGGCTGACGAACGTCCCGGTGCTGGTCGGCGCGATCGTCTGCATCGGCTTCTTCACCGGGTTCTACCTGGTGCCGCTGTTCTCGCTGCTTCAGCACCGCGCCCCCAAGACGAGCAAGGGCGACGCGATCGCGACCAGCAACTTCCTCAACATCACCGGCGCCATCGCCGCCTCGCTGATCTTCTTCGCCATCGACCGCGCGGCGGTTCGGACAGGCTTCACGCCGGCGCTGCCCGCGACCGGGCTGGAGGTCCAGGGCGTCCTGGACGAGAAGCCGGTGATCGAGCACGGCCACGTCACCAAGGTCGTCGTGGACGGCGAGGAGTTCACCGCCAGCGACCGCCCCCCGTACGTGATCCTCGACCTGGACAAGGGGGTCGGCGAGGGGGTCGAGGTGGTGGTGCGCGGCTACGGGGCCCGGGACGTGACGTACCTGAACGTGCGGCCCGCCGACGCGCCGCCCGAGCCGATCTACAACAAGGAGCGATTGCCGGCGCTGCTGTTCCTCAGCGCCGGGGCGATGACCCTGCTGACGCTGGGGCTGTTGTGGGCGATCCTTCCCGACCTGTTCGGGCGGGCGCGCTACTGGCTGCGGACGCGGTTCCGCCAGCGGCTGGAGATCGCCGGCCTGCTGCGCCTGCCGGGCCACGGCCCGGTGATCGTGGCGACCGACGCCTCCGGCCCGGCGGCGCTGCGGGCCGTGGTCAGCGCCGGCGACCGGGTGATGTGGCTGGTCCACGCCGCCGGCCCCGCCGACGCCGAGAGGGAGCTGCGGGGGGCGCGCCAGGTGCTGTCGCGCGGGGGGGTCGTTGAGGTCAGCCTGGACGAGGCCGACGACGTCAGCCTGCTGCGGGGGCTACTCACCGACGCCCAGGCGCCTGTCCTGCCGATCCACTACCTGGAGCGGTGTTTCGCCGGGCGGAAGGACGTCTATGTCGTGGCCGGCTCGCTGCTGGCCCCGGGGGCGCCGATCGAGCTGGTCCACGAGGAGCTGCACCGGCTGCGCGAGGACCTCGACCACCGCCTCGCCACCGGGGCGCCGCTGGAGAAGGACCCGGCGGAGGGGCATTGAGGAAGGCGATGGCCCGTGGGCCATCGCCTTCTCTTCCTCACCGCACGGCGTCGAGCGGCCTCAGCCGCATCGCCGACAGCGACGGGATCAGCCCG
This sequence comes from Gemmataceae bacterium, assembly GCA_046350195.1. Classification (GTDB taxonomy): domain Bacteria; phylum Planctomycetota; class Planctomycetia; order Gemmatales; family Gemmataceae; genus CALDUY01. The sequence continues at coordinate 27,463 of JAXMAW010000040.1, forward strand.
CCGAGGCAGCCCATGACCAGGGCGAACACCATCCCCGCGCCGAGGGTCATCCCGTCCACGATCAGCTTCAGCACGATGCTCTTGCCGCCGCCCTGACCGCTGGAGATCACGCTCGACGCCGTCCAGCCGTTGGCCAGAAAGCCGATCGCGCAGCCGAGCAGCCCGCCGACCAGCGCCAGCAGCACCGACTCCAGGAAGAACGACACCAGCACCTGCCACGGGGCGAACCCGAGGATGCGCAGCACGCCGATGTCCTTCGTCCGCTGGGCGATGGCGGCGAACATCGTGTTCATCACCGCGATCGCCCCGCCGATCGCCATGATGAAGGCCAACAGCATGACCCCGCCGAGGAACTGCTCGTTGGTCGTGTTCAAGCTGGCGTAGTACTTCGGCTCCGGCTGGGCCACGACGGCCGGCTTCTTGTAGTTGGCACTCAGGTCGGCGGCCAGTTCGCCGGCGGCGTCGGCGTCGGCCGCCCGCAGCACGCAGGTGGTGTAGGCGGACTTGCCGAACAGCTCACCGACGATCTGGAACTTGCCCCACACCTCGGAGTCGAACGTCGAGCCGGCCGACTTCAAGATGCCGACCACGACCCACCTGCGCGGCCCCAGCTCGAACAGGTCGCCGACTTCCAGCGCCTTCTTGCTCAGGTCCGGCCCCAGCTCGCGGGCCAACCCCTCGCCGATGACGGCCTCGATCGCCTGCTCGCCCGACGACGAGCCCGCCAGAGCCCGCACCGACGACGAGCTGAACCACGTCCCCCCGTCGTGCAGCGCCAGGTTGTGGACCCGGCCGGACACCGCCGGGTCTTCGATGCCGCGCACCTGGATGAACCGCCGGCCGCGCGTGCCGCGTACCGACAGGCCCGAGCCCTCACAGGCCGGCTCGCCGTGCTTGACCAGCTCGTCGTACCGGTCCACGCCGACCAGCTGGCCGCACCTCGGGCACTTCCGCACCGAGATGGGCTGGTTGACGACGACGTAGACCTCCCACGAGGCGAGCGGCTTGCCGTTCTCCCGCACCACCTCCGGGCGCAGCTCGATCTCCTTAACGTCCCCGAAGCCGAGGTTGCTGAACAGCTCGTCGGTGGCGCCGTCGGACAGGACCAGGACGTTCTCGGGCACGCCGGACGACTCCGTCAGCTTGTACATGGCCTGGACGAAGGCGAGCATGAAGACGAGCAGCGCCACGACGAGCGTGAACGCCATCGCCGTCAGCCCGGTGATGGGCCAGCGGACGGCGAGGTTGCGCAGGCTGTAGCTGAACGGCACCTTCTTGAGCACGCCCAGCGACTGCAAGAACAGCACGAGGAAGATGGCGGCGAAGGTCAGCGCCAGGAAGCCGACGCCGCCGAGAAACGCCCACTTGAGGGCGGTGAAGACGTGTGCCATGGCCGGGGCCTCAGGAGATCTTGGAGAACACCTCGGCGACCTTGACCCGGCGGGCCGACAGGGCCGGGACGATGCTGCCGGCGAACGCCGTCACGGCGCCGATGAGCGGCCCCCACCACAGCGCCGCCTCCGGCACGCGGAACGCCGGGAAGAAGGCGATCGGGAACTTGATCCCGCCGAGGTACAGGTTGATGACCAGGTAGGCGGCCAGCGCGCTGGACAGTCCCGACAGGACCCCGACCAGCAGCGCCTCGCCCAGCACCAGCACGAGGATCTGCCCCGGGCCGAACCCCAGCACCTTGAGCACCGCCAGCTCGGTCCGGCGCTCGCGGACGCTGATCGAGATGGCCCCGGCGATCACCAGCGCCACCACGCCCAGCACCGTGGGCACGAACAGCCACTTCATCGACCAGAGAATGCTCTTGTAGCCGTCGAGGAACGAGGCGATGCCCGACGACGCCGTCTCGACCTTGACCGCCGGGACGGTGAACTCCGGCGAGTTCATGATCTGGTCGCTGACCTGGCGAAACGCCTCGTTGTCCGGCACGCGGATCCAGACCAGGTTGAGGGACTTCTCGGCCATCGGGTGCGGCCGGCCGGTCTTTCGCTTCCACGCCTCCAGGGCTTCCAGGATGTACTCGCGGTTCATCAGCGCCGACTGGTTGTACCGCCCGTCGGGGAACTCGCCGATCACCTCGACCTCCAGGTCGATGCCGAAGTAGTTGATCGACGTCAGCGTGAACCGCTCGCCGACCTTCTTGTTCAACGCGGCCAGGCGCTCCTTGCCGAGGATGACCTTCCGCCGGTCCTTCTCCATCTCCCGGCAGCCCTTGTCGAGCAGGTCGAGCTGCTCGTCGGTCAGCTCGTCCATGCCGTCCATCATCGAGGAGTAGATCACCCGGCCGTTGCGGTCGCGCTTAAGGGCGCCCTGGTCGTCGCGCTCGACGCGGAGCAGCTTGGCCGGCTCCATGCCGAAGAAGAAGACGATGTTCTCGCGCGTCCGCTTGGTCGGGTCGATGGTGCCGCCGACGAAGGTCCAGGTCATCGCGTCTTCGGGCCGGGTGTCGCCGGGGTTGCGCGCCCCGCCGTCGGACAGCGAGGCGGCGTAGGCGAACGGCATCTGCGACGGGATCTGCCAGCGCTCGGTGACGATGCCCTTGAAGTCCTTCGCCTTCTCGGTCGTCACCAGGTCGAGGGTGTAGAGGATGGTCCCGACCATGGTGACGGCGACGACGAACAGGAAGGTGACGACGCCGGTCAGCGCCGTGCGGAGGCGGTTGCGGTTGAGGCTCTTGACGACCATCCGTGGGTAGAACGCCCAGCCGTCGCGGTAGACCAAGAGGAGCAACACGACCAGCAGGCCGGCCGCACTGCCGACGACGCGCCAGGGGCTGTCGAGGAACCACATCAGCCAGGCGTCAATACGGCTCACGGGTGACGTCCTCCACGGCGCGCGGGCCTCGGGTGACGGCGTCGCCGTTGCGGCCGGCGTGGTGTGTGTCGGAGTACGGCGTCGATTCGCGGACGAGCCGGCCCTTCTCCAGGTGCAGGACGCGCTCGGCGCGGGCGGCGGCGCGGGGGTCGTGCGTCACCATGAGGATCGTCTTGTTCAGGCCCTTCTTCAGCTCGACGAGCAGGTCGAGGATCTCCTCGGCCGACTTCGAGTCGAGGTCGCCGGTCGGCTCGTCGGCGACGATCAGCGTCGGGTCGGTGACGATGGCCCGGGCGATGCCGACGCGCTGCTGCTGGCCGCCGGACAGCTGCCCCGGCCGGTGCGACAGCCGGTCGGACAGCCCGACCAGGTCGAGCCGCCGTCAGCACTTGCCGCTTGCGGCCCGCCGCCGAGAGCGGCAGCAGAAGGAGTGGCAGCTCGACGTTCTCGAAGGCGGTGAGCACCGGCAGCAGGTGGTAGAACTGGAAGACGAAGCCGACGTGCCGCGTCCGCCACTTCGCCAGTTGGCCCTCGCTCATCCGGCTGATGACCTGGTCGCCGACGACGAGCGTGCCAGCGCTGGGCGAGTCAAGCCCGGCGATGAGGTTGAGCAGCGTCGTCTTGCCGGATCCGGACGGGCCCATCAGCGCGAGGAACTCGCCCTCGGGCACCTCCAGGGTGAGGTCGTTGAGGACGTCGATCTGCTCGCTGCCGCGCCGGAAGAACTTGTGCAAGCCCTCGATCTGGACAATCGGCCTGGGGGTCATGGCTTTTCTCCGGGCGCGGGCGGGCGTTTTGGAGCGGCGGGGCTTGTTCCCGCTGTCGACCGGCGGGATGAACCCGCCGGCTCGGGGCTTCCCTCCCCGAAGCGGGGGTGGGGGGGGAAGAAGGCGTGCGCAGGAACGACACTGTCGCGCTGAGGTCGGGGCGCGGGTACTACCCGCCTCCTGCTCGCTGATCTCGCCCTGGAGGATGTAGACGCGCACCGGGACCGCACCCTTGGCGCGGTCGGCCGTCGGCATCAGCCGCGACACCTCGCCCTTGTAGCCCCTGGGGTGCTTGCTGAGGAACTCCCGGTCGTCCTTGTAGGCGTCGGGCATGACCCAGCAGACCTGACCGCGAGCGCACGTTGGCGATGTCGCGCTCCTGCACGGAGAGGTCGATCTCCAGCTCCTTCAGGTCGGCCATATCGCAGAGGCTGGCCGAGATGCCCGACGAGAACGCCGACGGGTTGACGATGTTGCCCAGCTCGGCCTTCTTGGTCAGGATGCTGCCGGAGACCGGCGCCTTGATCTCGGTGTTGTCCAGCCGCCACTTCGCCTTGTCGAGGTAGGCCCGGGCCTGCTCGGCCTCCGCCTCGGCGGTCTTGACGTGCGCTCGAAGCGCGAATCTTTGAGGATACGCACCGACGCCTCCAGCTTTTTCACCCGCGCCACCGTCGCGTCGTAGGTGAACCGGGCCTGCTCCAGGCTCGCGCTGAGCGATGGCGCTGGTGGTCGCCAGCCGGCGGTTGCGGTCCAGCTCCAGCTTCTGCTGTGTGCCGCTGGCCCGCGCCTCCTCCAGGCTCGGCCTCGGCCTGCTTGATCTCCTCCGGCATGGTCTTTTTCAGGTCCTCCAGCCGCTCGGTGACCGCCGCCAGCGCGAACAGGGCCTGGTTGTAGTCGGACTCGTAATCGACGCGCTCGAGGCGAGCGAGGAGGTCGCCCTTCTTGAACTTCTCCCCCTCCTTGAAGCGCTCGGCGAGCCACTCGATCTGCCCGCCGACCTTCGGGCTGACCTGGACCAGGCTGATCGGGATGACGTAGCCCTTCGACTGGAGCACGACCTCGCCCGCCGTCGCGGCGCTCGACGTCGGGACCGGCGCGTTGGCCGTCGGCTTTACCGTCTCAACGGGGCCGGCTCGGCCGGCGCCGGGCCGACGCGGTAGGCGCGGTAGCCGAACGCCGCCGTCGTCAGCAGCAGCACGAACGAGAAGGCCCAGGGCAGGGCCTGCGAGCGCGGGGCCGGCGTGGCGCCTCGGCCGGCCAGCCGCAGCGAGCGGACGCGGTCACTCAGGGCGGGCCTTGCGGCTTCGGGGTTGGCTCATTGCGGCTCTCTCCGGGTTCGCGGGTTGGGTCGCCCGGCCGCGGCGGGGGCGGCCGGGAGGGTGATTCGTCGCGGGCGCTCGGCCTTGCCGAGGTATGCGCCCAGCAGGTGCAGCACGAGGGCGCGCATCTCCTCGCGGTCGTAGGCGTCGGGGTCGGCCACGCGCTGCACCGCCAGGCCGTGCAGCACCGCCTGGACGAACGAGGCCAGCGTGCGGGCGGAGAACCGGCCGGCGCCCTCACGGGTGAAATCCTCGGCCATGTGCGACCGCCACAGCTCGAACAGCTGGGCCAGCCGCTGGCGGAAGTCGGCGCGGTGGCCGACCTGCGACAGGAAGGTGACTTGTAACTGGTGGAACTCCGGCACGTCGGGCGGGTGCAGGATCATGAACGCTAGGAAGGCCTGGACGTGCTCCCACCCTTGCGTCCCCGCCAGGGCGCAGCCCGGCGGCCCCTGGCCGTCGCCGGTGCGGCGGTGCATCGTCGCGATCATCCGGTCGAACACCGCGACGAGAATATCCTCCTTGGCCGGGAAGTAGTAGGTCAGCTGGCCGCGGCTCATGCCGGCCCGCGCCTCGATGGACGACAGCGACAGCCGCGGCAAGCCCTCCTCGGCGATGATGGCCACCGCCGCCTCGACGATCTCCTCCCGCCGGCGCTTGCCGACGTCCCCGCGCCGCCTGCCCATGGCCCGGCCTCGCCCCCCGCTCGGATTACTAGACTGATCGATCTAATGAGAGTATAGACCGATCGGTCCAGGAAAATCAACCCGCGTGTCGCCCGGAGTAAACGCCGGCGGGGGCTGCTCATTTCGCCTCCCACCTCCTATGATCCTCCACACCGGGTATCCGATCACGAGGGAATGCGATGCTCATAGACCGGCTGGTGCGCTTCCTGTTGCCGCGCCAGGACCACTTTTTCACGCTGCTGGAGGAGCTGGGCACGAAGATGACCGCCAGCGCGGCGGTGTTCGGCGAGCTGACGTCGGCGAGCAGCCACGTGCAGCTGGCCCTCATCGCCGGCCGGCTCAAGCCGCTGGAGACCGAGGCGGACAGCATCTGCCACCGGGTGTACCAGGAGCTGGACCGCACCTTCGTCACCCCGGTCGATCGCGAGGACCTGGCCCACCTGACCAAGGCGCTGGACGACGTGATCGACAGCATGGAGCACGCCGCCGCGTTCGCCGCCCTGTTCCGGTTCGAGGCGCTGACCCCGCCGATGCGGCAGCTGGTGGACATCCACCTCAAGACGGTCGCCGAGCTGGTGCGGGCGATCGGCACGCTGCGGAAGTTCAACGACCCCGACTCGATCCGCGAGCCGACCGTCGCCGTCCACACGCTGGAGAACGAGGCCGACACCGTGTACCGCCGGGCGATCGAGTCGCTGTTCAGCGACGGCCCCGACGGGCGGGAGTTGGTCCGGCAGAAGGACATGCTGACGACGCTGGAGAACGGCGTCGATCTGTGCGAGGACGCGATGGACGTGATCCGCTCGGTGGTCGTGAAAAATGGGTAGCGTCACGGTGCTGCTGGCGCTGGTCGTCCTGCTGGCGATCACGTTCGACTACATCAACGGCTTCCACGACACGGCCAACGCCGTCGCCACGGTCGTCTCGACCAACGTGCTGCCCGGCCGGACGGCCGTGCTGCTGGCGGGGGCGGCGAACTTCATCGGGGCGTTCTTCGGCGTCACCGTCGCCAAGACGATCGGCGGCGACATCACCGACCCGTCGGACATCACCCAGACCGTCGTCGCCGCCGCCCTGCTCGGCGCCATCCTGTGGAACCTGCTGACGTGGTACTACGGCATCCCGTCCAGCTCGTCGCACGCCCTGATCGGCGGCATCGTCGGCGCGGTGTGGTGCTTCAAGGTCATCGAGGGCGGCCCCGTCGGCGGGTCCCTGTGGGGCCTGGTCACGTCGCGCGGCGTCTGGCTGGCGCTGCGGGCGCTGGTCCTGTCCCCGCTGGTCGGGATGGTGTGCGGCTTCCTGTTCATGATCTGCCTGCTGTGGCTGGTGCGCGACTGGAAGCTCTACGCGGTCAACCGGACCTTCCGCACGCTCCAGCTGGTGTCGGCGGGCGGCATGGCGTTCTCGCACGGCTCCAACGACGCTCAGAAGTCGATGGGCATCATCACCATGGCGTTGCTGACCGCCGACCTGGTCACCGAGAACCACCCGCCGGTGTGGGTCATCATCGCCTGCGCCACGGCGATGGGGGTGGGCACGGCGTCGGGCGGCTGGCGGATCATGAAGACGATGGGGCACAAGATCATCAAGCTGCGGCCGATCAACGGCTTCGCGGCGGAGACGGCCGGCTCGCTGGTGATTTTGACCGCGACCCACTTCGGCGCGCCGGTCAGCACGACGCACGTCATCGCCGCCAGCATCATGGGCGTGGGGGCGTCGAAGCGGGTGTCGGCGGTGCGCTGGGGCGTGGCGACGAACATCCTGTGGGCGTGGGTGCTGACGATCCCCATCTCGGCGGTCGTCGCGGCAATGACCTACGCGGTGCTGCGAGTGCTCATTGGGCCTTGAACAAAAAGGTGCGGGGTGCCAAAATGGCACCCCGCCGCGCGATTTACCGCAGGTGGTTATTCCGTGGCCTCGCCGGCCGACTGTTTCATCTTGCGCCGCTTGCGGGCAACGAGACGTTTCTCGCGGGTCGGCTGCTCCGGGGCGGCGTCCGGAACGTCCTGGGCGGCCTGCCGGGCCTTGAAACGGGCCTGCCAGTCGCGGAGCGAGGTGCGGAATAACGAGGTGGTTTGCGGTTGTGGTTGCATCATGTTGCGTGGCTACTCCTGCAAAATCGAACGCCGGCGACGGCGTGTAGGCTTTGCCGGGTAGGGATGCAACCTCCGTGCCAATCGTCACTTCCGGACCGCCTTCACCTCCTGTTCTGTCAGGACGGTGAAGTAGAAGCCGTGCGGGCCGTCGCCGTTGTTGATCTTGAGCAGCAGCCGGTTGACGCCCTTCTTCAGCCGCACGTTGACGCGGTCCTGCTCCGGGGAGGCGGCGCGGGTGAGGCGGGAGGTGAAGATCAGCTCGCCGTTGACCCACAGCTTTGCCCCGTCATCGGTGCCGAGCACGACGGTCGCGTCCTGCTCGGCGGGGGAGTCGATTTCCCGCGTCAGGTACGAGACGCTGTTGGCGGCCTGCTTGCCGTGGAAGGCTGCCAGATCGACATAGCCGGTGGCCCCGGCCTTCACGGTCCGCCAGCCGACCTGGCCGTGCTTGCCCTCGTAGGTCGCGGCCAGGTCCACGCCCTTTTCCGGGGCAAAGACGCGGTCGAGTCCCTCCATGCCGGAGCCGTTGTCGAACGGCCCAGCGACCGACCAGCTATCGACGGCGAGGGCCGGCGTCTTGAGGGTGAGCAAGTACTCGACCAGATCGAGGAGGTCCTCTTCTCGCAGCTGGGAAATGGTGTCTTCGGGCATGATCGATTTCGGGCTTTTGTCGCGCGATTCGATCTCCGCCTTGCGGATGCGGGTGTCACGGCCCTCGGCGTCACGGAGGACGACGGCGTCGGGCGTCTCCTCGACGAGCAGGCCCTGCACCGTGACGCCCTTGGACGTCTGCACGACCCACTGGACGTACTGGTCGGCGATGGCCTTCGACGGGTAGAGGATCGACTCGATGAGGTTCTCGCGGCTGGCCTTCTTGCCGATCATCGACAGGTCCGGCCCGACCTGCCCGCCGACGCCGCGGACGGTGTGGCACTTGAGGCACTGGAGGTTGTCCTTGACGCTGCCGGCCAGCAGCGCCTTGCCCCGGCCGACGTCGCCGTGCCGGGCGGCCAGGACAGGGATGGGCGGCAGGCTCTTGGGGTCGAGCTTGCCCGGCGCGGGGAAGACCGAGAGCGCCCTGTTCTGAAGGTCCTGGAACGGGCTGTTGCGGAGGATGCGGCCGGCGAGCGGCGCCACGTCGGCGGGCAGCTTGCCCTTGGCGTGCTGGTCGATGAGCCAGCGCGAGCCGGGGTGTCCGGCCGTCAGCGCCAGGACGGCGGCCTCGCGCTGACCCGGCTTCTTCGGTTCGCTAACGAGGGCTTGCAGCGCCTTGAGCGCCTTGGCCGATCCCCTGTCGCGCCGGGCGACTTCGCCGAGGGCCTTCGTCACGTCGGGTTGGCTCTCTTCCGGGGCGGAGCCGAGCAGGTCGAGCAGGCAGGACACCGGCCGGTCGCCGGGCAACTCGCCGAGCGCGGCGATGGCGGCGCGGCGGACGCCGGCGTCGTCCTTGCTCCGGGCGAGATCGAGGAGCTGGTCGGCCTTGTCGTCGCGGCCGGCAGCGGCGACGAGGGCGACGGCGGTCCCGCGCGTCGCCGGCTTCGCCAGGAGCGAGGTCAGGGCGCGGTCGAACGCCTCGCTTTTGCGCAGCTTCTGCCACTTCGTCGGGAGGAAGAACTTGAGGTTCTCGACGGCGCAATCGCGCACGGCGGGCGGGGCGTCGTCGAGCAGGGCGGCGAGGACCGCCTCGCCCGCGGCGGGGTCGTTCGACGTGGCGAGGATGTCCACGATCCGGGCGCGCTGTTCGTGTCGGAGCGCGCCGTCCTTCAGGAGCTTGCCGAGCCGCGGCAGAGTCTTCGGCGGGCGCAGCTCCCAGACGAGGTCGGCAACCTTGTCGTTCCACTCGGGGAAGTGCTTGTCGAAGTCGGCGAGGATGACCTCGCGGCGCTTCTCGTCGTGGTGCCCGACGGCGATGCCGATGGCGGCGAGGTAGAAGCGGTCCTTGCCGTCGTACCGCCGCATCAGCTTGTAGACGGTGTCCTTGACCGCTGTGGGTTCCTTGTCGCGCAGCGCCAACAGCCCCTCACGGAGGACAGGCGTCGGGGAGTGGTAATGCTCGTCCAGGCCCGACACGTAATGGGCTATCTCGGCCCCAGAATAGGCGAGTTGATCCTTCGCCATGCGGATGGCTAGGGACGGGAATCGGGGATCGACCTTGTCGTTGAACAGCATCGTGAAGGGACCGATCCCCGAGCGGTGGTTCCCCAGCACCCGGGCCAACTGCCACAAGGCCCGTGCCCGCAGTACCGAGTCTTCGCGCTGCATCGCGGCGGTTTCGAGCAGCGCCAACGCCTCTTCGTTCTTCCTCTTGTCAAGTGCTGCCATCGCCATCCAGCGCACCGAGAGGGCCGGCGAGCCGAGCGCGTCAAGTATCCCCTTGTTCGTCTCTAAATCCACCTTCGGCACCGCATATTTATGCCCCACCGGCGCCAGCCGGTACACGCGGCCCATCTTGATGTCGCCCATGCCGTGCCCGCCGACGCCGGGGTCGTACCAATCACTGACGAACACGCTGCCGTCCGGCGCCACGCACACGTCCGACGGGCGGTACCAGTTGTCGGTGGAGGAAACGATGTCCTCGCGCTCCACCTCGTAGCTCGCCCCCTTCGGCGTCAGGTGGTACGCCCGGACGTGCCGCGGCCCGGCGTCGGTGTGCAGCGGCTGGCCCCAGTACTTCTTCGGCAGCAGCGTGCCCTCGTAGACGCACATGCCCGTCGGCGAGCCGAAGTACGTCCGCAATATCTTCGGCACCACGCCGGGCTGCTCCTCGTGCCAGTGCGTCTCGCCGCGGCCGCGCGGGTGGTAGCCGTAGTTGCCGCCGGGCAGGACGTGGCAGATGCGCGTCTGCTGGTTGCCGTCGTCGTCGTTGTCGCTGACGAAGACGTTGCCGAAGCTGTCCACGCACGGCTCGTACTCGTTGCGGAAGTTGTGGGCGATCAGCTCCAGGTTCTTGCCGTCCATGTCGCAGCGCCAAATGGTGCCGGCCCGGCAGTCGGTATTATTCGAGGTCCATTTTCTCCCTTTCCCATCGCTCGACTGCAACCCGGCCACGCCGGCGTCGCCGACGGAGAAGTACAGCTTGCGGTCGGGTCCGATCAGGATGCCGTGGACGCCGTGGTCGTGGTCGAAGCCCTTGAAGCCGGTCAGCAGCTTCGTCGGCGGGCCGTCGGCCTTGCCGTCGCCGTCCTTGTCCTCGAACACGAGGATGTCCGGCGACTGGCAGACGTAGACCTTGTAGCCCGGCCCGACGGGGTCCTTCGCCACGGCGATGCCCAGCGGCGCGAGCAGGTCGGGGTGCTGGTAGAACGTCGTCGCCTTGTCGGCGACGCCCTTGCCGGAGCTGTCCTCCAGGATCACGATCCGGTCGCCTTCGGGGCGGGTGAGCTTCTTGAACCCGCGGAGCTTGTTGCGGTAGTTGACCGACTCGCAGACCCAGACGCGGCCCTTGTGGTCGATGTCCATGCAGGTCGGGTTGACGAACAGCGGCTCCGACGCCCAGAGCTTGAACTCCAGCCCCGCCGAGACGGTGAAGGTCTTCGCCGCCTTGTCCGGCGGCAGCTGGGCGAACGACGAAGTAGCCGCGAGAAGCAGCGCCAGGCACGACCAGCGAGGCATGGCCGGGGGACTCCGGTGGGGCGGGCGAGGCGGGTGGGTGAGAGGGTCAGTATAGCCGAGCCGCGAGGGCGCCTCCAGAGGCGCGACCCGGCGATTGACAGCGCCGGCCGCCGGGTTAGACTAAAACTATCCTACCCAACCGACACCCACCTGGAGGGGCACCTTATGAGCATCGTCCGCGTCGGCCTGGCCGAGACGAAGAATTTCTCCGAGGGCTACGACCTCATCTTCGGCAAGAAGGAAGACAAGGAGCCGAAGAAGGACGAACAGGCCGAGAAAAACGAGAAGCCTGAGCAGGCCAAGGATAAGTGATCCGCGATGCGTCGGAGGAGTGTTCTTCGTCCGGAACGCTTCTCCGACGCGTCGCTAACCGGTTCACGGCGCCGGCCGTGGCAGCTTGGCGGGGGCGCCGAGGTCGCGGGCGCTGTCCGGCGGCTTGAACTGGCCCGGCTCCATCCGCGAGAACGCCAGCGTCGCCGGCGGCATGCGCTCCAGCTTGAGGTTGTGCAAGGAGGAATCATCGCCCGTCCGCATCCGCCACTTGTCCATGCCCACCGGCGTGGCCATGCCGTCGGCCGTCTCCTGCGTCAGCAGGTTGGCGAACGCCCCGTAGCCGTTCTGCCGCCAGTCCTTGCTGACGAACTTGTCGCCCATCGCCTTGTCGTCGCCGTCCGGCCCCTCCAACTGCACCAGCGTCCGGCCGGTGCTGGCCGGGAAGAATAAACACCCCTCCGCCCGGCAGCGCACCGGCAGCAGGCCGCGCGGATCCTTGCTCGTGCTCAGCCGGACCAGGTGCCCGCCCAGGTACGTCGTCACCCGCTCCAGGGCCAGCCGCACCTCCTGCGACGCCGGCGCCATCGCCGACTCGGGCGACGGCTCCAGGTTTACCACCGAGCCACCCAACGCCAGCAGCGAGTCCTTGACGTCGAGGGCGAACGGCCGGCTCGCCTTGCTCCAGACCAGGTCGGCCTCGCCGCGGACGAAGCAGCCCTCGACGGCCAGCTTCGGCCCCTGCTCGCGGGTGCGGCCGCCGGGCGTCTCGGTCTTCATCGCCTTGCCGGCCTCGGCCACCGTCGCCAGCGCCACCGCCGCGTCGCCGCCGCGCGGCAAGGTCGCGGCGCAGTCCTTCAGGACGCACTCGCCGTCGCCGACCAGGGAGACGACCGCCTGGGTGCGGAACTCGCGGCGGCCGGGCTTCAGCTTGAACTCCAGCCCCTCCAGCGTCAACTTGCCATGATAGACTCGGAACAGCACGGCGTCGGTGTCGGTGACGTCGCCGAGCGTCAGCACCGGCCGGAACTTGCGGGCCGGCTTGATCGTCAGCTCGTTCAGCCCCTTCTTGCTCAGCGCGATCGGGTCGGCCTCGATCTCGCCGTTGTGCCGCAGCAGGATCGTGTCCTTGTCCTTGGCGGCGTTGACCGCGGCGGCGAGGCTGTTGTACACGCCGTCGCGGCCGCCCTCGTCCTGCGGCTCGACGACCAGGAACCGCGGCAAGACCGGCTCAGACCTGTCGTCGATCCGGGGCAGCGACCGCGGCAGCCACGACTCGCCAAGGACCTTCGTCGCCCCGACGACCTCCTCGGCGCCGGCCCGGCCGGGGCGGCGGAGCGAGGCCAGCTTCAGGTTGAGCTTGAACGCCTCGGCGAAGCGGGCCTCCTCGAACAGCCGCCTCTGGCGGTCGGGGTCGGCCTCCCAGGGTTGACTGAGCACCAACCGCGACGCCTCGTCACTGCTGCCGCCGGTGAGCCGGTCGCGGAAGTCCTTCCACGACGCCCTCTGCCAGCCGTCGCGGACCGACCAGAAGCCGTCGAGGTCGTGGTAGGCGTTGTCGCGGCCCTGGAAGGCGACGCGGGCCCGGTCGTCCTCCTGGCGCAGCAGCACGGCGCCGTCCTCGGCCTCGCCGGGGGCGCGCGAGAACAGGCACGACTCAACGACCAGCCGCCCCGCCGCCCCCGGGCCGATCTCGAACGCCGCCGACCGCCGCGGGGCCAGCAGCAGCGAGCACGACTTGACGGTCATCGGCACGGGGTCGCCGGCGGCCGGCTCCTCCAGCCGGAAGGCGACGGCGTGCGGCCCGAAGGCGCAGTTCTCGGCCGTGACCGCGACGGGCCCCTGGCGGACGACGGCGATCTGCCCGCCCAGCTCCGCCTCGGTCAACGCCATGCCGCCCATGCCCCTCTCGGCGTCGGGGGCCGGCTTCAGTTTGCCCGAGGCGAGGAAGACGCAGTCGGCCAGCGACAGTTCGACCCGGCCGCGGTCCGCCCTCGCGACCAGCGAGGCGAACGGGTGGTCGGGGTCGGGCAGCGACGGCGGCTCGGCCTGGACGAACTCGCAGCCGCGCACCGTGTGCTTCCTCCCGCCGCGCAGCTGTAACCCGGTCAGGGTGATGTCCGGCGAGCCACGGGCGTCGATCAGGAACTGGACCCCCTCGACGAGCGACTCCTGCGCCTCCAGGGCGAGGGCGACGAACGGCTCCTTGGCGACGGTGTTGGCGTCGTAGTTGAACTTCAGGACCACCTTCTGGCCGGCGTCGCGCGGCCGGATCGTCACCTTGTTCGCCTTGAGGAGCAGCCCGCGGGTCGGCCCGCTCTGGAGCTTCGACAGGTCTAGCTCGCCGGCCAGCAGCAGTTCGACCGCCGGCGCCGTCTGCCGCTCCAGCCACTGCACGAGGTCCTCGACGGTGGCCCCGTCCTTGGCGAAGTAGCGGGCGACGCCCTGGTCCGCCTCGGCGGGCTTGGCGGGGGGCTGGTCCTCCTGGCCCTTCGCCCCCACGGGGCCGGCCTTGTTCGGGCCGTCGCTGTCAGCCGGGGCCGGCCGCGCCTCCGGCGCGGCGCTCGGCGGCGCCACGCCGGTCGGCACCTGGTCCAGCGCCAGTACCAGGGCGACGACGGAGGCGACCGCGGCGGCGGCCCAGAGCAGCGGCCGGTTCGACGGCGGGCTGGGCACGGTGGTCTCGACCGACAGCACCCCCTCGGGCACCTCCGGCGCCGCCCCCAGTTGCCGCGCCACCGCCAGCAGCATCTGCACCAACAGCTCCGGCGACTGGATGCGGTCGCTCGGGTTCTTCGCCATCGTCCGGTCGAGGATCGCCACCACCTCAACGGGCAGGTCGGGCACGAACTGTCGCGGATCGACCGGGTTGACGTGCTGGTGGTGGTGCAGCTTCTTCGCGGCCGTGCCCTCGGGGACGGGCGGCCGGCCGGTCAGCGCGTGGTAGAACGTGCAGCCCAGCGAGTAAATGTCGCTGCGGACGTCGGCGTCGCGCGGCTCCAGGGCCTGCTCGGGCGAAATGTAGTCGAACGTGCCCAGCGTCACCCCGGACTGGGTCAGGTCGTCGTCGGTGCGCGGCTCCAGCGACCGGGCCAGCCCCATGTCCACGAGCTTGGCCCGGCCGTTGGGCGTGACGATGATGTTCGACGGCTTGATGTCGCGGTGGACGACGCCGCGGCGGGCGGCGTGGGCCAGCCCGGCGGCGACCTGAAGCATGTACTGGACCGCCTCGGCGACCGGCAGCTTGCCGCGCCGCTCGATCAGGTGCCGCAGGTTCTCCCCCTCGACGAACTCGAAGGCGATGAAGTGCAGCCGCTGGTCCTCGCCGCAGAAGAAGACCCGGGCGACGTTCTCGTGGTCGAGCTTGGCCGCCGAGCGGGCCTCCTGGTGGAAGCGGCGGACGTTCTCCTCGTCGGCGGCCATCTCCGGCGGCAGGATCTTCAGCGCGACGAAGCGGTCCAGCTGCGTGTCCAGGGCCCGGATGACGGCCGCCATGCCGCCGACGCCGATCGGCTCGATCAGCTCGAAGTGGGCCAGCCGCCGGCCGCGCAGGCCGGCCCCGGAGTCGTCGCCGGCGGTCGAGGTCGAGGGCGGAGGGGTCGCGCCGCCGGGTCGGGGGGTGTTTCGCGAGATGATCGTCGGCGTGTCGTCAGTCGAGGGCCCGGGCTCGGCGAGGGCGTCCTCCAGTTGCGACGACTCCGCGTCGCGCTCCCGCGGGCGGGCGCTACTGCCGGGCAACTCGAACTTCGGGTGCGACGGCATGGCCGCTGGTCACGGGAACCAATCCCGCCCCTCTTTGCCAGGGGTGATCCGCGAGACCTCGTGGTCTCCCTGATGGGCGCGAACGTGAGGTTGCCGCGAGTCCGTCCCGGTTCGATGTGCGCAGGGCAGGACGGCAGCGCTGGCGATGACATTACCCTGGCAATGTTACCCCGAATCCGGCGGGCGTGTCAACCGGGCGCTGCCTGGATTCGCCAGCCTGCCCGCCTCGCGTCACCTCTTCGAGCCACCGACCCCCTGGCAGTCGCCGACCGTGGCCAGCTTCCGGTCCGCCTCGTCCTGGAAGCCCCTGGCCACCGCGCTTCCCAGCAGGTCGAGCTCTGCCTGTAACGCCGGCCTGCGCTCCTCCGGGAGGGCCGCGATCAGGTGTTCCAGCATGGCCCGAAGCCGGCGGTCCACCTGGAGGCTCCCCGCCCCGTAGTGGCGGATTTCGCTGACGGCCAGGGTGACGTAATCGGCCCAGTTCGGGGTGCCATATCGGAGGCGGACGACCCCCCGCCCGTCCCGGACGCAGCCCTCGTCGAGCTGCCGCTGCCCCAGGATCAGCAGGAGGTGATGAATCTGATCCAGCGCGGTCACCGCGGTGGTCGGGTCGTTGATCCCGGGCGAGAGCGCCTTGCTGGCAATGTCCACCAGGATGCGGAAGGCGAACCGGGGGTCCTGCTCCAGCGTGCGCTCGGGGCCGATCGCCGCGCACCCCAGTAACGAGGCGGGTGGGATCGGCCCCTTGCCTCCGCGGACGCGGAACAGCGGGGTCCCGGTCGCCACGAAGTCCCCCACCTGGGGGACCAGTTCGACGACCGCTTGAGCCTCCCTGGCGAGGGCAGTCACCTCGCCGACGCTGAACGCCATCAACACCCCGGACGGCCCCGCGGAAACGACGACCTGACCGGGCGGTGAGTCCGCAGGGCCCCCGCCTGTCGCCTCAGCCTGGCCCGGGGTGTAAGGCAGGGGGTAAACGGCCTCGATGACCGACCGGCTCCGGTTCGCCACCTCGCGCATCATCCCGGCCGGCCGCAGCTCGCTCGACAGCTGCTGGACGAACAGGAAGAAGCCAACGATGCTCGCCAAGTTGCACAGGACGGCGACGGCGACGGGGATCTCAGGCATGTCGGCCTCGACTCGGGAGAGGGTCGAGATGGTGTAGGTGTAGGTGAAGGTGAGGAAGTTCAGGGCGAACTTGATCCGTGGGTTGGAAAAGACGAAGCCGATGATCCGCGGGGTGAGCTGGCCGCTGGCGAGCTGGACCACGATGAGCATCGCCGAGAGGACGAAGACGATGAAGGTCAGCATCGACGAGGCGAACGCCCCGAGGACGGCCCGTGCCCCGTCGGGACTGAACCCGAACAACGTCCAGCCCAGCTGCCGGTCGAGCCAGCGAACCGCGGGCGCGCTGAGCAGGGCCACCACCAGGGACAGCGTGGGCCCCAGCACCAGCGATTTGTGGATGGTCAGCCGAAGGCGATAGCGCTGTTCCCAGGTCATGGCGTCACGCCTTTCCTCGGGGTGTCCGGGCCGCCCTGACGCCGCTTCCATTCGGCGTGGTGCTCGCGGATCGCCTGGAGGATCGCGGCGCCGTCGGCCACGACCCGCGGGATGGCCAGGTCCTCGGGACTGACGAGGGCGAAGTCCGGCCGCAGCATCACCTCCCGGGCCCAGCCGAGCAAGCCGTCCCAGAAATGACCGGCCAGCAGCAGTGGTGTGTCGTGCAACTTGCGGACCTGAAGCAGCTGCCAGACCATCAGCAACTCGAGCACGGTCCCGATGCCGCCGGGGCAGAGGACGAAGGCGTCGGACACCAGCACGAAGTGGTGCAGGCGGGTGAAGAAGGTGCGGTGCTCGAACGCCTCGGTGACGAAGGCGTTCACGTCCTGCTCAAACGGCAGCTCGACGCGGATGCCGACCGACTTCTGCCTGCCGTCGGGGTCGGCGAGCTTCACCCCCTCGTTGGCCGCCCGCATGAGACCCGGGCCGCCGCCGGTCACGATGTCGCAGCCCATCCGCGTCAGCTCGGCGGCGGTGTCGCGGACGGCGGCGTACACCCAGTGGCCCGGATCGACCCGCGCCGACCCGAAGAAGGTCACGCGGTATCGGTCCCTCCGGGTGGGCCGCAGCCGGGTCAGATTGTTGACGACCTCCCACAGCCCGAGTACCGAGCAGGCGAGGATGTCCCGCACCGCCGCCTCTTCCGAGAGGGGCACCTGTTCGCCGCCCCGCCCGGCCGTCTCGTCCTTCGTCATCGCTACTCCTCCTGCAACTGCTTTCTTGCCCCTTCGAGGGTCTTGTGCTGCTCTGCCGTCACCTCCGGGTAGCGCAGGTCCAGCGACCGGATGGTGGTCGTGATGATGTCGGCGACGACGGACCGGGTGACCCACTTGTGGTCGGCGGGCACGACGTACCAGGGGGCCCCCTCCGTGGTCGTCGCCTCCAGCGCGTCCTCGTAGGCGTCCATGTAGTCCCGCCAGTAGCCGCGCTCGGCCAGGTCCGAGGCGGAGAACTTCCAGTGCTTCTCCGGCCGCTCTAGCCGCTCCAGGAACCGCCGCTTCTGCTCCTGCTTCGAGACGTTGAGGAAGAACTTGAGCACGACGGTGCCGTTGCGGACGAGGTGCCTCTCGAAGGCGTTGATGTCCTCGTAGCGGGCCTCCCAGAACGACTTGCCACGCTTCCCCGGAGGCAACTTCTGCCGCTCGATCAGCTCGGGGTGGACCTTCACCACCAACACGTCCTCGTAGTAGGAGCGGTTGAAGATGCCGATGCGGCCGCGCTCCGGCAGGCAGCGCATGTACCGCCAGAGGAAGTTGTGGTCCAGGTCCTCGTCGGACGGCTTCTTGAAGCTGAAGACCTGGCAGCCCTGCGGGTTGACCCCGGACATGACGTGCTTGATCGTGCCGTCCTTGCCCGCCGCGTCCATCGCCTGCAGGACGATCAGGACGGCGTACCGGTCGTCGGCGTACAGCAGCTCCTGCGCCTCGGCCAGGGCCCCCAGGTTCTCCTCCAGGGTCTCCTTGGCCCGTTCCTTCACGGCGTCCTTGCCGAGGTCTTTCATTTCCTTGGTCTGGGCCCAGCCGGTGTCGTGGTCCTTCAGACGGACCTTCTTACCCGGCTTCAGCCGGAAGAGATCGATGATGTCCTGCCGGATCATGAGTCCCGCCCTTCGCCTGGTGACAAGGTGGCTTCCGCAGCCGACGGTGATCGCTTCTCCCTCCGGTACAGCATCGCCACGGAGCGGCCGCCGACCCTGTACGTCCCGGCCGCCAACGCGGGGGCCTCCGGCCAGGGGACGATGTCCTGCGGCGAGTCGAGCGAGGTGTCAATCCAGCGGCGCCAGGCCTCCCCGTCAGCCGCCGCCGGCAGCTCGAACTCGAGCGGCTCCCAGTACGCGTTCAGGATGAGGTGGAAGGTCAGCCCCTCCTTCAACAGCTCCCCGGTGAGAGCCACGCCGTGCGAGTGCTCGCCCCAGTCGGGCTGGTTCAGCCTGACCCCGTGCCAGGCCTTGGTGGCGTTCCGCAACAGCGTGGTCAGGCTCACGCGCCGCTGTTCGTGCTCCACGTCGCGGAGCAGGCGTCGGGCGGTGAGCAAGCTCACGAAGCGGTGCACGTCGGCGTGTCGGCCGACTCGGTCCCAGTCGAACCAGCTGATCTCGTTGTCCTGGCAATAGGCGTTGTTGTTGCCGCCCTGGGTGTGGCGGGCCTCGTCCCCCATCAGGATCATCGGCACGCCCAGCGACAGCATCGTGACCGTCAGGAAGTTCTTCACCTGGCGGCCGCGGAGCTTATCCACCTCGGGGTCGTCTGTGGGCCCCTCGACCCCACAGTTCCAGCTGCGGTTGTCGTCGGCCCCGTCCCGGTTGTCCTCGCCGTTGGCCTCGTTGTGCTTCTCGTTGTACGAGACGAGGTCGTTGAGCGTGAAGCCGTCGTGACAGGTCACGAAGTTGACGCTCTGCTCCGGCTCGCGCTGCTCGTGGCCGAACACCTCCGGGCTGCCGACCAGCCGGTCCGCCACGCGGCGCAGCGAGCCGGGCGCGCACCGGAAGAAGTCGCGGACGTCGTCGCGGAACCGGCCGTTCCACTCCTTCCACGCGTCGCCGACGAAACTGCCGACCTGGTACAGCCCCGCTGCGTCCCACGCCTCGGCGATGAGCTTGGTGCCGGCCAGCGCCGGGTCCGACTCGATGTCCCACAGCACCGGCGGGTTGGGCAGCACGTCGCCGGCGGCATCGCGCGAGAGGATCGAGGCGAGGTCGAACCGGAAGCCGTCCACGTGCATCTGGGTGACCCAGTAGCGGAGGCTGTCCACGATCATCCGCCGGACGACGGGGTGGTTGGCGTTGAGCGTGTTGCCGCAGCCGGAGTAGTTGGCGTACCGCGAGCCGCCGGCCTCCAGGATGTAGTAGGACGGGTTGTCAATGCCGCGAAACGAGACCATCGGCCCGCGGTGGTCGCCCTCGGCGGTGTGGTTGAACACCACGTCGAGGATGACCTCGAGGCCGGCCCTGTGCAGGGCCTTGACCATGTCGCGGAACTCATTGACGGCGCCGAGGGGGTCGCGGCGCGAGCTGTAGGCCTGGTGCGGGGCGAAGAACGACACCGGGGCGTAGCCCCAGTAGTTGGCCTTCCCGGGGGGCGCGTCCTGGGCGTCGAACTGGAAGACCGGCAACAGCTCCACCGCGGTGATCCCGAGCTGTTGCAGGTAAGGGATCTTCTCGATCAGCCCGGCGTAGGTGCCGCGCCTGGCCTGCCCGACCCCGGAATTAGGGTGGCGCGTGAAGCCGCGGACGTGCATCTCGTAGATGATGGTCCGTGCCGACGGCCGGCCCAGGGGCGCGTCTCCCTCCCAGTCGTAGTCGGCCGGATCGACGACCACGCACTTCATGGCGGTCGCGGCGTTGTCGCCCGGCCTGCGCGCGGCCTCCCGAGAATAGGACCTTGGGACCACCACCCCCTTGGCGTAAGGGTCGAGCAGCACCTTGGCGGGGTCGAACCAGCGCCCCTTGTCCGGGTCGGAGGGCCCATCGACGCGATAGCCGTAAAGCTGGCCAGGCTTCACCATCGGCACGAAAACATGCCAGTAGTGGTACGTGCGGTTGACAACGGGATCGACCGGGACCACGCGGGACGGGGCGCCGTCGTCCTCGCCGTCGAAGAACAGCAACTCGACACGGGACGCACTCCGGGAGAACAGGCTGAAGTTGACCCCGCCGTCCATGACCGTGGCGCCGAGCGGGGTGCTCTGGCCGCGAGCATGCATGGTTCACGTCCTTCGTTGCAGGGAAAAGGCACAGGCCTGCCAGGCAGCCATGTCCAGGAACAACCCGCGACTCCGCAGGTCGTCCCCGCCCCGGTCGTAGGCGGCCTCCCCCAGCAAATCGGTTAGCCGGCACCCGTCACTTCCCAGGTCCTGGAACGGCAGCCCCACGTAACATTGACTCTGGTTGCCGGCGTAGTTGACCGCGACCACCAGGCGGTCCCCGTCCGGCGACTCCCAGGCGAAGGCGACGAAGCAGTCCCAGGTCCAGTTGCCCTCCCAGGCCGGGACGCACTCCAGCAGCTTCCACTCCCCCCCGCGGGCCACCGGGAGGCGCAGCACGCCCAGGAGCTTCTCGTAGAACCGGGCCAGCCCCTCGTTCACCGGCTCGTCCGGCCCCCGTCCCAGGTGGGGCGAGATCCGTTTCAGCCGGCCCTCGAACTGCCCCTGGTGGAAGAACCGCAGCCCCGGCGACAGGAACGTGATCACCGCCGCCGCCTCGTGGACGCCCGCGGGGAACGCGGCGGCCGCCCGGGGCTCGTCGTGGTTCTCCAGGAACCGGGCCATCTTCCCCTGGTAGTCCAGACCGGCCAATAAATGCTCGCGCACCGGCCGGGCATGCCGGTCGCGCAGCCGGTCGTACAGCCGCTTGTCGTAGGTGTAGTCGAACCCCTGCTGCTGGAGCGCCCACTCGAGGTCCCAGTACACCTCCGCCATGAAGCAGAAGCCCGGCACCTGCTCCCGCACGCGCCGGGTCACGGCGGGCCAGAACGGCTCGGCCTTCACCCCCCAGGTGCGCTCGAACACCTCCGGAAGGATCAGCATCGCCATGTCGCAGCGCACCCCGTCGCACTGCCCGGCGATGCGGAGCAGCTCGCCGGCCATCGCCTCCCGCGTGGCGGGGTTTCCGTAGTTGAGTTGCAACGTGTCCGGCCAGCCGGCGAAGTACGGGTCGCGCCCGTAGGCCAGGACGCGCTCCCCGACCCTCGTGTAGTTCTGCGGCGCGCGAGCCAGGTCGCCCTCGGTGCCGGAGACGAAGTGCTCGGGGTGTGTCTCGGCCCAGGGGTGGCCCAGCCCCATGTGGTTGGGGACGAAGTCGAGCATCAGCTTCAGCCCGCGCTGGCGAAGCCGCTCGCGGATGCGTGCCAGGGCCTCCGGGCCCCCAACGGACGGGTGGGCGTGGTAGCCGGTGATGGCAAAGCCGGAGCCGGGGATGTCCTCCTCCGTCAGGTCCGGCAGGGTGTGCCTGTACTCCTCGACCCATTCGGGGTTGGCCCGGCTGACCCGCCGGGCCTCCGGCCCGGTCTGCCACACGCTCAGCAGCCACACCCAGTCGAAGCCCCTCTCGGCGAGGCGGTCCAGCTCGGCGTCGGGGACGTCGTCGAGGGTGGCGGGACGCCCCACGGCGTGGGACAGGGCGGTCAGCCAGACGCGGGTGTTGATCTGGTACAGCGACGGGTAACGGGGTGAGGTCATGGGTTGGCCCCCCGGGAGGCGGCCGCCGCGGCCTCGGCCGAGGCCGCGGGTTTGAAATAGGCGACCTTACCCTCGGCCAGCGCGGCCTCGGACGTCATCGAGCCGAAGACGTGCATGACCCGGGCGATGACCCCCGTCCAGCCGGTCTGGTGACTGGCCCCCAGCCCCGCGCCGTTGTCGCCGTGGAAGTACTCGTAGAACAGCAGGCAGTCGCGCCAGTGCGGGTCGTTCTGGAAGGCCTCCGCCCCACCGTACACCGCCCGCCGGCCGTCCTCGCCGCGGAGGAAGATGTTGGCCAGCCGGCGGCCGATCTCCTCGGCCACCTGGTACAGGTTCATCCGCCGCCCCGAGCCGGTGGGGCACTCGACCGTGAACCCGTCCCCGTAGTACGAGTGGTAGGCCAACAGGGCGCGGATGATCAGCGCGTTGACCGGCATCCAGATCGGCCCGCGCCAGTTGGAGTTGCCGCCGAACATGCCGGTGTCGGACTCCGCCGGCAGGTAACCCACGCGGTACTCATGCCCGCCGGCGTGGATGACGTACGGGTGGGTCTCGTGGAACCGTGACAGCGACCGGATGCCGTAGGGGCTGAGGAACTCGCCCTCGTCGAGCATCTTCTCCAGCACGCGGCGCAACTTGGCCTCGTCGAGGATGGAGGCGAGGAAGCGGCCGGCCACGCCGGGCTTGCGCGGGTCGTGGATCGCGGCGGCCAGTTCCGGGCGGGCCTCGAGGAACCAGCGAAAGCGGTCGGCGACCTCCGGGTATTGCGCCAGCAGCTTGCCGTCAAAGACGGTGGCGGCGCACAGCGGGAGCAGGCCAACCATGGAGCGGACCTTGAGGCGTTGGGCGCCGCCGCCGGGCGGCTGCAGCACGTCGTAGAAGAAGCCGTCCTCCTCGTCCCACATCCCGGTGTCGCCTCCCAGGTGGGACATGGCCGAGGCGATCCACAGGAAGTGCTCGCAGAACTTCAGCGCCATGTCGGCGTAGTCGGGGTCGGTCATCGCCAGCTCGGCGGCGATCTCCAACATGTTCTGGCAGAACAGGGCCATCCAGGCGGTGCCGTCGGCCTGCTCGAGGTAGCCGCCGGTCGGCAGCGGGGCGCTGCGGTCGAAGACGCCGATGTTGTCCAGGCCGAGGAAGCCGCCCTCGAACACGTTCCGGCCGTTGCGGTCCTTGCGGTTGACCCACCAGGTGAAGTTCAAGAGCAGCTTCTGGAAGCAGCTCTTGAGCCAGTCCCTGTCCCCCTCGCCCTTCTGGGCCTTCTCCAGGCGGTAGGTGAAGATGGTGGCCCAGGCGTGGACCGGCGGGTTGACGTCGCCGAAGTTCCACTCGTAGGCCGGGATCTGCCCGTTGGGGTGCATGTAGCGCTCACGCAGCATCAGCTTCAGCTGGTCCTTGCCGAAGTCCGGGTCGGCGAGCGTCAGGGCCAGGACGTGGAAGGCGAGGTCCCAGGCGGCGTACCACGGGTACTCCCACTTGTCCGGCATGCTGATGACGTCGCCGTTGTACATGTGGTGCCAGTGGTCGTTGCGCGGGGCCGCCTTGCGGGCCGCCTTGAACGGGTCGGAGCCGCGCTCCTCCAGCCACCGGTCCACGTCGTAGTGGTAGAACTGCTTGCTCCAGAGCATCCCCGCCAGCGCCTGGCGGAACACGTTGGCCCCGTCGGCGCCGAGCGAGGGCGGCGTGATGGCCGCGTAGAACTCGTCCGCCTCTTTCCGCCGCGCCTGCATCACGTCGTCGAACCGGCCGCCGAACGGGCTGTTACCGCGGCCGTTGCCCTTGGCGAAGTCCTCCGGCGCCACGTCGCTCAGCCGGAGCCGGAACACCCGACTCTCGCCCGGGCCGATCGAGGCCCGGTAGTGCGCCGCCGTCTTGGTCCCCTTCCGTTCCGGGTTGACGACGCCCTCCCGGCCGAGGACGACGTGGTTGTTGATCCCGTCCTTCACGAAGGGGCTGCGGTTGGGCACGCCGAAGACGCGCTCCGTGTTGGTCTCGTTCTCGGTGAACAGCAGCGCCGACTCGCCTTCGCAGTAGAGGTAGCGCTGCCCCAGCTCGGGGCTGACGCACTGGACCACGCCCCTCCCCGCGGGGCCGGGCAGCTCCTGCAACACCGGCCGGTTCGCCGCCCCGTGCCACGACCACTGGTTGCGGAACCAGAGCGTCGGCAGGACGTGCAGCTCGGCCGGCTCCGGGCCGCGGTTGTGCGCGGTGACCTGGATCAGCAGGTCTTCCGGCGAGGCCTTGGCGTACTCGACGAAGACGTCGAAGTAGCGGTTGTCGGCGAACACCCCCGTGTCGAGCAACTCGTACTCGAACTCGTGGCGGCCGCGGCTGCGGTTGGTCTCAACGAGGGGGGGGTAGGGGAAGGCGGCCTGCGGGTACTTGTAGAGGTACCGCATGTACGAGTGGGTCGGCGTGCTGTCGAGGTAGAAGTAGTACTCCTTGACGTCCTCGCCGTGGTTGCCCTCGCTGTTGGTCAGGCCGAACAGCCGCTCCTTCAGGATCGGGTCCTGGCCGTTCCACAGCGCCAGCGCGAAGCAGAGGCGCTGCTTGTCGTCCGAGACCCCGGCCAGGCCGTCCTCGCCCCAGCGGTAGGCGCGCGAGCGGGCCTGGTCGTGGCTGAAGTAGTTCCAGGCGTCGCCGCCCTCGCTGTAGTCCTCCCGCACCGTCCCCCACTGGCGCTCACTGAGGTAAGGCCCCCACTTCTTCCAAGGGGCCTTGCGATCGCGCGCCTCCTCGAGCCGACCGTGTTCCGCCGTCATTGGGGCACCGTCTTTCTCGGGACGCGGCCGGAGGAATGCCGGCACTGGCTTGCCTACCAGTGCGCCCGAGCATCCGCCCCGCACGCGCTAAGCACAAAGGCCGAGCATGTACTTGTAATGCCCTGGGACCGGCTCCAGGTCCGTTCCCTCGGCCGGGGTGAACGGCTGACGCTCGTCCCAGGCGTTGTCGATGGCGGGCAGACTCCAGAATTGCCCTTCGAGGTCACGAACGACCCACTGCCGGGTGGCCCGGTCCACATAAAGGGCCGCCACCACACCCCTGGCTTCCGTTCGCATCGTAACTTCTCCTTGGTGAGGTCGCCCCTACGAATTACCCAGAGATCAGAAGTTTCCCGAACTGGGTGATGACGCCCGCTCCGGATACGCAGACTGTTCCACTGTTCCCGCCCAACACTTCACTTGGCCCACCCCAGTTTCGTCCAATAAGGCTGTCGGCGCCGTGTCGCCCCTGGAAGTAACGGAGGGGGCATCGTATAGGATAGTCATGGGGCCTCCTTGGGCGAGGAGCGGGTCTACAACCCTTGCAATACCAAAGGGTTATCACGTTATGGAGGGCATTCGGGTCGCCGTCCGCAAGGACCGGCGTCAGAGCGTGCCCCGTGGCCATCGACGATGCGGTGCGGCCCGGAGGGCCGCCGCCAGTTCTGCGGCGGTCGTCAAGCGGTCGGCGGGCAGACGGCCTCGAGTTCTTCGGGCACCTGCGGGTTCAGCGACCGAGGCGGCACGGGTGGGCGGAAGAGGATCTGCTCTCGCAAGGCACCCGGCGTTCTGGCCTGATACGGGTGCCGCCCGGTGGGCATTTCGTAGAACACCACTCCCAACGAGGAGATGTCGCTGCGTGGGCCGATCAACTGGGTCTCCCCGGCGACCTGCTCCGGGCTCATGTAAGCGAGCGTCCCGCTCCGCAGCCTCTTCCGCCGCACGACATCCTCGATTTTGGCGGCGAGGCCGAAGGCGGTCAACGACGGGCGACGATCCTTGTCGAGCAGGACGTTTTCTGGCTTGATGTCCCGGTGGACCAACCCCTCCCGGTGAGCGAAGTGGCACGCCTCGGCGATGGTGTCGTTCATGGTCATGTCGTCCACTCCACGCTCCAGTCTTCAAGAAGCTCGCCATGCCGCATTCCGCTGGATGTCGGCCTTTGGCGTGGAAGGCGACCTGACGCACATGCTGCTCGTCGGCGGGGCCCACGAGCGGTTCCGGGGCACGGTCGAGCAGGCCCGCAGCCTGAGCCGTCGCTTCATGGAGGCCCTGTTCGGCGAGGACCTTCACCGGGTCGGCTGGGCGGGCGGCTCGCCGACGCCGTGGACGCGGTGGTTCTACGACATCGCTTGAGACGCCACGTTCGTCGTGCAGGACATGCGGGCCGAGCGGTTCGTGCTGCCGTGCATGACGGACACCGACGGAGGGACTCCCGCATGAAGCGGAAAGACACTTCCAAAGACCGAACCGAGGTCGCCCGGCTCGAAGACATGCGGCGAATGAACTGAGGTGACACCATGAATTCAAGCGACCAGGCCGCCCCAATCGACCCGCAGGTGCGGATCGGTCATGTCCACCTCAAGGTCGCCGATCTGGAGCGGGCGCTGCGGTTCTACTGCGGCGTCCTCGGGTTCGAGTTGACCCAGCGGTACGGGGCGCAGGCGGCGTTCGTGTCGGCGGGCGGCTACCACCACCACATCGGGCTGAACACGTGGGAGAGCCGGGACGGGTCGCCACCGCCACCGGGCAGCACGGGGCTGTACCACGTCGCCATCCTGTACCCGACCCGGCGTGCGCTGGCGCACGCCCTGCGGCGTGTCCTCGACGCAGGCGTTCGGCTCGACGAGGCCAGCGATCACGGCGTCAGCGAGGCGCTGTACCTGTGTGACCCCGACGACAACGGCGTGGAACTGTACTGGGACCGCCCGCAGGAGGCATGGCCCCGGACGCCACGAGGGGAGTTGGCGGAAGCATGACCCCGCGAACCCCGAGGCCGTCCGCCGTGTCTGACCGAATCGATCCGCCGACCGGCGCTTTCCCGAGGTGAGTCTCGATGTACATACCCCCGACGTTCCAAGAGTCGGACCTCCCCACCCTTCACGAGTTCATCGAGCGTCACAGCTTCGGCCTCCTCGTCTCCCAACACGACTGCTCCCCCTTCGCCACCCACCTGCCGTTCCTGCTCGACCGCTCCACGGGGGCTCTCGGCACCCTGCTCGGCCACGTCGCCCGTGCGAACCCGCAGTGGCAGCAGTGCTTGGGTCAGCGGGTCTTGGCCGTCTTCTCCGGGCCGCACGCCTACGTCTCGCCGTCGTGGTACGAGGCCGAGCACGTGGTCCCGACGTGGAACTACGTTGCCGTTCACGCCAGCGGGCGGGTCCGACTGGTGGAAGACCGAGACGGGCTGCTCGACATCGTGGGGCGTTCCGTCGAGGTCTACGAGCGGTCGATGCCCCGGCCTTGGTCGCTGGGCGAGCCCGACACGTTCGTTGAGCGGCTGTTGAAGCAGATCGTCGGCTTCCGCATCGAGATCGAGCAGATCGAGGGGAAGTGGAAGCTCAACCAAAACCACCCGGTCGAACGCCGGGAGAAGGTCGTCCGGGCTCTGGCGGAACGAGGGGACGAGAACTCGACGGCGATTGCGGCCTTGATGCGCCAGCAACTCGGCGAGGGGGTGGTGCCGTGAGCATCGTCCCAGTGACCGGTCCCGAACGGCTGCGGGAGGTGCGACGGCTGTTCGAGGAGTACGCCGACTCGCTGTCGTTCGACCTCTGCTTCCAGAACTTCCAGCAGGAACTCGACACCTTGCCGGGCGACTACGCCCCGCCCGATGGCGGCTTGTGGCTGGCGACCACCGACCGGGGCGAGGCGGCGGGGTGTGTTGCCCTGCGGCGGCTGGAGCCCGGCGTCGGGGAGATGAAGCGGCTGTACGTCCGCCCCGAGTTCCGTGGGACGGGGCTGGGGAAGCGGCTCGCCCTGAACGTGCTGGAGGAAGCCGCAGGCGTTGGCTACGAGCGCATCCGGCTGGACACGACGCCCGAGATGGCCGGGGCGATCCGCCTCTACGAGTCGCTCGGCTTTATCGACACTGTAGCAAGGAAATTGGGTTCGTAGGGTCAGGTTCGAGAATCGTGGAGGGAGGCCAAAGTCTCCTGGCGGTCCCCGGCCTGCCGGTCCCGCTGAAGGTCGAGTGCCAACCGCCCCTCCAGCGTTACCTGCTTCCGCACGCGGTAAATGGTCTTCTGCATCTTGCGTAGCCGCCGGTTGCCTCGCTCCACCGCGTTGGAGGTCGCCGGCAGCAGCTTGTCATCCAGGAACGTCACCGCCTTCTCCAGGTTCGGCGAATGCAGCTTGTCCAAACTCCTTCCCAGGCTCGGGTAGCGCCGCACGCGGCGGCGCGGCCGCGCCAGTTTCGCCAGCGCCGTCTCCGTCCGGCAGCGCCGGTCAAACAATCGGTAGACCTCGTCCATGATCGCGCGCATCGCCCGCAACAACGGCTGGCCCCGCGCCAGCCGAAGCAGCGTCAGCCGCTCGGCGGCCGTCAGGTGATGGCGGACGAACAGGTGGCGATGGTCGAACAGGTCGCGGCCCCGCTGCTCGATCGCCCTGGCTTGTTGGCGGAGCCTTTGAGCCTTGGGCGTGTTCCGGCAGCGGCCTCGGGGTAGTTGGGGAGCCTCCGCCGCCAGTTGCTTCCGCAGCCGAGCCAGAACGCGCAGCACGGCCTTGGTCAGCTCCTTCTTGATGTGGAACTCGCAGACCTGATGCGAGATGCCAGCGAGCAGCACGGCGATCGGCTTGGGGTACAAAGGGGAAGCGTCGGTCGTGATGGCCACGACCGCGTGGCCGCGAGCGGCGATCTGGTCGTTGAGCCGGGCGAGGAAGCAAAGGATGTCCGCCCCGTTCGGGCTGCGGTCCAAGACCTCGTACACCTGTCAAGGGACATCAAGTCTTTCGCAGTTAGGGGACACCAAGTGTTACGCAGAGAACCGACAGCTCCAGACCGCCTGGAGCCCACTGTTGCCTTCCTTGTCGCCTTCCTGAAGCGGCCGGCGCTCCCTACGACCGCACCTCTCTCCTGCTCTCCTGCTACTGCTTGGCCTTCTCGGCTTGCCTCCCTTTGCCGGCGTGGTACGCTTCCTTGCCGGGTGAAACGGAGGCGGCGAGGCTCCGGGGGGAAAAACCCGGAGGTGACGGCCGAGCAGGTGTGCCGGGCGTTGAACTGCCTGTGCCTGC
Organism: Gemmataceae bacterium; assembly: GCA_046350195.1. Lineage (GTDB taxonomy): Bacteria > Planctomycetota > Planctomycetia > Gemmatales > Gemmataceae > CALDUY01. The sequence continues at coordinate 56,534 of JAXMAW010000040.1, forward strand.
TTTGGCTGCTGGGGCGGCGGCCGATGGCGGTGGAGGACCGGCTGTCGGAGACGATCCAGTACCACCAGCGGCGGAACCGGGCGGCCCGCCAGTCCCGGCAGCGACGCGGGGTCGGATTGCCCCCGACTCCACGTCGCCCACGGAAACGGAGGCGGCGTCGGAAAAGGAAACCTACCGCAATCTCGTAGCGCTGTAGTACTAGGGGTGGATTAGAGACAAGACAAGCAGGATTAGAGACGGAAAACTAGAGACAAGATTTGGGGACAATCCCAAAACGGGGCGACTCAGACCATTTGGCCCGAGTCACAAGTTCTTTGTTTATAGCTATTTGCAAGATTAAAATGAAAAGCAAACGGGAGTGTATGGGAATCGAACCCACTGGGAGCTTTGTTCAAACCCCCCGCTGGTTTTGAAGACCAGGGCCCTCACCAGAGGTGCAAACACTCCCCGGCGGCCTGCGGTGGTGCCGTGGTAACGTCAGCCTTCATTGTGGCGAAGATGCCTAACCTCGACAAGGCCTCGCCGGTGGGTCAGTCAGGCAACGTCCCGGAGGGCCGCTGGCGGTGGCTCGGAACCACCAGGCCACATTCCTCCGCTTGGAGGGCGGGCCTGTCAAGCCCGGCGGTGCTGGGCGGCCTCCTCGGCGAGGGCGGCGAGGTGGCCGCCCAGCACCGCCGGGCCGGCTCGCCCCGCTGTCTAACTGCTGCGCCCGACTCGTCCCACGCCCCCCTGTACCGCGCTCCCGGCGTTGAACCGAGCCGAGGGCGGCCGCACCGCACGCCCGCACAATTGATGTGCCGCCTGCTCCGCCTCCTGCTGCTGCACACGCCGGGCCGAACCTTCGTCTTCGTCGGCGATAGCGGCTTCGGCACCCACGAGGTCGCCCGCTTCTGCCACCGCCACCCCGATCGTCGGCTACTCCGGCGGCGGTGCCAAGGGCCACTCGTCGATCTGCAAGGCCCCAACGGCAACGCTGAAGATCAAGTCGGTCCAGAAGCGAGCCGTGGCCGACCCGCGCCTCAAGGCGGGCCCGAAGCCCATGCTGAAGACGTCCGCGAAGCCGCTGAGCAACCCGCTGGCGAAGCCGGCCTACAAGCCCGCCCCGAACCCGCTGCTCCGGCCGTAAGTGGCCCCCGGAAGTCGCCCCCGCCCAACCCCGGCCCCCGCGAACGCGTGGGGCCGGGGTCATTCCGTTTCCGCGGGTGTGATTTTTCCCCGCCTGCCGCGACATCTTTTGTGTAAACTCGACCTACCTCCCTTATCCTAGGAGATCTGTACCGATGAGAAGCGCCTGGACGCTCGGTTTGCTCCTGCTGGCCCCCTGGACCGCTCTCGCCGCCGACTGGCCCCAGTGGCTGGGCCCCAAACGCGATGGCGTCTGGCGCGAGGCCGGCCTGGTCGACAAGTTCCCCCCCGGCGGCCCCAAGACGCTGTGGCGCGCCCCGCTAGGGCAGGGGTATTCCGGCCCGGCCGTTGTCGGCGACCGCGTCTACGTCATGGACCGCATCCGGCCGAAGGGGCCCGACGGCAAGCCGGCCCGGCCGACGCGCGACGGCGTGCCCGGCCAGGAACGGGTGCTCTGCCTGGACGCGAAGACGGGAAAGGAGGTCTGGAAGCACGAGTACAACTGCCCCTACCGCATGTCGTACGGCTCCGGGCCGCGCGTGACCCCGCTGGTGCGCGACGGCAAGGTGTGGACGCTAGGCGGCATGGGCGACCTCTACTGCCTCAACGAGAAGGACGGCAAGCCGATCTGGCACAAGAACCTGATGAAGGAGTACGGCCTGGCCGACGCGCCCGTGTGGGGCTACGCCGCCCACCCGCTGATCGACGGCGAGCTGCTGTACACCCTCGTCGGCGGCCCCGGCAGCGCCGTCGTGGCGCTGAACAAGGACACCGGCAAGGAGGTGTGGAAGGCGCTGGACACCGACGAGGTCGGCTACAGCCCGCCGATGGTCGTCGAGGCCGGCGGCAAGAAGCAGCTGTTGATCTGGCTGTCGGAGTCGGTCAACGGCCTCGACCCGCTGACGGGCAAGGTGTACTGGACGCAGGAGTACCCCGTCGGCCGGCCGCCGATGCGCCCGGCGGTGAACATCATGACGCTGGTGCCGCACGGCCGGCGCGTCTTTCTGAGCACGTTTTACCACGGCCCGATGATGCTGGAGCTGGACGCCAACAAGCCCGGGGCGAGGGTCGTCTGGCGGGGCAAGAGCAACAACGTGGAGAAGCCCGACGGCGCCCACGTGATGATGGCGGCGCCGGTGTTCAAGGACGGCTGCGTCTTCGCCAACTGCGCCATGGGCGAATTGCGCTGCCTCGACGCCGAGACCGGCAAGCAGAAGTGGCAGACCTACGACCTGACCGGCGGCGAGAAGGCGGACTGCGCCTCGGCGTTCTTCATCCCGCAGGGCGACCGCGTCGTCGTCTGCAACGACCAGGGCGAGCTGATCCTGGCGCGGCTGTCGGCGAAGGGTCACGAGGTCATCAGCAAGGCCAAGGTGATCGAGCCGGTCGAGGAGGCGCGCGGCCGCAAGGTGGTGTGGTCGCACCCGGCGTTCGCCAACAAGTGCGTCTACCTGCGGAACGACAAGGAGATGGTGTGCGTGTCGCTGGCGGCCTCGTAGGGTAAGCTGCCAGCTGGCCCTTCCGGACGGGCCAGCCGGCAGCTTACCCTACGCCAAGAACGGAGGGCGCGTGATGAAGACGATAACGACGATCGGCATTCTCCTCGTAAGTCTCCTGGCCGCCGCGGACGACGACGGCAAGAAGGACCTGAAGGCGATGCAGGGCGACTGGGTGGGCGAGAAGATGGTGCGTGACGGCATGCCGTTCCCCGACGACTCCGCCCAGGCGCTGTTCCGCACCATGAAGGGCAACGCCTACACCGTCCACCGCTTCCGCACGAAGGCCGGAGCGGGCACGCTCAAGCTCGACGCGACGAAGGACCCCAGGCAGATCGACATGACCCCCGACGGGGGCAAGGCCGGGACGATCCTGGGCATCTACAAGATCGACGGCGACACGCTGACGATCTGCTACGCGCCCCCCAAGGGCAAGCGGCCGGAGGCGTTCGAGTCGAAGGAGGGGACCGGCGTCACCCTGTCGGTGTGGGTGCGCGAGAAGAAGTGAGTCCGGGCTACTTCGCTTCCGGCGGTTCCCCGCTCGGCCTTGTCGCGACCCGCAGCAGGTAGACCAGCGCGAAGAAGTCGTACAGCGCGTGCGTGACGACCGGCGCCAGCAGGTTGCCGGAAAGGAGGTAGAGCGCGCCCAGGTAGGCGCCCATGAGCGCCGCGAAGAAGGCGTAGCTCGGCGTGACCGCGTGCAGGGCGCCGAACACGGCGCCTGCCAGCAGCACGGCGGCCCAGGGCGGGACGTGCTGCCCCAGCGCGTCCTGCACGACGCCGCGGAAGAGCATCTCCTCGCCCAGCCCCGCGAGGCAGGAGATCCCCAGCAGGTCGATGACCGAGCACGGCTCCAATAGGGGCACCATCATCTCCTCGGTGAACTGCTTGATCGACCGCAGCGGCCCGACCGGCCAGCGCGTCATTGCCAGGAACAGCAGCACCAGCGGCAGCGTCGCGGCGGCGCCCCACAGCGCCCCCTCGGCGTCGATCCGGAAGCGCGACAGCGGCGCCTGGTCGATCGCCCAGCCGACGACGAGGGCGAGCGCGATCAGCCCGCCCTCGACGGCGATGGCGAGGAGCACGACGTTGGTGCGTGCGGCGGCCGGGTCGGGCTGGGGCTCGTCGGACATCGCTCAGGCCAGCACTTCCTTCACGACCTTGCCGTGCACATCCGTGAGGCGGTAATCGCGGCCGGCGTAACGGTAGGTCAGCCGCTCGTGGTCGAAGCCGAGCAGGTGCATTATCGTCGCCTGCAGGTCGTGGACGTGCACCTTGTCCTCGACGGCCTGGAAGCCGAACTCGTCGGTCGCGCCGTGGACGTGGCCGCCCTTGACGCCGCCGCCGGCGAGCCAGGTGGTGAAGCCCCAGTGGTTGTGGTCGCGGCCGTTGACCTTCCCCGCGTTGGCGCCGGCCTGCGGCAGCTCGACGGTCGGCGTCCGGCCGAACTCGCCGCACCAGATCACCAGCGTGTCGTCGAGTAGGCCGCGGTCCTTCAGGTCGCTCAGCAGCGCACCGATGGCCTGGTCGCACTGGCCGGCCAGCCGACGGTGGTTCACTTCCAGGTCGTCGTGGCTGTCCCAGGGCTGCCCCTCGCCGTGCCAGACCTGCACGAAGCGCACCCCGCGCTCCAGCAGCCGGCGGGCGATGAGCAGCTGCCGCGCCTGCACGCCCTTGCCGTAGCGCTCGCGGACGCGGTCCGGCTCGCGGGAGACGTCGAACGCCTCGGACGCCTCCGACTGCATGCGGTAGGCCAGCTCGAACGACTGGATGCGCGCCTCCAGCTGGGAGTCGCGGGAGCGCTTCTTCTGGTGCAGCTCGTTCAGGGACCGCAGCAGGTCGAGCTGGCGGCGCTGCTCCGGAAGCGTCAGCCGGTGGTTGCGGACGTTCTCGATGAGCTTGTCGAGGTCGGTGTGGCGGGTGTCGATGTAGGTGCCCTGGTAGACGCCGGGCAGGAAGGCCGACTGCCAGTTCTGCGTCTCCTGGATCGGGTAGCCGCCGGGGCACATGGCGATGAACCCCGGCAGGTTCTGGTTCTCGCTGCCCAGCCCGTAGGTCACCCACGACCCCATCGACGGCCGCGGCAGCCGGGCATCGCCGCAGTTCAGAAGCAGCAGCGACGGCTCGTGGTTCGGCACGTCGGCGTGCATCGAGCGAATGACGCAGATGTCGTCGATGTGCCGGGCGGTGTGCGCGAACAGCTCGCTGACCTCGATGCCGGCCTTGCCGTGGCGCTGGAACTGAAACGGCGAGCGGTACGCGGCCCCGGTCTTGCGCTCGGTGCGGAGGTTGCGGCCGACCGGCTTGCCGTGGTACTTGTCCAGCGCCGGTTTGGGGTCGAACGTATCGACGTGCGACGGCCCGCCGTTCATGAACAGGTGCAGCACGCGCTTGGCCCTCGGGGCGAAGTGCGGCGGGCGCGGCGCCAGCGGCGAGACGGCCCGGTCGGCCTCGACGCCGCGCGACTCGGAGGCGAGCAGCCCGGCGAGGCCGAGCGAGGCCATGCCCATGCCGGTGCGGGCGAGGAGTTCGCGGCGGGTGAGCGTGTCGTGGACTGGGAACATGGAAGGCCTCACGAAGGACAGTGTGAATCGAACTAATCCACGAACGCGAACTCGTTCGCCAGCAGCAGCACCTGGGCGTACTGCTCCCACGCCGCCAGTTTCCCCGAGGCCGGCCCGCGCACGAACGCCACGCCCAGAGCGACCTCCTCCGGCGCGGCGGGCCGCCCGTAGACCAGGCGGTGCAGGCGGTCGATCCGCGCCTCGTCGCCGCCCCCCTCCGTCCGCGCCGCCAGCGCCCTGGCCTGCTCCTGTACGAACGGGCTGTTCATCAGGTACAGCGACTGCTGAGGCACCGTCGTCGCGTGGCGCTTCGGCGTCGAGGAGTCCGGGGAGGCGAGGTCGAACGTGCGGAAGACGCCCGGCAGGTTTTGTCGCTCGATGAAGGCGTACACCGAGCGCCGCGCCGGGAACGGCGCCCTGGTGATCTCCACGCCCGGCCCACCCATGGCCCGGTCGAGCGCCCCGGCCGCGGCGAGCATCGCGTCGCGCAGCGGTTCCAGCTCCAAACGTTTGCGGGTCATCCGCCACACCAGCGTGTTCTCCGGGTCGGCCGCCAGCGCGGCCGGGTTGTCGTCGCTGGACTGGCGGTACGTCGCCGACAGGACGACCTGGCGCAGCGTCGCCTTGACCGACCAGCCCGAGGCGACGAGGTCGGAGGCGAGCCAGTCGATCAGTTCGGGGTGCGAGGGCGGGTCGCCGCGCGTGCCGAAGTCGCCGGGGGTGCGGACCAGGCCCTGGCCGAACAGGTGCATCCACAGCCAGTTGGCCATCACCCGCGCCCGTCGGGGTTGTCGGCCGACGCGATCGCCCGGGCCAGGCTCAGCCGGCGGAGCCGTCAGCGAACGGCTTCCGCCCCGGGGCCAGCACCTCCAGGAACTGCCGGGGCACCGCCGGCCCGCGGTTCCCAGGGTTGCGCGCGCTTGGCACGTGCGGCTGCACCGGGATGGCCGCGTCCGTCAGCACCATCGCCCGCGCCGGGGCCCCCGGCCCGGCCGCCAGCCACTGATCGACCTTGCGGCTTCAGGGCCTGGTAGCGGTTCCGCTGGTCCCGCGCCAGAACCCGTGGGACCTCCCCGGCCGGGATGTTGAGCGGCGAATCCGCCCCGTACAGGACTTGCCGGATCTCCTCCTGAGCCGGGTCCGGCAGCCGCGTCTCCCTGGGATCGCTCGTCAAGAGCTTGCGCCACTCGTCTACCGCTCCTTGGAACAACTTCTCGTAGCGATTGGCCACCTCCGTGAAGTCGGCGGCGCCCCCTCGAACGCCTTCGCCACGAGCGGGTTGACGGCCGGCTGGGAATCCTTCGCCGCCACGCGCGCCGCCAGGTCGGCGGCCCGGGAGGCGAACTCCTTCTCCGGCAGCTTGGCGAACGCCAGCCACGGCGACAGGACCGGGTGGGGCTTGCGGGCCGCCTGCGCCCAGGTACGGACGCCACCGGGCGGCCAGGCGCTTGCCCGGCTCGCGCGCCCCGTCGCCGGGCCGGGACGCCGCCAGCATCTGCTCCGCGGCCCGCCGCCGCAGCTCACCCAGCGCCCTCGTGACGAACGCCTCCACCTCGGCCTGCCGCTTGGCCAGCTCCGCCTCGAACGGCGTCGGCCCCTGGTTCGGATCGCGCTCGCGGAGCAGCGGCGAACGGTCGGCTCGACCAGTACGGCGAAGACGCCGTACAGCGAGTAGTAATCCTTCATCGGCACCGGGTCGTACTTGTGGTCGTGGCAGCGGGCGCAGCCGACCGTCAGGCCCATCAGGCCACGCACGAAGGACGCGTCGATGCGGTCGTCGATGATGTCGTGGGGGTTGTTGAGGAAGCGGCCGGACGTCACGAACCCCATCGCCGCCAGCGCCGACTGGTCGCCGCTTAGCCCCAGCCGGTCGGCCGCCAGCTGCTCGACGATGAAGCGGTCATACGGCAGGTCGGCGTTGAGCGCCCCGACGACGTAGTCGCGGTAGGTGTACAGTAGGGGTAGCGCCCGCTCCTCCTGGAAGACGTAGCCCTTGGTGTCGGCGTAGCGGGCCACGTCGAGCCAGTGCCGGCCCCAGCGTTCGCCGTAGGCGGGGGAGGCGAGAAGGCGATCGACCAATCGCTCGTAGGCGTCCGCCCGCGGGTCGGCGAGGAAGGCGTCCACCTCGTCGGGAGAGGGCGGCAGGCCGGTGAGGTCGAACGCCAGTCGGCGGATCCAGCGTGCGGCGGTCGGCCGGCCTCGGCAACTCGAGCCCTTCGCCTCCAGCCGGGCCAGGACGAAGCGGTCGATCGGCGTGGCCGGCCAGGCGGCGCCCCTTCACCACCGGCTCCGGTCGCCACCGGCCGGAACGACCAGTGCGTCTTGCCCGGGCCAGGCTCGACGTTGGACAGCGCCGGCCTCGCCGCCTCGTCGCCAGGCCGGCAGCCGGCCTTCACCCAGGCAGCCAGCACCGCCGCGGACTGGTCGTCGAGCCGATCCTTCGCCTTCGGCGGCATCTTCAGGTCGCCCTGGTGGCGGACGGCCTTGAGGATCAGGCTGTTGTCGGGGTCGCCGGGCACCAGGGAGGGGCCGCTGTCGCCGCCCTTGAGCAGGGCAGCCCGGCCGTCCATCCGCAGGCCGCCGCGGCGCCTTCCGGCCCGTGGCAGGCGACGCACTTCTCGACCAACAGCGGCCGCACCTGCTTCTCGAAGTGCTCGACGGCCGCGGCGGAGGCCTTCGCGTCGGCGGCGGGCAAGACGAGCAAGGCGAGCAAGGCGGTCGAGGAGGGTACAAGCATCGGCGGTTGCTTTCAAGGTGGGAGGGCGGCGGGTGGGAGGGCTCTCCGAGGAGAGACCTTGTTTTTGATTATAGTCTGGACAGGCCGGCGGTGGGAGGGACAATACCAACGGTGGCCCCTCCTTCCTGTCGCCCGTCTCGCCAGACAGCACGGCCCACGCTGACCCGCCTTCTCCTGCCCCTCGTCGCCGCTTACCTGGCCGGCCTGGCTCCCGTGGCCGGGGCTGACTTCGACCGCGATGTCGCCCCGCTGCTGGCCCGCCGCTGCCTCGACTGTCACTCCGGCCCGGCCCCGAAGGGGCCGCCTCGACCTGTCTCGCCAAAAGGCGGCCCGCGGCGTTCTCACTGGCAAGCTCGACGACGTCGCCCTGTGGCAGCGCGTCCGCGACGACGAGATGCCGCCGAAAAGCCCCTCCCGGATGCCGAGAAGGCGATTTTGAGGCAGCAGGTCGAGTCCGGGGCAGAGTGGGGGCCGACCCGATCGACCCGTTCCGCGTCAGCACACCGGAAACCCGGGCCGGCTACGACTGGTGGTCGCTGCGGCCGGTCGCAACGGACGAGGTGCCGCTCGAGCCGGCGGGTTCATCCCGCCGGGACAAGCCCGGCGGCTCCACCGCGGCCCGAACGCCGATCGATGCCTTCCTGCTGGCAAAACTGCACACGAAGGCCTGACCCTTCTCCCCTGAGGGCCGACCACGCCGCACGCTGGTCCGCCGGCTGACGTTCGACCTCACTGGGTTGCCGCCCTCTCCCGACGAGGTGGAGGCGTTCGTCCACGACCCGCAGCCGGACGCCTACGAGCGATTGGTCGATCGCCTCCTCGCCTCCCCCGCCCACGGCGAGCGGTCCGCGACACTGGCTGGACGTCGTCCGCTTCGGCGAGCGACGGGTTCGAGCGCGACCTGCCGCGGCTTCAACGCCTGGCCCTACCGCGACTGGGTGGTGCGGGCGCTCAACGCCGACCTGCCCTACGACGAGTTCGCCCGCCGACAGCTCGCCGGCGACGTGACGCACGACGCGGAGGGCCTGCCGGCGACGGGGTTCCTGGTCGCCGGCGCTCCACGACATCGTCATGCCGGTCGGCGAGACGATGAGGGCGGCGATGCGGCAGGACGAGCTGGAAGACCTCGTCGGCACCGTCGGCCAGACGTTCCTCGGCCTGACCGTGCATTGCGCCCGCTGCCACGACCACAAGTTCGACCCCGTGCCGCAGCGCGACTACTATCGCCTCGTCGCCGCGCTTGTCGAGGGGTGCGGCACGGCGAGCGGTCGTTCTCCGGCGAACAGACGCAGGTCCGCCTGGCCGGACTGAAGAGCGCGCCCGGACGCCCTGAAGCCAGGATCACGGACATCGAGGAGCCCGCCCGCCGCGAACTGCTCGCGGAGAGGCGAAAGGGCGTCCTCGCCGGCCCAAGCCCGCTGGCGGCGTGGGACTTCACCGCCGGGCTGAACGACCTGCGCGGCGCGCTGCACGTCCAGCTCTCCGGCGGGGCCAAGCGCACGGCCGAGGGGCTGGTCGTCGATGGCACAACCGGCTACGCCGCGTCGGCCCCGCTGCGGGTGGGCCTGCGGGAGAAAACCCTGGAGGCGTGGGTGAAGCTCGCCAACACCGACCAGGGCGGCGGCGGCGTGGTCGGGGTGCAGACGCTCGACGGCCTGTCCTTCGACTCGGTCGTCTACGCCGAGCAACAGCCGGGCCGGTGGATGGCCGGCAGCGACAACTTCGCCCGCACCCGCCCGCTCGGCGGGCCGGCCGAGAAGGCGGCGGGAGCGGTCGTACACGTCGCGATCACCTACGCCGGGGACGGCACGGTCACGGCCTACCGCGACGGGGCCCGTTATGGGGTGAGCTACCGGGTCGAGGAGCCGGCCTCGTTCCGGGCCGGGAAGTCGCAGGTCGTTTTCGGCCTGCGGCACGGGGCGCCGGGCGGCAACCGGATGCTGGCCGGCACGATCGTCAAGGCACGGCTGTACGACCGGGCGCTGTCTGCCGACGAGGTGGCGCGGTCGTCCCGCCGGCCGACGGTGCGGCCCGACGAGATCCCGCCGCGCCTCGACGCCGCGGCGCGCGAGGCCCGCCGCCGCCTGACCGAGGAACTGGCCGCCCTGAGCCTCGAAATGGAGCCGTTGCATCGCGAGGTGGACCGGCGCATCTACGCGGCCAACTCGCAACCGGTCGGCCCGACGCACGTACTGGCCCGCGGCGACGTCACTTCCAAAGGCGAGTTGGTGACGCCCGGCGTGCTCGCCGCGCTAGCGTCCACCGTGCCGGCGGGGCCGGCGGCCGGCGACGACGGGGCGCGGCGGCTGGCCCTGGCCAGGTGGGTCACGAACGCGAAGAACCCGCTGTTCGCGCGGGTGATCGTCAACCGCGTCTGGCAGTCGCACTTCGGCGTCGGCCTGGTGGACACCCCGAGCGACTTCGGCTTCAACGGCGGCCGGCCGTCGCACCCGGAGCTGCTCGACTGGCTGGCCGGCGAACTCGTCCGCCGGGACTGGAGCCTGAAGGCACTGCGCCGGCTAATCGTCACCTCGGCGGCGTACCGCCAGTCGTCTCGGCCTGACACACGGGCGATGAAGCTCGACGCCGACAACCGCCTGCTGTGGCGCAAGTCGCCGACGCGGCTGGAGGCCGAGGCGGTCCGCGACGCCGTCCTCGCGGTCGCCGGCGGCCTCGACCGGGCCATGGGCGGGCCGCCGTACCTCGACTTCAAGACGTACTTTTTCAAGGGCACGCAGTTCTACGACACCCTCGACCAGGTCGGCCCCGAGTTCCGCCGGCGGTCGCTGTACCGCATGTGGGCGCGCGGCGGGCGCAACCCGTTCCTGGACACGCTCGACTGCCCCGACCCCAGCGCGACGACGCCGCGACGTGCCGTGACCACGACGCCGCTCCAGGCGCTGGCCCTGCTAAACAACGCCTTCGTCCTCGACCAGTCGGAGCGCTTCGCCAGGCGATTACGGGCCGAAGCCACTGGCGCCGAGGCGCAGGTGAAGCGTGCCTACCTGCTCGCCTTCGCCCGGGAGCCGGAAGGGCGAGAGCTGCCGCTGGTGCGGTCCTTCGTCGAGCGGCACGGGCTGGAGGCGCTGGGCCGCGTGATCTTCAACACGAACGAGTTCGTCCAGGTGGAGTAGGCCTGACGGACCGAAAGCCGGAGGGGTGATGAACGGCGCCTGGCTCGACCGCCGCGAGTGGTTCTCCTGGGTTCACGCCGGCCTCGGCGGCGCGGCCCTGGCCTCGCTGCTGATGCGCGACGGAGCCGCGCGGGCCGCGAAGGTGCCCGGCGAGGCGAGCGACCCGCCGCCGCACCACCGGCCCAGGGCGAAGCGTGCCGTCCACATCTGCCTGTGCGGCGGCCTGAGCCAGCTCGACAGCTTCGACCACAAGCCGTTGCTGACGAAGTTCCACGGCCAGAGGCTGCCCGGCTCGGAGAAGCCGGACACGTTCTTCGGCCAGGTCGGCCTGCTGCGCCGCAACGACTGGGAGTTCCGCCGCCGCGGCCAAAGCGGCCTGTGGGTCTCCGACCTGTTCCCGCACCTCGCGTCGGTGGCCGACGAGCTGACGGTCATCAACTCCATGGCCGCCGACTCGGCCAACCACACGCCGGCCACGTTCCAGGAGAACTCGGGCTTCCGGTTCAACGGCTTCCCCGCGATGGGGGCGTGGCTGTCCTACGGGATGGGGGCGGAGACCGACGAGCTGCCCGCGTACGTGGTACTGCCGGACCCGCGCGGGCTGCCGGCGGGGAGCACGATCAACTGGTCGAGCGGCTTCCTGCCGGCCCGGCACCAGGGCGTGGCGCTGCGGACGAAGGGCGCGCCGCTCGACGACCTGTTCCCGGCGAAGCGGATTGCCGACAACGTCGAGGCGGGCAGCCGCGAGCTGCTCGGCTCGCTCAACCGGATGCACCTGGACCGCTCCGGCGGCGGCGACGCGCTGTCGGCGCGCATCCGAGGCTACGAACTGGCCGCGAGGATGCAGCTCGCCGTGCCGCGCGTGACCGACCTGACAAACGAGCCTGTGAAGCTCCGCGAGATGTACGGCCTGGACGCGGCCGAGACGGCGGACTTCGGCCGGGCGTGCCTGCTGGCGCGGCGGCTGCTGGAGCAGGGGGTGCGGTTCGTGCAGCTGTTCTCGGGCGGCTCGTTCGGCTCGCCGCGCATCAACTGGGACGGCCACGAGAACATGAAGGAGAACCACGGCCAGGAGGCGAAGCGGATCGACCGGCCCGTGGCCGCGCTCTTGCGCGACCTGCGGCAGCGCGGGATGCTCGACGACACGCTGGTGCTGTTCACGACGGAGTTCGGCCGGACGCCGTTCGCCCAGTCGGCGGCGAACGTCGTCGGCACGGGCCGTGACCACAACATGCACGGCTTCTCGGTGTGGCTGGCCGGCGCGGGGCTGAGGCGCGGGTTCGCCCTGGGATCGACCGACGACGTCGGCTGGAAGGCGGTCGAGGACACGGTGACCTGGCCCGACTTCCATGCGACGGTGCTGCACCTGCTGGGCATCGATCACGAGCGGCTGACGTTCTACCACAACGGCATCCGGCGCCGGCTGACTAACGTCCACGGCCGGGTGGTGAGGGAGATCCTGGCGTGACGGCGCGGAGCCGGCGGTCGATGGCGTCATGTTCTGCCGACAAGAAAACGGGTCGTTGATCGTCAGGGCGGTTGAAGTACCATGAAAGTGCGGTACACGATTCCGCTACCTCCCAACGGTTTCAATTCTCATGGCCGCCCGTGTCTCAGACGATCCCGTGTTGTTGCGCTGGACCAAGCAGGTGCCAGTGGCCAAACTCCGCGACCCGCTCGGGGTGACTCTGCGGGTAGCAGGCCGTCTGGCGGGGCAGCTGTTATTCGGGATCACTTCCCTCACCAAGCGCGCCCGGTATTACTCGTTCCTGCCCTGGTGCGTACGGGACTACCAGGCCCGTGAAAAAGGACACCCCCACGCTTGCAATCTGGAGTACGCCCTCCGCGCGCGGGAGATGGCGCTCACGATGGGTTGTTTGCTCCACCATGCGGGAGAAGAGTGTGTCGGCGGCGGGCTCAACGGCTCTCTTCGGGGAAAGCGCTGGTATGAACACCGTGGCCCAGGACCGGCAGACCTGACCAACCGAGTCATCGATCGAGCGATTGGGTTTGTCAAGGTGCCGGCATGGCACATCTACAGCGCCTCGCTGATGGGTCTGGGACTGTTCAACATGGAGGCATCCGACACGGACGAACGGGTGACCACCCGAGCGCCGGATGACCTGGAGTTGTCCCCGCTTGGTGAACAACTCGCTCAGTGCTACGGCTCGATGGTCGATACCCTGCCGGGGGTGGTTGCCGCGAGTGGGCAAGCCCGTCGTTGCACTCACGACGATCTGTGCGAATGGGGGCGGAACGGGGGCATTTGCGAGTTGCGCGACCCGGGCGCCGCTGACCGGGACCTGCTTCGCGACCTTTTCTTCGACCGCTGCAACAGCCCCGGCAAGTCACATTTGTTCCGTCGTCAGACACTGCTGTTGATCCTGGAGTTGGCCCGCCAGTTAGAGCAGGCGGGCCTTCCGCTCAACAAGGAGACCTTTGCTGACGCGGTGTACTGTGACCGGATCGTCTACGGCGACCAGGACGTGCCCATCCGCTGGCCCTCGTCGTTGGAAGAGATCGCACGGCGCTGGCGGATGTTCTACTTCCACTATTACCTGTCCGTCGCGCTGGAAAGCTTGTTCGTTTGGGCCGTGCGGGGAGTGCGCGAGGCCGACCGTGCCGGCGTCCAGGTTGACGACCTCGTCAGGCAGCTGGACAGCCTGGAGGTACGAACACAACTTGAGGAATTCCTCCACGTGGGACTGCCGCGATCGTTCCTGGAGTTTTCTCCGCGTGAGACAATGGCGGCATGTTTCATCGACGTCGCTGCCGTTACACCCGAGGTGAGTCAGGAGTTTGACCAGCTGGCCAACCCCTCGACGAAGCTTGCCGAACGGGCACTCGAAGCAGCGGTGCGCGACCCTGCCTTGCGAGATGGCCCGGCGGGACCGGCGGTGGCACTCGTGTTGCTTGCTGTCAGTCTCATGCGGTACGCGCGGTGGGAGGGTTCAGCCTACGGCAACTGGCTTTCCCGGGCGGTGAATGATCAGTACGCCGACGCTGCGCCGCCCGTGCTCCTTGGGACCCTTCACCGTACTTTTGGGGACTGGTGGAATCGATCCTGGGGCGAGTTGGCGAGATTCATCGTTCGTCGGTTCGTCGTACAGTTGCATGAGACCGTGGCCCTGAAGAAGCGGTGGGACGGCTCGCGAGCGGTGTTCCATTCTGACCACGGCCGGCTCTTCTGGCGCGGACTGGGGTACGACGAGATCAAGGTTGGTAACCCTCGCTTCGGCAACGCGTTACGCATCCTTCAAGACCTGACCCTCCTGACCACGCCGACCGACAACACCGAAGTAGTGACACTGACTGCCGATGGCCGGGCGTGGCTCGAACTCGAACTGGCCCAGGAGAGCGCCCATGGAACACATTGATTACTGCGCCTGGTTCGACATCTGCCCGGCCGAGGTCGCGATCCTCTCAACGTTCAACTTCGACCCAGCGTTCTTCGAGTCCCGGTTGCTGCAAAGATCCAAGGCGCTCAGGAACGCGCGGCGTGTCCTGGTTCTGATGGATGCCGGCCAGTTCCGTCTCTTGCTGGAAGACGATCGGCCGGCTCGGTGGCTGAACCGGCGCTACCTCGTTGTCCCGATTCAGAAGCCCAACGGCGTGTTTCACCCGAAACTGCACCTGCTCGTAGGGCCGACGGGGGCCGACGTGATTTGCGGCAGTAACAACCTGACGGCGCCCGGATGTACGAGCAACCTTGAACTGGCGCACCGACTGCCGGTCCCTATGATGGACGGGCGGCCGGCACCCGGGATGGCTCACGTTGCGCGGAAAGCGTACCGATTCTTCGAGCGCTGCCTGGACTTCGCAACCGGCGACGCTCGGATCCTGGCGACGCAGTGGCTGAACGAACTGAAGCAGGCGTACGAGTGGCTCGCTGACGACCCGACAGGTGATCCTGTCGCGACTGTCGATCTTGTTCACACGCTTGCGGGTGGCGACTGGCCGTCACTCGCTACCCTGGTGGAGACCGGATCGCCAGAGCGGATCAGGCTCATTTCACCGTTCTATGACACCGACCTCGCCCTGCTCCGGCGCCTTCGCAACCAGTGGCCTGCATGTCGGGTCGAGATCCACGCCCAACACGGCGAGAGTAACCTTCCCGCGGAGCAGCTGCCGGATGCTTGCCCGGGTGCTCAACTGTTCGACCTGCGATGCGAGGGCCGCCGGCTCCACGCCAAGTTGTTCGCCTGGCAAGTCGGCGAGTCGGTCGAGTGTCTGGTCGGAAGTGCAAATTTCACGACAGCGGCGTGGGATCGAAGGAATGTCGAGGCCTGTTTGCGGCTGCGTGACGTGGGCCTATACCTCGATGCGCTGTTTGGGAATGGAGTGCGACGGGAACCCATCGATCCAGCCGTCTTCAAACCAGGAACTCTCGAACCTCCCTCCACCCTGCCGACCAAGCCAGACGACAGGCCCCGCGTCACGAGCGCGTATCTCAGGTCTGACTATGTGCTGCACGTTCACTTTGTCAACCCGCTTCACCCGGCTGCGGAGGGGCTGCGAATCGAGTTGTCGGACTTTCAAAATCATGACTGGCAACGAAAGAGCCTCGTGTTGTCCAAGCGCGTGCGCAGTCAGCCCGAAGGGAGGGTCGAAGTCGCCCTGAACCCGGATTCGCTCTCCGGCTGCCGCGGGGCGCTGACCGTCTCGCTGACGGCACTCATGGGGGATGAGCAGCGCGCCGGCATCCCATGTTGGGTCATCCAGGAGGCACCGCTCACTCGCGAAAGCCCAGGTGAGGCGCGGGAAATGATCCGCCGCCAGATCGAGCAGACGGGGCAGGGGCTGATAACCCACATCGAGGAACTGCTGAGCGAATCCACCGACTACGAAGTCGTCGAGTATCTGGGGAGGCTGCATATCCGCTTCGAGGACGGGATGCCCCAACGTGTGGGCCAGGGGTTCCGACGCGTAGTGCGGGACCCCTACCGGCCCGACTCTCCAAAGCCTTGGCTGGCCCAGATAACCGACGCTCGGCGTGAGGCCTTGTGGGGGGCTGTGGAGGCGTTCGCGAACCGTCATGAGAAAACCTGCCTGCGGAAGCACGCCCGCCGCGGCAACTTGAACGGTATGCGAAACTTCCTCGATGTGTTTGCGACTCTGTGCGGCCTGTTGTGGCATTTCTACAAGCTGCAACTGATCCTTGAGCCGTGGCAAGGGCCGCGCGTAATCGGCCCCGTGCGCAGCTACCTCCAACTCGCCACCTACGGACGCTCAGACTGTCCGGGCTACCTGACGACGCTCATGGAGAATCTGCGCGGGGATCAGGAGCACGTCCGGCAGGCCTGTGACGAGTTGAACTTCCGAGGCCATCTGTGGGCCGCACTCCTGATTGCCCAGCGGGTTCGGTGGGAAGCGCCGGGCGTGGCCGCTGGGTCGTCGCCCCTGAGTTGCCTTCCGACGGACAGGAGTGCCCTTACATCGAGCTTGGCATCGATCCGCACGGATCGCGTCTCAACAGGTGAGTTGAGGAGGGCGTTCGAGCGGTACGAGTTCACGGATGCGGAGAAGGAGCAATGGCATCAGGTCGCGCTGGGTCATCTGCCGCAGCGGATTTCTACCGCCATCCTATCGCGATTCCCAAGCCAGGGCTCGGAGGCGGTTCGACGAAGATGAGTTGCTCGAACAGCGAAGACCGTATGTCGGCCTGACACTCGACCACTCGGCTCCGCCTCCAGCCCGCCACGAGGGGCTGAGGCACGGGTTCGCCCCGGCTGGAAGGCGGTCGAGGACACGGTGAACTGGCCCGACTTCCACGCGACGGTGCTGCACTTGCTGGGCATCGACCACGAGCGGCTGACTTCTACCACAACGGGATCAAGCGCCGGCTGACGAACGTCCACGGCCGGGTGGTGAAGGAGGTCCTGGCGTGACCTACGACGATTGTGAGACTCCACACATCCGCTAAGTCGAGGGGCCGAGGGCACGCTATCGGGCACGGAATCTTCGCCGGGAGGGCTACTTCGCGAAGAGGCAAACGAGGAGGTATACACCGCTGAGGCTGGCAGCGGCGACCGCCAGCCCGAAGAGGGTCGCCCTCCATCCTCGAAGCTGAACGGGGCCGAGGGTTACCTCTTGCTCACAGGCCGCCGCCACCCCGTACACCATCCAGAAGACGAGCAAGAGTTCGAGCAGCCATAGAGCTACGCCGGCCATCGGTGACCTCGCACACCACCCGTCCTTCCTCAATCTGTTCTGTCTTATCCGTGTGCATCCGCGTACCGAAGGTCCGTGTGGCGCAGCCCCGTGGGGAATCGCCTTCCCTTCCTCACGCCCTGTCCAGCAGCAGATCGACGACCCAGCAGCCGCGCACGTGCAGCCCGTCGTCGCGGCAGTGGGCCAGCAGCGCCTCATCGTCGCAGCCGGCCTCCTCCAGGGCGTCGGCGAGGATCGGCAGGACGTGGAAGCGCTGCTCGTCGTAGATGACGCGGGCCAGCTGCACCGCCGTGCCGCCGTTCCACGCCCGCCAGGACGCCAGCCCCTCCGGCTCGCCGCGGAACGGCTGGCCGAAGACGCAGCGGAACAGCCAGGCGTGCCCCTCCTGCTCGCGGCCGGCGTCCAGCCCGAGGTGCGCGTTGCGCTCGCAGGCGGCCCGGCAGTCCTCCAGCACGGTCAGCGCCATCGCGTGCGGCTCGTGCGGCGGCGCCGCCAGCGCGGCCATCCAGGCGGCGTTGGCGACGGCCGTCTCGTGGTTGGCGCCGCGCGCCTCGGTGTACGCCTCGTGGGCCGGCCCGGCCGCCGCCTGGAGGTCCGCCGCCGTCGCCAGCCCGTCGGCGTAGCGCTGCACGGCCTCGACGGCGGCCCGGCTGCGCGGGTCCAGCGCCAACGGCCACAGCCGGCGGATGGCGGCGCACATCAACAGCCGAAACTTCCGCTCCGAGCCGACGCCGGCCAGGCACTGCGCCATCTCGCGGGCCGTCGTCGCCTCCTGCCAGCGCCGGGCGAGGTTGTCCGACCAGCTCGCCGCCATGCCCGCCTCCCGCCGCTACAATGTCGCCCTGGCGAGCGGGGGACTGACGCCCCCGGCTCGCCGGCCATGGCGCTGGAGAGCCCCCGATGTTCAAGGCCCTGAAGAAGCTCCGCTACGCCGCCCGCGTCCTGCTGTCGCGCAAGGGCGGCGAGCCGGAGGTCATCGACGTCGCCGGCCGGCCGACGATGCTGATGCACGGCGGCGACGGCCCGCCCTTCGTCTACCTGCACAGCACGCTCGGCGAGTCGTTCCGCTGGCTGCCATTCTACGACTCCTGGGCCAGGCGGTTCACCGTCTACGTGCCGTCGCACCCCGGCTTCCACCAGTCCGGCGGGTTCGACCAGATCGACTCGGTCGAGGACATGGCCTTCCACTACATCGAGCTATTCGACGCGCTGGGCCTCGACGAGGTCGTCCTGGGCGGCGTCAGCCTGGGAGGCTGGATCGCGGCGGAGATCGCCGTCCGCTGGCCGGAGCGCGTCAAGAAGCTCTGGCTGTCCGGCGCCCCCGGCCTGTGGACCGACGAGACCCGCTTGCCCGACCTGTTCCGCCACATGACCCAGCCGGCGGTCGTGCGCGAGCTGAACTTCCACGACCCAAAAAGCGCCCTGGCCGAGATGATCATCGCCGACGACCCCGACGACGAGCGGCGGATGATGGCCTACCGCTCGATGACCGTACTGGCCCGGCTGATGTGGGAGCGGCCGTACAGCCCGAAGCTCGCCGGCCGGCTGCGCCGCGTCCGCTGCCCGGTACTGCTGCTGTGGGGGGAGCACGACCGGCTGGTGCCGCCGGCGTTCGGCCGGGAGTACGCCAAACACCTGCCGCAGGCGAAGTGGCAGACGATTCCCGGGGCGGGGCATCTGGCGATGTTCGAGAGGGAGGCGGAGTTCGTCGAGGCGGTGCGGGCGTTCGCCCTGGAGGAGGGAGGCGGCCCGGCCTGAGCCGGGCCGCCGGTCGGCTCACTGC
>JAXMAW010000041.1:0-74461 GCA_046350195.1 Gemmataceae bacterium
GCGTCGTCGAGCAGCTGCTCGTCGTGGCGAGGGCGGTCCACGACGCCGGCGACCTGCTGGAGGAGCGCGGGAAATACCCCACGCTCGACGGCGTCGATCTGCCGATTCACCTCACCGCCGAACGGTTCCTGACGTCCGGGGAGTCCTTCCTGTCGCGCTGGCTGCCGTACAAGGCCATGCGATTCGTTTGGCAGATGCAGCTGCTCGCGCTCCCGCTGCTGGCGCTCGTCCCGCTGTGGAAGGCGGTGCCGCTGCTGTACTCCTTCCGGATCAACCAGATCCTCAAACACCATTACCTGGCGCTGGGGGAGGTCGAGGCGAAGGTCAACGGCTGCGCCGACGCCGGGGTTTTGGAGCGCCTGCTGGAGCAACTCGAAGGGCTGCGCGGGGAGCTGGAAGCGCTGTCGCGGAAGATCCCCGCCCACCTCCAGCGGGACGTCTACCACTGGCGGCTACACGTCGCGATGGTCCGCGACGAGGCGCGGGCCAAGTTGCGGCGGATGCAAGGCGAGACGAAGCCGGCTCAACAGTGAGCCAACCCGAACGGTCGTTCGGGGACGCGCGCCCCCCGGTCTCAACCCGTGACGGGAACGCAGGGTTTGGGCAGGCAAACCACGGGGCCGGCGCGCGGCGGCCGCGCGCCGGCCCCGTTCGGGGAGCGCTACTCCTTGCCGCGCCCGCCGCGGCCGCCCATCCCCATCCCCATCTGCCGCCCCGCCGTGCGGGGCAGGAGCGTGTTGAGGTTGGCGATCCGCATGGCCGTCACGGCCATCACCTGCGCCCCCTGGATCAGGTTCGGCTCGATGGCGGCGTCGAAGGTGTCGGCCTGCGTGTGGTGGGTGTAGCTGTAGTAGCTCATGTCCTGGGTCAGCATGAAGCCCGGCACGGTGGCCGAGGCGAACGACTGGTGGTCGCTGCCGCCGCCGACCGCCCCGGTGAACTCGGACACGCCCAGTTCCTTCAGCGACGCCAGCTCGCGCTCCATCACGCCGACGTAGCCGGCCCGGCCGCCGCCGGTGCCGATGCCGCGCACCCGGCCGGTGCCGGTGTCGTGCACCAGGGCGACCGACGTCTTCGCCAGCAGGTCCTTGTGCTGGCGGACGAACTCGCGGGAGCCGTGCAGCCCCTGCTCCTCGCCGGAGAACAGGGCGAACACGATGGTCCGCTTGGGCTTGATCGGCGACTTGGCCAGCACGCGGGCCGTCTCCAGGACGACCGACGTGCCGGTGCCGTTGTCCGTCGTGCCGGTGCCGAGGTCCCACGAGTCGAGGTGGGCCCCGACGACGACGTACTCGTCGGGCTTCTCGCTGCCCTTCAGCTCGCCGACGGTGTTGAACACCTTGACCGGGCCGGGGATGAACTTGTTGCTCACCTCCAGCTCCATCCGCGGCCGGGGGCCGTTGGGGTTGGTCGCCAGCCGGTAGAGCAGGTCGTAGTGGTTGTGCGCGACGTTAATGCTCGGCAGGCGGTTGGTGGCGCTGGCGCGGTCGCCCTCCTTCTCGCCCGGGGCCCCGCCGCGGCCCCCCCAGCCGCCGCCGGTCATGAGCAGGCCCAGCGGCTTGCCGGAGTCGGACAGCATCGCGGCCGCCCCCTCCTTGGCCAGGAACGCCGAGAGTTCGCGGCGGAACGCCGCCAGCTCGGAGAAGTTCCGCTTGCCGAAGTCACCCCGCTGGCGGAGGCCCGGGCCGCCCGGCCCGCCGGGCCCGCCCTTGGTGCGGTCCCGCTCCGCGGCCGACTTGCCGATGATCTGCTCGAGCTTCGGCACCTGGCTGGGCGGCCGCATCAGGACGATGGCGTTCTTCAGCTTGCCCTTGTACTTCTCGAGGTCCTTGATCGACTCCGCCTTCAGGTAGACGACCTCGCCCTCGACCTTGCCCTTGGTGCCGGGCGACCAGGCCGACGACGCCACCGGGATCGGCTTGTTGACGTGCGGCTCGCTGAGCAGGCGCGCCGTCGCCGGGCCGCGCTCCCAGCCCTCGGGGATGGTCCAGGCCTCCAGCCGGACGTTGGTCAGGCCGTAGCCCCGCATCACCTCAGCGGTCCAGTGGTTGGCCTTCTCCAGGTTCGCCGACCCGGTCAGCCGCGGGCCGATCGAGTCGCTGAGGTGGCGCAGGTTCTTCATCAGCTCCGAGTTCTTCTGGATCTCCTCCATCAGGCCCTTGTCCAGGGCCACGGCGGCGGGGTCGCTGCCCGGGCCGATCGGCGGCGGCGGCGGGGCGGCGGATTGCAGGGGAAGGGCGCCGACGGCGACGAGTAGCGCCAGCGCCAGCGCGAGGGACAGACAGCGGCGGATCACGGATGAGGTCTCCAAAGGTGCGAGTCGGGTACCCCTGATAAGGAAACAGCATACCCCCGCCGCGGCCCGGGGTCCAGCGCCTGCCCGCGAGATCCCTGCCCCGGCGGCAGGGACGGCGGAAGCGGTAGCGTTTGCGCCAGGCCGGCCGACCTCCGTGGGGGGGGAAAAATCGGCGGAATCTGTCCCGCCTTGTCGGGGGCCAGCGAGTATCCTCAAGGAAAGGCGCTCCGACGACATCGAACCGGGAGACGACGATGCCTGCTTCCGCCGACGAACTCTACTACCGCGACCAGCCGCTGTCGCAATGGCTGACGGCCGCCCCGGACGGCGAGAACGTGTGGCAGGGGATCGGCCAGGCGCTCAAGGCCACGGTGAGCCATCTGGCCCGGGAGGCCCAGGAGGGCAACGGCGAGCAGCGCCTCCGCGCCGTGCGGGCGCTGAGTTCGCTGGGCGAGCAGATGCAGTGGGTGTTGCCGGCGCTGCAAGGCGCGCTGAAGGAGGTGGCGCTGGAAGACCGCGACCCGGCGGTGCGCGAGGAGGCGGTGGGGGCGCTGAGTCAGCACATCGGCCCGCACGCCGGCCAGAAGCTCAGCGCGCTGGCGGACGCGCTGAAGGACGAGCTGCCGGCGGTGCGGCTGGGCGCGACGCGGGCGCTGGCCGAGTTGGGGGCGCGCGGCTACCCGGCGGTGCCGGGGCTGATCCACGTCTCGCAGTGGGACCACGACGGGGCGGTGCGGACGCACGCCGCCGTCGCCATCTGGAAGATCGACCGCCGCGACCGCATCGCCGTCCCGGTGCTGATGCGGTCCTTGCGCGAGCCGGACGAGGTGCTCCGCTGGGTCGCCGCCGACTGCCTGGGCGACATCGGCGCCGAGGCCCTCGACGCCGTGCCCGACCTGAAGATGGCCCTGGCCGACACCTACCGCACGCCGCTGGTCCGCCAGGCGATCAAGCTGGCGCTGGAGCGGATCGAGCAGGCCGCCCAGGCCGTCAGCGCCTGAGCGCCCGCCAGGTCACCTCGACCGGGGCCGCCGGCGCCAGGGTCATGCGCGGGCGGAACTTCAGCTCGGGCGTGGCCGCCTCGACGCGCCAGCGGCGCAGCAGCGCCGCCAGCACCAGCGTCAGCTCCATCATGGCGAACGTGTTGCCGATGCAGACGCGCGGCCCGCCGCCGAACGGGAAGTAGGCGAACTTCGGCCGCCGACTTCGCGAGTCGTCCGCCCAGCGGTCGGGGCGGAACGCCAGCGGGTCGTCCCACCACCGCGGGTCGCGGTGGACCACCCACTGGTTGCTCAGCGTCGTCGCGCCGGCCGGCAGCCGGTAGCCGCCGACCTCGCACGCCTCGACGGCCTGCCGGCCGATGGCGTACGCCGGCGGGTACAGCCGCATCCCCTCCAGGGCCACCCACTCGGTGAACGTCAGCCGCGGCAGGTGCGCCACCGCCAGCGGCCCGTCGCCGGCCGCGGCGCGGACCTCCTCCCGGAGGCGGTCCTGGGCGTCCGGGTGACGCCCCAGCAGCCACAGCGTGTAGGTCAGCGCCAGGGCCGTCGTCTCGTGGCCCGCGAGGAACAGGGTCATCGCCTCGTCGCGCAGCTGCCGGTCGGTCATGCCGACGTCGTCGTCGTCGCGGGCTTGCAACAGGATCGAGATGAGGTCGTCCTGCCGCCCGCCACCGCGCCGGGCGTTGATGAGCCCGTAGAGGATGGCGTCGAGCCGCTTGACGGCCCGGCCGGCGCGGACGTTGCGCGGCGTCGGGAACGACTCCGGCAGGCGCAGCACGCTGAACAGCCGGCTGGAGAAGCTCTCCATGACGTCGATCAGCGCCTGGGCCACCACCGGGCCCTGGCCCTCGACGTCGGCGCCGAACAGGGTCTTGGCGGCGATCTCCATCGTCAGCGTGCGCATGTCGGCGTGGGCGTTGCGGGTCTCGCCGTCGTGCCAGGCGTCGGCCCGGCGCTCGCTGTAGGCGATCATCGTCTCGGCGTAGCGGTTGAGGTGGTCGCGGTTGAAGGCCGGCTGGATGAGCCGGCGCTGCCGCAGCCAGAAGTCGCCCTCGCTGGTCAGCAGGCCGGTGCCGAGCAGCCGGCGGTTCATGCGCAGGGCGTAGTGCTTGATGAAGTTGCGGGAGGTGAGGATCTCCTCGATCATCTCCGGGTGGTTGATGAGGTAGACCGGCTTCAGGCCGAACCGCAGCACGGCGACGTCGCCGCAGTCGCGGGCGACCCGGGTGTAAAAGCTGAGCACGTCGCGGCGCAGCTCGCCGAGGTGGCCGAACAGGAAGTGGCCCGGCGGGCTGGGGGGGAGCGTCTTGGTCGGCATCGGGTCATCCTCGCAACTTACGCAACAGGTGCGACACGTCGGCGTAGGGGGTGACGTCCGGCGGCCCCTGCGCGTGCAGGTAGGTGCCACCTTCCAGCCGGGCCGGCAAGGCGAGCAGGCTGCTCGACACCGTGCCGCGGTCGGCCAGCCGGAAGCACACCTCGGGGCTGGCGCACAGCAGCGGCAAGGTGGCGAGGGCCTCGGCGCTCGTCCCCAGCGGGCGCGAGGCGAGCCAGTCCGTGGCCTGGCGGACGCGGCGGTCGGCCGGGTCGTTTACGTCCCGGTTCGCCAGCACGTGCAAGCCGGGCGGCAGCCGCTGCTCCTGGAGAGAGTCGCCGGCGTGGAGCACGAGGCAGTCCTGGCCGTCGGCGCAGAGGAAGTTGCACCCGGCGTAAGTCCCGGCCTCCAGGGCGGCCGCCGCCTGGCTGGCCGCCTCCTCCGCGCTACCGCTGGCCAGCAGGTCGCGCGCCAACAGGCCCCGGCTGCGCGGCGCGCCCGGCGGGTTCGATTTGCGGCGGTTGGTCACCGCGACCACCAAGCCGTGCGCGTTGACGCCCAGCCAGGTGCCGCCGTGCGCCGGATCGACGCCGCCGGCAGCCGCCGGGACGCCGCCGAGGGGCCGGGGGGGCTCGCCGCCGCGGGCGTAGAACTCCTCGCGGTTGGCGGCGACGACGAGCGGGGCGCCGTCGGTCACCCGGTGCAGCACGACGAGCAGGCACATGGGGAGGCCCCAGGGGTTGGTCGAATCGCCGTGGGCATTGTACAGTCAACCGTGCCCGGACACCTTACGAACCTGCGGGGAGCGCGACCATGAGCCAGCAGACCCTCCGATTCGGCATCCTCGGCGTGGCGAAGATCACCGAGCGGTGGCTGCCCGGCTTCCGCAAGGCCAAGCACGCCACCCTGGCGGCGATTGCCAGCCGCAACCCCGACCGGGCGAAAAAGGCCGCCGACGCGGCCGGGGTCGCCCGCGCTCACGGCAGCTACGAGGCACTGCTGGCCGACCCCGAGATCGACGCGGTCTACATCCCGCTGCCCAACGCGCACCACTACGAGTGGGCCCGCCTCGCCGCCGACGCCGGCAAGCACGTCCTGTGCGAGAAGCCGCTGACGCCGACCGCCGGCCAGGCGGCCGAGCTGGTCGATTACTGCAAGGCCAGGGGCGTCACGCTCATGGACGGGTTCATGTGGCCGCACCACCCGCGGACGGCGAAGGTCCGCGAGCTGCTCGACCGGGGCACGATCGGCCAGGTGCTGCGCGTCGCCGGGGCGTTCACGTTCCCGCTGCCGCTGGACCCGGACAACATTCGCCTCAAGCCGAGCCTCGGCGGCGGCAGCCTGCTTGACGTCGGCTGCTACCCCGTCTACGGCATCCGCTGGGCGTTCGGCGAGGAGCCGGTCGCGGTGTACGCCAAGGGGCGCTACGACTACGAGGTGGACCTGGAGATGGGTGGCATCGTCTGGCTGGCCGACGGGCGGCAGGCGACGTTCGACTGCGGCTTCACGCAGCCGATGCGGCAGTGGCTGGAGGTGACCGGGACGGCAGGGGTGATCCGGGTCCACGACATGTGGCTGCCGGGCGCCGACGCGGCGTTCACGATCGAGCGCGAGGGGGTGGCCCCCGACGTCATCACGACGCCGGGCCACGACCAGATCGCCTGCATGATCGACAACTTCAGCTGGTCGGCGCTGCACAAGGTGCCGATCCGGCCGGACCCGGGCGAGGCGGTCAAGACGTTGCGCGTGCTGGACGCGCTGGCGAAGTCCGCAGCCGAGGGGCGCGAGATCGACGTGTGACGCGCCAGCTAACCGATCACTCCGCCTTCGGCGGGACCGCCGCCAGTTCGCCGGTTTCGCTGAGGTAGATGACGTTGCCGTTGCTCTCGTCGGAGTACACCTCGACGCCGAACCGCGGGCAGTCCTTGCCGAACTCCCTCTGCCCGGCCTTGCGCACCCGCAAGTCCATGGCGCGCCTCAGGTCGGGCGCCTTGGACACCCCCGCCTCGGTGGCCCGGGCGAACTTGCCGGGCACGACCGCCAGCGCCCCCGTCTCGCACAGGTAGACCAGGTGGCCGGTGTTCCCGTCGAGGAACACCTCGACGCCGTACCGCTTCGTGCCCCGGGTGAACTCTCGCTCGCCCTGCTTGCGGGCGGCCAGCTCCAGGCCGTGCTGGAACGCCGGGTCCTTGCCCGTGTCGTCCTTCGCGGCCAATTTCGCCGGCACCACCGCGAAGCCACCCTCGGTGACGTAGATGACGGTGCCGTTGTTCTCGTCGCGGAAGACCTCGACGGAGAAGCGCTTGGCCTTGTCCCAGCCCTTGTCGCCGGCCCGGCGCACCTTCAGCTCCATGGCGTGCGTCCACTTCGGGTTCTTCGGCTTACCCTTGGCCGTCGCCGAGGCGTACTTGGCCGGGACCGCCCCGAGGGCGCCCCTTTCGCTGACGTACAGCAGGCCGCCGCCGGTCTGGTCCTGGAACACCTCCAGGCTGACCTTCTGGCCCCTCTCCCAGGCCTTCTCGCCGGCCGGCCGCACGGTCAGCGACAGGCCGTGCTGCCACAGCGGCTCCTTCGACTTGCCGTCGTCGGGCCGGAACAGCTTCGCCGGGACGGCGGCCAGCGTGCCGACCTCGCTGACGAACAGGCCGTCGCCGGTGGCGCCGTCGGCGTAGACCTCGACGCCGAACTTGCGCGTGTCCTTGGTGAACTCCGGCTCGGAGGCCTTGCGGGCGCGCAGGTCGAGGCCGTACTGGCTCTCGGGGCCCTTGCCGCCGCCCTGGGCCAGCGCCAGGGCCAGCGCCGCCAGCGGGATCAGGATGCGCGTCGCCATCGTCGCCTCGTGGGTGTCGGTCGAGCGGGTAATTCCGGGGCCCTGCCGGTCACGTTACGGATACGCCCGGCGGCCGGCGATGCGGCCGGGTCACGGCTCGACGTCGCCGGCCGGGCGGGCGTTCAGCTCGTGCTCCAGCTCCTCGCGGAGGGCCTTGGCCTTGTCGGCGGCGTTCTTCTCGGTGACCGTGTCCGGCGTGACCGCCTGGGGAGGCGGGGCCGGCTTCAGCTCCACCTTCGGCGGCTTCTGCCCGTCCTGGAAGAACGTCATGGTCGGCGCGCAGCCCGCCGCGGTCAGCGCGGCCAGAACCAGCCCGTAGCCGATCCGTTTCATCACTCCTCCTCCCGCTTCCGCTCGGCGCGGTTAGCCGTGGCCGGCTCCATCTTGCCGCCCTGGCGAAGGCGCGGCGGCAGGTTCCCGCCGGGGGCGGCCCGCTTCAACACGTCGAGGGTGCTCTCCTCGGGCGGCTCCGGCGGCTCGTCGGCCGCCGCCACCGGCGTGCCGAACAGCTTGCCCGACTTCGACTGGTGCAGCCGCCAGGCCAGGTCCTCCAGTCGGCCGGCCTCCTCGTACAGCTTGTCGTCGTTGGCCTGCAGGGCGATGTCGCGCAGGCGGTCGCAGACCTCCTGCCTTCGCCAGTACGCCCGCATCAGCCGGTCCAGTTCGGCCTGCTTGTCGGCCTCGGCCTGCAGGGCCACCGGCGGGTGGTCCAGCACCTTCGCCTCCTCGGGCTTGGAGCCGAACCAACTCTTCCACCAGCTCGACGTCTGCTCGGTCGGCTTGGCCGTGTACTTGCCCGTCGATTGCGCGCCGGCCACAGACACGGCGACCCCCAGCCCCAGGACGGCGAGGCGTCCTGCCCCCGGTATGCGCATGTCCCCCTCCCCCGCATGCGATCGGAACCCGAGCCGCCGGCCCGGCGCCCGGGCGTGGGCGGCCGGTCCGTAGACCTCCCGCGTGATTTCGTGGAGGGCGGGGCATATGCCAGACGACGGCCAGCGTGTCTAGGCGAGTTTTTCGCCCGCGGCCGGGGCGGCCTACCGCCGGAGGACGAGGGCCCAGTCGCCGGCGCCCTCGGGGGGCGGGGACGTCCACTCCTTGGCGGACACCGGCCCGATCTCCCGCCACCGGCCGGAGCGGGGGTTGAACCACTCCGCCCGGTACTCCCCGCCGTCGAGCGCCAGCGTGGCGCGGCCGCCGGCGGGGAGGTAGACGAGGTACTGCTTGCCCGGCTCGGCCAGGCAGTAGGCCCCCTTGCCGACCAGCTCGTCGTGCGGCTCCATGCGCCACCACGCCAGCCGGGCGAAGCAGGTGACGATGTGGCCGTAGCCCTCGAGCATGGTCATGGCGTCGTCGCCCCGGCCGTTGATCCAGCCGCCCCCGGAGTCGGGCCCCTTGCCGGTGCCGCGGTCGGCCCGCTCCCCGGTGGTCTGGTAGCCACCCGCCAGGTACATGCCCCAGGCCAACCGGCGGCGGGTGTCAGCCGAGCGGGCCGGCGGCTTCTTGCCGCCGCCCCACGGGCCGGGGTAGTGGTCCTCGTAGCCGTACTCCTCGTTGACCTGCGGCATGGGCCGGCCGGCCTTCGCCTGGGCCCGGCGGTGCCGCAGCAGGAAGGCGTGGCCGCCGGCGTCGTCCCACGACTGGTACAGGGCGAAGTCGGCCCACTTGGCGGTGCGGAACTTGAAGTCGCCGTGCCCGTGCACCGACGTCAGGTGGCGGACCGGGTCAGCCGACTTCAGTAGCGCGCCCATCCGCTCGACCCACGGCTCGGTCCGGAAGAGGTGGTACTCGTTGGTGACGTCCCACATCACGTTGGAGAACGCCGACAGCCGGGCCGCGGCGTAGCGGTAGTAGCGCTGCTCGTCCTCGCCGCCGGCCCCGGCCTTGCCGAACGGGTCCACGCCGGGGTCCTGCCCGTCGAGGAAGAAGATGACCGACACCACCACGTCCTTGTCGCGGGCGTGCTTCAGCATCCGCTCGCACTTCTGCCAGAACGGGGCCTGGAACCGGGTGACGTCGAACCCCGGGCGGTCCACGCTGTCGGGCCGCTCGGCCGGCCAGGGGTTGAGCCGGAACTTGAACGTGTCAGTGTTTTGCACGAGCGGCTCGTGCCAGCGATTGCCGCCGGCGGTGCGGCCGCAGAGGGCGACGCGGATCCGGTTGACCTTCAGCCGGGCGAGCCGGTCGATGGGCGCGGCGGGTGACGGCCTCGTCCTCCCAGCCGAGCAGCCAGTAGGTGGTCGTGCCGTTCCAGAAGTAATGCTCGCCGGTGCCCTCCCAGAGGAAGTGCCAGGGGTGCTCCGGGTCCACCCGGACCGGGCCGCGCCGCCGGCCGTCGCGGGCGGTGAACGTCCCCTCGTGGCGCTGCCGCTGGTCGCCGTGGCGGTACTCGACCGAGTAGCGGTACCGGCCGGGGCGCGAGGGCATGAAGCGGACGCGGTGGAGGCCGCCGTCGGCGGCGTCGCAGAAGCCCTCGGCGCGGACGGCCGCCCCGTCGCCGTCGCGGCGGAACTCCCCGGACACGCTAACGTCCCGGAAGGGGTTCGCGGCCGTCGGCCGGGCGACCCGGAGCGTCACCTCGACGAAGTCGTACGCCTCGACCTGCGCGGCGCTCTGCTCGAACCGGACGCTCGGCGGTGCGCCTTCCCCCCCGGCCGGAAGGCCGCACGCCAGCAGCCCCCCCAGCAGGGCCAGGCGCAGGAATCGCGGCCCACGGCTGCGGTCCATACGTCCCCCTCCCCCGACGGTACGGCGGGGTGTTACCGGTCGATCTCGCCCATGACGATGTCGATCGAGCCGACGATGGCCGGCACGTCGGCGATGAGGCAGCCGCGGCAGATGGCGTTGGTCACGCTGAGGTTGAGAAAGCTCGACGACTTGGCCCGCACGCGCAGCGGCACGTTCGACTTGCCGGGCGCCCCGACGACGTGGAACCCCATCGCCCCGCGCGGGCACTCCGACTCGACGTACGCCTCGCCGGGGTGCAGGTGCTTGGGCGGCTCGATCCGGTGCGACCCCTGGGCGTTGGGGTAGCGCGCGATCGCCTGCCGCACCAACTTGACGCTCTCGACCACCTCCAGCATGCGCACGTAGAACCGGTGCCAGCAGTCGCCGATCACCGCCTCGCGCGGGGCGCGGTACGGCACGCCGTAGTAGTCGTCGTCGAACGGCGGGAGGACCACCTTGAAGTCGTACGTCTCGTAGCCGCAGTACGGCTCGATCTTGCGGAGGTCCCACGCCGGGTCGCCGGCCTTGCGGTTCAGCGAGCCGCGCAGCATCGGCCCGGAGCAGCCGTGCGACAGCGCCATCTCCTTGGACAGGATGCCGATCCCGGCGGTCCGCTGCACGAAGATGTGGTTGGTCGTCAAGAGCGCGTGGTACTCGGGGATGCGCGGCTCGAAGTAGTCGAGGAACTGCGTGCAGCGGTCGAGCCAGCCGTCGGGCAGGTCGTCGTGGGCGCCGCCGATGGTGATGTAGCTGTACGTCAGCCGGGCGCCGCACAGCTCCTCGAACAGGTCGAGGATCATCTCGCGCTCGCGGAAGGCGTACAGGAACGGGCTGAACGTGCCGAGGTCCAGGCCGTAGGCGCCCATGCCGACGAGGTGGCTGGCGATGCGGTTCATCTCGGCGATCAGGACGCGGAGGACGTTGGCCTTCTCCGGCAGCTTCATGCCGCAGAGCTTCTCGACGGCCAGGGCGTAGGCCAGGTTCATGTTCATCCCGGCCAGGTAGTCCATCCGGTCGGTGTACGGGATGTACTGGATCGGCAGGACGTTCTCGCCGATCTTCTCGGCGCAGCGGTGCAGGTAGCCGAGGTGCGGCGTCACCTCGGAGATGACCTCGCCGTCGGTCCGCAGCACGAGCCGCAGCACCCCATGCGTGCTGGGGTGCTGCGGGCCCATGTTGACTAGCATTTCATCCGTTCGGACGTCAAACTCTATGAGGGTTTGATCCGCAGGGACGTTGGCGACCTTTCTTGCGACCGTAGCCATTTGCGGATTGACTCCAGGGAGCACTAAGCTAGTTTTGTGGATGCGGCACGACCAGGGGATATACGGCGTTCCACTAGGATTACTTGTGGCCGAGTTGAAGCCGCAGAGGGTGCCCTTCCCTGTCGTCCGCCAGCAGCGCTTTCCCACGGCCTCGACAGAGGCCGTGGCCGCTTTTTGCTATCTTCCTCTGATCCCATGGTATTCGAGCGGAAACTCGTAGTCTTTGCGTAAGGGATGGCCGGTCCAATCCTCGCTGAGCAGGATGCGCGTCAGCTCCGGGTGGCCGACGAAGTTCACGCCGACGAGGTCGTACACCTCGCGCTCGTGCCAGTCGGCGGAGCCGTACAGCGGGGTCAGCGACGGCGCCTCGGGCAGCTGGCCCTTCACGTCGCCCTTCCAGCGCGGCAGGGTCAGCTTCACCACGAAGCGGTGAGCGTGCTTGAAACTCTGGAAGTGGTACACCACCTCGACGTGCGGCTCGTAGCCGGCCTTGGCGGCCTTCTTCGGGTCGGGTTCCAGGTAATCGACGCCGGAGATGTTGTGCAGCAGGTCGAAGGCCAGGCGGTCGTCCTCCTTGAGGAACCGCGCCACCTCGACGAGGTCTCCCGGCTCGACGACGACGAAGGGGTCGATGGCGTCGAGGGCCTTCGACTTGACCTTCGCGCCGAACCGGCCTTCCAGCACCGCGACGATCTCAGACGCTGTCATGGTTCATCCCGGAAAGAAGGCAATAGCCGCGAAAAACACAAAAAGTCACAAAAAGGAGAGATAAAGGAGAAATAAGAGGGTTCAGACGGCCACTCTGACTTCATCCTTCATCCTTCCTCCTTCTTCCCGGTCCTCGGCGGCGGTGCTGCGGACCCAGGCGAGGTCGCCGCGCCGCCACAGGTAGGCGAAGCCGACCAGGAGCACGCCGAAGAACACCAACACCTCCAGCAGCGCCAGCCACGCCAGGCCGTCGGCCCGCCGCTTGACGTCCCGGGCCAGCGACATCTCCAGCGCGGTCAGGCCCTCCGGCGTCAGCGCCCGGAACGCCCCCAGCTGGGCCGGCGTCAGGTTGGCGAGGCCGTCCAGCATCAGCGGCGTGAACGTGCCCCACATCTCGGCCTTCTCCGGGCCTGCCGCGGCCAACGAGTCCAGGGCGGCGGCCGCGGCCGCCGGGACCTCCTTGGCTTGCAGGGCCGACAGGTCGCGAAACGCCCGGGCCCGATCGAGGAGGGCGCCCTGGAACGCCTGCTCCAGGGCGGTGTGCATGGGGGGCGCTCGACGTCGCCCACCTGCAGCCCCCGGCGCAGGTCACGCAACGGCTTCGTGCGCAGCGCCCTGCTCACCTGGTCGGGCTGGGTCTCCAACAAGCCGGTCAGGCCGGGCATGGCGCCGGGGGGCCGGGCCGACGCTCACCCGCTCCGCCTGTTCGATGGCCTTCCGCTGGGCCTCGGACAGCTTCCCCATGCCCGCCAGGGTCTCCTTGGAGGCGGCCCGGTGCCGGTCCTTGAGGCTGGTGAAGACGGCGTCGAGGCGGGAGGCCTGGGCCTTGAGTGCGGCGAGCTGGGGCTCGGAGAGGGAGCGGACGGCGTCGTGCCCCCGCTCGCCCAGCTGGGCGTGCTGCCCGGGTCAGGTCGCCCTTGAGTTGGGCGTGGGCCTCGAACTCCTCCCGCCCCATCCCGGCCAGCTTCCGCCACCTGCCGCTCCCGGGCGGCGCCGATCGCTCGGCCGCCAGCGGCTTGCCCGAGATGCTGCCGGGCGGCGTCCCCAGGTCGTTGACGGCCGCCGCCGCCGCCGCGTGCTCCGCCAGCGTCACCGGGTCGGCCGCCGCCCGCACCGCGCTGGCCTTGCCGAACACCTCCGCCCACGGGAAGAAGAACGCCACCTCGACGTCGAAGATGACGAACAGCCGCCACCACGTAGAACCGCAGGTCGAACTGCACCCACGCCGAGCCGATGGTCGGCTCCCCGCACACTCGTACACCGTCCCCTTCTCCGGGTTGGCACGGCTGGGCCGCACCAGCTTGCCCGCCACCAGGTGCACGAGCACGAACCCCACCCCGACGGCGAGGAACAACAGCACGTAGGCGGCCAGTGGCGTCATGGAAGACTCGCAAGTGGGACCCAGGGTCATGCCTTCGCCGGCGCGGCGCGCTCCTTGTTGAGCTTCGCCCAGGCGTTCTGCTTCTCGACCTCTTTGACCGGGTCGGGGTCGCTCAGCTCGGGGGGCAGGTGCGTCCAGCCGGTCCGCGCCGGGATCGGCATGTCGAGCGGCTGGCCCTTGGTCAGGTCCTTCATCGCCCGCACCTTGTCCTGGATGCGCATCAGCCCTTCCAGCAGCGCCTCCGGCCGCGGCGGGCAGCCGGGGACGTACACGTCCACCGGCACCACCAGATCGACGCCCTTGACGACGTTGTAGCCGTACTTGTAGTACGGCCCGCCGCCGCAGGTGCAGGCGCCCATGGCGATGACGAACTTCGGGTCCGGCATCTGGTTGTACAGCCGCCGCACCCGCGCCGCCATCTTGTAGTTGACCGTCCCGGCCACGATCATCAAGTCGGCCTGGCGCGGCGTCGCCCGGAAGGCGCCGGCGCCGAAGCGGTCGATGTCGTACCGCGACGCCCCCGTCGCCATCATCTCGATGGCGCAGCAGGCCAGGCCGAACGTCATCGGCCACATGCTCGACTCGCGGGCCCAGTTGATCGCCTGCTCCAGCGTGGTGGCGATCACGCTCTCGTCGCTAAACGTGCCTTCCAGCCAGCCCATGATTTGCTATCTCCCCTTCTCTTATTAAGGATGAAGGAGGAAGGATGAAGGAGGAATTCAGACAGCTATTCTGAATTCCTCCTTCATCCTTCCTCCTTCATCCTTCTCTTCGGCGGCGGTGCTGCGGACCCAGGCGAGGTCGCCGCGGCGCCACAGGTAGGCGAAGCCGACCAGCAGCACGCCGAAGAACACCAACACCTCCAGCAGCGCCAGCCACGCCAGGCCGTCGGCCCGCTCCTTGACCTGCTTCGTCAGCTGGGCTTCCAGGGCGGCCAGCCCTTCCGGGGTCAACGCCCGGAACGCCTTCAGCCTGTCCGGCGTCAACTTGGCGAGTTCGCTTAGCACCTGCGGCGGGAAGGCATTCCACACGTCAGCCGGCACGGACCCGCCCGCGGCCAGCGCGGCCTGGGCCTCGACTGAGGCCGAGGCCAACCCTTTGAGCTGTCGGTCCGCCAGCTCGCGCAGCGCCTTGACGCGGTCCGGAAGCGCCTTTTCGAGGACGGCCCACTGGGGCGGGGTCAGGGTCATCAGGTCGATCTCGCCCCTTGGGAGGCGGCGCAGCTCGGCCAACGGCTTGATGCCCAGCCACTTGTCCACCTGCTCGGGCCGCGCACGCAGGGAGCCGGTCAGGTTGTCCAGGTTGGTCGTGGGGGTCCCCGTCGAGCGCAGCGTTTTGTCCAGGGCGGCGCGCTGGGCCTCGGGCAGCTTGTCGATCGCCGCCAGCGTCTCCCGGCCGGCGGCCTGTTGTTGGTCCTTGATGGTCTTGAGGGTGGCGTCGAGGCGGGAGGCCTGGGCCTTGAGGGCGGCGAGCTGGGGCTCGGAGAGGGAGCGGACGGCGTCGTGCCCCCGCTCGCCCAGCTGGCGCAGCGCCCGGGTCAGGTCGCCCTTGAGCTGGGCGTGGGCCTCGAACTCCTCCCGCCCCATCCCGGCCAGCTTCCGCCACACCTGCCGCTCCCGGGCGGCGCTGATCAGCTCCGCCGCCAGCGGCTTGCCCGAGACGCTGCCGGGCGGCGTCCCCAGGTCGTTGACGGCCGCCGCCAGCGCCGCGTGCTCCGCCAGCGTCACCGGGTCGGCCGCCGCCCGCACCGCGTTGGCCTTGCCGAACACCTCCGCCCACGGGAAGAAGAACGCCACCTCGACGTCGAAGATGACGAACAACAGCGCCACCACGTAGAACCGCAGGTCGAACTGCACCCACGCCGAGCCGATGGTCGGCTCCCCACACTCGTACACCGTCCCCTTCTCCGGGTTGGCACGGCTGGGCCGCACCAGCTTGCCCGCCACCAGGTGCACGAGCACGAACCCCACCCCGACGGCGAGGAACAACAGCACGTAGGCGGCCAGTGGCGTCATGAAAGACTCGCGGGGTTAGCCCGAGGCGCCGGCGAGGAGAGAGGGCCTCGCTAGCGCTTCGGGCTAAGGGGTCAACGTCACGTCGTCGCCGCTGCCGCCGGGGCGGCCGGCGGGGCCGGGTCGGGCTTCTTGACCCAGACCGGCTCGACGGCCAGCTTGGACCCGGCCACGGCGGTCGGGTTGAGCGTCGCCTGGCCCCAGGCGACGCTGAGCGGCAGCTTGGCGAAATCGACGATGCAGCCGTCGCGGCTGAAGCAGCTCTGGTCGTAAGTCGAGCCCATGAAGATGCAGTCCACCGGGCAGGGGTCCACGCACAGCGCGCAGAACATGCACTTGGTGTAGTCGATCTTGAACCCCTTGACGACGAACCCCTTCAGCGGCGGCTTGGCCTTCTCCTTCTCGATGTAGATGCAGTCCACCGGGCAGGCCCGGGCACACTTGTCGCAGCCGATACACGTCGTCAGGTCGAACCGGTGGAAGCCGCGGTAGCGCGGCTTGACCGGGACGGGCAGCTCGGGGTACTCGAACCGCTCGGTGTAGGTCCGGCGGCGGAACGTCTGGAGCAGGTACCAGAGGGTGATGTACATGCCCTCGCCGACGGTCTTGACCGTCCGGAAGATGTTCGCGAACCAGACACGCATGAGGAAGAGCCCTCGCGCGGAGAAGGAGGTCGGGCGGCTACAGGGCAGTATAGAAAACGGAAATCGCCCGGCCATTCTCGCGCCCCGGGCCGGCCGGAAACTGGCCTCGCCGGGCGGGGGCCTTGCAAATCTCGACAATTTTTTGGCGACCCGGACAAAATAATCGTATGCTCTGTGGTGACCCTGTCCCGTCCGCGCTCCGGCCGCGCCGCCCCTTCTGGCGCCCCCGGGTTCCGCGACTCGGCGTGTCCCCACTCCAACTCCACGCCTCCCCTTTCGCGGCTGCCACCCGCCCGAACCCCGAGTGACGCCATGCGCAAAGAGCAGGACGACAGCATCGACCCGACCAGGCCGGCCCTCATCGTGCTGTACGGCGCGACGCGGCGGAAGTTCCGCCCGCTGGAGGGCGACGTCGTCGTGCTCGGGCGGGCCCCGGGCTGCGACATCGGGCTGGTCTCGCCGGAGGTCGCCCCGGTGCACTGCCTGCTGGTCCGCCTCGGCACCGGCTGGCGCATCCGCGACTGCTCCGGGCGGGCCACCCGGGTCAACGGCCGGGCCATCCACGACGAGCCGCTCCGCAACGGCGACACCATCCAGGTCGGCACGTTCAGCTTCGAGGCCCAGCTGCCCCAGGCGCCGCCGCACGTCCCGGCCGGCGTGGCCGGCCCGGTCATCGACCGGCTCCAGCGGTCACGGCGGCGGCTGGCGGAGCTGGCCCTGGGCCTGCGCCGCCGGCTGCGCGAGGAAGCCTGTCAGCACGAGCACGACGCCTCGGAGCTGGAGCGGCACCGGGCCGACGTCGAGCTGATGGAGCGGCGCCTGCGGCAGATGCACCAGGACCACGTCGGCAAGCAGGCCAAGGTGGAAGAGCAAGAGGCCAGGCTGGCCCAGCGGGAGGGGGAGCTGGAGGCCTACGCCGGGCGCCTCCAGGCGGAGGCGGACCGGCTGGGTCGGGACGCCCAGGACCAACTGGCACAGGTCGAGGCCGACCTGGTGGCCCACCGGGTCGAGCAGAACAAGGAGGCGGAGCGCCTCAGCCACTGGCAGCACGAGCTTCAGGCCCGCCAGGCGGAGCTGGAGGCGACGGCCGCCCAGGTGGACGAGCTGATCGGCCGCGAGCGCGACCAACTCGACCGCGACCGCGAGCAGGTGGCCCGGGAGCGGGAGCAACTGGGCCGGGAGCGGCAGGAGGTGTCGCTGCTGCGAGCCGACCTCGAACGCACCCGCGACGCGATCACCGCCCAGACGCCGATCCCGCCGACGGCCAGCCGCGAGACCAGGCTGGAGGCCGGGCCGGGGGCCCGGCTGGAGTCGGCGCGGCGGCTGTTGCGCGACCTGAGCGAGCGCCGGCGGGCCGAGCCGACCGGCAAGGGCTCGCGGTCGCGGCAGGTGCGGCCGCCCGTGCAGGGGTCGCCGGAGTAGCGGGACCGGGGCGTGGGCGCCGGGCGGGCGGCTTGAGGGTGCACGCTCGCTTTGGCGCTTACGCCCCGCTCACCGCAGCGGGATCGGCGGCTGGAAGTGCGGCGCGTTGACCGGAGGCAGCGGGAGCTGCTTCCTGGTCAGCGGCGTCGTGCCCTCGCGGATCACGCCGTTGGTCGCCGCCAGCGTGACGGCGTTCTCGGTGAAGATCGGCGGCGACTTGGGCGCCTGGAACGCCGTCTTCAGCTTGATCTTGGTCATCTCGGGCCGGTACTCCTTCGACGGCAGGAACACCGTGTAGCCCCAGCCCATCACGTCCTTCTTCTTCAGCCGCTGCAACGTCTCCGGGTCGATGTTCCACCGCTCGACCCACTTCGGCGGGTCGCACGACTCGTCGATCAGATCGACCGTCAGCGTCCCGTCGCACAACAGCGGGAAGTCCATGTTCGTCCCGAACAGGTAAACGCGGCCGGCGAACCCCTGGACCGGAACCCCGCCGTTGGCCGAGTCCGGCACGGTCAGCACGTTGTTCTGCCAGATGCAGACCGGCTGGCAGGGCTTCTCGC
The DNA here is from genome assembly GCA_046350195.1 of Gemmataceae bacterium. GTDB lineage: Bacteria > Planctomycetota > Planctomycetia > Gemmatales > Gemmataceae > CALDUY01. Next base: position 18,165 of record JAXMAW010000041.1, read on the forward strand.
AGCTTTCGGCGCCCGACCAGGGCCACAGGCCACCCTCCGTCGTCACGCAGCCGGCCGCCAGCAGGGCCAGCCAGGGAGTCACCAGCGCCAGGCGGAGGCGAGGGCTCAGCGCCGCTTCCCGAAGATTCCCCATCGGCCGGACTCCTTTCCGTCACTGGGCATCGGTTGGCTGATCGGCGGGCTCGCCGGCTTCGCCGGGGCGTTCGGGGTCAGGGTGCTGAGCCCTTGCAGGGGCCGGTCGGGGCTTCCCTCCTGCGGCGCCGACGAGGTCGTCGTCACCGGAGGCGGCACCGCCGCCTTGGGCTCCTGGCTCGTCGCCGGGGGCGGCACGGCCCCGCCCGGGGGCGGCACCGGCGGGACTCCAGGGGCCGGCACGGCCGGAGGCTTACTCGGCGGCGGCAGGGTTCCCAGCGGGTCCTGCGGCCGCGGCAGCGGCAGTTGGACCGGGCCGTCCACTGGGGCCACGGGCGGCGCCACCGGCGGCGGCGTGACCGAGTTGCCGGGGATGTACGGGGCGGCGCCGGCCGGGATCGACGGCGACGGCAGGATCGGCTTGTTCATCCGCCCGTCCACGTCCTCGCCCTCGGGCGGCCTGGGGAACAGCGGGGCCATCCCGGTCGGGCCCTGCATCTTCATCACGTCGCCGATCGTCCAGTCGATCCGCCGCGACTCCTCCGCCAGGACGCGGTCGGCCTCGATGCGGTTGCGGACGATGTGCGGCGTCAGCAGCACCAGGAGTTCCTGCTTCTTGCGGGCCTGCGTGCGGTAGCGGAACAGCGAGCCGAGCACCGGCAGGTCGCCCAGCCCGGGGATCTTGTTCTCGTTCTTGATGTCGCTGCGGGTGATCAGCCCGCCGATCGCCACCGTCTCGCCGTCGCGGGCGATGACCGTGGTGTCGATGATCTGCTGGTTGAACACCGGCGCCTGCACCCCGTTGCCGAGGTTCAGCGGCGTCTGCTGCAGGCTCGACACCTGCGGGGTGACCCGCATTACCACCTTGCCGTCGGGGTTGATCTTCGGGATGACGTTCAGGATCACGCCGACCGGCCGGTACTGCACCGCCGTCGTCGCCGTCGCCGCCGCCGTCGCCGTGCCGGTGGTGTACGGCACGTCCTGGCCGACCGCCACCTGGGCGGCCTGGTTGTCCAGGGTCGTGATCTGCGGCCGGCTGAGGAGTTCGATGCGGCCCTGCTGCTTCAGGGCCCGCACCAGGATGTTGACCGAGTCCGACGCGGCGGAGAAGACGAACCCGCCGACGTTGCCGGCGCCGACGCGGCCGGTGCCGAAGTTCCCCAGCCCCTGGTAGCCCACCATCGCCGGGTTGACGATCGGGTTGGACGGCAGGCCGACGATGGGGTTGTTGAAGTTGTAGTTCAGGATCGACGTCGGGTTGGCCGTGGTGTTCACCGTGACGCCGGCCGGCACCACCTGGCCGTTGAGGTACGTCCCGGCGGTGTTGGGGACGTTCGTCAGCGTCGAGGTCCCGTTGCCCAGGAGCTGCGTCGCCGGGAAGACCCCCCGCTGGAACAGCACCGGGCTCTGCAGGCCGATCTCGACGCCGAACTCCTCGTTGCCGGTCAGCTGCACCTCGGCGATCATCACCTGGATGACGACCTGGGGCAGCTCGGCGTCCAGCTCGTGGATCAGCCGCATGATGTCGGCGTAGTAGCGCGGGGTGGCGCTGATGAGCAGCTTGTTGGTGATCGGCTCGGGGACGACGACCACCTCGCGCTCGAGGTCCTGGAACACGTTCAGCTGCCCGTTGTTCCGGTAGACCGTCAGCGACTGGGTGATGAAGCTGTTCAGGGCGTTGGCCAGGTCCACGGCCGTGGTGTTCTGCAGGCAGTAGACCTCGTTGCGGCGCTGCTGGACGTCGGCCTCCTCGATGCGGGTGATGATCGCCTCGATCGTCAACAGGTCGTTGGGGCTGCCGGCGACGATCAGGCTGTTGGTCCGCACGTCGGCGGTCAGCCGCAGGTCGATCAGCGGCGCCCCCTCGTAGCCGAGGCCGCCCAGCACCAGCGTCAGCGGCCGCAGCGCGCCGAAGCCGCCGCCGAGCAGCCCGGTCGTGCCGGGGAACGCCCCCGCCCCGCCCCCCAGCCCCGGGACGCCGCCGCCGGCGCCCGGGATGGCGACGGCCCCGCCGGTCGTGCCGGTGGACCCGGGCAGGCTGCCGGTGCCGAGGAACAGGTTCTGGAGCATCTGCGCCATCTGCACGGCGTCGGCCCGCTTTAGCGGGAAGATGTTGATCTCGGCCCGCGCCGCCGGCGGGACGTCCAGCTCGCGGATCAGGGCCAGGATCAGGTCCACCGTCTGCGGCGTGGCCGAGACGAGGATGGTGTTGGTCCGCACGTCGGGCGTCAGGCGGATGTCCTCCAGGAAGCCGGACTCGACCGGCTTGGCCCCGCGCTGGTTGCCGATGAACCGCAGCGAGATGATCTTGGTGGCGCTGATCGTGCCGCCGCCGGCGGTCGTCGCCGCCAGGCCGGCCGTCTGCACCTGTCGGGCCGCCGCCCCGGCCGCGCCGAGCGCACCGCCCAGCGCCCCGCCGCCCAGCGCTCCTCCCAGGGCCCCGCCACCAGCGAAGCCGCCGCCGGCGAACCCGCCGCCGCCCGGGAAGGCGCCGCCGGCTGCCGCCGGCGAACCTGCCGCCGCCCGGGAAGGCACCGGGGCGCCGCGGCTGCTGCCGGCGAACCCGCCGCCGCCCAGGGCCCCGGCGCCGCCCACGGTCGGCACGATGCCGCCGCCGGTCGCGCCGGCCGCCGACGGGACGATCCCCTGCGAGATCGCCCGGATGATCAGGTTGGCCACCTCGTCGGCCAGGCCGTTGCGCAGCGGCACGATGCGCAGCTCGTTCAGGGCCGCGGACGGCGTCTTGTCGAAGTAGTCGATGAACTCCTTGATCTCGGTCAGGTCGGCCGGCGCCGCCTGCACGAAGACGGTGTTGGTGCTGTCGTCCGCGGTGATGCGGATCTGGTTCTGCGCCAGCGTCTCGTTGGGGTAGCGCGTGGTGTAGTAGGCCTGAAGCGTCGTGGCGACCCGCGACGCGGAGGCCCGCTGCAGCGGGAACGCCATCGGCCGCGCGTCCGGCGCCGTCGGCACGTCGAGCTTCTTGATCCGCTCGACGATCTCCTTCATCCGGGCTTCCGGGGCCGCGACGAGGATCGTGTTGAACCGCGGGAACGGCTGGAAGATCACGCTGGACAGCTGCTGCGTGGTCCCCTGGAACAGGGTGCCGGTCTGCTGCGTCAACGTGGTCCGGGTGCTCGAGGCGTTGACGATCACCCGCTGGTAGAACGCCGTCAGCGCGTTGCTGATCGAGGTGGCGTCGGCGTGTTGCAGGGTCACGAACTCCTGCTGGAGGTCGCCCGGCTTGGGCTGCTTGCGCAGGTACTCGATCAGCGCCCTCGACCGCCTGGACGTCGGCCGGCGTGTTGCCGGTGATCACCACCGCCCCGGTTCGGTCCAGTGGGTGACACGACCCCCGAGCGCGGGGCTGGCAATCGTGTCGGTCGCCGACGGCTTGGGCGGCGGCGGTGCCCCGCGCGGCCAGGATGCTGGCCGCGGGAGTGGTCGGAACTTCTTCATAGCGAACCGGCTGGACGGGCGATTCAGAGGTGTGCGTCGGGTTGCCGTCTTCTGGGGTCTGGCTCGCCGTCAGGCGGTCGAGCCTGCGGATCGTAGAGGCCGGACTCGGTGGGGTCATCCATGACCCGGTGCTCAAAAATCCGGCCCTCGTCCGGGCTGGCGGAGGTCGCTAGTTCTCCCCCGCCGCCGCCGAACCGGCCGCCGAAGCCGCCGCCCCCGCCGAACGGGTTACCACCTCCCCCGCCGCCGAACGGGCTGCCACCTCCCCCATGCCGCCGCCGAAGGGCGAGCCGCCGCCCCCCCGAACCGGCCGCCGCCGCCGAAGGGCGAGCCGCCGCCCCCGCCGAACTGAGCCGCCGCCGAACCCGCCGCCGCCGAACGGGGAGCCGCCCCCGCCGAACCCGCCGCTGCCGAAGCGCGAGCCCGACGGGCGGCCGGTGATGGCGGCGACGGCCTGCTCGACCAGGGCCGGGTCGATGCCCTGGACCGACACGACCTTGATGGTCCGCGTGGCCAGCTTCGACGCCTCGTCCATCTCCTTGACGAGCTTCTCGATGTCCTTGTACAGCCCCTCGGGGCAGGCGACGACGATGCTGTTGGTGCGGTCATCGACGCCCAGCGACAGCGACGGGGTGTTGTTGTTGTTGTTGCTGGTGGTGTTGGTGTCGCCGTTGGTCAGGCCGGTGAAGCCGCCGCCGAACCGCCCGCCGAACCGCCCGCCGCCGCCGGAGGTCTGCTGGCGGTAGACGTCGCGGAGCACGGTGGCGACCTCGCTGGCGCTGGCGTAGTGCAGCACCAGGCGGTAGGTCTTGGTCAGGCCGCGCGGGTCGGTGTCCTCGACGTCGATGGCGGTGGCGATCATCCGCTCGATGGCGAGCATGTCCAGCGGGGTGGCCCGGATCAGCAGCGAGTTCGTCGCCGGGTAGGCCACGACGCGGACGCGGTCCTCCGGCGACTGGGTGGCCGGGGCGCCGCCCCCGCCGCCGAACGGGAAGCCGCCCCCGCCGCCGAACGGGAAGCCGCCGCCGCCGCCGAACCCGCCCCGCCCCCCGCCGAACCCGCCGCCGCCGCGCTGCGGCTGCGGCTTGCCGTTGTAGATCTCGTCGAGGGTCTTGGCGGCATCGACGGCGCTGGAGTTGTACAGCTTGATGACCTTGTAGTCGCCCTTGCCGGGGGACTTGGTGTAGAGGTTGACCAGCTGCTGGAGCAGCTCGACCGCCTTGGGGTCGTCGCTGATGATCTCCAGGCGGTTGCCCGACGCCAGGATGCGGACCGGCACGTCGGGGCTGCCGGGCCGGTCGTCCTTGGCCGGCTTCTTGGCGTCGCGCGGATCGACCAGGCCGCCCTTGTCCTTGTCGTCGTCGTACAACGCGACGCGGCGGACGCCGGGGCCGAGGTCGATCGGGGCCCGGGCGTCGGTGTCCTTCCGCGGCGGGGCCTTGGGCTTGTCCCGCTCCGACTCCTTCTTCTCGGGGCGGATGAGCGACTCCGGGGTGACGACCTCGACGGGGTTCTTGCGCATCTTCGAGAAGGTGTTGGCGATGGCCTCGGCCAGGGCGCTGGCGCTGCCGTTGTCGCCGAGGCTGATGATCCGCCGCCGCGGGCCGAGGCTGGCCCCGCCGCCGGGGCTGACGGCGCCGCCGGGCGTGGCGGTCGCGCCGGCGTTGGCCTCGCCGGTGATCACCTTGACGATCGCCCTGGCCTCCTCGAGCTGCTCCTCGCTGCCGTGGACGATGACGACGTTGCGGTCCTCCACCGACTCGACGTAGGCGCCGCCGGCCTTCTGGTCGCCGAACACCTTGGACAGGGTGGCGGCGACCTCCTTGGCCTCGCGGTCGCCGACGTTCAGGGTGATCGTCTTGCTCCCGCCGCCCTTCTCCGTCGAGCTGAGGACCTGCCGGGCGATCTCGATCTGGTCCTCCGGGGTGGCGTAGACGATGACCCGGTTGCCGCCGGTGCTGATCCGGGCCGTCTTCGAGTCCTTGTACGCCTCGGACAGGGTCTTGGAAATGGCGTCGGCGGTGCCGGCCGGCACGGTGTAGAACTTCAGCTCGGGCCGGCCGACGGAGATCCTCGTCTTGCCGACGTCGAGGCCCTTGAGGATGCCCTCGGCCTGGGCGATGGCGTCGGCGGGCCCGGTGATCAGGACGGTGTTCGACGCCTCGTTGCTGGTGATGAACACCGGCCGCTTGCCGGCCGGCCGGGCCGGCGCCGCGGCGGCGTCCTTGCTGGGCGTGGCGCTGCCGAGGCCCAGGATGTCCCGCAGGATGCGCTCGGCCTCGGACGCCTTGATGAACTTGCACTCGTAGCTGAGCCGATTCGACGCCGCCCCGGCGGCCGCCTCCTGGGCGTCGAGCGTCTTCTTGATCCGCCGCAGGTTGCCCGCCGTATCGACCAGCAGCAGGGCGTTGGACGCCGTCAGCGGGTTGATCTCGCCGAACGGCCCCATCATCCGCTTGACCTCGGGGGCCTGCTGCTCGACGTCGAGCGTCTTCAGCGGCAGCACCAGCTGGACCAGCTCGGTCCGGCCGCGGTCGTCCAGCTCGTCCACGGTGATGCGGGGCAGCAGGTCGGGGCTGACCTTGTCGTCGGCGGGGACGACGATGAAGCTGCGCTCGCGGTTGATCAGGTAGTACTTGTTGGTGGCGGCGTTGGCCAGCATCCCCTCGTTGATGATGTCGATCACCTCGGGCAGGGTGTACATCTTGCCCGGGGGGCTGAGGTACGAGAAGGTGCCCGTCGGCATCGAGTTGGCGATGACCGGCCGGCCGGTCCGCTCGGTCAGCCAGGCCAGGACGCTGCCCCACGGCTTCTTGTCCATGTTGAAGGCGTAGAGCTTCTCGTCCTTCTTCTTCGGCCTTTCCTTGGGCGCGTCCTCCGCCTTGGCGCCGGGGGGCGGGGCGGCGGGGTTCATCCTCATCGGGGTAAGGCGACCGGGGTCGGCGAAGCTGAGGCCGGAGGCCCAGCTCACCACGATCGCCAGCGCGGCGCCCAGGCCCACCCGGTGGATGGGTCGGGTGCCGAAGCGCTGCCGGCTGCCGGCTGCAACTGCACGCATGGGACTGCCCTGCACGAGGCCAAGATGTTGTGGGATCGCCCGCTTCATAGCGACCGGCGGACGGCTTGTCCAGCCCTCCTGGCGGGGCGCGTGCCCGGTCGCCTCCTGACTTGGTACCCCGGTAATCGTTACCATCGGCACAGTCGGCCCAGGTTATTGATACGACTTCCGGGCCGGGGCGGATTCACTCAAGAAGAAGAGTTGAACCACAGAGACACAGAGACACGGGGAAGACCAGAAGAGGTAACAAAGGATGAGCCTTCTTTCACTCTCTTTCCCTCTCTTCTCTGTGTCTCTGTGTCTCTGTGGTTCAACTCTTACTCGCCCAGGCCCAGCTCCTTGACGTCGTCCCCGCCCAGCGGCTGGTCGATCGCCGGGTACAGCGCGTCGCCGCAGCGCAGGCGGAAGAAGCTGTTGTCCACCTTGAAGATCAGCTGCCTCTCGTCGATGTGGACCACCTTCGCGTCCAAAAGCATGTTGCCGTACTTGTCCGGCACCTTCAGCTCGCTGAGCAGGCGGGTGTTGACCTTCCTTTCCCACTTGACCTTCTGGATCGTGTTGCCGTCCTCGTCCTGCTCATCCACCCGGACGGGCCCGGCGGCCTGGTCGTAGAACGTGCCCTCCCAGCGGTCACGCTCCGGGTCGTAGTACAGCGTCGTCAGCTTGACGAACCGCAACACGTCGGCCCGGTCCTCCGTGGTCCGGGCCGGCGTCTCGACGCGCGGCGGGGCGACGCCGGTGAACATGTTCCGCCGCGCCAGCGTCTGGTAGTCGCGGCCCGGTTCCGCCAGGACGCGCGGCGGGTAGGACAGCGGCGCCGGCTTCAACGTGGCCCGCTCCTCGGCCCCCTGGACCAGAAGCGCCTCCACCGTCATGTTGACGTCGAGGAGGCCCTCGCCGGCCGCGCCGCCGCGCCGCCCGCCGCCGGCCGCCGACCCGCCGGGGTTGGTGGCGGTCGAGACGGACAGCTTGCGGACCTGGTGCAGCAGCGGCTCCTTGTGGAACGTCGCCAGCATCTTGACGACGGCGTCCTTGTTCCCCTTGCCGGTCACGCCGAACGCCAGGCGCTCGAAGGTCGGCTCCTTGCCCTTGGGCGTGTTCAGCTTGGTCTTCGTGTCCGGGGTGGCGTGGGAGATGACGATCGAGTCGCCGCGGAAGCCGCTGGCCCGCATCAGCTCGCTGAGGTAGCGCTCGTAATCGACCTGGAGCTTCGCCTGGTGGCCGCGCTTCTGCTCCTCGGGGCTGACGCCGAGCTTCTTGCCCTCGGGGTCGCGGGGCGGCAGGCTGATCTTGTGCCACTGGCTCAGCCGCGGGTTGACCCGCAGCACGCCCTTGATCTGGTCCTCCTCCTGGGCCAGCTCGGTCCGCTTCTTCGACAGCTGCTCCTGGGCCGACAGCAGCTGGCTGTTGGCCTCGCTGTACGGCTCGTAGACGAAGAAGTGGAACCCCGCCGCGCTGCCCAGCACGGCCATCAGGACCAGGGTCGTCGTCGCCAGGACCCGCTCACGCCTCGTCATCGCGCTGCCACTCCGGCCGGTTCACGATTTCTTGCCCGGGAACATTTTACCCCAGCCCGTCTTGCCCTTGGCCCCCTTGCCGCCCTTCTCGTCCTTGCCGTTCTTCCCCGCGCCCTCGTCGCCGTCGGCCTCGTCGCCGTCGGCCTCCTGGCCCTTCTTCGCCGCCGGCGGGGCCAGCTTGTCCGCCTTGATGACGTGCTTGTACTCCTCCGGGGACCGCCTCTCGATGTAGACGACGAAGCTGAACTCGTCGTTCTTGACCGTCGGCGACTCGACGCGGTAGTGGCGGCGGTCGGTGTTGAACTGGTCGATGAGGCCGTTGAACGCCTCGCGCGGGTTGCGCTTGTCCAGCAGTTTGCCCTTGATCGTGGCCTTCGCCACCGCCTTCTCCTTGGCCGCCCGGTACGGCTCGGTCGAGACCGAGGTGATCCGCAGGGCGTTGACGTCGCTGATGCGGGCGGTCAGGTCGTACAGCTCGTCGAGCAGGACCACGTTGTCCCACTCGTCGATCTCCTTCAGCCGCTTGGCGTTCGCCCTGGTGTCGTTGAGCTGCTTCTCGACGGTCTGCAGGTCGCCCTGAACGGCGGCGAGTTCCTGGGTGGCGGAGTCGCGGAGCACCATCCCCAGCCCGAACAGGCCGACGAACAGGGCCACCCCCGCCAGGACCGCCAGCCGCACCAGCCGGTAGTTCGGGTTCGCCTGCGGCTTGGGCTGGCGCGGCGAGACGAAGTTCGCCGGCAGTTCGGCGCTGGCCGCCTTCAGGAACAACAGCCCCATCGCCCCGGCAAAGGTGCCGCGCGTCGCCACGCTCGGCCCGGCGCCGGGCCTGGGCAGGTCGGTCTCCTGGAGGACGTTCATCGCCGCCGCGCCGGCCTTCTTGGCCGGGGCGTCGCCGAAGTCGATCGACTCGGCCCAGGCGAACGGGTCGAAGGTGTAGACCGGCTGCTCGATCATGTCCGACAGCCGCTGGCGCAGCTCGCCGGAGCCGACCCCGGTGAGGTAGACGCCGACGACCGGCAGGTGCGGCTGCTGGCCGGCGTGGACGGCGAGGTTGCGGCGGACCTCGCCGGCCAGGGTGGGGCCGTTAGTGACCGACCGCGTCAGCAGAAACGTCTCGCCCTTGAGGATGCAGAACTCGGCGAACTTCTCGCCGACGTTGACCACGGCGATGACGCCGTCGCGCGGCGTCGGCAGCGGCGTGATGACCGTCGTGCCCATCACCTTGCGCAGGCACGCCGCCACGCCCATGACCCGGGGCGACAGGGCCGCCAGCTTCAGGCCGGCGGCCTCGCACAGGCCGCGGTAGGCCTCGACCAGGTCGCGGCGGACGATCAGGGCGGCGGCCTTGCGCTCGGTCGGGGAGGCCTGGCCGGTCACGACGTAGTCGATGACGACGTCCTCGGCGGCGTCGGTCAGCTCCTTGACCGTCTGGAAGCGGACGACGGCCGGCTCCTCGGCGTCGGGGACGGCGGGGAAGCGAATGTCCTTGACGATGAGCCGGTCGCGGCCGACGACCGCCAGCACCGGCGCCGGGGCGATGTTCGCCTCCTTCAGCTTCTCCTTGAGGAACTTGCCGAGGTCCTCGTTCAGGGCGGGGTTGGGGAGGCGGCTTTCGGCCCAGACCCTGGCCTGCCGGACGCGGACCGAGCCCTTGGTGACGTCGGCCGCGATGACGTGGAGCTGGTTCTGGTCCCAGTCGAGCGCGAGGAAGCGTGCCAAGGGTGGAGTCTCTCAGGCGGGGGCGCGCGGCCCCAGAATGGAGCCGGCAATTGAGAGTGTACCACGTCGGGAATTAAGGAACCATGAGTAGGATGTGCCGGCGGGGAAGGACGGGCGGAAGGGCGGGCCGCAAAGTCGGCGTTCTCGGCGAGCGGGGCGCGATCGGGACCCCGCTCGCCGGTGCATCTTCAGCGGATCGTGAGGCTTGGTCTCAGTCGTCGTTGAGGATGGTGCCGGTGCCGGTGCCCTGGCCGATGGTGACGTTGGGGGAGGCGGAGGCGAGGTTGACGGTGAACGTCTCGGCCTGCTCCTTGGCCCGGTCCCCCTTGGCCTGGACCGTGACCGTCTTCGACGTCTCGCCGGCCTTGAAGTTGACCACCGCGTCGAGGATCGCGACGTAGTCCGACCCGGCCGTGGCCGTCCCGTCGCTGGTCGAGTAGTGGACGCTGGCGGCGGTGGGCATGATGTGCGACAGGGCGACCGTGAAGTTGAACGCCGTCTTGCCGCTCCGCCCCTCGGCCCGGGAGACGCTGTTGATCGTCAGCTTGGGGGCGGAGTCCCCCAGCACGACGTTGTCCAGCCCGCCGGTGCTCTTGTCCGAGGTGTACTCGCCGCGGATGGCCAGGTCGGTCACGCTGGCCAGGACGGCGCGGAACTCGTCGGCCGTCGGGGCGCGGTTGGTGCCCTTCACCTTCCAGCCGCCGGTGGGGCTGAGCTGGACGGCGTAGGCGGTCCAGGTCTTGGCGGGGTTCTTCGGCATGTCCAGCTGGAGCTTGACCCCGCCGCCGGAGAGGTAGACGTCCGGGTAGTTAAACTGGCGGGTGGTCACGGTCACCTTCTGGTCAAAGGTGAGGAAGGTACCGGCGGTGTCGCTCTGGTCTCCCTGAAACTTCGCCGGGGCCACCCAGTACCACCGGTGGCCGTCCTGCTTGTCGGTCGCCTGGATGAAGCCGCCGGGGTGGCCACCGGGGCTCTTCCACAGCAGCGCGTTCGCCCCGGCGTTCTTGCCGTCTTCGCGGACGGTGGTCCAGCCTTCCAACCCGTTGGTGAACAGGCTCGAGGCGGACGGGGTCGCTCGGTCTTCCAGGGTCTCCAGGCCCAATCGAACGTGGCTGCGAGACTTCATCGTGATCGCTCCCTGGCGGGGATGCGGGACCCGGCGGCGCCCGGCCGACCGTCGGCTCGGGCTGGGCGGCCCCTACCTCACCTACACCCCAGAAGTGCGCGACCCCGACTCGTCTTGTCAATCTTTTTCAGATTTTTTTCGGGCGACCTCCTCCCGGATCAGCCGGACGCCCTCGGCCAGGGCCTGGTCGAACCGGCCCTCCCGGCAGGCGGCCAGGACGCGGTCGCGGAGGCCCTCGGCGTCGAAGCCGTCCTCGCGGAGCTTCTCGCTCAGCCGCACCGTCACCTCCGGGCCCTCCGGGTCGATGGCGAGGCAGACGGCGCGCGACCCCATGCGCTGCAGCGCCCGGGCGCAACCCGCGGGGTCGGCCGGTCCGGTCCGCACGAACACCTCGACCCCCTGCGTCCGGGCGAGCTGGGCCACCTGCTTGGAGGAATCGCGGAGCGCCCCGAGGCTAAAGCAGCCGGCCCCGTCGTCCACGCCGACCCGGCCGAGGGGGCCCTTCAGCTGGAGGGCGAGGCGGGCGATCTGGATCGCCTGCGAGGGCTTGAACCGGCTGGCCTCCGTCCCCTGGGCCTGCAAGGTGTCCCGCAGCTTCACCACCGACGGCCTCGCCGGGTCGGCCGCCGCCCCCATCTGCTGGAGGGCCTCGACCACGGCCAGGACCTCGTCACTGTCGGCGCTGTCCTCCAGACGTCTGGTCAGCACCGGCAGGGCGGGGCCGGCCGCGGGGCCAAGGGCGGCCAGGGCTCGGAGGTACGTCCGCCGCCTCTCGGCCGACGGGGCGCTCTCGACGGCGGCGGCCAGCACCGGCACGACCTGCTCCTTGATCTTCCGCACCGGCAGGTCGTCCAGGCGGGTCGGGGGTGCCTTGGGCGCCCGGGGCGCTTGCGTCATCGCGAGCGGAGCCGACCCCACGTCGGAGGCCGCCACGACGGCGGCCTCCGTCTGGCTCGGCGCCATCCTCAGGTTCACGGGCTCGGGCGGCGCGGCGTTCAGCCCCAGGGCGTAGACGTCGGCGAGCGAGCAGACGGAGTTCTTCGTCGCCAGGTGGTCCTCGCCGAGCCTGTCCTTGCAGAGGGAGTACGACTCGACCAGCTTGCCCTGCGCCGCGACGAGGTAGACGTCCGGGTAGTTAAACTGGCGGGTGGTCACGGTCACCTTCTGGTCAAAGGTGAGGAAGGTACCGGCGGCGTCGCTCTGGTCTCCCTGAAACTTCGCCGGGGCCACCCAGTACCACCGGTGGCCGTCCTGTTTTGTCGGTCGCCTGGATGAAGCCGCCGTGTGGCCACCGGGGCTCTTCCACAGCAGCGCGTTCGCCCCGCCCTTGCCGTCTGCGGACGCAGTCCAGCCTTCCAAACCCGTTGGTGAACAGGCTCGAGGCGGACGGGGTCGCTCGGTCTTCCAGGGTCTCCAGGCCCAATCGAACGTGGCTGCGAGACTTCATCGTGATCGCTCCCTGGCGGGGATGCGGGACCCGGCGGCGCCCGGCCGACCGTCGGCTCGGGCTGGGCGGCCCCTACCTCACCTACACCCCAGAAGTGCGCGACCCCGACTCGTCTTGTCAATCTTTTTTCAGATTTTTTTCGGGCGACCTCCTCCCGGATCAGCCGGACGCCCTCGGCCAGGGCCTGGTCGAACCGCCCTCCCGGCAGGCGGCCAGGACGCGGTCGCGGAGGCCCTCGGCGTCGAAGCCGTCCTCGCGGGAGCTTCTCGCTCAGCCGCACCGTCACCTCCGGGCCTCCGGGTCGATGGCGAGGCAGACGGCGCGCGACCCCATGCGCTGCAGCGCCCGGGCGCAACCCGCGGGGTCGGCCGGTCCGGTCCGCACGAACACCTCGACCCCCTGCGTCCGGGCGAGCCTGGGCCACCTGCTTGGAGGAATCGCGGAGCGCCCCCGAGGCTAGCAGCCGGCCCCGTCGTCCACGCCGACCCGGCCGAGGGGGCCCTTCAGCTGGAGGGCGAGGCGGGCGATCTGGATCGCCTGCGAGGCCGGAACTGGCTGGCCTCCGTCCCCTGGGCCTGCAAGGTGTCCCGCAGCTTCACCACCGACGGCCTCGCCGGGTCGGCCGCCGCCCCCATCTGCTGGAGGGTTTCGACCACGGCCAGGACCTCGTCACCGTCGGCGCTGTCCTCCAGACGTCTGGTCCGGGGCACCGGCAGGGCGGGGCCGGGCCGCGGGGCCAAGGGCGGCCAGGGCTCGGAGGTACGTCCGCCGCCTCTCGGCCGACGGGGCGCTCTCGACGGCGGCGGCCAGCACCGGCACGACCTGCTCCTTGATCTTCCGCACCGGCAGGCCGTCCAGGCGGGTCGGGGTGCCTTGGGCGCCCGGGGCGTTTGCGTCATCGCGAGCGGAGCCGACCCCACGTCGGAGGCCGCCACGACGGCGGCCTCCGTCTGCCCGGCGCCATCCTCAGGTTCACGGCTCGGGCGGCGCGGCGTTCAGCCCCAGGGCGTAGACGTCGGCGAGCGAGCAGACGGAGTTCTTCGGTCGCCAGGCGGGTCCTCGCCGAGCCCGTCCTTGCAGAGGAGTACGATCGACCCAGCTTGCCCTGCGCCGCGACGAAGTCGCCGCCGCCGCAACTCGTTCCCCGCGCTGCAGGGCGACCACCCGGTCCAGGGTGGGCTCGGCGATCGGGCCGCGGGGGACGCGGGCCGCTTCCTTGGCCCGGGCGAAGCGCGCCGCCCGGCCCCGGCTCGGCCCCTCCCCGGACCACCCTCGGGGCGGGCGCGGGGGCGGCGGGACAGGCATCTCGATGGCCTTCGCGGCGGCCACCATCCCCCGCATCGCGACGGCCGGCTCGGGCGCCTCGCCGGGCCCGTCCAGCGGGGCCGACAGGAAGCCGGGGTTGGGCATGGCCACGCCGAGAACGATCAGCAGGCACGCCGCCGCCACCAGCGACGAGCGGCGGCGCAGGAAGGCGAGGACCGGCCGGCGCCTGGGGCTGGCCTTCTCGAACGAGAGCAGCCGGGGCGCCGGGACGGGGGTCGGCTCGGCCGGGCCCAGCTCGCCGAGGACGTCGCGGACGAGTTCGGTCAGCTGGCGCAGCTCCGCCCGCTCGCGCAGCTCGCTCTCGACCCGGGCCACCTCCGCGGAGGACGCCTCGCCGGCCAGGTAGCGGCCCAGGGTGACGTCGTCGAGGTCGCCCCAGGTCCGGCGCTGCGACTCCTTGCAGGCGCGCAGCTCACTCACCAGCCGCTCCCACTGGGGGGAGGGCTCGTCACCCGGGGACGGTACCCGCTCGTTGGACATGGTCGTTCGCCACTCGGTCGGGGCGCGATCTGGACCTTCGCCAAAAGCTACAGACGGGCGTCATTGAGCGACGTGCAACGAGGAATGAGAAAAAGATGAACCTCGCCGCGTGGAACCGTGTCGTGGAACCTCTTACCTGATCGCGCGTTCACAATCAGCTCGTCCACCACAAGTGAATGCTACCAATGACCAGGCAGCAAAACCAGCCGACGCCGAGCAGTGTCAGGCCGTAGTCGGAGGACCAGACGGTCGCGAAGGTGAGCAGGAAGAAGAACACGCTCCAGACGTAAAACCAGCCCCAGATGGTCGCCCCCAGCGTGGCGAAGCCCATGCCGCTCAACAGCGACAGCACCGGGGCGGGGCGGATCGGCGGGTCGAGGTACAGGTTGACGACCATCAGCGTCAGGAAGCTGCCGTAGTAGCCCGGCACGAGGCTCCAGATCTGCCGCTCGGCGGGCGTCAGGGCCGTGGCCCCTGACCCGGTGCCCGATACGCCTGGCCACCCCAGCGCCAGCGGCCCGGCCGGGCGGAGCCTGACGGCGAGCAGGAGCATGACCGCCACCTGGACCGCCTTGGTCAGCAGGATGGGCAGGAAGGCGCGGCGGGCCGGCTTGAGGTTCATCTCCCAGTAGTTGCAGGCCACGCAGCCGGTCAGGATCGTGCCCCCAGCAGCAGCAAGAGCAGCGTCCAGCCCTGCCGGAGCGTTCCAGGTGGCGGCGGTCGAGGGTGCGGAGGACCCGGCCCACCCAGCCGACCCGCCGCGCTTGCACCGGCTGGCCGTCGAGGAACGCCCGCAGGTCGGCCGCCAACGCCGCGGCGCTGCCGTAGCGGTCCTGCGGCCGCTTGGCCAGCGCCTTGAGGCAAACCGCTTCGAGGTCGGCGGGCAGGTCGGGGTTGAGCCGGCGCGGCTCCGGCGGCGCGTCCTCGATCACCCGGGCCGGTAGGGCGTGGGCCGGCCCGGAGAACGGCAGCCGGCCGGTCAGCAACTCGTACAGGATGACGCCGAGCGAGTAGACGTCGCTGCGGGCGTCGGCGGTGTGGCTCTGGCCGGACGCCTGCTCCGGCGGCATGTACGGCAGCGAGCCGAGGATGTGGCCCTCGGTCGTCGGCGACGAGCGGGTGGCGTCCTCGGCCGTCTCCAGGCGGGCCAGGCCGAAGTCGAGGATGTGCGGTTGGCCTTCGTCGTCGATCAGGACGTTGCCCGGCTTCAGGTCGCGGTGCATCACCCCCTGCTGGTGGGCGTAGCCGACGGCGTCGGCCATGCGGGCGAGAAGCCCGGCGACCTCGGTCGGGGTGGACTTGTGCTGGCAGCACCAGGCACGCGGCTCGACGCCGGCGACGTACTCGGTGACGAGGAAGAACGGCGGCCCCTGGCGGCTGTAGTCGAACAGCTGGACGATGCCGGCGTGGCGGAGCCGGCCGTTGGCGTGGGCCTCGCGCTGGAAGCGGGCCACCGCCTCGGGCTGGTCGATCCGGGCGGGGTTGAGCACCTTGATGGCGACGCGGCGCTTGACGTCGGGGTCGTAGGCCAGGTAGACGACGCCGAAGCTGCCCGAGCCCAGCTCGCGCTCGATCCGGTAGGGCCCGATGCGCTCCGGCCGGGCGACCGGCAGGTGCGGGGCGGGGCCGGCGGTGGCGGTCGGGAACAGGTCGGTCAGCGCCCGCAGCGGCTCGTCCAGCTCGGGGAAGCGGGCCAGCAGGCCGGCGTGGTCGAACGGCCGGCCGGCCTGGAGGGCGTCCAGGGCGGCGTCGAGGGCGGCGGCCATTTCCTGCTCGCGCGCGTCCGTCATCTCGTCACCGCGCCTCCGGGGCGGTAAGGCCGGCCGCCGGGGGACGCCGGCTCAGTGGGAGTGGTGGACGAACAGGCCGGCCTCGGCGCCGAAGACGCGGGACAGCGTCTCGCCGCGCAGGATCTCCCGCGGCTCGCCCTGGCACTCGACCCGGCCGTCCTTCAGGCACAGCACCTGCTGCGCCACCCGGCTGACCATGCTCAGGTCGTGCGACACCAGCAGCACGGTCATGCCCAGGGTCGAGTTCAGCTCGCCGATCAGGTTGTAGAAGCTCTGCTGCATCTGGAAGTCGATGCCCGCCGCCGGCTCGTCCAGCAGCAGCAGCTCCGGCCGCGGCTCCAGGGCCAACGCCAGCAGCACCCGCTGCAATTCGCCGCCGGAGATGCGCTCGACCGGCCGGTCGATCAGCCCCTCGACGCCGACGCCGCGCAGCAGCACCTTGACCCGGTCGCGGAAGCTACCGCCCAGGCCGAGGAACAGCGGCCGCTTCCGCAGGCACAGGCCGAACAGGTCGAGCACGGTCAGGGGCAGGTTGCCCTCGATGCGGAGCTTCTGCGGCACGTAGCCGATGTGCTCAGGCGTCGGCTTGCTGTGGTCGTGGCCGCAGAGGAAGCGGACCTCGCCGGTGTACGGCACCTCCTTGAGGATGGCCCGCAACAGCGTCGTCTTGCCGGCGCCGTTGAGGCCGATCACCGCCGTCACCTTGCCGCGATCCAGCGCGCACTCGACGCCGCGGAGCACCGGGTTGCCGCCCAGCGTCACGCCCAGGCCGCGCACCTTGATGAGCGCGTCACTCATGGCAGCTGGCTCGCCAGGGCCTGGAGGTTCTTCCGCACCCGCGCCTCATACCAGCCGGCCCCTTCCTGCCTCAGCTCCTCAACGTCGGCGGTCTCCAGCGGGTCGATCTCGATGAGCGGGACCTTGCCGCCCAGCTCGCGGCTGATGATCGCCGCCGAGGTCGTCTTGGGGTACTGGGGCTCGACGGTGATGGCGGCGATCGGGTTCTTGGCGTCGCGGCACAGCTCGACGATGCGGGCGACGTGCTTGGGGCTGGGCTCGTCGCCGGGGCCGGGCTCGATGACGTCGGCGATCTCCAGGCCGAACGACCGGGCGAAGTAGCCCAACGCCTCGTGGAAGCTGACCAGGCGGCGCGACTTCTTGGCCGACAGCGCCTTCTGGCCCTCCTCGTGCAGGGCCTTCAGCCTGGCGGTGTACGCCTCGGTGTTCTTCCGGTACTCGGCGGCGTGGTCGGGGTCGATCTTGCTCAGCTCGTCGCGCACGAACCCGGCCATGGCGACCATCTCGGGCAGGCCGAGCCAGACGTGCGGGTCCCACTTGCCGTGGACGTGCGGCTGGTCGCCGCCGTGCGCGTGGTCGTGGTCGTGCTTCAGCTCCAAAAGCGAGCTGGTCGGCAGCAGGGCCCCGAGCTTGATGAACGGCAGGTCGGGCCGGTTGGCCTGGGCCCGCATGCCGTCGGCGAACTGGTCGAGGCGCAGGCCGACGGCGAGGAACAGGTCGGCCTTCTCCAGCACCCGGGCGTCGCGGGTGTCCAGCTGGTAGTGGTGCGGCCCGGTGGTCATGCACAGGCACTTGACCGCCGGCCGGTCGCCCGCCACCCCGCGGACCAGGCTCGCCAGCGGCGCGATGGTGACGACGACGCGCGGCGAGCCGGGCTCGTCCCGCCAGGGATCGACCGCGGTGGCACAGCCGCCCAGGCCCCACACCGCCGCTGCCGCCAGGCTCACCCCCGCCAGCCACGTCCGCCGTCCCATCGTCCACCCCCGAGGCGGGATAATTTCGTAATACGCCTGCGGGCATTGTAGCCGGGTTGGCGGCGGGCCGCAAGGGCGGAGGAGGATTGCGGCTTGACGCTGCGGGGAGGGAGACCTAGGGTGAGGAAGCCAAGCCCACTTGGCAGAACTTCTCCGTCTGCCCCTAGAGGGCGCTGCCGTGACGAAGGAACAGCGGGTGCGTAAGCGCGTTCTGGTCGTGGACGACAACGCCCGGATCGCGGCCAGCGCTGCTCCGCCACGGGCTGACCGCGAACGGGTACGAGGTGACGGTGGTGGACGACGGGTGGGCGGCCCTCGCCGCGGTGGCCGCGGAGCCCCCCGACCTGATCCTGCTCGACCTGGAGCTGCCGGCGCTGCGCGGCGACGAGGTGTGCCGGCGGCTCAAGCGCGACCCGGCGACGCGGTGGATCCCGATCGTCATGGTCACCGCCCTGGCCGACTCGGACCACAAGATCGCCGCCTGGGACAACGGGGCCGACGAGTTCCTGACCAAGCCGTTCCACATGGTCGAGGTGGTGGCCCGGTGCCGGTCGCTGTTGCGGATGCGGCGGCTGGTCGAGGAGCGGGACTCGGCCGAGGCCGTCGTGTTCGCCCTGGCCCGGGCGGTCGAGGCGAAGAGCCCGTTCACGCACGGTCACTCGGAGCGGGTGATGCGGCTGGCCCTGGCGCTGGCGGCGGAGGTCGGTGGGGCCGACCACGAGCTGCTCCGCAAGGGGGCGCTGTTGCACGACGTCGGCAAGATCAGCCTGCCCGACGCCATCCTGAACAAGCCGGGCTCGCTGACCGACGCCGAGTTCGAGGCGGTCAGGCGGCACCCGGTGCAGGGGGCACACATCGTCGAGCCGCTGGCGTCGGTGCGCGAGGCGGTGCCGCTGATCCGCTGGCACCACGAGCGGCTGGACGGGACCGGCTACCCCGACGGCTGCGCGGCGACGAGATCCCGCTGGTGGTGCCGGCATCCTGTCGGTGTGCGACGTCTACGACAGCCTGGCGAGTGACCGGCCCTACCGGGCGGCGATCCTGCACGCGGTGTGCCTGGAGATGATGCGCGACAACGCCCTGGGTGGCGGGCTCGACCCTGACCTGGTGGCGACGTTCACGGCACTGGGGCTGAGTCGCGGCCGCCGTCGCGCTCCCAGCTGCCGCAGGTGCTGGTACACCACGGTGACTGATGGACGCGGTCGTGATCGGTGCCGGGCCGAACGGGCTGGTCGCCGCCGCGGCCCTGGCCCGGCGCGGCTGGCGCGTGCTGGTGCTGGAGGCGCGGGCCCGGCCGGGCGGGGCGGTCTGGTCGGAGGGGCTGACCCGACCGGGCTTCGTCCACGACGTCGGGGCGGCGTTCTTCCCGTTCGCCGACGACAGCCCGGCGTTCCGGAGCTGGACCTGGCCGGGCCGGCCTGAGGTGGCTCAACGCCCCGCGTGAGCTGCCACCCCGCGCCCGACGGCAGCTGTGCGACGATCAGCCGCGACGTAGAGCAGGCGGTCCGGTCGTTCAGCGCGGACGGCCCGGCGTGGCGGCGGCTGGCGGGGTGGATGGCCGGCATGGGGCCGCGCCTGGCGGAGGCGATCCTGCTGCCGTTGCCGGCTGGGGCCGGCGTGGCGGCTGGGGGCGTGGAACCTGCAGCGCGGCTGGGCGCTGGCGGGGTCGGGGTCCACGGCGGGGTTCAGCGGGCGGCACTTCCGCACGGAGGCGCGCGGCGGGTGATCCCCGGCTGGCCGCTGCACGTCGATCTGGGCCTCGGACGACCTCGCCGGCGCGGGGCTGGGGCTGGTGCCGGGGTCGGCTGGCGTCGCGCAGCGGCTTCCGCGTCCCCGCCGGCGCGCGAGGGCGATCACCGAGGCGTTGCTCCGCTGGCTCACCGAGGCCGGCGGCGCAGCGGCTCACCCAGCGGGCGGAACGTCTCGGTGGTGCGCGGCCGTCGGGTGGTCGCCGTGCGGACCGCCGCGGAGGAGATCCTGGTCCGCAAGGCGGTGCTGGCCGACGTCAACGCCGGCGCTGTACGGGAAGCTGCTCGCCGGCGTGCCGGGGCTCGACCCGCTGCGCCGGCGGGCGGGGCGGTTCCGCTACGGCTGGGGCACGTTCAAGGTGGACTGGGCGCTGTCGGGACCGGTGCCGTGGTCGGCGGCGGAGGCGCGCGAGTCGGCCGTGGTCCACGCCGGGGACAGCGTCGCCGACCTGCGGCGGTTCACGCGGCAGGCGCGGGCCGGCGAGTTGCCGGACAACCCGTACCTGGTCATCGGCCAGCAGTCGCTGTGCGACCCGTCGCGCGCCCCGGCGGGCGGCCACACGCTCTGGGCGTACTCGCGGGTGCCGGCGGCGGCGGACTGGGCCCGGCAGCGCGAGGCGTTCGCCGACCGCGTCGAGCGGCGGGTCGAGGGGCTGCCGCCGGGGTTCCGCTCGTTGATCCTGGCCCGGCACGTCGCGGCCCCGCCGGACCTGGAGGCGATGGACGAGAACCTCGTCGGCGGCGACCTCGGCGGCGGTGTCGGATCGACCAGCAACTGTTCTTGCGGCCGATGTTCCTGCGGTGCCGGGCTACCGCACGCCGGTGGGGCTGTACCTGTGCTCGGCGTCCACGCACCCCGGGGCGGGGGTCCACGGGGCGTGCGGCTACAACGCGCGCTGCGGGCACTCAGAGAATTCGGGGGAGACCGCCTGAAGACGGGCGTCGGAGCTGCGACCGCCGAGCGGGGAAGCCCCACGGCTCCCCGGACGGTCGCGGCTCCGATTCCGAAACCGACATCGCCGTTAGAACGTCGAGGTCCGCATCGCCAGCGACCGGCTGCGGGCGGTCGGGCCGAAGAAGATGTTCGCCCGGACGCCGATCTGGAAGTCGAAGCTCTTGTCGTTGCCGCCCAGGACCGGGAAGGCGGCCCCGACGGTGACCGTCGAGTTGGTGCCCAGGGCCGTCGTCAGGCCGGCGGTCAGGTTCAGCTCCTGGAAGTTGCCGACGTCGGAGACGGCGAACGTCGTGCCGGACACGGTCCGGCCGGCTCCGAGGGTCATGTTGTAGTGCAGCTCGACAAAGCCCGCCACGCCGCGCACCAGGGCGTACTCGTCGTTGTTGCGGTACAGCCAGGCGCCGAGTTGGCCGTCGATCTGCTGGAAGGGGGCGTCGTAGATCCGGCCGACGTTGCGGAGGCGGTCGCCGCCGAGGTTCACCTCCATGGGGGTGCCCATGGTGTCGAAATCGACGGCGTACCAGGCCTGGAGGAAGACGTCCTCGCAGGGCAGGACCAGGGCGGCGATGTACGGGCTGACGATGAGCGACTCGTTGACCAGCCGGGCCAGCTGCGTGCCGGCCTCGGTGCGGAGGCCGACGTCGGCCCCGGTCGGGGCGCCGAGGCCCAGGCCGCCGGCGACGAAGAGCCACTGGCTGCGGTACAGGAGGCTCTTCAGCGTGACCTGGAGGTTGCCCAGCAGCACGCCGTCGGCGGTGGCGCCGTCGGCGACGATGTTCGAGTTGATGGTGCTGGCGAACGGCACGCGCACCTCGACCGAGGCCCACTGGTCGAAGAACGTCATCTCGTAGCCGGGCGCGAACCGGTGGACGCCCTGGCCCTTGGGGCCGAAGTTCACGCCGGTGAAGAAGTCGTAGTCGAAGATGAACCGGTCGCGCGGCAGGGGGCTGTTGTCCTCGGCGATCTTCTGCCGGCCGACCAGGCCGCCGGCGGAGGGGGAGGGCAGCTGGAGGTTGGCGACGTTTTGCAGGGTGGTGTAGTCGTAGAAGGTCGAGACGTTGGCCCCGTTGGTGGCGCCGATCGGCACGGCGCGGCTGACGTTGGGGTCGGCCACGTAGGTGAGCGCGCCGTTGGGGCCGAGGGTCCGTTGGGCGTACGCCAGGGTGGCCGCCTGGTCCTGGGAGTTGACCGCCAGCGGGTAGACCTGGCCGCCCCGGGCCCGGGTCAGCGGGCCGCTGGCCACGAAGTCCTCGGTGATCGGCGTGCCGAACACCGACGTGTTCGCCGGGGTGGCGAAGACCGGCCGGGAGAGGCTGCGGTTGTAGGTGAACACGGCCGGCTGGCCGGTGCTTGTGCTGGTGAAAGTGCCGCCGATCCGGGTCGTCTGCGGCAGCTGGAGGAAGAAGGTGCGGTTGCCGCCGCCCCCGAAGGTGTCGCCGTACATGCTCGGCGCCGCCGAGGAGAGGGCGCCACTGCCCGACTCGCCGCGCGACTCGGCCGCGCTGCCCTGGCCGGCGCCGTCGGCGGCGCCGGGGCTGGTGGCGGCGCCGGCCCCGGCGCCGGTGTCCGACCGGGCCGTCCCCGGGGCGTTCGCCGAGGACGTCGAGCCGGTCCCGGGGGCGGTTGGGGTTGGGGTGGCCGTCCCGGGGCGGGTCGCGGCGGGGGCCGGCGTGCCGGGCGTTGTCGCGCTAGGCATCGGGACGCGCGGGGCCGCCGGGGCGGGGGCCGGCGCGACCGACGGCGCGGCGGGGTACGCCGGCATCGGGTACGCGCCGGGGGCGTAAGGCATCGCCGGGGCGGGGCAGCCCGGCGGTAGGGCCCCGTAGGGGCCGGGGTAGTAGCCGCCGGGATAGGGCGCCGGATAGCCGTACTGGGCCGCCGCGCTTCCCGCGAGAGCCGCCAGCGTCATGCCGACGCCGCCGAGTATGACCGACCACCTCATGGACCCCTCTCCTGTCGTCTCGGGGCTTCCGCCCGCCTTCCCTGGGCGATCGGGCGCGCCCGCCGGGTGGCGGCGCGCACCGGGTGCGGCAGGGAGACCATCGTTGTTCGCCCCTTGTCCACGGGACGCGAGTATTCCCGGTTACCAGATCGGTAACGGTCTTCCCCACCACGCACGAATTGTCCGATCGGACGCCTGCGCCGGTTCCCCATTTGCGCCGGAAGCGCCGCTTGACGAGGCGGGGTAGAATGGACAAGCCGCGCCTCGCTCGGGAGCCCGACGACGGGGCCGGCCAGGGAAGCTGGACAAACCAGTTGCGGCAGCGCGGTCGGGTTGCTAGCGTGCAGACACAACTTTCCTCCCTTCCGCGGGTGTGCCGATGGCCCAGTCAAGCCCCTTCTCCGTCCCCACCGCCCTGAACCTCGCCGCCTTCCTGCTCGCGCTGGCCGGCCACGCCGGCGCCCAGGACCGGCGCGACACGCCCGGGTTGAAGCTCGACCCGGGGGCGCGTACCGCCTCCTGCGACGCGCTCCTGTTCACGCCCGGCGGCAACGCGCTGCTGGCGGCCGGCGACGACAAGGTCGTCCGCGTCTGGCCAGTCGGCAAGGACGCCATCCACCAGGGGTCGGCCCGCCTGCTCCGCTGGCGCATCCACCGCGAGCAGCGCGGCGGCATCTACGCCGTGGCCCTGTCGCCCGACGGCAAGTCGGTCGCCATCGGCGGCCACGGCGCCCGCACCGGCGAGGTCGATGTCCTCGACCGCGCCACCGGGGCGATCCGCTTCGCGATGACCGAGCCGCTCAGCCCCGACCCGACCTGGGCGCTGGCCTGGTCGCCCGACGGCCGGTTCGTCGTCATCGGCAGCGCCTACGGCGACCTCTACCGCTGGGAGCCGGCCGCGGGGCAGCACAAGCCGGTCCCCTTCGCCGGCAGCAAGGACAAGGCGGGCAACCGCGTCCGGCTGATCGCCTTCCGCGACCGCACGCACTTCGTCAGCGTCGCCCAGGACGGGCAGATTGAGGAGCGCGACGCCTCCCGTCCCGAAGCCGGCGGCAAGACGCTCGGCCGGTTCGAGCACAAGGGCCTCTTCCGCGTGGCGGTTTCGCCGAAGGGCTTGCTGGCGGCGACGCCGGACCGCGGCACGGTGGGCGGCGAGAAGGGCGACACCGAGCTGGTCGAGGTGCTCGACCTGCGCCAGGCTCGCCCCTGGGAAAAAGGCCTCGCGGACGATCCCGTTCCACGCCGCCGGCGTGACCCGCTCGCCGACGGCCCTGGCCTTCGACGCGACCGGCGACCACCTCGCCGTCGGCACGCAGGACACCAACTCGGCCGTGGACAGGCTGAAGCTGAACCACGTCACCGGTGGCAAGGTGTTCGTCTTCCGCCTCGACGGCGGCGCCGCGAAGCTACTGACGCCCAAGGGGCTCGACTGTGGCTACCGCGTCGATAACGTCGCCTTCCGCCCCAACTACCCCGGCCAGATCGCCACCGCCGGCGGGCCCAACCACGAGGTCCGGCTGTGGGACGTGCCGAAGAACGACGTCCTCTCGACCGTCCGCAGCCCGGGCAGTTGCCTCTGGCAGGTGGCGCTGTCAACGAACAACCACTACCTCGCCTGGCAGGAGAAGCTGAACGACAACCCGAAGAGCCCCAACGACCGCGGCGAGGGGTCCTGGCGCGTCTTCAACCTCGACGTGTCGAAGGAGAACAAGGTCCACCGCATCCTGTCGGCGGCCCCGAAGGACTTCGCCCCGGTCAAGCCGATCGAGCGGCTGGGCGACTGGCGCGTCGAGCGGACGCTGAACGGCTACGTCTGGTACGTCGTCGGCCCCGGCAACGTCCGGGCGGAGTTGAGCGAGAAGACCGGCCTGTACCTCACCCCGGTCAACCAGGTGCCGCGCTGCTACACCTTCCTCGAAAAGACCGACAAGCACCCCGCCCGGCTGGCCGTCGGCCACATGTGGGGTGTGTCGATCTACGAGTTGCACCCGGGCAAGATCGTGTTCTCTCGAATGCTGGTCGGCCACGAGGGCGAGGTGATGTCGGTCGCCCCGTCACGGGACGGCAAACTCTTGGTGACCTGCTCGCGCGACCAGACCATCGCCTGCTGGAGCCTCGAGCACTGGCCGCACCAGCGCGAGCTGGGCGCCGCCTTCAGCCCGGCGAAGGGCAGCGCGATCAGCGTGCGCCAGGTCGATCCGGGCAGCCCGGCCTGGGAGTGCGGCCTGACCGACGGCGACGAGGTGGTGCTGATCGCCTCGATCAGCCGCGACCGCAAGGGCGGCTGGGTCTTCGACCCGGAGAAGAAGGGCCGGGAGGAGAAGAACGTCTACAACTTCAAGCCCGGCAAGCAGCAGGCGGGCCTGACGCCGATCGTGCTGCCCAACCCGAAGTTCGTGTCGCGCGCCGAGGCGTTGAAGCTACTGGCCGCGGCGGAGCCGGCCCGCGAGTACATCTTCGTCTGGCGGCACAAGGGCAAGGAGCAGCAGAAGCTGACGACGGTACGGCAGCGGCCCCTGTGGCGGTTCTTCCCGACGCGGCGGGCGGAGGGGGGCAGCTGGATATTGTGGCGCTGGCGCGACTTCTACTACGACACCAACGCCCCGGAGCCGGACCGGTTGGTCGGCTGGCACGTCAACCCGCCGCAGGACCAGCCGACGGCGCGGCCGGAGTTCCACCCGCTGTCGCGCTTCTCCAGCACGCAGCAGGCTCAGCAGAAGGGGGCGCCGCAGCAGCGGAAGGGCTTCCACGACCCGGCGAGGGTGTGGAAGACGGTCAAGGAGCCGTTCCAGGACCCGCAGAAGGTGCTGTTCCCCGACATCGAGCCGCCCCGCGTCAGCGTCAGCGTGGCGCAGCGGCCGGAGAAGGGCGCCAACCCCAGGCTCGACAAGCCGCTAAGGCTGCGCGTCACGGTCCGGCCGCGCAACAACGGCCCCCGGCAGAGGATCACCCGCGTCACGCTCTGGCTGAACGACTACGACTACCAGGAGAAGGCGCCGGCGATCGGCGAGAACGGCGGCACGGTGGACGTCGAGGTCCCGCTCGACCGGCTGCGCCGCGGGGTGAACGAGGTCACGGTGACCAGCTTCAACGCCGAGGGCGGCCGCGGCGAGGCGGACACGGCCTTCGAGTACAGCGACAAGACGCGGGCCAAGCCGACGCTGTACGCGCTGTGCGTCGGCATCACCGACTACGCACGGCAGCGGCAGCGGAACCTGCCGTTCGCCCGCAACGACGCCGTGGTCCTGGCCGACGTGTTCAAGCAGCACAAGGCCAGCGGGCTGTTTGGCGACAGCAAGGTCGAGCTGATCCGCGACGGCGAGGCGACGACGAGCACGATCCTGACGCGGCTGCGGAAGCTGGGCGAGAAGGCCGGCCCCGACGACCTGCTGGTGCTGTTCCTCTCCGGGCACGGCGACGCGAAGAACAACAGCGGGGTGTACGTGCCGGGCAGCTTCTACTACGTCAGCGCCGACGCCGACACGCAGGCCGGCCGGGGGCTGCAATCCGACCTCTTGCACAACGAGCTGCGGGCGCTGAAGTGCCGCAAGCTGATCCTGCTGGACGCCTGCCACTCCGGGGCGATCGTGTCGGACCCGATCCAGAGTATCAACCGCGACGGGGCGAAGTTCCTGATCTTCTCGGCGTGCAAGCCGCACCAGGAGTCGGCGGAGCCGGACCAGGAGGCGATCAAGAAGGTGAAGGACCTCGACCCGGAGGTGCGGAAGTTGCGCCACGGGCTGTTCACCGAGGGCGTGCTGACGGCGCTGGGCCGGCCCGAGGCGATCGGCAAGGGCGGCCGCCGCACGCCGGTGTCGGCGAACGAGATGGCCGGCACGATCGACCAGGTGATCGGCCGGCTGCTGAAGAAGCTGCGGGCGGCGCCGGACCAGCAGACGCCGGTGTTCGAGCCGCCGCGCCTGCCGGCGGATTTGAAGCTGTTGTGCAAGCCGTGAGGGATGGCACAACCAGCCCGGAGCGCCAGCGTGGGCGCGGAAGCAGGCCTAGCTGGTGCTCCGGGCTGGTTGAACCGCCTCAAGAAGAAGGGGACTTCCCGCCCTCGCGCAGCCTCGGGAACCGCTTCGACGTCGTCACCTCGACCCTGTCGCCGTCCTTGCGCACGAACCGCGCGCTGACGCCGCGCTCCTTCTCGATGATGGGGAAGCCCTTCTCCGGCCCGAGGACCGCCACGACCTTCGTCAGGCTGTCCGCCGTGATGCCGTCCGGCGCCACCACGGTGGCGCTCGTCCGGCCCAGCAGGCCAATGCCCGTTCGCGGATCGACAATGTGCGAATAGCGCATCCCGTCGATCTCGACGTGCTGCTCGGCGTCGCCGGACGTCGAGACGGCGGCGTTGGCCAGCGTCAGGTAGCGCGGCCCTTCCCTCTTCGCGTCGAGCGGCGCGATGGCGACGACCCAGCCGTCCTTGCCCGGCGGCGGGTCGCCGACCGTGATGTCGCCGCCGGCGGCGACGAGGGCGCTTCCTCATCCCGTGCCTCGCCAGCACCCTGAGCATCTCGTCGGCCGCGTAGCCCTTGCCGATGCCGCCGAGGTCGAGCCGCATCCCCGGCTTGCGCAGCCGCACCGTCTGAGCCTTCTCGTCCAGCTCGACGTTCTCGTAGCCGACCAGCGCCTTCGCCGCGGCGAGCTTCGCCGGGTCGGGTAGGCGGCGGGCCTTGCGCGCCTCGCGCCACAGGCGCACGATCGGGCCGACGGTGACGTCGAACGCCCCGCCGGACTCGCGGGCCGCCTTCTGCGACCGCGCCAGGACGGTGAACAGCTCGTCGGAGGCCTTCACCGGCGGGCCGCCGGCTTTCGCGCACAGCCGCATCAATTCGCTGGTCGATAGGTAGTCGCTCATGATAGCATTCAACTGGGCGCAGCGCGCGAACGCCTCCTTCGAGGCCTGCCGCGCCGCCGCCTCGTCCCCGGCGTACACGACGACGCGGAACAGCGTGCCCATGTGCGGCTCCTGGAACGAGTACCGCTCCAGGGCCGGCGGGCAGGCGAGCAGCAATAGCGTGGGCATCAGCATCGGCAGGGGTCCGTCTACCACGGGCGGCACCGGGATTGGAGCATAGCAGACATGCGGCGACTGATACAGTTGGCGGCCGGCGGCGCGGCCCTGGCCGTCCTGGCGACGACGGTCCTCACCCCCGCGCAGGCGGACAAGGCGGCGGTCACCTTCCCGGCCGTCGAGAGGCCCACCCACAAGAACTACACCGAGACCATCCCCGACACGAAGGTGAAGTTCGACATGGTCGCCATCCCCGGCGGCACCTACCTCATGGGCAGTCCCGAGACGGAGAAGGGCCGCAACCCCGACGAGGGGCCGCAGCACCCCGTCACCCTCAAGGGGTTCTGGATGGGCAAGTGCGAGGTCACCTGGGACGAGTTCGACGCCTGGTGGGCCGGCAAGGCCGGCAAGAAGGAGGACAAGGAGCCGGAGACGCCCAAGGACGCCGACGCCGTCACCCGGCCGACGCCGGCCTATGCCGACGAGACGTTCGGGCTGGGCCGCGAGGGCAACCCGCTGATCTGCGTCTCCTGGCACACCTGCATGCAGTACTGCCGCTGGCTGTCGGTCAAGACCGGCAAGACCTACCGCCTGCCGACCGAGGCCGAGTGGGAGTGGGCCGCCCGCGCCGGGACCGCCACGGCGTACTCCTTCGGCAACGACCCCAAGGACCTCGGCGAGTACGCCTGGTACTCGGCCAACTCCGAGGACAAGCCGCAGCCGGTCGGCAAGAAGAAGGCCAACCCGTGGGGCCTGCACGACATGTACGGCAACGTCGCCGAGTTCTGCCTCGACCTGTACGCCAAGGACTACTACGGCACGTTCCCGCGCGACAAGCCGACGCTCCAGCCGGTCAACAAGCCGGCCGGCCAGCGCTGGTCGCACCCGACGCGGGGCGGCGGCTGGGACAGTGACGCCGCCGCCTGCCGCAGCGCCGCCCGCCGGCCGAGCGGCAAGGAGTGGATCAAGCTCGACCCGCAGCGGCCGCAGAGCATCTGGTGGCTGACCAGCGCCGAGTTCACCGGCTTCCGGGTCGTGCGGCCGATCGAGGAGCAGGACAACCTCAAGGGCTTCCGCTCGCTGGTCACCCGCGAGAGCAAGTAGCCCCCGAGCCGCGCACGAAGAAGGCGGTCCGGAGAAGACCGCTACTTCGTGCGCGGCTCGCCATATATTCTGACTACATCGGTCTTCCCCACCCCACAAGGAGCCCTCTCCATGAGCCACTCGCATGACTCCGACCGCCGCGACTTCCTGAAAACCTCTGCCGCCGCCCTGGCCGCCGGCGCGCTGGCGACCGGCGTCCACGCCGCCGGCAGCGACGAGATCCGCGTCGGCGTCATCGGCTGCGGCGGCCGCGGCTCCGGCGCCGCGGAGAACGTGCTGCACTCCGCCAAGGGCGTCAAGGTGATCGCCCTGGCCGACGCCTTCGAGGACCGCGCCAAGGGCCTGGCCCGCCGCCTAGGCGAGTTCGGCAAGGACGACGAGAAGTGCAAGTCGCTGGGCAACGGCGTGGACGTCAACGACCGCGTCTTCGTCGGGCTGGACGCCTACAAGAAGGTCATCGACCACCCCGACGTCAACTACGTCATCCTGGCGACGCCGCCCGGCTTCCGCCCGCTGCACATCGAGGCCACCGTCAAGGCCAAGAAGCACCTCTTCACCGAGAAGCCCGTCGGCGTGGACGCGCCGGGCATCCGCAAGGTGCTCGACTGCCACAAGGAGGCGCAGAACCAGAAGCTCGGCGTCGCGGCCGGCACCCAGCGCCGCCACCAGGCCAGCTACCTGGAGACGATCAAGCAGATCCACCAGGGCGAGATCGGCGAGATCCTCGGCGGGCGGTGCGCCTGGAACCAGGGCATCCTGTGGAGCGTCAAGCGCCGCAAGGAGTGGAGCGACCTCCAGGCGCAGATGCGCAACTGGTACAACTACGTCTGGCTGTGCGGCGACCACATCGTCGAGCAGCACGTCCACAACATCGACGTCATCAACTGGGCCCTCCGCGCCCACCCGGTCAAGTGCGTCGGCATGGGCTTCCGCACCCGGACCAACCCCGACTTCGGCCACATCTACGACTTCTTCTCGGTCGATTTCGAGTACCCCAACGGCGTCCACGTCATCAGCCAGTGCCGGCAGATCAGCGGCTGCGACCAGGACGTCTCGGAGTTCGTCCGCGGCAGCAAGGGGTCGAGCCAGGTCAACCGCTCGGAGGTCAACGGCAAGGTGGTCTACCGCGGCGGCGGGCGGCGCGGCGGCGGGCAGGACCCGTACGTGCAGGAGCACACCGACCTGATCGAGTCGATCCGCAAGGGAGACCCGATCAACGAGCTGAAGAACGTCGCCGAGAGCACCCTCACCGCGATCATGGGCCGGATGTCGGCCTACACCGGCAAGCCGCTGAGCTGGGACCAGGTGCTCAACTCCAAGGAAAACCTGATGCCGGAGAACCTCGCCTGGGACATGCAGCTGGCCGAGCCGCCGGTGGCCGTCCCGGGCAAGACGAGGTTCGTCTGAGCCTCGCCGCGGCGGGAGCTAACGAGGGAGGGCGCGGCGGAAAAACCGCCGCCGTCCTCTCTTTTCGCATTGTCAAGACGGGTCGGCTCCCCTACACTACACCCCAACGTGAAGTAACAGGCGAGGTTCTGTCTCCCAACCACCACGGGTCGATGGCAAACCGCAACCTAATCCTCCTGGGTATGCTTCTTACAGGAGATCCGTCTCAGGTGCGCCAACCATCGGTCTGACCGACGAACGGTAGCCAAGTGGCCCTGGGACGACAGTCGCCCAGGGCTTTTTCGTTTCGCTCGCCTGTGCCCGCCCCCGTAGAGGTGCCCCGCGATGCCGGACAAATCGGACAGGGTGATCGTTTTCGACACGACACTGAGGGATGGCGAGCAATCGCCGGGCGCGAGCATGAACCTCGCCGAGAAGCTCCAGGTGGCGCACGCCCTCAAGGAGCTGGGCGTGGACGTGATCGAGGCGGGCTTCCCGATCGCGTCGCCGGGCGACTTCGAGTCGGTGCAGGCGATCGCCCGCGAGGTCCACGGGCCGGCGATCTGCGGGCTGGCCCGCTGCAACCCCGCCGACATCGACCGCGCCTGCGAGGCGGTCAAGGGCGCCGCGAAGCCGCGCGTCCACGTCTTCCTGGCCACCAGCGCCATCCACCGCGAGTACAAGCTGAAGATGGCCAAGGAGGAGATCGTCCGCCGGGCCGTCGAGGGCGTCGGGCGGGCCAAGGCGAAGATCGACGACGTCGAGTTCTCCCCCGAGGACGCCTCGCGGACTGAGCTGGACTTCCTCGCCGAGGTCGTCGAGAGGGCGATCGAGGCCGGGGCCACCACGATCAACCTGCCCGACACGGTCGGCTACGCCGTGCCCGAGCAGTACGGCGGCATGTTCGCCTTCCTCAAGAAGCACGTCCGCGGCGCCGACAAGGTCGTCTTCAGCGCCCACTGCCACGACGACCTGGGCATGGCCGTCTCCAACACCATCGCCGCCATCCAGGGCGGCGCCCGGCAGATCGAGGTGACGATCAACGGCCTGGGCGAGCGGGCCGGCAACTGCCCGCTGGAGGAGGTGGTGATGGCGCTGCGGACGCGCGGCGACTACTTCGGCGTCCGCACCGGGATCAACTCGCGCAAGCTCTACCCGACCAGCCGGCTGGTGTCGCACGTCACCGGCATGGTGGTGCAGCGGAACAAGGCGATCGTCGGCCAGAACGCCTTCTCGCACGAGTCGGGCATCCACCAGGACGGCATGCTCAAGGAGCGCTCGACCTACGAGATCATGAACCCCGAGGACGTCGGCATCCCGCGGACCGAGCTGGTCCTGGGCAAGCACTCCGGCCGGCACGCCCTGCGGCAGAGGATCGTCGATCTGGGCTACCACCTGACCGACGAGCAGCTGCAGCGCGTCTTCGACGGGTTCAAGAACCTGGCCGACCGCAAGAAGGTGATCTACGACGGCGACATCGAGGCGCTGGCCGAGGCGCAGATCCACTCCGGCCCGGTACTGTGGACGCTGGAGGCGGTCACCTGCAACGCCGGCACCGCCACCATCCCGTCGGCGGCGGTGGCGCTGTGGCACCAGGACGGCACGATCCAGCGGGACGCCGCCCTGGGCGACGGCCCGGTCGATGCCGTGTTCAAGGCGATCGAGCGGATCACCGGCATCGAGGTGACGCTGAAGGACTACCGCGTCCGCAGCGTCTCGGTCGGCGAGGACGCCCAGGGCGAGGCGAGCGTCGAGGTGGAGTACAACGGCAAGGTGATGTCCGGCCGGTCGGTCAGCACCGACATCATCGAGGCCAGCGCGCTGGCGTTCTTGCAGGTGATCAACCGCATCGCCATGCGGACGAAGCTCGACCGCATCAAGCCGACGCAGGTGCCGCCGGAGGCGGCGACGAAGGGCGAGCTGAAGCCGGCCGTCGCGGTGTCGTGACGCATTATCCCAGGCCCGACCGTGAGGGAGGGCGTGAAGGGCGCCCTCGATTCCGGGCGAGCCCGCCACTGCTTGGCTTGGGGCGAGGGTGACGGCGTGATCCGCTTCCAGTGCCCGGCGTGCAAGGGCCTCCTGCAAGTGGCGCCTGGCCTGGCCGGCAGCGTCGTCAGCTGCGGCCGCTGCCAGCAGGCCATGCGCGTGCCGGGAGAGCCGCCGAAGGCGACCACGGCCCGAAAGGCGCGGGCCAAACGGCCCGTCCCGGCCCGGCACCCACGCCGGTCCGGCAAGCCGCTTTCCTCGTCGGCTGCCGCTTCTGGTGCTGGTCGGCACGGCGGGCGGGGCCTTCATTGGCATGGCTGCCCCGATCCCGTCCTCGCGGTCGCGAACCTGCCGGAACCCAAGGAAGCGCGCCCTGCCAGGCCGACACCCAGGGCGAAGGAGGCCGACCCGCCCTCCGCCGAGCGACGCGACGGCCCGGCTGGCTCGGCCGCTCGTCGGTTCCGACTCAACAAGGCGCCGCCAGCACGAGGGGGCGGCCGCCGTAACCCTGGACGAGGGCGCAGCCGGATGTCGCGAGCACGCCGAGTACCTCGCCCGCCACCTCGACCGGCCGCTGCTCGACCCGCACGACCAGGAAGACCTGCTCCGGGCGACCGCCGCCGGCAGGGAGGCCGCCCGCTGCCAGCGTGGCCCCGGCCGAGCCGCGCGAGGCCCTGCTGACCTGGCTGAGCCTGCCGGCCCACCGAGCGCTGATCCTGGCCCCGGGGTTGACGGCGTTCGCGGCCGGCTCCGCCCGGACGGCGGACGGCAAGTGGATCAGCGTGTTCGACTTCACGCGCGGCTCGGCCGCGCGCCGCGGTCGCCGGCCGACCCGGTGGCCTACCCGGGGCACCGCCAGGTGGCGTGCCGTTGACCTTCCCCGGCAACGACGGGTGCCTGACCCGCTGCCGGAGGTCAAGGACAAGCTGGCC
Source organism: Gemmataceae bacterium (assembly GCA_046350195.1). GTDB lineage: Bacteria > Planctomycetota > Planctomycetia > Gemmatales > Gemmataceae > CALDUY01. Next base: position 51,058 of record JAXMAW010000041.1, read on the forward strand.
GGCTACCCCGTCACGCTGACGCTCCTGCCGGGCGTCGCCATCGCCGGGGCGACGATGCAAGCGCTGGAGGACGAGTACGGCCAGGAGGTGCCGGCGTGGTTCTCGTCGCCGTCGCGCTCGCCAACGATGCTCAGCCGCACCAGCAGAACACCGTCTGGAAACACCCCCGCGCCAGCCGCTGCGGGCCGGCATCGCCTACGTCGTCCGGGCCGAGGCCCGGGTCGGCGACCGCGACTGGTCGCCTGGACGTTCACCACCCAGCCGCCCGCCGAGTACGGCCGCCTCGTCTACGAGCCGCCGTGAACTGCTCAACGCCTGCGCCGGGCGGCCGGGGCCAAGGAGGTGCGGCTGGACGACGGCCTGTCGCGCGGCTGCCTGGAGCACGCCCGCTACGTCGCCCTGCACCTGGACCGGACGCCGGGCCTCAACGTCAACGAGCAGCGGGAGGGGTGGAGGGGGTTCACCGAGGAGGGCTGGCGGACGCGCCGCGGGCGGCGGTGCGGATGGGCGGCGGCGTCGGGCCGCTCGACGCGCTGGACTGGGTCTTCGCGTCGGTGATGAACCGCCACGTCGCCCTCAACCCGTCGCTGAAGGCCGTCGGCCTGGGGGCCGTCCCGCAGGCCCCGGCGGCTGGGTGTGGGTCATGAACGCCTCCGCCTCGCCGCGAGGGCGACGGCCCCCTCGCCGTCCTCTTCCCGGCAAGGACCAGAAGGGCGTGCCACTTTACCCGGCCGCGAGGCCGACTCGCTGGTCGCGGACGCCCCGAAGCGCCGTCGTCGGCTACGCGGTGACGGCCAACTTCTTCCCGAGATACAAGGTGGCCCGAGTCACCGCCCGGCTGGCCGACGCCGGCGGCCACGAGGTGCCGTGCTGGCTCTCGACGCCGGAGAAGCCGCTGCCCGGCGCGGGCAGTTACACGCAGATCCTCCCGCTGCCGAAGGCGCGCCTGGCCCGGCGACGACGTACACGGCGACGATGAGTGCGGAGGTGAACGGGGCGAGGTGGGCGGAAGCGTGGAGCTTCGCCACGCTCGACCACGTCCGCTACCGCGCTCGGACCGCGGAGGCACTGCTGAGGCGCCTCAACGACGTGCGCGGGCAAGCCGGGCTGGGCGAGGTGGCGCTGGACGAAAAGCAGCAGAGCCGTGCCAGGCGCACGCGGAGTACGTCGCGCGGAACGCCGACCACCCGAAGGTGCAGGGGCTGGGCGTCCACGAGGAGGATCCGTCGCTGCCGGGGGCAACGAAGGAGGGCGCGAAGGCGCGGCGCGGTCATCGCCATCCTCCCCGACCTGGCCGACGCGGTCGATGGCTGGCTGGCCACGTTGTACCACCGCATCCCGCTGCTAAGCCCACGGCTGAAGCGGGTCGGCTTCGGCCAGGCGCAGCACCCGACGCGCGGCTGGGTCACGGTGCTGGACGCCAGCGGCGGGCGGTAACCTCGACCACCCCGCCTGGTATACTGGCTACTAGGAATGAAGACGGGGCCGCCCGCCCCGGCGGACGAGGGCACCATGAACCAGCGCGACCAGATCGGCGGCGTCATCCACACGTACCAGAAGTACGACCCGGTCGAGTTCCCCAGCCCCACCGCCCCGCCGCCCGACCTCGTCTCGCCGGCCTTCGAGCATTGGCTCGCCTACGGCAACATGCGCCGGCTCACCGAGGAGGAGCTGGCCCGCGCCGTCCGCATCGACCCGTCGCAGATCGCTAACCTTGGCCCCAGCCTCGACGCGCTGAAACAGATCCTCGAAGACCGCAAGCGCAAGATCCTCGAGACCTACGAGACCGACACCGTCCAGGCCGAGGCCCACCGCGCCTTCCACGACCCGGCCGGCCAGGTCCGGCCGCCGTCGAAGCTGGCGAAGGACTTCGCCCAGGCGGTGCGTGAGGAGCAGCTGTACGACCTCGAACGGCTCTGGTATCGCGCCGGCGACGAGCGCGGTGAGTTCGCCAAGGCCCTGCTACGGCTGACCGAGCGGCTCGGCGACAAGTACCAGGTGGACGAGCTGGCCAGCAAGTACGAGTTCACCGGCCGGCAGTCGATGACCGTGCCCGAGGCGCTGGAGATCAAAAAGGAGCTGGAGGCGCTCGACAAGCTGCTCGAGCAGATCGAGGAGGCGGCCAAGACCGCCCAGATCGGCGTCATTGACATGGAGGAGCTGTCGAAGTTCGTCGAGCCCGGCGACGTCAACCAGCTCAGCGAGCTACAGCAGCAGATCCAGGAGTACCTGCGCCAGATGGCCGAGCAGCAGGGCTTGGAGCAGGGCCAGCGCGGCGGGTTCGAGATGACGCCGAAGGCGTACCGGCTGTTCCAGTCGAAGCTGCTGACGCGCATCTTCGAGCAGATGCAGGCGTCGCGAACCGGCCGGCACACCGGCGAGGTCGTCGGCGACGGCGCCGTCGAGCTGCAACAGACCAAGCCCTACGAGTTCGGCGACTCGATCACGCAGATGGACATCCCGGCGTCGTTCACCAACGCCCTGCTCCGCTCCGGCCCCGGCACGCCGGTGCGGATGAAGGCGGAAGACATCGTCATCCACAAGACGCGCAACACGCCGCGCTGCGCCTCGGTGGTGCTGCTGGACATGTCCGGGTCGATGCGCTACGACGGGCAGTACATCAACGTCAAGCGCATGGGCCTGGCGCTGGACGGGCTGATCCGCACCGAGTTCCCCGGCGACTACCTGCAGTTCATCGAGATGTACACGTTCGCCAAGCCGCGCCACCTGTCGGAGATCGCCTCGCTGATGCCCAAGCCGGTGACGATCTACGACCCGTGGGTGAACCTCAAGGCGGACATGAGCGACCCGAGGTACACCGAGGCGAAGATCCCGCCGCACTTCACGAACATCCAGCACGGGCTGTCGCTGGCGCGGAAGTTCCTGGCGGCGCAGGACACGCCGAACCGGCAGGTGATGCTCATCACCGACGGGCTGCCGACGGCCCACTTCGAGGGGAGCGTGCTGCGGCTGATCTACCCGCCCAACCCGGAGACGGAGCGGGCGACCTTGCGCGAGGCGATGCAGTGCGCCCGCGAGGGGATCACGATCAACATCTTCCTGTTGCAGAGCTGGAACCAGACGTCGGAGGACGTGCAGTTCGCCTACCGGATGGCGGAATCGACGCGCGGCCGGGTGTTCTTCACCGCCGGCCGCGAGCTGGACCGCTACGTGGTGTGGGACTACCTGGCGAGGCGGAAGTCGATCATCGCGTGAGGGCCGAGCATGAGTCCGCGGCGGACCCGCAACGACACGGAGAAGCAGCAGTACGCCCTGGCCGCCGCCTACCTCGCCAGCCTGGGCGACACCCAGACGGAGATCGGCGAGAAGCTGGAGATCAAACAGCCCGAGGTGTCCCGGCTGCTGCGCCTGGCGGAAGGTAGGAAGTGGCTGACCTACCGTGACCCCGCGTTCGACCCCAAGGGGGTGGAGGAGCTGTGGGAGGCGGCGCAGGCCAAGTTCGCCAAGTTCCTGTCGCCGAAGGGCCTCCTGGAGAAGCTGCAACGGCTACAGCCGGGCGGGGTGCCGCGCCTGCGCTCGGTCACGGTGATCCGGCACCAGCAGGGCACCTTCCACCCGTCGGTGACGGAAGCGATCAAGGCGGTCCTTCACCGGGCCGCCGTCGTGGGGGTGACCTGGGGGAGGACGATGTACGACGCGCTGCAGATCTTCGAGAAGACGCTGCAGCAGCCGATCCGGGTGGCCAACCCCATCCAATTCGTCCCGCTCTGCGGCGAGCCGATGATGGACGTGCTGGACCCCCTGCATTACTCCTCCTCGGCCCTGGTCGCGGTGCTTCACGAGAAGGTCAACGGCAAGGCCCCCGGCGACACCAACCCGCCGCCGCCGTCGCTGGGCGGCGTGCCGATCATCATCCCCGCCGGGTACACCAGCGAGGAGGTGCAGGTGATCCGCCACTACATCGGCCAGGTGTCCGGATACGGGATCGTCTTCGGCAAGGGGGGGCCGGGCGGGCCCAGGAGGAAGCCCGGGGCGGGGGCGAAGCCGGGTCTGGTGGAGCAGGTCGATACGGTCCTGACCAGCCTGGGCGTCGCCAAGAAGGAGCACCGGGGGATCTTCCTCCAGCAGCGGGTGGACCTGGGGGACATCAGCGAGAGGGAACTGACGGCGACCGTCGTGGGGGACATCGGCGGGGTGATCATTCCCACGGGCGGCGAGCTGAGCCCCGCCGCCGCCCGGAAGCTGGAGGAGATGGGGGAGCGCTGGACGGGGGTCAAGCTACACCACCTGGAGCGGTGCGCCGGCGACGCGGTCAAGGGCGGCAAGCCCGGCGTGGTGGTGTTTTCGCGGGGGGGCCCTTGCCCGCAGGAGCGGGCCACCGTCGTCCGGAGGGCGATCGAGCTGGGCCTGGTCAACGAGTTGGTCTGCGACGGGGAGCTGGCGGACGCCCTGGGGGGCGGCACGGCAACCGCGTGACGCCTCCCCTTGTTTGTTATCCTATTCAAGATTGCGTTGCGTTATAGTATGCAATCAGGGCCTCTCCATTCATATTCTCCCCTTCCCACCCCCTCGCGCGCGTGCTAAAAATGGGACCAGCTGGGGGATTGCGCCCCCCAGCTGGTGCGTCTCCAACCAACCTTGCGCCGTGGCGGCAACACGATCGGAAGGAGGTATTCACCTCTAGCAAAAACCCCCCGCCTTGTCCACGGTCATTCGGGCGCCAGGGAGCGTCTCTCCACGGGCCACGGCCCGTCCGCGCGGTCCCGGCCGCCCCCACGTCCCGCCCCGGGCGGCGGCCAAGCCGCCGCCTTAGGGCCCGCGCGCCGCGCGGGGAAGCAGCTTCTTTGTAACATCGAACCCATTTGGGGCCTCTCCATGACCATTGACGACCTCCACATGAAATTGCGCTCCCGCCTTCCCGAGGCGCCGGCGACCTTACAGATCTGGCGCGAGGTGATCGACCACCCCTGGACCCGGGAGGAGGCGCGTCGGGCGGCCTCCCGGGCCGGGGGGAAGGGCTGGTCCTCGGCCGCGACCGAGGACCTGGAACACCAGACAATGGTGGGCCTGGCCGAGCGGGACCTCACCGCGCTGGACCTGGCGCGGCCTAGCCAGGAACTCGGGGCTTACCTCCGGCGGCTGCTGCGCTGGGAGGCAGGCGGGGCCGCCCGCCGGGAGCGACGGCGCGGGGGCGGCCAGCCGCTGGCCTCCGCCCCGGAGCGGTCCGAGGGGCCCGACGGCTCGTGCGAGGTGTGGGAGCTGATCGACCGGCTGCCAGCTTGCCAGCGGTGGATCGTCGTGTTGCGGGTTGAGGGCCACACCTGGGCCGACATCGCCCGGGAGACGGGAATGCCGTTGCCCTCGGCCTACCGCCTGTTCCGCAAGGCCCGCCTGGCCCTCGCGGACGCCCTCCTGGCGTGACAAGCAACTGGGTGTGGGGCGGGTCAGGCCTGGCGTCGCGCTGGAAAGGCGGCTACCCGGCGGCGTCCGCCGCCGGGTCCGCCCGCGCCGCCAGGTCGGTCCGGTCGGTGAACGTCAGCGACTCCGAGTTGACGCAGTGCCGCATCCCGGTGGGCCTCGGCCCGTCGTTGAAGACGTGGCCGAGGTGGCAGTCGCAGCGGGCGCAGAGGATCTCGTCGCGGGTCATGCCGTGGCTGTGGTCCCCCTGTGTCACGACGTTCTCCGCGGCGACCGGCTGGAAGAAGCTCGGCCAGCCGGTGCCGGAGTTGAACTTGGCGTCGGAGGCGAACAGGGGCAGGCCGCAGCAGGCGCAGAAGTAGACGCCGTCGCGCTTGTTGTCCAGCAGCGTGCCGCAGAACGCCCGCTCGGTCCCCTTGCCGCGGGCGATGGCGAACTGCGTCGGGGTGAGCTGCTGGCGCCACTCGGCGTCGGTCTTGACGACCCTGGCACACTCGACGGGGCCGACGAGCAGGCCCTGGCGGTTGATGACTTTCACCTTCATCGGGATTGAGCCTCGCTATCCTGCCCGGTCGAGTAGAAGAAGTCATCGACCCGGACGCTTAGGTCGGGCAGCAGTCCGCCACCGGACAATTCGCCTTTTCGATCGATCACCTTCGGGGCGCGGTCAGGGGAGGTAGACCGTCACGGTTTCTTCCTCGGGGTGGACCACCCATACCATCTTCACGCCCCAGCCGAGGAATTCGGTCACCCGCCGGGTGACCTTCGACATCTTATCGCTGGGCGACACCACCTCGACGACCAGCATCGAGGCACGTCGGACCACTTCGGGTTCAGGTCGGCGAAGCGGGGTTTCTCGTCGTAGAAAAACACGTCTGGCCCACGTACCGTGTCCGGGTCGCGGCTCCCAGATGATGCCGGTGTCATTGCTGACGACAAGCCCTTGCGCGCTTCCTGATGTAGGTGCCGAGAACGAATGAGACGTTACAACAAACCGCGCCGTGCACCTCGCCTGGCCTGGGCACCTGAATCACCTCCCCCCGCTCCAGCTCGAAGCTCTTACCTTCGTTCCCTGGAGATGAATCCACTCAAAAACTGGTCCGCCGTCATCCGCTCGGTCGTTGTCTTCATGCGTCCACCTCCTTGTTCGGTCCGACCACATCGTACCCAACTCTCGGACCGCTGTCTCGTCTGCTATCATGGAGGCCGATTCACGTCCCTCTCTCCGGAGGTGCCCATGTCTCGCACGTCCCTCGTCGCCGGCGTCGCCCTGTCCGCCGCGCTGCTGCTGACCGCGGCGCCCGAGAAAGCCCCTGGCCCTCAGCTTAAGGCCACGGCGGCCTATCAGACCACCGAGCGCCTGAACGTCACACTCGACGTGCCGGCCTCGACGAAGGCCCGCGTGCTCACCGTCGAGTTGGTGGACAACCACGGCAAGAGCCTCAGCCTGCTCGGTCCGGTGCTGCCGGCCGGCGGCGCCACGCAGACCACCGTGACGTTCGCCAAGGTCAAGGCGAAGCCGGCCGACCTGACGGTGCGCGCGAAGCTCGACGGCCCGCCGACCGAGACGCCGCTGGACAAGATCCTCCTCGTCCGCGCCCACGAGACGGCCGTCACCGCCTCGGCCGAGTTCTTCGCCGGCAGCGAGGCCGAGCTGCTCTGCAAGGTCCACGGCGTGCGGTCGGCCACGAGGACGGTGCCGCTGGTCGCCGACGTGAGTGTGAGCCTGCTCGACAAGGGCAAGGAGCCGCGCCAGCTGTTCCGCGGCAAGACCGGCGGGGACGGCGCCGCGCGAGTCAACTTCCAGGTCCCCGACGTGCCCGCCGGCACCTACACGCTGAAGGTCCACACCCGCTCCGACCTCGGCGAGGAGGCGCTGACGCGCGAGGTGAAGGTCGTCTCGTCGCCGAAGGTGCTGCTGACGACCGACAAGCCGCTCTACCAGCCCGGCCAGACGGTCCGCCTGCGGGCGCTGGCGCTGCGGGCGTTCGACCTGAAGCCGGCGGCGAAGGCGAACCTTCTCTTCGAGGTCGAGGACGCCAAGGGAAACAAGGTCTACAAGAAAGAGCTGAATACGAGTGAGTACGGCATCGCCTCGGCCGACTTCACCCTCGCCGACGAGGTGAACCTGGGTGAGTACCGGCTGCGGGCGCTGCTGGGCGAGCACCGCGCGGAGAAGACGGTGACGGTGGCGAAGTACGTCCTGCCGAAGTTCAAGGCGGAGCTGAAGACGGACAAGGCGTTTTACCTGCCGAAGGAGACGATCAAGGGGACGCTCCAGGTCGATTACTTCTTCGGCAAGCCGGTCGCCGGCGGCAAGGTCGAGGTGAAGGCCAGCACGTTCGACGTCGCCTTCCGGGAGTTCGCCCAGGTGAAAGGAGCGACCGACAAGGCCGGCCACTACGAGTTCGAGATCAAGCTGCCGGACTACTTCGTCGGCCAGCCGCTGGCCGGCGGCAACGCCCTGCTGAAGCTCGACGTCAAGGTGACCGACACGGCCGACCACGCCGAGTCGCTGACGCGCACCCGAGCCGTGAGCGACCAGCCGATCCGCGTCAGCTTCCTGCCGGAGGGCGGGCGGATCTTCCCCGGCCTGGAGAACCGTATCTTCGTCGCCGCGCTCTACCCCGACGGCAGCCCGGCGCCGTGCGCCGTCGAGCTGTTCCAGGGCCAGAAGGCCGCCGGCAAGCCGTTCGCCACGGTGCGGACCAACGCGGTCGGCCTCGCCGAGTTCAAGCTGACGCCGCGGCCCGAGCAGCTGCGCGCCGGCCCGTGGGCGCAGGAGACGGTGGAGATGCTCGGCGGCGTCGTGCAGACGCGCGGCGTGCCGAAAAATCTCCTCGATTTGTCCGCGAAGGCGCGCGACGACAAGGGGGCCGAGGCCACCGCGAAGGCCGAGCTGACCAGCGAGCCGCTGGGCGAGAACGTGCTGCTGCGGCTGGACAAGGCGGTCTACGCCGGCGGCGACAAGCTGCGACTCGACGTCCTCACCTCGGCGGGCCTGCCGACGGCCTACGTCGATGTGGTCAAGTCCGGCCAGACGCTGCTGACGCGCTGGCTGGACGTGAAGGACGGCAAGGCGTCCACGTCGCTGGACCTGCCGCCGACCGTCTTCGGCACGCTGGAACTCCACGCCTACCAGGTCCTGGCGTCCGGCGAGGTCGTCCGCGACGCTCGGGTGGTCTACGTCAACCCGGCGGACGAGCTGAAGATCCGCGTGACGCCGGACCGCGAGGAGTACCGGCCCGGCGAGAAGGGCGTGATCCGCTTCGAGGTGACCGACGCCAGGGGCGCCCCGGCCCCGGCGGCTTTGGGCGTGCTCGTCGTCGATGAGGCGGTGTATGCGATGCAGGAGGTTCAGCCCGGCCTGGAGAAGGTGTTCTTCAGCGCTCCGTGAGGAGATGCCTGCCGGCGGGCGCAGCGGCGAACTTCAAGCCCGGCGAGCGGGTCGAAACGCTGGTGGTCCAAGCCGCGGGCTGCCCGCCGAGAAGCAGCAGGCGGCGCAGGGCGCTGCCCTCGCGCCGCCGCCTGGCCCAAGCCGCCGGGGCGGTGGCAGGTGGATCCGGCCAAGCGCGGCGGCAGCGGCTGGAGCAGCAGGTGGCGATGACTGGCTGGGGTTCGCCTCCTACGCGGCCACGGTGCCGACGGCCTTCGTGCAGGACGGCAAAGAGCGGGAAGTGGCAGATCAAGCGGGACGCCCTCGCCGCGGCCGTGAAGCACGGCGAGCTCGCTGCGGGGAGTGGCTGGCCGACGCCTGGCCCGGCGGCGAGCCTGACCCTCGACCGGCTCGCGAGCCTGGAAGAAGGCTTCACTGCCGAGAACCTGATGGCCGCCGTGACCCAGATGCGGATGGAGAGCGTCCTCTGGGCGTTCGTGACGCTCTCGAACCAGAACCAGAGGAGTGGGCGAAGGGCGGCAAATGGACCTTCCCCGAGTGACGAGGCCAAGCGCGGGCGGCGGAAGACCTACCAGGGGAAGCCCGCCCCGAAAGACGCCTGGGTGGGCACGACTTCAAGCTCGTCAAGAGACCTGCCAAGGAGAAGAACGCCACGGCACCCTCAGTTTGACGACTTCGTGCTGGCCTCCGCCGGCCCGGACGGCAAGTTCGGCACGCCGGACGACCTGGCGTTTCGGAACCAGCAGCAGGGCGACCGGCACGGCTCCGTGGCCGGAAGGGCAAAACCAAGCGGCGGGGGGAAAGCTGCCGCGCTTCGTGACACGTCGGGGGATGGCGGATAAGGTTTAACCTTGGGGGGAGGTTTCGCAGGGGAGCCGGCGCCGGCTTCGGAATGCCGTTCGGCGGAGGGATGCCGCCGCCAGGCCCGGCCGGCGCGGGCGGTGCCCTGCTCGCCCCCAAGACCATCGAGTTCCGCGCGGGGGCGCCGGAAACGGCCAAGATGCCCCGGTCGGGGATGGAGAAAACGGACGCCGCGAAGGCCGACTCCGGCCCCGGCGCCGAGCCGGCCCGGCTGCGTGAGTACTTCCCCGAGACGCTGCTCTGGCAGCCGTCGCTGATCACCGACGACCACGGCCGCGCCACGCTGGAGCTGTCGCTGGCCGACTCGATCACGACCTGGCGGCTGACCGCGTCAGGCTCGTCGCGCGCCGGCCGGCTCGGCGGCGTCAGCGCCCCGCTGCGCGTCTTCCAGGACTTCTTCGTCGATCTCGACCTGCCCGTCGCCCTGACGCGCGGCGACGAGGTGGCCTTCCCGGTGGCGGTGTACAACTACCTGAAAACTCCGCAAACGGTGACGCTCACCCTGAAGCGCGAGCCGTGGTTCGACCTGATCGACGACGCCGGCCCGACGCGCAAGCTCGACCTGGAGCAGGGCCAGGTGACGTCGGTTCGCTTCCGCATCAAGGCGAGGAAGGTCGGCACGTTCCCTCTCACGGTCGAGGCGCGGGGGGCGAAGCTGTCCGACGCGGTCAAGCGCTCCGTCGAGGTGCTGCCCGACGGCGAGCGCGTCGAGCAGGTGTTCGCCGACCGCCTGCAAGGCACGGTCAAGCACAAGGTCACCGTCCCGCCGACGGCGATCGAGGACGCCTCGAAGCTGTTCGTGAAGGTCTACCCCGGCGTGCTCAGCCAGGTCGTCGAGGGGCTGGAGGGCATGCTGCAAATGCCGACGGGCTGCTTCGAGCAGACGTCGTCGTCGGCCTACCCGAACATCCTCGTGGTGGACTACATCAAGAGGTCGCGCCTGGCCTCGCCGGCACTGTTGGCCCGGGCCGAGACGTTCCTCTCGGCCGGCTACCAGCGGCTGTTGACGTTCGAGCGGCCCGGCGGTGGCTTCGACTGGTGGGGCAGCGGCGAGCCGCTCGTCTGGCTCAGCGCCTACGGGCTGCAGGAGTTCCACGACATGGCCCGCGTCCACCCGATCGACCGCGGCGTCATCGACCGCACGCAGGCCTGGCTGATGCGGCAGCAGGAGGCCGACGGCACCTGGTCGAAGATCGGCGGCACGCACGGCGAGTCGATCGAGCGCATGGGCGACCCGAAGCTGCTCCTGACCAGCTACGTCGCCTGGTCGCTGCTGGACAGCATGCCCAAGCCGGACGGCTGGCGGAAGTCACCGGAAGGTGTGAAGCTGAGTAAGGCAATCGCGTATGTCCGCGACCACGCCCCGAGGGCGGAGAACCCCTACGTCCTGGCCCTGGCGGCGAACGCGCTGGCGGCGTGGGACGCGAAGGACGACTCGACCTTCGACGCGGTGAAGAAGCTGCTCGCCCGGCTCGACGGCATGCAGGAGCGCAAGCCCGACTGGGACGCGGTGTTCTTCCCGGCCAAGGGCCAGTCGCTCAGCTACGGCCGCGACGACGCCCTGGTCGTCGAGACGACGGCGCTGGCGGTGCTGGCGATGGTCAAGCACGGCGGGTTCACGAACAGCGTCAACAAGGCGCTGACGTACCTCATCAAGACCAAGGGCGCCCAGGGGCACTGGGGCAGCACCCAGGCGACGATCCTGGCGCTGAAGGCGATGACCGCCGGCCTGGGCGGCACGCCGCCGAAGGGGGCGATCCCCTACGCCGTGCTCGTCAACGGCAAGAGGGTCGCCGACGGCGAGGTCACCGAGAAGAACGCCGACGTGCTCCAACTGTTCGACCTGACGAGGCACCTCGCCGTCGGTGACAACGAAGTGTCAATTGAAGTGAAGGGTGAGACGAGCCTGACGTACCAGGTCGTCGCGCGACACTTCGAGCCGCGGCGCGAGAGGCCGGCCCCGGAGAAGCCGACCCTGGCCGTGGGCGTCGAGTACGACCGGACGAAGCTCTCGACGAACGACCTGCTCCGGGCGAAGGCGACGCTGAGGTACAACGGCAAATCGCCGACGTACAACGTGATCGTCGATCTGCCGATCCCGCCGGGGTTCACGGTGGACGCCGGCGACTTCGCCGAGCTGGTCGCGGAGAGGAAGGTGCAGCGGTTCAGCGTGACGGCGCGGCAGGTGATCCTCTACCTCGGCGACGTGTCGCCCGGCAGCGAGCACAGCTTCGCCTACTCGCTGAAGCCGAAGTACCCGATCAAGGCCGAGGCGGCCGCGGCGGTGGCGTACGAGTATTACACGCCGACCAACCGGGCCGAGACGAAGCCGGTCGAGCTGGTGGTTGAGGAGAAGAAGTAAGCGCTATACGAGCCGCGTACGACGCAAGCGGTCGGGAAAGACCGCTTACTTCGTGCGCGGCTCGTATAAGACAACGCTATGCAGCACCTCGACCTCATCCTGACGCTGACCGGCGGCCTGACGGCGGCCTTGATCCTTGGCTTCCTGACACACCGCGTCGGCCTGTCGCCGATCGTCGGCTACCTGCTGGCCGGCGTCGCGGTCGGGCCGAACACGCCGGGCTTCGTCGCCAATGAGAAACTGGCCGGCGAGATGGCCGAGATCGGCGTCATCCTGCTGATGTTCGGCGTCGGGCTGCACTTCCACCTCAAGGAGCTGCTCGCCGTCCGCCGCGTCGCCGTGCCCGGCGCCGTCGGGCAGAGCCTGCTGGCGACGCTGCTCGGCCTTGTCGTCGGCCTGGCGGCCGGCTGGGGCGGGGCGGCCGGCGTCGTCTTCGGGCTAGCGGTCTCCGTAGCCAGCACCGTCGTCCTGCTCCGCGTGCTGGCCGACAACAACGACCTGCACACGCCGGCCGGCCACATCGCCGTCGGCTGGCTCGTCGTCGAGGACCTGTTCACGGTGTTCGTGCTGGTCGTGCTGCCGGTGATGTTCCGCCCCGGCGCGGGGGGGGGCGGCGGTGGAGTCGCCCTGGCCCTGGTGGGGGCGGCGGGGAAGATCGGCCTTCTGGTCGCGTTCGTCATCCTCGTCGGCGGTCGGGCGGTCCCCTGGCTGCTGGCCCGCGTCGATGCCACAAGGTCGCGCGAGCTGTTCACGCTGACGGTGCTGGTCGTGGCCCTGGGCGTCGCGGTCGGGGCGGCGACGCTGTTCGGCGTGTCGATGGCGCTGGGCGCGTTCCTGGCGGGCATGGTCGTCGGCCGGTCCGACTTCAGCGCCCGCGCCGCGGCGGAGGCGCTGCCGATGCGCGACGCCTTCGCGGTGTTGTTCTTCGTGTCGGTCGGGATGCTCTTCGACCCCGCGTACCTGGTGAAGTCGCCCGGCCTGATCGCCGCGACCCTCGGCATCATCCTCCTGGGCAAGCCGCTGGCCGCCCTGGGGATCGTCCTGGCCCTGCGCTACCCGCCGCGCGTCGCGCTGTCGGTCGCCGTCGCCCTGGCCCAGATCGGCGAGTTCTCGTTCATCCTGGCCTCCCTGGGAAGGGACCTGGAGGTCCTGCCGGCCGACGCGAACAGCGCCCTCGTCGTCGCCTCGATCGTCTCGATCAGCCTCAACCCGGTCCTGTACCGGCTGGTCGATTTCGCCGAGCGCAGGGTGCGGTGGTTGAGTACCACGCAGGGGGGCGAGGCCGCGGCCGTCCCGCCGGCAGAGGACGTGGCGGTCGTCGTCGGCCACGGCCCGGTCGGCCGCACCCTGGTGCGGTTGCTGCGCGACAACGGCATCGAGCCGGCGGTGATCGAGCTGAACCGGGACACCGTCCAGCGGCTCCGCGCCGACGGCGTCCGCGCGGTCTACGGCGACGCCGCCCACCAGGCGACGCTGGACGCGGCCGGCGTCGGCCGGGCGCGGGCGCTGCTGCTGACCTCGTCGAGCCTGACCGCCAGCGAGGAGGTGGTGCGGCTGGCGCGGCAGGCGAACCCGCGGATCCGCGTCTTCGCCCGGGTGGCCTACCTCCGGGAGGCCCCGGCCCTCCGCCGCGCCGGCGCCGACGTGGTCTTCACCGGCGAGGGCGAGGTGGCGCTGGCGATGACCGAGTCACTGCTCAGGCAGCTCGGCGCGACGCCCGAGCAGATCGACCGCGAGCGCGACCGCGTCCGCCAGGAGCTGTTCGAGGGGCAACCGCCCCCGGCTACTTCGCCATGACCCGCACGCGGAAGCCCAGCGCCTGGCTGGCCGCGACCATCTCACCGAACACGTCGCCGTAGGCGACGGCGACGTGGTTCGACATGTAGTGCGCCATCACCGTCTCCATCGAGCAGCCGAGGTCAGCCGCCATGAACGGCCACTGCCGCGTCGTGCCCTCCCACCAGGCGTCGCGGATCTGCGGCGGTAGCTTCAGCACCTCGCCCTGGCCGACGTCCATCCACAAGACGTCGTCCTTGATGTACGCCCGCGCCCAGGTGACCTTCCCGGGCAGGCTCTCGCCGGCGAAGGTGCCCCCGGGGATCGGGAAGTAGCCCGCCGGCTGGCGGTAGCTGTGGACGTTTTTCAGACTATCCGGATCGTGATTGAAGGCGTACGCGCCGCAGGAGCCGGAGTTGAGCAACACCCACAGGAAGCGCCCGGCGTAGACGCCGCCCCAGCGGACGTCGTGGAACATCACCGCCGGGTGCAGCCCCTTCGCCGCCAGCAGGCGCTTCAGGATCTCCATCGGCAGCAGGTTGCCCTGGTCGGCCTCGGTGCTGGTGATGAGGATGTCGCCGTTCGACTCCGGCCGGCACATCGAGTTGAGCAGCCCCTCGCAGAAGTCGCTGGGGGGCAGCACGGGGAGCAAGCCGAGCTGGTACTGCCAGCCGAGGCAGTCCGCCTTGAACTCGCCGACGAGGTCGAGCACGGCGCAGTACATCCGCAGCTGGGTCCTGGTCGCCTCCTCGGTGAAGTCCTCGGCGCCCTTCTCGCGCCAGTGGAACGTGACGCCCTTCTCCTTCACGAACCGGAACGCCGCCTCGACGCGGTCCTGGCTCACCTGCTTCATGCGCTCCGGCAGCCAGGCCTGATCGACCTTGTGCTCGGCGAAGCCGTGCCTGGCCAACAGCCGCGGGCCGAAGTAGCCGTTGATCATGCCCATCGACGTGTCGCCGAGCATCAGCGCCAGCACGCGCTGCTTCCTGATGCCGGCGACGACCTTTTCGGCGAGGGCCTGGGCGTCCGGCGACACCGCGGCGGAGTGGTGCAGCTCGGCATCGGAGTAGCGCACCCGGCCGGTGGAGCACCACTCGTCGAGGCGCTCCATGAAGAGCATGTCTTGCGTCCAGTCGTCGGCGGCGGTCCAGATGCGGCTGTAGCGGCGGTTGATGCTGTCCAGCGACGCGGCGGTGTTGAGCAGCGCCACCAGCCCCGGCCAGGTGCCGGAGAAGTTACTGGCCAACAGCAGCGGCGAGTCCTTGCCGGCGACGCCGTCGCAGGTGTGCGGGGCGTAGGCCCAGTGGACGTAGACGCCGATCAGCGGGTCGTCGATCGGGCCGAGCTTGCGGATCGCCTCGTCGGGCTTCGTCAGAAACCCCTCGACGCGGTACGGCTTGCGGCCGAGCCGCTTCAGGGCCAGCTCCAGCTGCCGGGTCGCCTCCTGCATCTGCGGCAGGGCCAGCTCGTTGGGTTTGGCCCGGTAGTCTCCCGGCCAGAAGATGCCGACGTCCTTCATCGTGTGGCTCCTGAAGAATGTCGGCATTGTGGCAGTAGGAGGTAGGATCGGCAAGGCGGTCGGGCCTGGGAAGGGGCGCCCTCCCTCACGGTCGGGCCTAGGCAGGGCGATTCCCTTGCATCCGCTCCAGCACCTTGCGCACCCGCTCGCGCAGCCGGCGGACCGACCGCTCGGCGCGGCCGAGCTTCTCGCTGATCTCGGTCGTCGAGTGGCCTTGCAGGCTCATCTCCAGCACGGCCCGCTCCTCGGGGTCGCGGACGGCGCCGAACAGCGCCTCGACCGCCTCGGCCAGCACGGCGGCCTCGTGCGGCGTCGGCTCGCGGTCGATCGCCAGGTGGTCCATCGCGGTGTCGTCCTCGGCCGCGCGGGCCGCCTCACGGCCCAGGTCGCGCTTGCCGGCGCGGTAGTAGGCGGCGCGGTCGGCGCACTTGCGCAGGGTGATCAACGTCAGCAGCCCCCACAGGCCGTCCCACGAGCCGACCTGCAAGTCGCCCTCGCGGTGGCGGACGAAGAAGCTCTTGTACGCCGACTGCACCACGTCCTCGGGATCGACCTTGGCCGCCAGCCGGCCGTCGAGGTGCTGGCGGGCCAGCCCGACCAGCCGCCGCGCGAAGCGGACGAACACCTCGCGGGCGGCCTCGTCCTCGCCGTCCCGCAGGCGCTGCATCAGCCCGGCGAACGAATCCTGGCTCGACATGCCTCACCCCTCGGCCCCGCGGCCGCCGGCTCACGGCTTCCCGAACGTCTCCTCGTCCACGGCGTCCTTCGCCTGGAAGTCGCCGCGCTCCATCTCCAGGACCACCTTGTCCTCGCGGAGCAGCGTCAGCTTGGTGAAGTATTGCCGACCCTCGACCTTCTTGTACGCGGCGAACTTCGCCACGTAGGGGACGTCGAGGCCGCCCGGCTCGGTGATGCGCATCTCGGCCCGCAGGGGCAGGTGGGTCGCCTTGTCGAAGTACAGGTCCAGCTCCGGCAGCCCCTTCTTTGCTACCTTGAGGCCGACCGCCGCCACGTCGTCGATCTTCAGCTCGCCCAGCGACGACAGCTTCCACTCCTTGCCGGTCAGAGGCAGCAGCGACTCGATCAGGCGCAGCGCGCCAAAGCCCTGCTGGAGCGCCCGGGTCTGCTCCCTTTCCAGGGGGTTGGGCTCGCCGTTGTTCGCCTTGGCCCACGTCTTGTCGCCGTTGAGCACCAGGACGACCGCCGCCGTGTTCCCGTCGCTCAGCTTCGCATCGGTCACCCACTTCAGCTGGTCCAGCCCCTGGACGGTCCACTCGTTGGTCACCGTCGATTTGATCCCCAGCAGCTCGACCGAGCCGCGGCTGGTGCCGGACAGCGCCTTCTTGGCGAGCAGCTTCCGCCCGCCCATCGCCTCGATGGCGCGGTCGAGGGTGCCGCGGGCCGCCTTCGAGTCGTCGGCCGCGCCGAGCGGCCCGGCGGCCAGGGCCAGGGCCAGGACAATCGTGAGCCGTTTCGTCATGGGGTCACCTTCGCTGGGCTGGGGGGAGGGGGCGAGTCGGGGATTTGTTGTTCGAGGTCGGCCCGCCGGGCCAGCTGGACGTCGCGCCGGCCGCGCGACAGCTCGTAGAGGCCCGGCGGGTCGAGCGTCTCGCCGGGGGCCAGCCGGCAGGCGGCCTGCTTGAGCCGGCTGTCGGCGAACAGGCGGGTGAGGCACTCCTCGCAGGGCAGGGCGTACGTCTTCAGCTCCTGGGTGACGCCGTCGCTCCACCGCGCCGCGATCTTGTACCGGGCCGGCCGGCCGCAGCCGTGCCGGGTGCAGACCACGACGTACGGCCGCATCATAGTTCAAGGATGAAGGATGAAGGATGAAGGATGAAAGAAGACAACAGCAGGGGGGTCTTCTTCCTCCGGGTTCATCCTTCATCCTTCATCCTTCATCCTTTCTGTTAGTCTGTTAGTCGTGCTCGAAGGGGACGGGGTCGCCGTGGATCTGGGCCAGGGCGTTCATGGCGGCGCGCTGCTCGGCCTCCTTCTTGGTGCGGCCCCAGGCGCCGGCGTGGGTGTGCCGGCCGATGACGGCGGCGATCTTGAAGCACTTGCTGTGGTCGGGGCCTTTCTCGTCGAGCAACTGGTACTGCGGGGTGGCGTTGAACTCGCGCTGGGCGACCTGCTGCAACAGCGACTTGAAGTTGCCGCCGGCGGGCCCCTCGGCCACCTCCTCGATCTCCGGGCCGAGGTGCTCGAGGATGAACGCCCGGGCGACCTCCAGCCCGCCGTCGAGGTAGATCGCCGCCACCAGCGACTCGTAGACGTCGGCGAGCATGCTGGCCGGCACCGCCGAGCCGTCCCAGAGGTTCATGCCCCGGCCGAGGAACAGGAAGTCGCCCAGGCCGAGCTGCTTGCTGAAGCGGGCGCAGGTGCGGCGGCTGACGACGACCGACTTGACCTTGGTCAGGTCGCCCTCCTGGTAGTCGGGGAAGCGGTGGTACAGCTGCTCGCAGGTGACCAGGCCGAGGATGGCGTCGCCGAGGAACTCCATCCGCGACGCCAGCAGATGTTCGCGGAAGCGTGCGTCGCTTGCCGCCCGCAGCAGGCTCAGGCTGCTGGAAGCGGTGCCGATCGCCGCCTGGCAGCGTTCAGGATGTCCGCGTCGCCGTTCGTGCTCGTTTCCTGAGCCATGTCGGTTCGTCGTTACCGGGGTCGGTGTACCACGACGGTAGCATCAGCCCGCGACCTTGTCGAAGCGCTCCCCGCGCCCGGCGGCCGCCGCCGGCGCCGCGGGGACAGGTGGAGTTGATGCAAAATGCCCCCAGGGACACGTGCCCACCACGACCGGAAATTCGCCCCCGGCTCGTTCGTCTACCTCATGGGAGGCCACCCCTTGAACCGACTCTTCCTCATCGTCAGCTGCCTGGCACTCGGCAGGCTCGGCCTGCTGTTCGCGCAGCACCTCTCCGGCCCCTGCGGAAACGAGGCCCCGGCCGGGGCCATTCCCGAACTCGTCTCGTACCGCGACATCGTCCGCCGGCTGCTCCCGGCGGTCGTCAGCGTCGAGCCCAGGCGAAGAACGGCGGCCAGACGCCGGCCCAACGACATGGCGCTTGCCCAACGACCTGAGCGGTTCCTCGACGTGCCGCACCTCGACGAGGGCGACGACGAGGCCACCGGGTCAGTTCGGCTCCGGCTTCCCTGGTCGCGCTTGGCAAGGGCGTGGTCGTCACGAACAAGCACGTCGTCGAGGGGGCCGACCCAGGTCCGGGTGCTGGTGGGCGACGGCCGGAAGTTCACCTCCACCCCGAAGACCATCCGCACCGACCCGAAGACCGACCTGGCCATCGTCCAGGCTCGACGGCGACGACCAGCTGCCGCACCTGGAGTTCGGCGACAGTGACGGGATGGAGATCGGTGACCGGGTTCTGGCGGTCGGGGCGCCGTTCGGCCTGACCGGGACGGTGACGCACGGCATCGTCTCCAGCAAGGGCCGGTCGCTGAAGATGAACCTCTACGAGGACTTCTTGCAGACCGACGCGGCGATCAACCCGGGCAACTCCGGCGGCCCGCTGGTCAACCTCGAGGGGAAGGTGATCGGCGTCAACTCGGCCATCAAGAGCCGCTCGGGCGGGTTCCAGGGCATCGGACTGGCGATCTCCAGCAACCTGACCCGGAACATCGTCGATCAGCTGCTGAAGGAGGGGGTGGTCCGCCGCGGCTACCTGGGCGTCGGCATCCTCGACGTCGATGAGGAGATCCGCAAGGAGCTGTCGCTGAAGGAGGCCAGCGGGGTCAAGGTGACGCGGATCTACCCGGACACGGCCGGCGACAAGGGCGGATTGAAGAGCAACGACGTGATCGTCGCCGTCGCCGGCAAGCCGGTCAAGGACGGCCGGGCGCTTCAGATGGTCGTCGCCGGGCTGCCGGTCGGCAAGGAGGCCGAGGTGGAGGTGATCCGCGGCGGCAAGCCGCTGAAGATGCGGGTGACGATCGACGAGCAGCCGAAGGCGTTCGGCGCGGTCAAGCCGCCGGAGATCCCGCGGCGGACGGGGCGCCCTGGTGATCGCCGGTGGGCCTGGTCGTGGCCGACCTGACGCCGGAACTGGCGGAGGCCATGGGCCCCACCCCGAAGTCGGTGCGCGGGGCGCTGGTGACCTGGTCGCGCGGAGCGGCGTAGGCCCGCACAGCCGGCCTGCAACCGAAGAGCCGGGATCGGCCTCGTCGACGTGAACTGCTGGCGACGGTGCTGGACATGCCCATGCATTGCCGTAGCGAACGCCGTCGCCCAGCGCCTCAACTGCAGGCCGGCATCGTCGCTCAGGTGCGAGGGCCGCGGACCGGCGTGGAGGATACGCTGCGGGTCAGTTGACCAGTTCCGCGGCCCCGGAACGAAGACTCCACCGCGGGCTTCGATCTCCAGGGCGCGTTGGCCGCGGACGCAATCTGGGCCCGCCGCCTCGGCGCACGCCTGAACCGGAGACCTTCGCCCCCAGTCGAACTCCGGCATCCACGCCCGCCCGGACTCGCTGAGCGCCGTCGCAGGTCGGCGTTGTTCGCTAGACCGGTCAGCGACGAAGACCAGCGCGGTCACGTCGCCACCTGACCAGCAGGCCGTCGATCCCGTCGCGGATGACCCAGGCCACGCCGCCGGCCCGGTAGCCGACGCACGGCACGCCGTTGGCCACGCCTCGGCAGCAGCACCAGCGAACGAAGATTCCGACCGGCTCGGCCAGCAGAACACGTCGAGGCCGGCGAGAGAAGTCGCATTCCCCTGCTCGTCCAGCGCTTCGAGGAGGACCAGGCCGCCGGACGGAACACCCGCCCAGAACGACCGGAAGTTCGGCATCTCCGCGCCAGCCAGCACGACGCTGAAGCGGCCACGCCGGCCCACGCCTTCTGGGCCGCCAGCAGCAGATCGACGAGATTGCCCTTCTCGACGCTCTTGTTCGCCAGGTGTCCATTGGCGGCGTGCCGACTTTATACCGCGAGCGTGTGCCGGGCCGGTCGCCGCCGGTGCAGCCGGCCAGATCGACCCCAACCCTTGCCACGAGCCGGCGGGGATCGACGCCGGTCGGCGGGGCGTCGCGCTCGCCCTCGGTCTGCACGAACACCCGCTCGGCCGAGTCGGCCAGCCGCAACAAGGCGGGCGTGGTGTAGGCGCGGCGGACGCGGTCGGCGCGGTCGGCGGGGTCGCCGGTGTGGACGAACGGCGTCAGCAGGAACGGCACGCCGAGCCGCCGCGCCAGTTGTCTCGCACATTCGAGAGGGAAAGAGTAGGGAAAGGAGCCGGCGTGGACGACGTCGAAGTCGCCGGCCGCACGCCACATGGCCGGGGCGACCGGGTTGAACGGCACGGTGAGCGCCTGCCAGCGCCGCAGCGGGATCAGGGACGCGGCCTTGAGGAGGTAGCGGTGCCCGACGGGGAAGTGCCACAGCGGGCAGCGCACGACCCGGACGCCGTCGCGCACCTCGTCGCCGGCCGGCAACTGGGCGGCGCGGCGGTCCCAGAAGGAGTCGAGCGCGTCGCCGGTCGTCGTGAAGACGGTCACCTCGTCGCCGCGGCTGGCGAGGTAGCGGCTGAGCCGGGCGAAGTAGGCCTCGGAGCCGCCCAGGGCGGGGGGGTAGCGCTGGATGAAGTGGGCCACGCGCATGGTGCGGTTGATTCCCTCCCAGGCCGGGCGTCCGTGCGATACAATGTTACGAACTTCCGCCCGCCTCGAAAGGACGACGTTGATGATCGGCATCTCGAAGATGGCCGCCGCCGTGCAGCCGTCCGCCACGCTGGCCGCCGGGGCGCGCGCCAAGCAGCTGAAGGCGCAGGGGGTCCACGTCTTCGACTTCAGCCTCGGCGAGCCGGACTTCCTCACGCCCGAGCACATCCGCGCCGCCGCCGCCGCCGCCATGAACAAGGGCCAGACGCACTACACGCCGGCCAACGGCACCCCGGAGCTGCGCGCCGCCGTCGCCCGCTACTACGACAGGAACTACGGCCTGAAGGTCAGCCCCGAGCAGGTGCTCATCTCCAACGGCGCCAAGCACTCGATCCACAACGTGCTGGCGGCCGTCGTCGGCCCCGGCGACGAGGTCGTCATCCCGTCGCCGTACTGGGTCAGCTACTCCGACCTGGTGCAGATGACCGGCGCCAGCTACACGCTGGTGCCGACGCGGATGGAGGACCGCTTCAAGATGTCGCCGGCCCAGCTCCAGGCCGCGATCACGCCGCGCACCCGGCTGTTGATGCTCAACTCGCCGTCGAACCCGACCGGCAGCGTCTACACCCGGTCCGAACTGGAGGCGATCGCCGACGTCGTGCTGAAGCACGACAACCTCGCCGTGCTCTCCGACGAGATCTACGAGAAGCTCCTTTACGGCGACGCCAAGGCGACCTGCTTCGCCACGCTGCGGCCGGGCCTGGCCGATCGGACGGTGACCGTCAGCGGGGTGAGCAAGACCTACGCCATGACCGGCTGGCGCATCGGCTGGACGGTGGCCCCGCTGCACGTCATCAAGGCGATGGGCAACGTGCAGAGCCAGGAGACCAGCTGCGCCAGCAGCGTCAGCCAGGCGGCGGCGGTGGCGGCGCTGGACGGCGACCAGGGCTGCGTCGATGAGATGCGCAAGGAGTTCGAGGCGCGGCGCGACCTGGTGTTCGCCCGGCTGGCGAAGCTACCCGGCGTCAAGTTTTTCATCCCCGAGGGGGCGTTCTATGCCTTCTTCGACGTCTCGGCCCACTTCGGGCGGACGCTCGGCGGCAAGCCGGTGACCGACTCGATGAGCTTCAGCCTGGCGGCCCTGGAGGCGGCGCACGTCTGCGTCGTGCCCGGGTCGGCGTTCGGCGCGGAGGGATTCGTGCGGCTGTCGTTCGCGGCCAGCCGGGAGCAGCTGCACGGAGGCCTCGACCGGCTGGAGCAGTTCCTGCGGCAACGCCCCTGGCCCACGCGAGAACGAGCATGGCCTCGCCAACCCCGATCCCCGCCGCGACGCCCGGCAAGGTGCTCCTGCTGAACGAGGACGAGGTCCGCCGCCTGCTGCCGATGGACCTCGCCCTGGAGGCCGTCGAGCAGGGCCTGCGCAAGATGGCCCTGGACGAGGCGCACAACATCCCGCGGCAGCGCGTCGTCACCGACCACTCGATGCTCCACGTCATGGGCTCGGCCGCCAAGTCGCTGGGCGTGATGGGGGCGAAGGTCTACGCCACCAGCCGCAAGGGCCAGGCGAACTTCCTCGTCTCGCTGTTCGACGGCAAGACCGGGGCGCTGGTGTCGCTGATGCAGGCCGACCACCTCGGGCAGGTCCGCACCGGGGCGGCCAGCGGCGTGGCGACGAGGTACATGGCCCGGCCGGACGCGGCGGAGGTCGGCGTCTTCGGCTCGGGCAAGCAGGCGCGGACGCAGGTCGAGGCGGTCTGCCGGGTGCGCAAGGTGCGGCGGGTTGCGGTGTACAGCCCCAACGAGGAGCGGCGCCGGGCGTTCGCCGGCGAAATGAGCCGCCGGTGCGACGTCGAGGTGGTGCCGGTGGCGCGCCCCGAGCACGCGGCGGAGGGCAAGGACGTGATCGTCACCGCGACGACCAGCCGCGAGCCAGTGCTGCTGGGCCACTGGGTGCCGCAGGGCTGCCACATCAACGCCATCGGCTCGAACTTCCTGGGCAAGGCGGAGATCGACGTCGCCGTCCTGCGCAAGTGCGCCGACGTGGTGGTGGACAGCAAGGACCAGGCGCGGCTGGAGGCGGGCGACTTCACCCAGGCGATCGAGGACGGGGCGCTGCACTGGTCGGACGTCCGCGAGCTGGGGCAGGTGATCGTAGGCCGCTACCGGGTGCGGGAGCAGGCGCAGGACGTCACCCTGTTCAAGTCGGTGGGCATCGCCATCGAGGACGTCGTCGTCGCCGGCCGGGTCTACCAGCGGGCGATGGCCGAAGGGGTGGGGCGGCTGGTGGACTGGTGACCGGCGGGCGAGCGGGGGACGTCAGTCCCCCGGTGGCGAGGATACCTGCCGACTAACGTCGGCCGCTCGCCCGCCGGTGCCTTCTCCCTCTTGCGTCAGTTGCCGCGGCCGGGGTATAGTGCCGCGCCGGATCGACTCAGGAAAGGAAGCCGACCATGCCAGCGACCAACGGGACGGTCATCGACGTGCGCGACCTGATGAAGACTTACACG
>JAXMAW010000042.1:0-72893 GCA_046350195.1 Gemmataceae bacterium
CCGTCTGGTGCGGCAACAGCTGGGCCGGCCCGCCGAGCCGGGCGGGGTGTTCGAGCGCATGAAGGACAGGGGCTGGCTCGGCCAGAAGGCCGGCGTCGGCTTCTACACGCACGCCAAGGGCAAGGCGAGGCCGCACAGCGCGGCGGAGGAGCTGGTGCGCGAGGGAAAACAGGGACCGTCCTTGTCCGCGAACCTGCCGGAGGCGGCCCGGCTGGCGGAGGCGCGGGAGCGGATGGTGCTGCTGATGGTGAACGAGGCCGCCGCGGTGCTGGCCGACGGGCTGGCGGACGCGGCGACGATCGACCTGGCGATCGTGTTCGGCACCGGCTGGGCGCCGCACCGCGGCGGCCCGCTGAAGTACGCCGACGACCGTGGCCTAGCTGACGTGGTGAGGGCGCTGGAGCAGCTGACGTCGCGCCACGGCCCGCGCTTCGCTCCGAGCCCAGGGCTGAGACGTAGAGCCGGCGAAGCGGGCGCAGGGAGTTAACCCCCAGATCGTTTCCGCCCCCGGATCGTGCTCTTCGCCGTACCGCTCGGTTGAGCCCGGCTGGCCAGCCACTTCTTGAACGAGCTTTGACTTTCGGCTGAGGGCCGGCCGGAAAGCAGGTTCGAGACGCTAATGTCCTCGTCGAGGGCCGGCCAGTGTACGCCGACGCCGCCGCCGATTAGCCGCCAGTTCGCCCGCTCCTCGGGTGTTCCGTGATCCAACCGCGGATACCAGGCCAGAGGCGCGGAGATCGTACGGCCATCCGCCAACTCCACCGACAGGGTGTCCTCGGTGACGGCCACCTGGAGGGCAATCGCTTCGCGGGTTTCAACCGTGGAAGAACTCATTCCAACTCTCCAACACCTGCTCTCGGTGTTCCTCGACAAGTTTCCTTATCCGGTTCAGATCCTTCCGGCTGAAGCGGCCGCTGCGCTCCAACCGGACGGGGTCGAGCCAGAACTTCGCTTCGCAATCGTCACGCTCGACATGAACGTGCGGGGGCTCGCCACCGTCGCCGGCGTAGAAGAAGAATCGAAACGGCCCGATCCGCAGCGCTTCTGGCATGCGGTCATGCTACTCGGGCCGTTCTGGCGCAGCAAGAATCCGGAAGAGGCGCAGGCCTGCTGGACGGTGTCTCCCAAGCCCGAAATACAATATGCGTCGAGGGAGAACTCATCAGCATCCCCTGGCCGAGGCGGCGTTGAAGCGCCGGGCTGCCGTATGCCACGCATCGTTTCACTGATCGCCAGCGCCACCGAGATCACCTGCGCGCTGGGCTTCGAGGACCAGCTCGTCGGCCGCTCACACGAGTGTGACCACCCGCCCGGCGTGAAGCGCCTGCCGGTCTGCACCGCGCCGAAGCTGAACGTCCACGCCCCCAGCGGCGAGATCGACCGCCAGGTGAAGACGCTGGTCGAAAAGGCGCTGGCGGTCTACGACGTGGACGCGGCGCTCTTGGAGCGGCTCGAACCCGACGTCATCGTCACGCAGTCGCAGTGCGAGGTGTGCGCCGTCAGCCTGCGAGACGTCGAGCGGGCCGTCTGCACTTGGCTGGAGCGCTGCCCGCGTATCGTGTCGCTGAAGCCCGACGCGCTGGCGGACGTGTGGCGCGACATCGAAGACGTGGCCGCGGCGCTGGGGGCGATGGACCGCGGGGCGGAACTGATCGAACGGCTCCAGGCACGCATGTCGTTGATCGTTGAAAGGCCCGCGGGCTGACCGGCCGCCCGCGGGTGGCGTGTATCGAGTGGGTCGAGCCGCTGATGGCGGCGGGCAACTGGGTGCCGGAGTTGGTCCTGCTGGCCGGCGGCGTCAACCTGTTCGGCGTGGCGGGTAAACACGCCCCATGGATGACCTGGGAGCAGCTTCGCGAGGCCGACCCCGACGTGATCGTCTTCATGCCGTGCGGCTACGATTTGGAGCGCACGCGCCAGGACGTGCCGCTGCTGGAGGCGAAGCCTGGCTGGGGCGAACTGAAGGCGGTGCGGTTGGGGCGTGTCTACGTGACGGACGGCAACCAGTATTTCAACCGACCCGGCCCGAGGCTGGTGGAATCGCTGGAGATCCTGGCGGAGATGCTGCACCCGTCGGCGTTCTGTTACCACCACAAGGGGGTCGGCTGGCAGCGGGCGTGATCGTCCTTTCGGAAGGAGGCGGAAATGCGAGAGCCGGAGCACGAGCCGGACGAGGAGGGCATTCGTCAGCAGCCGCAGCCGGCACCTCGTCCGAAGCGACCTGCGGACGACGACGAGGATCAGAACCCGCTGCGGCGGGCCATGGGACGAAGGGTGGTGACGACCCAACAACACTCGACGGACGATCCGTACCAAACCCGCTTCCACCCGGCTGCGCCGGTCGGCGGCCCCATCGTCGTAGGATTGATGGCGGGTTTCGCCTCGTACGAGGGCGAAGGGCATGTGTCCCCGGCGATCACGCTGGGCGCGCGGCGGTCGGGCTGGCCATCGGCACCGTCGTCTGGCTGTGCGACCGGCCCTCCGGACGAGGAAAGTCGCTCGACGTGGCCGACCAGGGGACGTTTGTCGGCAGGTTCTCGCGCTGCTGGAGCCGCTTTCCTGTTCTGCCTCCCCGTCGTCGGCCTATGCCTTCGGGCTGGGCCGTGTTCCTCAACCGGCGGCGCAGCGTCGGCTGGCCCTGGCTGGTCAGCCGCGTCACGTTCGCGCTGGCGGCGCTGCTCAGCGCTTTCATCGTGTTACTGCTGCTGGAGAAGCCGCGGGCAATGACCCGCCGTCAGTCCGCCGGCTTCAGCCGCAGGCCGCGCGGCACCAGTAGCGCTCGGCCAACTCGAACAGCCCTTGCACCGCCGTTGCCATCAGCACCGCCGGCACCGCGCCTTCGAGGATCAGTTCGTAGTCGTTCTTGTCCAGCCCCGACATGATCGCCTGGCCGTAGCCGCCGGCGCCGATCAGCCCGCCCAACGTGGCGAAGCCGACGTTGATCACCGCCGCCGTCTTCACCCCGCCAGGATGCTCCGCGACGCCATCGGCGCTCGAACAGCCGCAGCCGCGCCCACGGCGACAGGCCCGTGCCGCCTCGGCGGACTCGCGGAGTGACAGTGGAATGTCACTCAGCCCGACGCAGGTGTTGCGGACGATCGGCAGCAGGCTGTACAGGTACAGCGCGACGACCGCCGGCACCGCGCCGATCCGCTGGAGCAGGACGATCAGCACGCTCAACGCGCCGCCAGCGCGGGAACGTCTGCACGACCCCGACCGCGGCGAGGATGAGCCTGCTCCAGCAGCGGGTGGCGGGCCGCCAGGACGCCCAGCGGCACCGCCGTCAGGATCGCCAGGGCCAGCGAGATCGCCACCAGGCGCAGGTGCTGCCGCGTCGTCCGCCAGAGCCGTTGGGCCAGCGTCTCCGGGTTCGCCTCGACGTGGACGCCCAGCCGGTCGCCGAGGTAGTCCGCCGCGACGACCGCCTCCGGCACGCGGTCGCGCTCGGCCCGCAGGTTCATCTGCTGCATCCCACGCTCGTCGATGGCCCCTTGCATCCGCAGGATCGAGGCCAGGGCGCGGGGCGACTTCTCTTCCAGGTCGGCGCGGTAGAGCAGGACCGCCTCGTAGGAGGGGAAGTAGCCCCGGTCGTCCTCCAGCACCCGGACGCCGTACTCGAGGATCTTCGCGTCGGTCGTGTACAGGTCGATGACGTCCAGCGAGCCGTTCGTCAGACCCTGGTAAGCCAGCGCGTGCTCCATGCCTGGCGGCGTAGCGAACGGCAGCTGGTAGCGCCGCTTCAGCCCGCGCCAGCCGTCGCCGCGCTCGATGAAGGCGTGGCTCAGGCCCAGCCGTAGCGTCGGGTGCTTCGCCAGGTCGGAGACGGTGCGGACCCCGAGTTCGCCCGCCTGCTTCTCGCGCATGCCCAGGGCGTTGTTGTTGCGGAAGCCGAGCGACCGGCTCATCCGCAGCCCGCGCCGGGCCAGGGCGTCGCTCAGCTCCTCCGCGGTGCGCGGCCGCTCGCGCGACAGGACCTCCTGCGTCAGCGTGCCGGTGTACTCGACGTAGACGTCCAGCTCGCCGGCCAGCAGCCCCTCCCACGTCTTGCTGGTGTCGCCGAGGCTGCGGTGGTGCTCGCCCTCGGCGCCCGCGGCGGTGCAGAGGTGCTTGACCAACTCGCCGAGGATGACCGACTCGGTGAACGCCTTCGACCCCACCTGCACCGCCGCCCGGTCCCGTCCGCCGCAGCCGGGCACCGCGAAGAGGAGCAAATAGAGATAACGGAGCTTGAACATCTCACGTCACCTCCGGCGGCCGCTGGGCCGTGACGAACCGCGTGACGAACTCGTCGGTGGGCCGCTCGATCAGGTCGCGGTACGACGCCTTCTGGACGACGCGCCCCGCCTGCATCAGCACCACCTCGTCGCCGAGGTAGCCCGCCTCGGCGAGGTCGTGCGTGACCAGCACCACGGTCTTCTTCAGCTGACGGAAGACGCCGCGCAGGTCGGCTTGCAGCTCGTAGCGGATCAGCGGGTCGAGGGCGGCGAACGGCTCGTCGAGCAACAGAAGCGCCGGGTCGAGCATCAACGCGCGCATCAGGCTGACGCGCTGCTTCTGGCCGCCGGACAGCTGGGCGGGGTAGAGGTCGAGCTTGTCGGCGGGGAAGCGGGTCAGCTCGACCAGCTCGGCGAGCCGGTCGGTGGGTCGGCCGAGGTGGCGGGCCATCAGCGTGACGTTGCCGCGCGCCGTCAGGTGGGGGAACAGCCCGCCGTCTTGCACGACGAAGCCGATCTGCCGCCGCAGATCGCGGGCGCTGGCCGGGGTCATCGGCGTGCCCTGGAACAGCACCCGCCCGGCGTCGGGCTGCACCAGGCCGACCATGAGGCGCAACAGCGTCGATTTGCCGCAGCCGGACGGGCCGATGAGCACGGTGGTCTGGCCGGCCTGCACTTCGAGGTCGGTGGGGTGGACGGCGATGACGCCGCGGTACGACTTGCTGACGCCGGAGAGTTGCAACATGCGGTCGGGCCCCTGGCGTCAATCTACGGCCGGGGCGGCGTCTGGGCCAAGGAGGGGGGATCGCGGATTGTCCGGCCCTACCAATAGTCCTATACATGCCCAGGCATCTATCACATCAGACTCCGGCCAGGCATCGCGGCGGGACCGCACTCCACCTCGTAGGTGGACCGCACGCGAGCCTTTCTCCCACTCGCGTCAGGAGCCCCAGATGTTTAGCCGATGGACCGTGCAGACCCTGCTCGTGCTCGCCGCCGGCGCGGCGCTCGGCTACACCGCCGCGTCCGGGAAGATCTACCCCTTCTCGAAGGCTCAGGCCACCTCGGGTTCCGAGATCGCCGCCGCCGCCCCGGGCGGCACCAAGCCACAGGCCCTGGCCGCGGCCGACCCAAGGGTGAACCCCGCCGTCGTCCGGGCGCGGCAGGCCGGGAAGAGGCCGAACATCGTCGTCATCATGGGCGACGACGTCGGCTGGTTCAACGTCGGCGCCTACCACCGCGGCATGATGTCCGGCAAGACCCCCAACCTCGACCGGCTGGCGTCCCAGGGCGTGCTGTTCACCGACTACTACGCCGAGGCCAGCTGCACGGCGGGCCGGGCGAACTTCATCACCGGCCAGATCCCCCTCCGCACGGGCCTGACCACCGTGGGCCAGGCCGGGGCCGACGTCGGCATCCCGGCCCAGGCCTGTACGATCGCCACCGCGCTGAAGTCGATGGGCTACGCCACCGGGCAGTTCGGCAAGAACCACCTGGGCGACCTGAACAAGTACCTGCCGACGCTGCACGGCTTCGACGAGTTCTTCGGCTACCTGTACCACCTCGACGCCATGTCGGACCCGTACTGGTTCTCCTACTCCAAGGACCCCGCCTTCCTGGCGAAATACGGGCCGCGCAACCTGGTCCACTGCTTCGCCACCGACAAGGACGACGAGACGGTCATGCCGCGCTGGGGCAAGGTCGGCAAGCAGCGGATCCTCGACGAGGGGCCGCTCCCGCCGTTCCCCAGCATGGCGGGCCGGCAGAACTGGCAGGTCCGGCCCGAGAAGGCCAAGTACAACATGGAGACGTTCGACGAGGTGCTGGTCGAGCGGTCGAAGGCGTTCATGGACAAGGCCAAGGGGGACGGCAAGCCGTTCTTCCTCTGGCACAACACGACGCGCATGCACGTCTGGACCTTCCTGTCCGACAAGTATCGGGCGCGGATGAACCTCGACAGCAACTACAACCTCTACGAGGCCGGGATGGCGCAGCTGGACGACGCCGTCGGCGCCCTCATGAAGCACCTGGACGACATCGGCGAGGCGGACAACACCCTCCTGGTCTTCACCACCGACAACGGCGCCGAGGTCTTCACCTGGCCCGACGGCGGCAACACGCCGTTCAAGGGAACGAAGGGGATGCCCACCGAGGGCGGCTTCCGCGTGCCGTGCCTCGCCCGTTGGCCCGGCCACATCAAGCCGGGCACGGTTGAGAACGGCCTCTTCTCCGGCCTCGACTGGTTCCCCACGGTGGTGGCCGCGGCCGGCGACCCGGACATCACCGCCAAGCTCCTCAAGGGGGTGACGCTCGGCGACCGGGCCTACAAAAACCACCTGGACGGCTACAACCAGCTCGACCTGTTGCAGGGCAAGGGGCCTTCCGCCCGCCACGAGCTGTTCTACTTTGAAGGCCCGCAGCTGGGGGCCGTCCGCCTCGACCACATGAAGTTCCACTTCTTCAACCAGCCGGACGGCTGGCTGGGGGCAAAGGTCACGCGGGACATGCCCACGATGTACAACCTCCGCCAGGACCCGTTCGAGCGGTACGCCATGGTCAACGGCGAGACGCCGGCGACCGGCGCCTTCGGGTACGGCAACGACTTCTTCGCCCGGGAGTTCTGGCGGTTCGTGCTCGTCCAGGAGCAGGTGGCCAAGCTCGCCCGGACGGCCATCGACTACCCGCCGATGCAGGACCCGGCGTCGTTCAACCTCGACGCGGTGAAGAAGAAGATCGACGCCGTGATGCGGCAGCAGAGCGGCATGTGACGGCGGCCTCCCGTGCGAGCACTTCTACAGCTGAGGTGCTCGCACCGGGGCGCTGGCATCGCGGCGCAGCCGGTTCGGAACCCCAGCCGCCCCCCTCGGCAGAACCCGCCGGACCGCCCCAACCGCCAGAATTCGTCATCTCAACACCACCCTCACTCCGATACCTCTCTCGGGGACAGTGTGCTCACAAAGGAGTGGGGAAATGCGCAGCCGCTCTCTCGTCTACCCGGCCCTCCTGGTCGGCGCGCTTCTGGCGGGGGGCGGCCTGCCCTCGCGGCTCCCGGCCCAGGGGATCGTGCTGCCCGGTGCCGGCCCGATCCACCGCTCGATGGCGGGCGCGTCCACGGCGGCCCCCCTGGACGCGATCGGCGCGCAGTACTGGAACCCGGCGGCGATGTCCGGCTTGCACCGCTCGCAGGTGGACGTCGGCTCCGAGCTGGTCTACCCCGAGATCTACCTCGGCTCGTCGTTGCCGAACGGCTCCGGCCGAACTCGCAGTGACAGTGGCCTGTCGGCAATCCCGTCCATTGCCATGGTTTACCAGCCCGATGGCAGTCCCTGGACGGTCGGCCTGGGCTTGCAGGCGCTCGCGGGGGGAAGCGTCAACTTCCCCTCCGACCCGTCCAACCCGATCCTGGCCCCGACCGGCCCGCTCGGCCGCACCGTCCTGGGGCAGGAGGCGGCCACGCTCTCCGTCCTGGAGATCGCCCCGAGTCTGTCCTACGCGGTGCTGGACCGGCTCTACGTCGGCGGCGGGCCGACGCTGGTCAACGTCGGCATGACCAGCAACCCGCCGATCTTCGGCGGCCGCAACGACGCCAACGGCGACGGCCTGTTCAGCTTCCCCTCGGCCACCAGCTCCCGGCCGTTCTGGGGCGGCGGCTTCCGGGCCGGCGTCTACTGGGAGGCGACCGACGAGGTCGCCGTCGGCTTCGGGTTCACCAGCCCGCAGTGGTTCGAGCCGTTCCGCTTCAACGCCAAGGACGAGGTGGGCAACCCGCTCCGGATCGGCTTCAAGTTCAGCCTGCCGATGATCCTCTCCTGGGGCGTCGCCTACAGGGGCATCGACAACCTGCTGTTGACCGCCGACGTCCGCTACTTCGACTACAAGGACACCGACCTGTTCGGCGTCAAGGTCCGCGACGGCGGCCTGGGCTGGCAGGACGTGTTCGCCGTCGCCATCGCCGGCCAGTACCAGCTGGGTGAGCGGGCTTCCGTCCGGCTGGGCTACCTGTACAACCAGAACCCGATCCCCGACCCAGCGACGCTGTTCAACATCCAGGTGCCCGGGATCGTGCAGCACTCGATCTGCGCCGGCCTGACGTTGCGGATGAACGACTGGATCGACGCCTCGCTGGCCTACGTCCACGCCTTCAACAACAGCATCCAGGGCAACCTCCTGGAGGAGCGCCGCATCTTCACCCAGATCGACGCGGCGGCCGACTCGTTCATCCTCGGCGTGACGGTCCGCTACGGCGGGTCGTCGCCGGTGGCCGCCGCCGACGGGGCCTGTGCGTCCGTCACTCGCTAGGCGATTGGAAGTCGGCATCCGGCGGGGCGGGGTGGGCGCTGGAACCACCCCGCCCCGCCCCGCGCGCCTCCTGGGCGTTTTCCGGGACGTCCATACAACACTTCCTCCATCGCGCTTCCTTTATTTCGTCATCTATGTCAGCGGCGACAACGGCTCCAGCGCCGAGGGGACGCCGAACGGCACCCCCGGTGGACGACCGCGACTACCTTTGCCCGTTCCCCTTCACCGGCAAGCTGAATAAGCTGACCATTAAGCTCGGGCCGAGCCAGCTGCTGCCGGCGGAGAACAAGGCGATCCAGAAGAAGGTCGGGGAACGAGATTGACCCCGACCGCAACCGCCATACGTCGCCCCGGCCCGCCGGGGTTACCGTCCGCCTCGCCGGGGCACCGAGAGAGGTGATTGTGGAGTCTTTAGCGATCGCTGGGGTCGTGCTGGGATGCACCTTCGGCGGGACCGTCCTGGGCATGGTCGTCCGCGGCCTGCTGCCTGAGCCCCACCTGGGCAACGACTCGAAGGACTCGGTCAAGATGGCGATGGGGCTGGTGGCGACGATGACGGCCCTCGTGCTCGGGCTGCTGGTGGCGTCGGCCAAGGGGGTGTTCGACTCCCACCGAACCGGCGTGCAACAGCTGGCGACCAACGTCGTGGTGCTCGACCGCATTCTGGCGCAGTTCGGCCCGGACAGCGCCCCCGCCCGCGCGGCGCTGCGGGACGCGGTTGTCACGCTGCTCGATCACCTCTGGTCCGAGGCCGGCTACGACGCCTCAAGGCTGGACGCCGTCCAGTTGACCGCGCAGGGGGGGGCGCTGTACGCCTCGGTTCGTGACCTCCCGGCGCCGGACGACAGCCGGAAGGCCCTGAAAAACCAGGCCCACCAGGCCGTGACCGATCTGACGCGGACCCGCTGGTCGCTGGGCCAGCGGTCGGACAGTTCGATCCCCCGGCCGTTCTTGATCGTGCTGGCGTTCTGGCTGACGGCGCTGTTCTTAAGCTTCGGCCTCTTCGCGCCCCGGAACATGACCGTATTGCTGGCGTTCCTGATCGCCTCGCTTTCGGTCGCGGGGGCCCTGCTCCTGATCGCGGAGATGGACCAGCCCTTCCGGGGGCTGATCCAGGTCTCCGCCACCCCGCTCCGCGACGCGCTTCTGAAACTTGGCCAATAGGTGCCCGTGTGCCACCCGCAGGAGACCCTTCATGACGACTCATCGACGATTGGCCCTGGCCGGCGGCCTGGCCGCGGCCCTGGTGTTGGGCCAGGCCCTGGCGGTCGGCAAGCTGCCCGCGCGGCGGGAAACGCCGCAGGACGCCGGGAAGGAAAAGCCCGGCCAGGGCAGGCGGGCCAAGGAATTCATCGCGGCGTTCGATAAGGGCGACGCGAAGGCGGTGGCCGCCTTCTGGACCCCGGAAGGGGACTATGTCGATCAGATCGGCCGCCACTACACGGGGCGGGCGGCGATCGAGAAGCTCTACGCCAAGCTGTTTGCCGAGCGGAAAGGGGCCAAGCTCACCATCCACGTCACCTCGGCCCGGATGGTGGGAACCGACGTGGGCCTGGAGGAGGGGATCACCGAGGTCACCCCGGCGGACGGCGGGCCGGCCACGTCGGCCCGGTTCGCGGCGGTCCTGGTGAAGAAGGACGGCGAGTGGTACTTCGAGAGCGTCCGCGACGCGGTCGCCCTGCCCCCGTCCAACGCCGAACATTTCGACGGCCTGGACTGGCTGATCGGCGAGTGGGTCGGCGAGGGCGAGAAGGGCCAGGGGTCCAGGGCCACCTACGCCTGGGCCGAGAACCAGAACTTCCTCGTCTCCACCTTCGCCACCACCCAGAACGGCGTCCCGGTCGTCGGCGGGACGCAGTGGATTGCCTGGGACGCCATCGACAAGAAGGTCCGGTCCTGGTCCTTCTACTCCGGCGGCGGGTTCGGCGAGGCGACCTGGACCAGGGACGGCGCGAAGTGGTCCATCAAGACCACGGCCAGGACGGCGGACGGCAAGAAGGTGGCGGGGACCAACGTGTTGACCAGGGTGGACGCCGACAACGCCACCTGGCAACTGACCAGGTTGACCGTGGACGGGAAACCGCTTCCCGACGGCCCACTGCAGAAGCTGAAGCGCGTCAAGGCGGAGCGATAACCTCGAGTGAGTAAGGAGATGACGATGCGGAAACAGATCTTCCTGGCCGCGTTGGCGGCCGCCCTGGTCGTGTTCGTGTTGCCTTCCAAGGTGGACGCCTATGGGGCGGCCCACGTCGGGTACACCCACGTCGGCCCCAACGGCGTCTACCACACCGGCGCGACCGCCGCCTACGGCCCCCGTGGGGCCTACGACGTGGGGCATACCGGCGCGTACGGGTATGGCGGCGCGACGTACCACGCGGGGTATGGCGGGGCGGCCACTCCTTACGGGGCGGCCGGCGGCGGCTACCGCTACGCGGCCACGCCATACGGGGCGGCCGGCGGTGATTACCGCTACGGATACGTCCGCTAGCGATCGTCGGCGGCTTGCCCTGAATTCGCGGCCTGGCCCGCCATGGCTTGCGCCGGGCCGCTTCCCCTGAGCCGAGGTGGCGAATGTCAAATGAGCCGAAGGGGCAGCAAGGGCACCCAAGTCCTCCGGCTTCGGCGTCGAGCGGCAAACCTACCTCAACGACGCCCAGGGGTTGGAGCCGTCCGAAGCAGGTGGCGGTCGTCGTGGCCACCTTGCTGGTGGCGTACCTGGCCGTGGCCTACGTCGTCCTGCCCGGCCTGTGGAAACGCTATAGCCGGCGGCATCCGTCGCTGGAGGACATCCCCGGCGTCACCCACACGGGGACCGGCATCCCCGGCGACCCGCTCAACGTGGCGCTGATCGGCACCAAGGCAGAGGTGATGAAGATCATGGTGGCGGCGAAGTGGTACCCCGCCGACCCGCTCACGCTGCGCAGCTGCCTCGAAATCGCCGAGGCGACCGTGCTCAAGCGGCCCTACGACGCGGCCCCGGTCAGCAACCTGTACCTGTTCGGCCGCAAGGAGGACCTCGCCTTCGAGCAGCCCGTCGGCAACGACCCGCGGAAGCGGCACCACGTCCGCGTCTGGCGGTCCGAGAAGCTCGACCCGGACGGGCGGCCGGTGTGGGTGGGGGCGGCCATCTTCGACGAGCACGTCGGCCTCAGCCGCACCACCGGGCAGGTCACCCACGTCACCGGGGCCGACATCGACGCCGAGCGCGACTACTTGTTCCGCGACCTCGAGAAGACCGGCGACCTGGCGGAGACCTACATTGAGGAAGGGTTCCACAAGACCCTGAAGGGGAAGAACGGCGGGGGCGACCCGTGGTTCACCGACGGGGACCTGTTCGTGGGCGTGATCGCGAGTAACTAGCCTGGAGTTCGCGGAGATCGTTGGGGCTTCCGACCCAGGTGCCACGCACCAAGGAGACCGTCATGAGCGAGAATTGGAAGAACCGTATCCCCGGGGCCGTGGCCCTCGCCGTCCTGGCGATCGTGCTGGTCGTGCTGTTCCGCTCGCCGCCGGCGCTGGCCCAGAAGGAGGCCGCGGCGGGCTTCCCCCGCTACTCGGTCATGGACACCGAGGGGCACAACCTGATCGTCACCGACAACCAGACGAACACGGTGTACTTCTACACCATCGACAAGGACAAGGAGATCGGCACCGAGCTGAAGCTGCGCGGCACGATCGACCTGACGCAGGTGGGCAAGCCCGTGATCAAGCCGTCCACCATCAAGGCCGACCGGTGACGAGGGGGCGACGATGAAACGCTGCAACACGCTGTTCGCCCTGGCCGTCCTGCTGGCGGGGATGGCCTCGGCGCCGGCCTGGTACCGCGGCCGGTACTACGGCAACACCTACACGGGCGGCTTCGCGCGCGGGGGCATGGGGTACAACCCGATGACCGGCGGCTACTACCGTGGGCGCACGGTGTACAACCCGTACACCGGCCGGGACGTCACCTCGCGGTCGTACTACAACCCGATGACGAACACCTACCGCCACACGACCGGCGCGTACAACCCGTACACGGGCTACTACGGCTACCGCTCCGGCTGGGCGCGCCCGTGAACCGTCGCTACCCGGGCTGGGCCGCTAGGCCCTTGCGATACCAGCTCGGAGCGGGCCACGGTACGGCTGGGCTACCTGTACAACCAGAACCCGATCCCGGACCCGGCGACGCTGTTCAACATACGGCCCGCCACGGCGGATCGTCGCCGGCGGCCCCCGACGGGCCGGTGCACCCGTCACTCGGTAGGCGATTGGGAGTCGGCATCCGGCGGGGCGGGGCGGGCGCTGGAACCACCCCGCCCCGCCGCGCGCCTCCTGTGCGTTCTCCGGGGCGTCCATACAACACCTCCTCCACCTCGCTCCCTCAAATCGGTTGAGGCCCCTGTCGAAGCGTCTCGGCTACCGGCGGACGGCGCACGGCCTTACGCGCCTGGCGGCCGGACAAGGAGAGCCCCCGTGAGCCCCCGCAGCGTTACCCCGAAGGTGTGGCCGGCCCGCCACGCCGCCCTGACCCTCGCCCTGGCCCTGCTGGCCGGGGCGGTCGTCGTGGCTCGCCAGGTCGGCGGACCGGCCGCCGCGCTGGGTCGCCCGCCGCGACAACGACCATAGACGGCAGGTACCTGCCGCCGCCCCCGCCGAAGTTCGGCGGCGAGATCAACCTCAACGCCTACCAGTCGAAGCCGTACTGGCCGCCGCGCGTCGTCCCGCCCAAGGGGGCGCCCAACGTCCTGCTCATCATGACCGACGACTGCGGCTTCGGCGCGCCCAGCACGTTCGGCGGGGTCATCCCCACGCCCAACCTCGACCGCATCGCGAAGATGGGCCTGCGCTACACCAACTTCCACTCCACCGCCCTGTGCTCGCCGACCCGGGCGCGCTGATCACCGGCCGCAACCACCACTCGGTCGGCTACGGCGTGGTCACGGAGATGTCCACGGGCTACCCCGGCTACAACAGCGTCATCGAAAAGAACTCGGCAACCATCGGCACGATCCTGCGTGACAACGGCTTCGGCACCTCCTGGTTCGGCAAGAACCACAACACGCCCGACTTCACCGCCAGCCAGGCCGGGCCGTTCGACCAGTGGCCGATCGGCATGGGGTTCGAGTACTTCTACGGCTTCGTCGGCGGCGACACCAGCCAGTGGCAGCCCAACCTGTTCCGCAACACCAGCCCCATCTACCCCTACGTCGGCAAGCCCGGCTGGAACCTGACCACGGCGATGGCCGACGAGGCGGTCGGCTGGCTGCACCAGCTCAACGAGATCGCCCCGGACAAGCCGTTCTTCTGCTACTACGTGCCGGGTGGGACGCACGCGCCGCACCACCCCACCCCGGAGTGGATCAAGAAGATCAGCGCCATGAAGCTGTTCGACCAGGGCTGGAACAACCTGCGCGAGCAGATCTTCGCCAACCAGAAGAAGCTCGGTGTCATCCCCAACGACGCCAAACTGACGCCCTGGCCCAAGGACCTTCTCAAGGAGTGGGACGCCCTCAGCGCTGACGAGAAGAAGATGTTCGTCCGCCAGGCCGACGTCTACGCCGCCTACCTGGCCTACACCGACCACGAGATCGGCCGGGTGATCCAGGCGGTCGAGGACATCGGCAAGCTCGACAACACGCTGATCATCTACATCTCCGGCGACAACGGCGCCAGCGCCGAGGGCTCGCCGATCGGCACGCCCAACGAGGTGGCCCAGTTCAACGGCATCGAGTTCCCCGTCGAGCGGCAGCTCAAGGAGTTCTACGACGTGTGGGGCTCGGACCGGACCTACAACCACATGGCCGTCGGCTGGACCTGGGCGTTCGACACGCCGTTCAAGTGGACCAAGCAGGTGGCGTCGCACTTCGGCGGGACGAAGCAGGGCGTGTGCATGGCCTGGCCGGCGCGCATCAAGGACGCCGGCGGCATCCGCCACCAGTTCCACCACGTCATCGACATCGTGCCGACGATCCTGCAGGCCACGAGGATTCCGGCCCCGGTCATGGTCGAGGGGATCGCGCAGAAGCCGATCGAGGGGGTGAGCATGGCCTACACCTGGGACAGGCCGAACGCCGCCGCGCCCTCGAAGCGCAAGACGCAGTATTTCGAGATGCTCGGCAACCGGGCAATCTACCACGACGGCTGGATGGCCTGCACGACGCCGATCACCGCCCCGTGGGACCTGGCCGGCACGTCCCCCCCTGACGTGGCCAACGGCTACAAGTGGGAGCTGTACGACCTGACGAAGGACTGGACGCAGGCCAACGACCTGGCCAGGAGCCACCCGGCCAAGCTGCGCGAGCTGCAGGAGCTGTTCCTCGTCGAGGCCGCCAAACACCAGGTCTTCCCACTGGACAACTCGCTGTCCTCGCGCCTGCTAAGCCCTCGGCCGAGCCTCACCGCAGGAAGGTCGGTCTTCACCTACTCCCGACCGGTGTCCGGCATCCCGCACGGCGACGCCCCGAGCATCCTGGATCGGAGTTACATCATCACGGCCGAGGTGGAGGTCCCGAAGGAAGGCGCCGAGGGGATGCTGAACACCAACGGCGGCCGGTTCGGCGGCTACGGCCTGTACCTGCTGAAGGGGCGGCCGGTGTTCGTCCACAACCTCGCCGATTTCGCCCGCTTCCGCTGGGAGGGCAAGGAGGCGCTGGCGCCCGGCAAGCACACTGTCACGTTCGACTTCACCTACGACGGGCCGGGCTTCGGCAAGGGCGGGACCGGCGTGCTGAAGGTGGATGGCAAGGAGGTGGCGAGCCGTAAGGTCCCGTACACCACCGCGGCCATCTTCCAGTGGGACGAGACGTTCGACGTCGGCAGCGACACCGGCACCCCGGTGGACGACCGGGACTACCAGGTGCCGTTCCGCTTCACCGGCAAGCTCAACAAGCTGACCGTCAAGCTCGGGCCGGTGCAGCTTTTCCCCACGGACAAGGAGGCCCTCAAGAAGAAGGTTGGCGAGCGGGATTAAGCGCGAGCGCGGTGAACTGCCGTGGCCGCCGGGCCTCACCGACCAGCCCAGGGGTTCTCCCGATGCACCGCGCGTACCTGTTGACGGTGACGGCCCTCGGCGAGGTGGGAACCGGTGTTGCACTGCTTGTGCTGCCTTCCGTTCCAGTCGCGCTGCTCCTCGGCATGAGCGCCGTCGCGCCAGAAGCGCTTTTCATCGGCCGCGTGACCGGCGCGGCCTTGCTGGCCCTCGGCGTCGCCAGCTGGCTGGCGCGAGCCGACGAGCCTTGCTCGTCGCAAGCTGGGCTGTTGACCGGTCTGCTGATCTATGACGGGACCGCCGCGGCGCTGCTCGGCTATGCGGGGTTGGTGCTGGGCCTGGCCGGCGTCGCGCTCTGGCCGGCCGCGGCGCTGCACGCCGCGCTGGCCGTTTGGTGTGCCCTCTCTCTCTGGGGGAAGCCGTACCCGCCGCGGCCCCCCGAGGGAAACGGCGGCCGCCCCGTCCGTCCACCGCTATAACGCCTCCGGTTCCCGAGCAATACTCACCCGAACGAATGGCCCACGAGAACCGACCTCCCGGCTACCGCCGCACCGCCGCTGTTTGCATCCCTGTCGCCCCGAGGAGGGCCTACCATGATCGAGCAACTTCCTTCCCCATCCGACAAGGTGCTTGGCTTCCGCATGTCCGGCAAGCTCCACGACGAGGACTACAAGAAGTTCGTGCCCCTCGTCGATGCCGCCATCGCCAAGGAGGGCAAGGTCCGCATGCTGGCCCAGTTCCACGACTTCCACGGCTGGGACCTGCACGCGCTTTGGGACGACATCAAGTTTTCCACCACCCACTGCACGACGATCGAGCGCATCGCCCTGGTCGGCGAGAAGAAGTGGGAGGAGTGGATGGCCAAGGTGTGCAAGCCGTTCACCATGGCCAAACTGAGGTACTTCGACGCCTCCCAGATCGACGCCGCGTGGGCGTGGCTCAAGGAGGAGTAAGCCGCGACCGGCGCGTACAACCCGTACACGGGCTACCACGGCTACCGCTCCGGCTGGGCGCGCCCGTGAGGCTTGTCTCGCCGCGCCTGGTCCAGCTGGCGCTCCATGTCGGCCAGGCGCTTCCCCATCTCCTGCCGCAGCTTCGCCTCCTCCGCCAGGCGCT
Source organism: Gemmataceae bacterium (assembly GCA_046350195.1). GTDB lineage: Bacteria > Planctomycetota > Planctomycetia > Gemmatales > Gemmataceae > CALDUY01. Next base: position 16,600 of record JAXMAW010000042.1, read on the forward strand.
GGGAGGTCTGCTCCAGCCGTTGAGACGTCTGGTCCAGCTGCTGGGTTGTCCGGTCCAGCCGCTCCGTCGTCTCTCGCAACCGGGCCCGCGTCAGCCTCAAGTCGCGCTCCAGGTCGGCGGGCAGCGGCAGCAGCTCGCCGTTGTGCCAGAACCTCACCCAGTCGCCGAGCATGGCCACTTCCAGCCCCTGCTCCGCCAGCTCGTAACGGCCGTGCGCGTTCGGCTTGACCGAGTGGTACTTCCGCCCGCCGTGCCGGTACAGCGTCACCTCCAGCGCGTCGGGCGTGAACAGCAGGTAGTACGGCACCTTCAGCTCGCGCTCGTACTTGACCATGTTGTTCTCGTAGTCCTTGCGCTTGTTCTTGTTCGAGACGTACTCCAGCGTCCACCACGGGGGGCACGGCTCCAGCGGCAGGTTGAAGCTCGTCGTCGCCCGCACCTTCTCGGGGCAGACGACGACCATGTTGTCCGGCACGACCTTGTGGATCGTCCGGTCGCGGCCGAGGCGGTACTGCACCAGCAGCTCGTTGAACACCTGGAACTCGGGCCGCTGGGCCTGCACCAGCTCCAGGCTGGCGAGGGTGATCTTGCGCTGGGTGCTCTGGGCGGTGCTCTCCATGAAGTGCTCCAGGGGGAGGCCCCGCAGGTACGCCTGCGCCTCCGCCTCGAACGTGGCCTCCAGGATCATCCGCGGCACGGTGGACATCGCTGGCTCCCCCGGGGTTTCCCACGCGGAGTTTACCCACCCCCCCCTTCCGGAGCCAGCCCAGCCGCGATGTCCTTGCGGTAGAAGGCGTCGCGCCAGCCGATCACGCCGCACGCCTCGTACGCCTTCCACCGGGCGTCCTCCAGCGTGTCGCCCAGCGCCGTCACGCCCAGCACCCGGCCGCCGTCGGTGACGACGTGGTCGCCCTCGATCTTCGTGCCGGCGTGGAACACCTTCACGTCCTTCATCTGCGCCGCCTTCGCCAGGCCGGTGATGACGTGGCCCTTGTCGAAGCTCCCCGGGTAGCCGCCCGACGCCATCACCACGCACACCGCCGGCCGCGGGTCCCACTCCAGCCCGCTGGTCAGAAACGTGTCGAGCCGATCGTCGAGTGACGCCTCCAGCAGATCCAGAATGTCCGTTTTCAGCCGCATCAAGAGCGGCTGGGCCTCGGGGTCGCCGAAGCGGCAGTTGAACTCCAGCACGCGCGGCCCCTGCGGGGTGACCATCAGCCCGGCATAGAGCACGCCCAAAAACGGCGTGCCGCGCTGCCGCATCGCGTGGACCGTCGGCACGAACACGTCGCGGTCGGCCACCTCCAGAAGCTCCGGGCCCCCGACCGGCGCCGGGCAGTACGCCCCCATGCCGCCGGTGTTCGGCCCCTGGTCGCCGTCGAAGGCGCGCTTGTGGTCGCGCGTCGGCGGCAAGGGGGCGATGGTGCGGCCGGCCACCAGCGCCAGCAGGCTGACCTCCTCGCCTTCGAGCCTCTTCTCGATGACGATGTGCCGGCCGGCGGCCCGGCCGAACTCCTCGCGCACCATGACCCGATCGATGGCGGCCAGCGCCTCCTCCGTCGTGGTGCAGACGAAGACCCCCTTGCCCGCGGCGAGCCCGTCGGCCTTGATGACCATCGGCTCCGGCGGGCTGAGCTTGACGCGGAACCGGCCGTCGGTGAGGAAGCGGGCGCCGTCCGCCTCGACGGCCTGGAAGCCGGCGAACGGGTACTCGACGCGCTTGCCGTCGGGCAGCAGGACGTACTCGCGCGAGCGGACGTAGGCGCGGGCCGGCTCGGGGTGGTCGTAGGTCGAGAACTCCGCCGTCGGCACGTCGGCCGACCGCATCACCGACTTGGCGAACACCTTGCTCGCTTCGAGCCTCGCCGCCTCCCGCGACGGGCCGTAGATGCGCAGGCCGTGCTTCTGGAAGTGATCGACGATGCCCTTCGCCAGCGGGTCTTCCGGCCCGACGACGGTCAGGCCGATCCCCTCCTTCCGCACGAACGACACCAGCCGGTCGAAGTCGTTGACGTCGATCGCGACGTTGACGCCGTCCTGGTGCGTGCCGGCGTTGCCCGGCGCGCAGTAGACGCGCTCGACGCGAGGCGACTGGGACAGCTTCCACACCAGGGCGTGTTCACGGCCGCCCTTGCCGATGACAAGCACCTTCATCTCGATCCTGAACCCCTGCTCGGGAACTCGGGCCGACGGTTACTGGTAACAGGCATTCTACAAGAAGCCGACGAGTTCAAAGGCCGGAGGCGACACGCTCGCGTCCCCCGCTTGAGTACCAGCTCGCGCCAGAACTTCAGGGCGCCGTACCACTCAACGCCCAGGGGGCCGGGCCGACCTACCCGGCCTTCCGGGGCGGGGCCGCCGACAGCTCCAGCAACCGCGTCGCAAACCGCGGCCCCTTGCCCTCGTCCTCGTGCTTGAAGAACACGAAGGCGTCTCGCCACGGTTGCTTCCGGACCCGCTTCAGCCATTGCTTCAGCTCGGCGTCCCCGTACTCGGCCCGCCGCAACCGCAGATAGCCCCAGTCCGCGGTCGCCACGAAGGGGACTTCCAGGTCGTCGTCGGCCTCCGCGAGGCACAGCGCCATCTGGCGGTCGCGCAACAGCCCGAAGACCTCGTCGTCAAACCACGAGGCGTGGCGGAACTCAAACGCTACCCGGCGCTCCGCCGGCAATAGAGCGAGGAACTCGCGCAGCCGCGGCACGTCCTTCTTGAAGTTCGGCGGCAGCTGAAACAGTAGCGGCCCGAGGCGATCCTTCAGCGCGGCGGCGACCTCGAACAGGTTCGTCAACAGTTCGTCCGTCTCCCTGAGCCGCTGGATGTGCGTGATCCGTTGCGGCGCCTTGAGCACGAAGCGGAAGTCGGCGGGGACGTCGCCGGCCCACGCCTCCAGGGCCGCCGCCGTCGGCATGCGGTAGAACGTGTTGTTGATCTCGACCGCCCCGAAGCGCTTGCCGTAGTAGCGGAGCATCTGCTTGACGGGCAGGTCGTTGGGGTAGAAGGAGCCCTTCCACTCCTTGTAGGAATAGCCGCTGGTGCCGACGTGGAGGTTCATGTCACATAGACTCCGACATCTGAAGATGGCCCGACTACTTCTGCCGGGTCAGCTTGAAGCGTGTGTCCTGGACTAATTTGCCCGCGGCGTTCTTCGCCACACGGGTTCCTACCCGATTGTCCTTGTCGATAAAACGCATCGTTGACACAGTGGTAACGTCTCCCGGGCCCTTACCCTTGTAGGTAAGCGTGTTGGTCCTTTCATCCCAGGTGCCGGCCGCTTCGTAGTGATTTGCGCCGGGGGCCATAAACCCCCAGGCACGGTACGTCTTCGTGTGGGCATCGTAGGTCCAGACCTCGAGGATTTCGTGGGGGGGGTTAACACCTTTCCCCTTGTGCTGTTGAAACCATCCGTCCAGGGTCCATTCATTGGTGCTCGTTCCGGTGCCCTTGCTTCCCTTGGGTTCCCCTTCAGTCGGGTTGGATTCCCACTCGTAGCGCCATTTGCCGGCTAACCTGTCAAGCACCTTCAACGCAGCTGGCTTCACCGGCTCGGCCGGGCCGGCCTCCCCATTGACGCCTTTGCCCTCCCCCACCCGGGCCTTCTCGCGGGGTGCGGCATCGGCAGTGCTGGCTTCGGGCGACAGTTGTGCGGCCAGCAGACGGTGGGTGAGTAAGCCCCCGGAGATGGCCAGGCCGACCACCGCTAGCACCAGCGCCGCCTTCACCTTCATGAGCAACATGGCTTTCAATACTCCATGCTGAATTACTGGGGCCAGCGTGGCGGATGATCCGGTCGCAGGCCCGACCGTGAGGGAGGGCGCCGCTTCGCCGTTGGTGGCGCCACGCCCTCCCTCACGGTCGGGCCTGGGATAGAAAGCCCCCCTGGCTGGCACCGCAACATTACCCTGGCCGGACACAGCATCAGTTCCCCGAGCCGGCCGGCATGATCCTAACCGTCCCCGTGCTAGTCATGCTCGCCCTTCGGCTTCGCCTCGCCCTTGAGGTGCGCGTTGAACCAGTCGATCGCCTCCTTCTGCGCCCGTTCCCGCGCCTCCGCGTAGACGCCGTAGTGCGTGATGTTCGGCACGACGACGAGCTTCTTCGGCCCCCTGGCCCGGTCGTGGGCCTTGACGCCGTGGTCCTTGTTGTCGAACAGCTCTTCCTTCTCCGCCAGCAGGAACAGCATCGCGCAGCCCGACGCCTTCTCCACGTCCTCGACCGGCGCGTAGTGCATCAACCGCTCGCGGACCGGGGCGCCGCGCAGCGAGCCCATCTTGGCGCCCGGCTCGGGGTAGCCGATCTCGCCGCGAGTTCGCTTCGTCGCCTCCTGCATCGTCTGCCGCCGGCCCGGCCCGAGCAGCACCCAGCGGCTGTCCAGTGCCGGCACCTGGCTGACGGTCGCCTTGACGCGCGGGTCGCGCGCCGCGGCGTAGACGACGTGCCCGCCGGAGTAGCTGCTGCCCCACAGGCCGATGCGCCTGGCGTCGCACTGCTTCTCGCCGTGGACCCAGTGGATCACGTTGAGCAGGTCGGTCGTCTGGTCGAGCGGATCGACGACCTCGCGGACCTCCTTCACCTCGGCCGTGAACGGCTCGCCCGGCTTGCCCCTGGCCGCCGGCCTGGTGAGCACCACCTTGCCGTCGCTGGCGCCCCAGCCCCGGTAGTCGAAGACGACCACGAAGTAGCCGGCCCGGGCGAAGGCGACGGCGTCGGGCCGCAGCATCGCCGCGACGCCGCCCCAGCCGTGGCACAGGATGATCGTCGGCAGCGCCTTGCCGTCGTTCTCCTTGAGCGAGAACAGCTCCGCCGCCAGCCGCGTGCCCTCACTGACGACGGTCGCCTTGCGGAAGGCGATGTCCTTGGGCGCCTTGAAGTCGGCCGCCTCTTTCTGGGCGTGAGCAGCCGACCAGCACACCAGCACCAGCAGCGCACCGCCGACCAAACGGCGAGACACGGTGTACATGAAGTAATCTCCGGGCGAACCGGGTGTCATTCCGCGAGCAGGACTGTGACTTCGTCCACCCGCTCTTGCGTTACCGCGCCCGGAGGACCAGTAGCCCCGTTAGGCACGTCCCTGCCAGACGGAGGGATCTCGCGCGGTGTGGAAGACCGAGAGTACCACCACCTGATCCGGCTCCTCGCGGTAATAGACGCAGTAGGGGTAGCCTGATACCAGCGCCTCCCGCACGTCCTGAAAGACCTGCGGGTAGAAGTCCGGCTGGATAGAGATCTGATCCAGCACCCGCTGGACCGCCGTCGTGAACGCCGCCCCGAGTCCGGCCCGGCGATGCTCATACCAGTCCGCCGCGTCGTCGAACTCGGCCCGCGCCGCCCGGCGGAAGACGACCGGAAGGCTCATCGCCGGAACCGGGCGAGGGCCTCAGCCTTGACCTGTTCCCAGGGCACGACGTCTTCGGGGTTGGCGGCGTGGTCGGCCAGCCGGCGCTCCAGTTCCTGCCTCTGCGCCTCGGTGAGCAGAGGCGGGTGCGGTTCGGAGGCGATGCTTTCCCAGATCGCCGTGGCCAGGGCAATGCGATCCTCAACGCTCATCCGGTCGATACCGAGGGATTGCAGGGTCGGCGTCATCGTGAAAGTCCCCATCCGGGATGACCTGCCTGGCCCATCCTACCACGAAGACAGCCGCAGGGAACAGGCGGGACTGGTGTAGAGGCGTCCCACTTCTCTGCCGCCGGCACCGAGCGTCATCCAGAGATCGCTATAGTGCTATGCGCACTTCCGCAGCCCTGTGGGACAATGCGGGATGGCGCGGCACCAGCCTCAGCGCCTTCTCCCCGATGAGGTTCCCATGTCTGTCACCGGCCCAGCGAACATCCTCGACCGTAAGCAGGCCCACCTGCGTCAGGTCCTCGTCGAGGCCCTGACCGACGACGACGTGCGCGCCGTCGCCAAAAAGCTCGTCGAGCTGGCCAAAGACGGCGACCTCCGCGCCACCCGACTGTTGTTGCACTACGGCCTGGGCAAGCCGGGAGCCGGGGCTTGCTTCTCCGATCCGCCCACCTCCCGGGCGAACGGCCAGCCCAACCTTTCGCCGATGACGCTCGCCCCGTTGCCCGCCGAGCTGAACCGCGATCAGATCCGCAAGGAGGCCGGCGCCGATACCAAGCGGAAGGAAACGGCGGCGCCGAAGCCGGTGAGCGTCCCGCCGGGTCAGGCCGTCTCGCTGACCGAGTCGATGAGGCTTGTCAAACGGCCGGAACGCTAACCTCGGCGACGGGCCGGCCGCCTTGTTCGGCCGACGGCACCAGCGCCTTCGCGGCGTCGGGGCCGATCCGCGCGCAGAAGTCGCCGAAGCCCTCGCCGTCGTGCCGCTCCTCGCGCCAGCGGCGCAAAAGCGGCAGCAGCGTGGCCACGATCTCGCCGCGCGGCGTCAGGTCGCGCAGCTCGTAGTTCAGCCGGTCGCCCTGCACCCGCCCGCCGACGTAGACGACGTACTTGTCGCCCGACCGGCCGACGATGCCGACGTCGCTCTGGTACGGCCGGGCGCAGCCGTTGGGGCAGCCGGTCATGCGGACGCTCACTGCCTCGTTGGCCATCCCCAGCCCGGCCAGGGCCTTCTCCAGTTCGTCGATGATGCCGGGCAGCGCCCGCTCCGCCTCGGAAATCGCCAGGCCGCACGTCGGGATCGCCGGGCACGACAGGCTGTGCCGCCGCGTCGGCGAAACCCGGTCCGGCCGCTTGACGCCGTACTCCTCCAGCATCGCCTCGACGGCCTGAACGTCGGCGGTGGACAGCCCACAGAGGAGAAGGTCCTGGTTCGCCGTGATGCGCAGCTCCGGCCGGAGGCGCTCGACGATCGCCCGCAGCCCGCTCCGCAGCCGCAGGCGTCCCTCGTCCTTGACCCGCCCGTTCTCGACGCTGACGCCGTACCACCACTTGCCGTCGCCCCGCGGGTGCGCCCCCAGGTGCAGATCGACGCCGGTGACCGGCGTCTCGCGCGGCAACGTCAGCCGGCCGCCGAGGTACTCCTTCAGCACCTGGCGGAACCGCTCGACGCCCCAGTCATGCACGACGTACTTGATGCGAGCACGCTTGCGGTCGGCGCGGTTGCCGTGGTCCCGGAACAGCTTCACTACCGCCTCCGCCGCCGACACCACCTCGTCCACGCCGACATGACAGATCGGCTTCGCCAGGTAGGGAAACGTCCTGGCGTTGCCGTGCGTCATGCCCATGCCGCCGCCGACGAGCAGGTCGTAGCCGACGACCCGGTCACGCTCGACGTGGGCCAGCAGGCCGAGGTCCTGGGCGTAGACATCGACGCAGTTGTCGTCGGGAAGGCCGAAGCCGATTTTGAACTTGCGCGGCAGGTAGACCTTGCCGTAGATCGGCTCCTCGTCTTCGGAAGGATGAAGGATGAAGGATGAAGGATGAACCGGAGTACCGTCTTGATTCATCCTTCCGCCTTCATCCTTCATCCTTTCGGAAACGGGCTGGCCGTCCAGCCAGATCTCGTGGTACGCCCGGGTGCGCGGCGCCAGGTGGGCGGCGATCCGGGCGGCGTCGGCCTGCAACTGGTCGCGCACGCCGGGCACCGGGGCGGGGCAGGCCATCACGTTCCGGTTCACGTCGCCGCAGGCGCCCAGCGTCGTCAACAGCGTCGCGTTGATGCCGGCGATAGTCGCCTTCAGGTTCTGCTTCAGTACGCCGTGCAGCTGGATGCCCTGCCGCGTCGTGAAGCGCAGCGTGCCGTTGGCGTGCTTGCCGGCCAGCTCATCGACGCCGAGGTACTGGTCCGCCGTCAGCCGGCCGCCGGGGATCTTGCACCGCACCATGAAGATGTGGAACTTCCCCAACCCGTCCGCCCGCCGGGCCTTCCGGGCGTCGCGGTCCTCCTGCTGGTACGAGCCGTGGAACTTGAGCAGGTTCTTGTCGGCGTCACCGAGCTTCTCCGAGCCGCCGGCCAGCTCCTGTGCAATCGTGCCGCGCAGCGCCCGGCTGTTCTCCTTCACCGCCTCCACCGCCGACCGCTTCGCCTCGTTCTCGGCCATGGCTTCATCCTTCCCGCCCCGCCGGCCGACGAGGCAAGATTACTAAGCTTATCAGGATATGTCAGTAATGTAGCGACCACCGCATCCGGAGCCAAGGGTCATCCACCCCGCGGGACGTTCAAGTCGTCGTCCGGCGGCGGTCGATGGTTGGAGGGCGACACTGCCAAGGAGGAGAAACCGTGGCTTCGACCCCGCTGAATCTCGGGTTCTTGTCGGTTGTGCAGGAGGGGGGGGGATACCTGGGCGGATACCTGGTGACGAACGTCTGGGGCCGGCCGCTGGAATTTCGCCTGTCCAGCGCCGTTCAGCCGAACAAGGTCCAACAGATCCTCTACGCCGGCACCCTGGTGCCGTACATCTGCGGCGACCTGATCGGCAAGACGCTGGTGGAGAAGGCCGGGGTGGCGGTGCAGCTCGTCGTGACGTCGTGCGAGCACGCCCTGGACCTCCGGCTGAAGCTCGACTGCCCGGTGGTCTGGCTGGCCCCGCCCGACGAGGGCGGGGCGACGATCCCGCTGCCCAACGGCCGGGGCGGCCTGGTCTGCCACCCGCAACACCCCGGCGACCAGGCGGCGGTCGAGGAACTGTTGAAGCAGATCAACCTCGACCTGGCCGAACCGTTTGCCCGCATCCGCGAGGCGGTGACCGAGGCGCGGCGGATGGGCATCTCCAACCGCACCGCGGCGTAGGTCCGTTAGCGCTTGAGCCCCTGGTAGTACCGCGCCAGCTGCGTGACCGTCGGACTGGGGTCGTTGCGGGCCATCTGATCGACGCGGTCGCTCAGGTCGATCACCCCCTGCTGGCTCATCATCCGCAGCGCGGCGGCCCGCACCGCCGGCGACTGGTCGTGGCTCAGCCGCCGCAACCAGGCGCCGGGGTCGAGGTCGCCCTGTCCGCCTTCGAGCATGTCGCGGATGCGGTCGAGCACTTGCAGTCGCGTTGTCGGCGTCGGGTGGGTCAGCAACCGGCCCAGCTCCAGGTGCTCCGGCCGCAGCCCCCGGCCGCGCAGTGCCGCCTCGGTCAGCTTGCGCACCTCCTCGTCGGAGTCGTGCAGCCCCGCCAGCAGCACGTCCTCCCGCACCACCTGGTCGGCCGGCCCGACGGCGAGGGTGGCGGCCCGCCGCACCTCCGCGCTGGGGTCGCGCAGCAGGGCGACGACCTGGTCGAGCATCTCGACGCCGGGCTGCAGGCACAGTCGCACCGCCTTCAGGCGCACCGCGGCGGACGAGGAGCGCAGGCCCACCCGCGTCAGCTCCCGCACCCTGTCGCTCGGCATCATCATCGCCAGGTCGAGCGCGGGCTCCACGGCAGGTGACTCAGGCTCCCATTCCACCTCGGCGAGCAACCGGGCGCAATGCGACCGGGATTCGTCGTCCCACTTCGCCATCCCGCTCAGCAGGGCACGGCCGTTCTTGCCCTGTAACCGGGGGAACGGCTTCACCAGCTGGTCAACCACCCCCTCGGCGTGGCCGGCGCGGGCCAGGGCGTCCAGGGCGACGACGGCGACGGACTCGGCCCCTTCGGCATCCTCGGCGAGGCAGGTCACCAGCGGCCCGATGGTCGGCTCGCCGAGATCGACGATGCGCTTCACCCACGCCTCGTACCCGCCCTCGCCGGCCTGCTTCAGGCCGCGCACCGCCCACCAGACCCGGAGGGGTTCCCGCTGCCACCAGGCCACGCCGCCGCCGCAGACCAGCAGCACGGCCACCACGCCCGCAACCCACTTGACGACGCGCATCCTGGCCTCCTTCCGAGATCGCCCCGCCGACTATATCCCCGCCCGGCCGCGGCCGGCAAGCTCAGGTCGCGGCCCGGCCCGTCCTCGCCTTGACAGGCCGGCGCCGGTCGTTAGGGTAAGTGCATCAACCGCCGGCCATGGGTGTCGGCAGCGAAGCCCCACCAGCGACGGACCCCGGCCGGTTCACGTCGGACGGTCTCCCTCTACCCGATGAGCACGTGCGCTCCCGATCCCGGAAGTCGGTCCCGACACGGACCCGGGGCGAACCCCCTACTCAACGCCGGCGCGGCACGGTCGCCCGCGCCGCCACCCGTCGTGCGTGAGGCTGCCGAGCCATGGCCCGAGTCCTGGTCGTGGACGACCATCCCGACACCGTCGCCTCGTTCTCGCTGCTGCTGGGCCGGATGGGCCACGAGGTCTGCGCCGTCACCTCCGGGGCGGAGGCGCTGCGGCTGGCCCGCGAGTTCCACCCCGAGGTGGCCCTGATCGACATCCACATGCCCGAGGTCGATGGCCACGAGGTGGCGCGCGGCCTGCGGACGACGCCGGGCCTGGAGCAGGCCCTGCTGGTGGCGATGACCGGGTTCGCCTCCGGGGACCGGAGGCGGGCCCCCGAGGGCGACTTCGACATCTTCCTGCTCAAGCCGGTTTCGCCGATCGACCTGGCCGCCCTTCTCAGCATCTGAGGCGGCCTACCCCCGGCCGGGCGGCCGGGCCTCCTCCGGCTCGGTGGCCTCCCACAACGCCCCCAGCCGGTGCGCCACCGCCCCGTAGGTCGAGAGCAGCTGGAACTGGGACACGATCAGCGAGAACGCCCCCAGCGCCTGCGTGAACGCCATCGCCGCCTGCGTCACCGCCCCGAACTCGACCTCGCCCCGGATGTACAACGGCGCGACGATCGCCGCCGGGATGATCTGCGGCAGGTAGTTGTAGACGCCGATGAAGAACCCCAGGTTGCGGTTGACGGCGATCACCCGGCGGAAGTTCTCCACCAACGCCGCCAGCCGCTCGACCAGCCGCGCCTTACGGTCCGGCTCGCCGCCGCTGCGGGCGACCTCGGCGGCGTGCTCGCGCAGCCGGGCCAGCTCGAACCGCAGGTCGGCCTCCCGCCGCTGCTGCTGGTTGTTCAGCCCGACCAGGCTCCGGCCCAGGAGCAGGGCCCCCAGCGACCCGGTCGCCGCGTAGCCGACCACGGCGGCCAACAGCCAGGGGGTGATCGACCACAGCACGCCGGCGAACGCCACCACGGTGAGCACGGCGTTGACCAGCAGGATCAGAAACGACAGCGTCGTCTCGGCGAACGCCTTGGCGTCCTCGGTGATCCGCTGGTCGGGGTTATCGACCTCCTCGTCGAACGCCAGCCGCTGGTACGCCCGGCCGGCCAGGTAGCGGTCGATCAGCCGCCGGGTCAGCCAGTTCCGCCAGGCCAGCGCCAGCCGCTGCTCGGTGTAGCGCGTGGACACCTCGACCAGCGTCGAGGCGGCGAACACGCAGACCAGCCCCGCGGCCAGCTGGTAGAACCGGCCGAGCCGCCCCTCGGCCACGGCGGTCATCAGGTCGCGGCCGGCGTAGCTGTTGACGACGTTCAGGGTGTTGACGGTGAGCAGCAGGCCCAGCAACAGCCCCAACCCGGCAAAGGCGCGCGGCCCGGCCGGCGACGAGAACACCGGCAGGGCGACTGCCAGCAGCCGCCTCCTCAGGTCTTGCCAACGGCGCCTCATCCGCGCCTCCTCGCAGGGGCGTCGCGGGCTCCCACTGGAGGAGAACCCACCGCGAACGGCGCGCCGCCCGCCGCGCGATTCCCTGCGCGGGGTCGAGCAGTCCAGTTCCCGGCCGGGACCGCCGGTGCCGGCTCAGGCTTGGCCCGCGAGCGGCCGGCGGACGAACCGCGTCTGGCTGCGGGGCGTCCCGGCGACGTGCCGGGGGCAGGGGGCGGCACGAAACCCCTGGTCCGTTTTCTCGTTGATCGCCTGCCAATCTCGCGATACCTTGGGGGCATTACCCTGTTAGATGGAGACGGCCCGCTCTCTCCCGGCCGCCCGGCCCCTACCCGGCGACCACCTGCCTGACGCCCCACCGCCGGCCCCCTCACGCCGAGGGGCGGACCTTCCGGAGGTTCGCGGAATGCTCCTGACCCGCCGCCGTGCCGCGCTCGCCCTCACCGCCGTCCTCGCCGCCGGCCCCGCCCGCGCCGCCGTCCCCCTGCCCAACGGCGCCGCCGTCGATAAGGTCGATTTCGAGCGCCACGTCGTGGCGCTGCTCGGCCGGGCCGGCTGCGCCTCCGGGTCGTGCCACGGCTCGTTCCAGGGCAAGGGCGGCTTCCAGCTCTCGCTGTTCGGCTACGACCCGGCGAAGGACCACCAGGCCGTCGTCCGCGACAGCAACGGTCGCCGCGTCGATCTCAGCCGGCCCGACCAGAGCCTGCTGCTGCTCAAGGCCACCGGCCAGGTGCCGCACGGCGGGCAGACCCGCTTCACCCGGTCGTCCTGGCAGTACCGCCTGCTCCGCGACTGGATCGCCCAGGGCGCGGCGCGGTCGCCCGGCCGCGGCGAGGTGAGGACACTGCGGGTCACCCCCGCCGAGTTCGCCTTCGCCCGGCCCGGCGAGGCCGGCCGGCTCAAGGTCGAGGCGGCCTTCGCCGGCGGCCCCGCCGAGGACGTCACGGCCCTGTGCGACTACCGCACCAACGACGACGCCGTCGCCGAGGTGTCGAACCTCGGCGTCATCCAGGCGCGCCGGCCCGGCGACACGGCAATCGTCGTCTCCTACCGCGGCAGCGTTGTTCCCGTGCGCGTCCTGGTGCCGGCCGAGGCCAGGGCCGGGTTCGCCTACCCGAAGGTGCCCGAGAACAACTTCATCGACCGGGAGGTGTTCGCGAAGCTGCGGCGGCTCAACATGGTGCCGTCGGAGCTGTCGTCCGACGCCGAGTTCCTCCGCCGCGTCACGCTCGACACGATCGGCAAGCTGCCCACCGCCGACGAGGTGCGCCGGTTCCTCGACGACGCCTCGCCGGACAAGCGCGAGAGGAAGATCGACGAGCTGCTGGCCCACCCGCTGCACGCCGCGCTGTGGGCGACGAAGTTCTCCGACGTCACCGGCAACAACACCGACGCATTGGAGAACCCGCCACAGCGCAAGCCTCACCTCAGCCAGATGTGGCACGACTGGTTCCGCAAGCGGCTGGCGGACAACGTGCCCTACGACCAGGTCGTCAAGGGGGTGCTGACCGCGACCAGCCGCGAGCGGCGGTCGCTGGAGGAGTACGTCAAGCACGTCGAGCGGTACGAGGAGGCGCACGAGACGGGCCAGGCGAACGGCTACGCCGACCGCGAGACGCTCGACCTGTTCTGGCGGCGCCAGCAGCGCGTCACCGCCGAGGAGTGGGGAGAAAAGGCCGCCGCGGCGTTCCTCGGCGTCCGGCTGGAGTGCGCCCAGTGCCACAAGCACCCGTTCGACCGCTGGACCCAGGCCGACTACCGCTCGTTCGCCAACGTCTTCGGCTCGGTCGTCGTCGCCCTGCCGCCGGGAGACCAGAAGAAGTACCGCGAGGTCAACCAGGAGCGGCAAAAGCGCAGCCAGCAGCGCGTCAACGAGCTGCGCCGCAAGGGCGAGAAGGTGACGTTTCTGCCGGTGGCGCCGCTCCGCGAGGTGTTCGTCGGCCGGGCGCCGCAGCGGCCGCTGACGCACCCCGACACGAACAGGCCCCTGCCGCCGCAGGCGCTGGGCGGCCCGGAGATCCGGGCCAAGCCCGGCGACGACCCGCGGCTGGCGCTGTGGGATTGGCTGCGCGACCCGAACAACCCGTTCTTCGCCCGGAGCTTCGTCAACCGGGTCTGGGGGCACTACCTCGGCGTCGGCATCGTTCACCCGGTGGACGACTTCTCCCTGGCCAACCCGCCGTCGAACGAGAAACTCCTGGGCGCGCTGGCCGAGGAGTTCGTCCGGGGCGGCTTCGACATCCGCCGCATCGAGAAGGCCGTGCTGATGTCGCGGGCGTACCAGCTCTCCAGCACGCCCAACGAGACCAACAAGTTCGACCGAAACAACTTCGCCCGCGGCTACGTCCGGCCGCTGATGGCCGAGGTCGTCGTGGACATGCTCAACGACGCCCTGGGCACCGCCGAGAAGTGGGGCCCCGGCGAGGGCCGGGAGGGGGCGCGGGCCATCGAGGTCGGCGCCAGCCGGGTCCAAAACGCCGGCGTCAACTACGTCTTCCGCGTCTTCGGCCGGCCGCCTCGCAGCACCGCCTGCGACTGCGAGCGGGCCATGGACCCGGCGCTGCCGCAGAAGCTGTTCCTGATGGCCGACCCCAACCTTCAGCAAAAGCTGCGTGCCGGCCCCAACCGCGTCGGCGAGATCCTGAAGGAGAAGAAGGGCGACCTGGAGGCGCTGGAGGAGCTGTTCCTCTCGACGCTCGGCCGGGCGCCGACCGACGACGATAAAAAGACCTTCGTCGCCTACCGCGACCGCAAGGCCGCCGGGGGGAGGCGAGCCGACCGCCGGGCGCTGTTCAACGACACCCTTTGGGCGCTGATCAACACGACCGAGTTCATCTTCAACCACTAACCGCGACAGAGCCGCCGGGCTTGTCCCGGCGGTCCGGACAGCGGGGGCAAGCCCCGCCGCTCCAACGACTTACCTGGGGGCCTTTCCCGATGACCACACGCCAGACCGACTGCGAAGGCTTCTACCGGCGCGACTTCCTGAAGTTCGGGGCCGCCGGGCTGTTGGGCCTGGGCCTGCCCGAACTGCTCCGCCTGGAGGCCGGCGCCGCCAAGAACCGCAAGGCCAACGCCGTCATCATGCTCTGGCTGGGCGGCGGTCCGGCCACGATCGACATGTGGGACCTCAAGCCCGGCGCCCCCGAGGGCATCCGCGGCGACTTCAAGCCGATCCCGACCAACGCCCAGGGCGTCGAGATCAGCGAGCACCTGCCGAAGACCGCCCAGGTCATGGACAGGGCCAGCGTGGTCCGCTCGCTGCACCACACCATCCCGTCGCACGGCCCGGCCACGGTGTTCATGACCACGGGCAACAAGCCGTCGCCGGCCTTGCAGTACCCCGCGCTGGGCTCGCTGGTCACCAAGCTGATGCCGGCCGAGAGGGGCGTCCCGCCCTACGTCAGCTTCGGCGAGATCCGCGGCGGCACCGGCGGCACGGCGGGCTACCTCGGCACCGCCTACAACCCGTTCATCGTCGAGGGGGCCGCCGGAACGGGTAAGGGCGGCAAGGGCGACACCACCCTCCGCGTTCGCGGCATCCAACTGCCCAACGGCTTCACGCTGGACGAGCTGGACGACCGCGAGGGCCTGCTCAAGGGCTTCGACCGCACCTTCAAGGCGATCGACAAGTCCACCGACGTCGTGGACGGCTTCGACGCCTTTCACAAGCAGGCCCTGGAGATCCTCCGCTCCGACAGGACCAGGCGGGCGTTCCGCCTCGACGAGGAGAAGCCGGCCACCCGGCAGCGCTACGGCGCGACGGCGTTCGGCCAGGGGGCCCTGGCGGCCCGGCGGCTGGTCGAGGCCGGCGTGCGGTTCGTCACCCTCACCCTCGGCGGCTGGGACACCCACCAGAAGAACTTCGACCGCCTCAAGACCAACCTGCTGCCGACGCTCGACACGACGCTGTCGGCCCTGGTCGAGGACCTCGATGCTCGCGGCCTGCTCGACAGCACCCTCGTCTACTGCGCCGGCGAGTTCGGCCGCACGCCGAAGGTCAACAAGAACGCCGGCCGCGACCACTGGGCCCGATCGATGGCGGTGCTGATGGCCGGCGGCGGGATCAAGCGCGGCTACGCCCACGGCACGACCGACGCCCAGGGCATGGCCCCGGCGACCGAGCCGGTGACGCCGGACGACCTGTCGGCGACGATGTTCCAGTGCCTGGGCATCGACCCGCACTCGGAGCTGACGACGGCCACCGGCCGGCCGATCACCCTGTTCCGCGAGGGCAAGGTGGTGCCGAAGCTGCTGGCGTGAGTCGGCCCACTGCAACAAAAGACGAAGGGGCTGGGGCGTTCGCCCCAGCCCCTTCGTCGTCACTACCGTGGCCAGATCACACCAGGCGGCCCTGGGCGTCGATGATCAGGTCGGTGAACAGCCCGCCCGCGAAGATGCGGACGATGTAGCGGCCGGCCCGGGTCACGCCCATGCCGTTGAAGCTCGCCACGCCGTTGACGAACCCGGCCGTCCTCGGGCCGAGCAGCGTCCCGCCCGGCGGGACGGCCAGGAGCTGGATCGTCGCCGGGATGCTGAAGTTCGCCACCGGGTTGCCGAACTGGTCGCGGGCCACGACCCGGATCCCGAACACCGACCCGACCGCCGGCGGGGCCGTCAGCGCCGCCGTCAGCCGCGACGCCGGCGGCTGGGGGATGACGTTCTGGACGAAGGTCGCCGACGTCGAGCCGTTGTAGCTCACCGCGCCGTCGTTGTACACGGCGACGACCTGATGGCCGCCCAGGGGCAGCGCCCCGAGGTTCAGCGAAACTTGACCCTTGCCGTTCAGCGGCAGCGGCGTCTGGGCCACGCCATCGACGAAGAACGTCACCAGGCCCGGCGGCACCCCGCCGCCGGGGGCCACCGCCGTGACCGTCGCGGTGACGGTGACCGGCTGGCCGACGATCGCCGTCGGGTGGTTCGACGTGACCACCGTCCGGGTGTTGGCCTTCGCCACGGTCGCCTGGACCGACGCAATGCCGGCGGCGTAGGCCGGGCTGCCGTTGTACCGGGCGGTCACCGTGGGGGTGCCGACCGCCAGGTTCAGGGCGAGGGCGGCGCCCCCGCCGGGGGTCAGGGCGATCGTCTGCCGGGCGACGCCGTTCACGAAGAACGTCACCGTGCCGGTCGGGATCTGGTTCTGGGGGCCGCCGAACGGCCCACCGCGCACCACCGCGGTGTACGTCACCGGCTGGCCGAACACCGACGACGGGACCGACCGGACCAGGGTCACCTGCGAGGAGAACGGGACGATCGACATCGCGACCGCCGGGGAGGTGCTCGGCTGGAAGTTGCCCGAGCCGGTGTACGACGCGGTGACGCTGTGCACCCCCTGGCCGCCGATGGCCAGCGTAATCTTGGCCTTGCCATCGACCACCTGGGCCATGCCGCGGGGGACCCCGTCGATGATGAACGTCACCTTGTCGTCAGGGTTGCCCGGGACGCCGAGGCCAGGCGGCAGGGCCTTCACGACGGCGGTGTACTCAACCGGCTGGTTGGCCGCCGCCGGGTTCAGCGCCGGGCTGACCGTGACCGCCGTCGCCGTCTTACGGACGACCAGGGGTTGGGTGTCGTCGCTGGGGCCGAAGTTGGAATTCATCCGGAACCGGGCCGTGATGCTGTGGCTGCCGGCCGCCAGTATGCCGGCCGGGGCCTGGGCCACCCCGTTGACGTTGAGGTCCACCGTCTGGGCGTGCTGCTCGTCACCATCGACCACGAACGTCACCTGGCCGGTCGGGGTGCCAATGTTCAACTTCGTCGTCACGGTGGCGGTGAACGTCACATTCGCCTGGCCGAATACCGGCGAACTCGGGGTAACCACCAACCTCGTCTGGGTCGTCGCGCCCGTCACGGTGAACGGGAGCACCCCGTCGGTGAGGGTGAAGTTGGTGTCGCCCAGGTAGTGGGCGATGATCGTGTGCGAGCCGCGGGCTAGCGACGCGGTGTCGAACGAAAACGTGCCGCTAAACGTCCCGGGAATCGGCGTGAGGGGCCCCTGGCCGATCTTCTTACTCGGGGTGATCTCCCCGTCGTAGAACTCCACCTGGCCGGTCGGCAAGCCGGCGTTCTGGTAGACGGCCGTCACCGTGGCGGTGAAGTGTATCGACTCGCCAAACGCGGAGGTGGGCGGCTGGGCGGTCACCACCACGTTGGGGGTGGCCCGCACCACGGTGATGGTCTTCGTCAGGAAAGTCGATTGGTAATTGCCGTTCCCGGAGTAGGTCGCCGTGACGTCGTGCGCTCCCACCGACAGGCCGGTCAGCGTCAGCGGCGGAACCCGCCCGGTCGTGGGGTCAACCGTCAGGACGATCGGCGGACCGTTGTAATTGGTGACGGTGACGGTGACGGTGCCATCCGGAGGCTGCGCACCGGGCGCCGTGTCCGGCCTGTTGGCCGACACCAGGTAGTTGAACACGACCGCCTGGCCGTAGAACGGCTGGGCCGGCGGTTGCGGGTCACGAATGGTGATCGACGTCTTCGCCTTATCGACCTGCTGGAAGATCAGGTCTTCCCCCGGGTTGAAGTCCGCGTCGCCGTTGTACGACACCTTGACCGTGTGCACGCCGACGGACAGGACCAGGGGAATGTCGACCGCCGGGTCGAGCGTCGCCTTGCCGTTGTCCAGCGCCACGACCACCGTGTAGGTGTTGTCCAGGAGGAACGTCACGTCCGGGCCGGGCTGCCCGGTGGCGTCCGGCTTGGGGGTGACGCTGGCCGTGAACGTCACCTGTTGGCCGTACGCCGACGGGTTGAACGACGACGTCAGCGTGACCTGGACGTCGGCCTTGATCCGCTCGATGACGACCGAGTCGGAGTTGTAGGTGATCGAGTACTTCTTGCCGCCGATGAAGACGGTGTCGCCCTGGTCGAACTTGTTTCTGACACTGCCGGCGGTGATGATCGTGAACTTGTCGTGGACCGCCACGTTCAGCCCGGTCAGGCCTTCGAGCTTGGCGCCGCCCAGGTCGATCGCGCCGGCCACCTGGAGCTGGTCGTAGCCGATCCCCGCCCCGAGGTTGGCGTTCTCCAGCTCGACGTGGAAGGTGGTGTTCGGGCCCCAGAAGTTCGGGCCGGTGTGCAGGATGCCGGGGTCGCTGTCGCCGGGGCTGACGGAACCAACGGCCGGCGTCGGGGCGGTGCCGCCGTCCACCGCGCCGGTGGTGCCCTCGCCGCCGAGGGTGCCGCCGGCGAGGGTCACGTGGCCGACCTGGCCGTCCACTTCCGCGCTCGCCGGCGAAAATGGTCGTGTCGCCGGCGTAGGTGTTGACCCGCTCCAGCTCCATCAGGCCGGGCGCCACGCTTGTTCAACCCCGAGCGCCGCCGATGGTGCTATCGACCCGCAGATCGACCAGCCGCGGCCCGTCGAGGACGGTGAAGTCACGCGGGGCCGTGCTGTTGAGGTTGACGACCCCCAGGCCGTCGATCGTCGCCGTCTCCAGCGCGCTGGACGTCGCGGTGACGTTGCCGTTGAGGACCAGCTGGCCGCCCAGCCCGATCGAGACCTTGCCGCCGGTCATGTCGATGGCGCCGACGGTCAGCACGCCGCCGTTTCGGGTGTTGGCGTCGCCGTCGAGGATGCGGAGCGTGGCGATCGTCTCGGCCAGGCCGTTGAGGTCGAACAGGCCGTCGCTCTCGACCCGCACCGTGGCGGAGTCGAGGACCTGGTTGGGCTGCGCCAGCCGCGCGGTGGCGTTGCCGCCCACGCCGTCGCCGACGGTCAGGTTGCCGTTGATCGCGACGGCGCCGCCGGTCTTGTTCAGCAGCAGCGTGCCGTCGTTGACCTTGGTCGTGCCGGTGTAGGTGTTGCCGGTGCCCGCGCCGCCGGCGTAGGCCAGCGTGCCGGGGCCGACCTTCGTCACGCCCAGGTTGGCGCTGGCCTGGGTGATCGACTGGTCGATGGTGAGCGTGTCGCCGGCGCCGCTGACGCCGATGTAGGAGTCGCTGCCCAGCGTGATGGACCGCGACCAGGTGTTGTTGCCGGAGGCGTTCTCCAGGGCCCCGGCGTTGTTCACGCCCGAGCCGTTCAGCGTCAGCGGCTCGTTGGCGACGGTGATGCCGCCCTGGACCTGGAGCGTGGCGCCGCTGCGGACGACGGTGCCGGCCGACGGGCCGCCGTTCTGCACCGTGGCGATCGCGATGGTCGTGCCGGAGGCGCCCGACCCGGTGAGCTGCGGCT
Source organism: Gemmataceae bacterium (assembly GCA_046350195.1). Lineage (GTDB taxonomy): Bacteria > Planctomycetota > Planctomycetia > Gemmatales > Gemmataceae > CALDUY01. Next base: position 36,232 of record JAXMAW010000042.1, read on the forward strand.
GGTTGGCCCCGCCCAGGGCGTTGACGAACGTCACGACGATGAAGTTGGAGTTGAGGGCCCGCTGCACGAGGACGTTGCCGGCCCCGACCGTCGAGAGGCCCTCCAGGGCCGCCTGGATAGTCGCCTGGTCGGCCGACGCCGGCAGGTTGCCGGTATCGACGGCGGCGTTGTTGAAGTTCAGCCGGAACGTGCCGCCCAGCCCGGTGACGTCGATCGTCTGGACGTCGTTGAGCAGGCCGCCCAGCGAGGCGCCGTTGCGGATGTTGAGCACGCCCGACTCGACGTCGGTCAGGCCGGCGAAGGTGTTCGAGCCGCCCAGCGCCAGGGTGCCGGTGCCGACCTTGTGCAGCTCCGCCGCCTTGGCCGTCGCCGGGACCGTGGCAGCGTCGCGCACCAGGTCGGTGCCGCTGACCAGCAACTGGGTGCCGGCGTCCACGCCGATGGCGATTTGCGGGTTGGGTGTGGACGTCTTGGGCGACACCGTCGAGTTGAGGACGACGTTGCCGCTCCAGGTGTTGTTGCCGCCGACGTTCCGCAGCGCGCCGAGGTTGCCCGGGGCGATCCCCTTGCCGGTGAGCGTGACCTCCTCGGCGGCGAAGGTGATGCCGGCCGTGTTGGTGAACAGCTCCAGCGCGGCGCCGGCGCTGACCACCGTGCCGGCGGCGCCGGTGCCGGGGGCCCCCAGGGCGTTGGCCGCCGGGGCGCGGAGGACGCCGGCGAGGATGCTCGTCGTGCCAGAGTAGGTGTTGTTCCGGGTCAGCACCAGCCGGCCGGGGCCGATCTTGTCCAGGCCCATCGCCGCCGGGGGGGGCGGCGGCGGGGCGTTGGGGTCGTCCTCGCGGATGACGCCGCTGAGCGTCAGCGTGTCGGCGGCGCTAACCACGTTGATCGACGCCTTGTTCGGCGGGACCGTCGGCGTCGGGATCGGCAGGGAGATCACCGAGGGGTCGCCGGTGCCGTTGGGGCCGGGGCCGCGGAGGAAGATCGTGCCGGTCCAGGTGTTGCTGCCGGCCAGGTTCCGCAGCGCCCCGGTGTCGTTGACGCCGGTGCCGGCCAGCACCAGGTCCTCGTTGGCGATGGTGATCGCCGAGCCGTTGGTGGCCCGGGTCAGTTCCAATTGGGCGCCGTTGCGGACGCGGACGCCGGCGGCGACGTCGCCCAGGGCCAGCGAGTTGGCGACCTGGAGCTGCCCCTGGTTGACCTGTAGCTCGCCGGCGAACGTGTTCGGCGTGTTCAGGATCAGTCGGCCGGTCAACTCCTTGGTCAGCAGGCGCGCCGGGCCGAGGTCCACGATGCTCCCGGTGCCGGGGACCGGGTTGGCGGTGCGGGTGTCCACGCCGATGGTCAGCGTGCTGCCGGACTCGACGCCGATGGTGATCTGCGAGGCCGGGTCGGACGGCAGCGGGGGGTTGTTGACCGGCCCCTGGGACGGGGCATTCAGCACCACCTTGCCGGTGAAGACGTTGTCGTTGCTGACGTTACGCAGCGCCCCGGTGTAGTGGCCGTTGAACAGCGTGCCGTTGCCGTTCAGCTCGACCGTCTCTCGGGCCAGGTTCGACTGCAACTCCAGGGCGGCCCCGACGAAAACGACGGTCTTGGCCGCGTCGCCGGGGGTCCCCAGGGCGAACGGGTTGCGGACGGCCAGCTGGCCCTCGCGGACGTTGGTCAGGCCGGCGTAGGTGTTGGTGCCGGAGAAGACCACCCGGCCCTGGCCGAGCTTGTTGATCGTGAACGGCGGGTTGGCCGCGTTCGGGTCCTCGGCGATGGTGCCGCGGAAGTCGATCTGCGAGCCGGTCTCGGCCCGGATGTCGAGGTCCCCGGTGACCGCCACGTTGCCGGTCCAGATCGACGACCCGCTGACGACCCGGAGGCCGCCGCCGTCGGCCCGCGAGTCCTCGAGCTGGGCCTGGAACACGCCGCGGCCGTAGGTGCCGGCGGTGATGGTGTTGGTGGTGTTGTTGATGACCAGCTCACGCACCTGGACCTGGGGCATGCCGTTGCCGAAGCGGACCCAGGTGCCGTTCCCGCCGGGCAGGCGGTAGACGCCCCGGTCGTTGCCGACGTACACGTCGTTGTTGCGCGGGTTGACCACGACCTTCCAGGCCGGCGAGTCGGGCAGGCCGGTGGCCAGCGGCGACCAGTTGCGGCCGGCGTCGGTGGTGCGGTAGACCTGCGGGCCGCCGAAGGCGTTGACCGTGACGTAGGCGATGTCGCGGTTGTTCGGATCGACGGTGATGTCGGACAGCGTGTTCAGGTTGGCCGGCAGGCCGGTGTTCCGCTGGAGCCACAGTTGGCCGTTGTTCTTGGTGACCCAGACGCCGCCGTCGGAGCTGAGGACGTAGATCGTGTTGGGGTCGTAACTGTTGGCGCCCTGGTCGGTGGCCAGGGGGAAGCCCGGGATAGGGTTAGGGCCGCCGGTGGTCGGGTCGAGCTGCCACGGCCCCTGGCGGTTGGCCAGGGCGATGGCCCGGGTGAACGACATCAGGTTGGAGCCGAACGACGTGTTCGGGTTCAGCCGCGCGATCGTCGGGTTGGCCGTGTCGGCGCCGGTGATCTCCCAGACGGCCGCCCCGTCGCCCAGCTGGGGGGTCTGGGTGCCGTTGCCCTGCCGGGAGCCGTACAGGATGCGCGACGGCGTCACCCGGTCCATCACGAACGGGAAGTTGAGGTCGATGACCCGGGGGAAGCCCTGGGACGGGCCGGTGGGCGGGCCCTGGAGCACCGTGTTGGGGAAGCTGTTGAGGTTGCCCGGGACCTGGTACGGCACCGGCGGCGGGATGAGCGCCGTCAGGTTGATCCGCGGGGTGACGATGCCGGAGACGATCGTCGTCCAGTTCGCCCCGCCGTCGGTGGACCGCCGCAGGTTGCCGTCCTGGGCGTGGTACATGACCTGCGAGTTGACGTTGTCGATGAAGACGGTGCCGCCCTGGCCGGAATCGACCTGGGTCCAGGTGAGGCTGTCGTTCCAGCTCGCCGTGCCGTTCATGTTGAACCCGGCGACGGCGGAGAACACCTGGGTCGGGTTGACGTCGAGGCCGGTGGTCTGGCCCAGCTGGAGGAAGTTGCCGTTGAGGTTGGTCCAGGTCGGGGTGCCGGCCGGCGGGGCGCTGCCCTCGAGCCTCCAGATGCCGCCGTCGTTGCCGACGATCAGCCGGCCCTGGCTGTCCCAGGCGGCGGCGTGGAAGTTGAAGGCCGGCCCCTGGCCGACCGCCTGGTTGACATCGACCCAGGCGGTGCCGTTGTACACCCACGGCCCGTCCTGCGTGCCGGGGCCGCCGGGGCCGCCCAGGAAGACGAAGTTGGCGTCGTTGGGGGAGACCGAGATGGTCGAGGTGTACCACCCCTGCTCGCCGAAGGCGCTGTCGGCGGCGGTGCCGGTCGGGTTCGACGGCGGCTGGGCGCCCACCGCCCCCATGCCGGGGACGCTCCAGACGTTGTTGGTGATGTCGTAGGTGCTGTTCCCGACGAATACGGTGCGGAATCGCGAGTCGGTCCCCTGATCGACCCGGTCCGACGTGGTCGGGTAGGCGGCGGCAGCATAGGTGGTGATCGTCGTGCCGCCGCCGGGCCGCGTCGCCGTCACCTTGACGGTGCCGTACTTCTGGCGCTGCAGGTAGGTGGGCATCCCGTCGCGGCCGTTGAAGTCCTCCGTGCCGGTGTCGAAGCCCATGTTGTTCCACGTCGTCGGCGTGGCGTTGGGCCCGGCCGGGCCGACGCCGCCGAGCCGGTCGTTGCCGACGTCGTTCCAGACGTAGGTCGAGGACGGCCCGGTGCCGGTGGGGTCGCCCACGGCGATGAACACCATCCGGCGGAATTGTTCGAAGGGGAAGTTGGGGTTGGCCAGCCACGGGTTGGAGTTGATGACCGCCAGGTCGGTGTAGCGAGCGGTGGCGCCGAAGGCGGTGCTCTGGCCGCCGCTGGGCGTCTGGCCGGTGGTCAGGTTGGTCCAGCCGGAGCCGCCCGGTCGGCCGTCGAACCGCCACACGCCGGCGCCGGGCGTGGCGACGTCGCCGTTGGCGGCGTTGCCCTGCACGGCGACGTAGATGACGTCCTCGAAGGCCGGATCGACCACGATCTTGGAGATCGACTGCCGGTCGAACCCGGGGGCCGGCGGCTGGATCAGCGTCCACGTCTGGCCGTAGTCGCTCGAGCGCAGGATGCCGCGGCCGTAGAACGAGTCGATGCTGTTGTTCGCCTCGCCGGTGGCGACGTAGATCCACCGCGAGTTGGTGGGGGAGACGGCCACGGAGCCGACGAAGGTGGTGTCGGCGGAGGCGGAGGCGCCCACGCCGGCGGGGTTGTTCAGCAGCGGCTCCCAGGTGAAGCCGCCGTTCTTGGTCCGCCACAGCCCGCCGTCGGCCCCGGCGCCGTAGAGCACGTTGGGGTCGAACGGGTCCGCCGCGACGGCGGTGACGCGGCCGCCGGTGGTCTTGCTGCCGGCCACCGAGGTGTTGGTCAGCGGGCCGGGACCCATGGAGAACCAGGTCGGCGTGACGGCCGTCGCCGCGTCGGGGCCGTTGCCCAGCAGGGTCAGCGGCTCGCCGGTGACGGTAATGTCGCCCTGGAGTTCGACCGCGGCGTCGGGGCTGACGATCGTGCCGCCGGCCGTCGAGCCCAGTGCGGTGCCGCTCTGCAGGTTCACGGTGCCGGCGGTGACGAGGGTCTGGCCGAGGTAGGTGTTGGTCCCGCCCAGGACCAGCCTGCCCGGACCGGTCTTGCGGAAGCCCCCGGGCCCGGCGATCTGGTCCCACAGCCCCAGCCGGGAGTTCAACGGCGCCTTGAGGTTCACGTCGGTCAGCAGCGAGATCGGGCCGTTCCAGATGTTGTCGGAGGAGACGTTGGGGAGCGTGACGTTGGTGAGCGTATCGACCAGCTTGGGGTTGGTGTAGTCGCGGGAGTCGTCGTCGGCGGTGACGTTGCCGGGGCCGGACAGCACCAGCGACTCGCGGACCTGGATGCCGTTGGCGACGCCGCCGTGCAGCGTCGCGACGTACGGCGCCAGCTCCAGGGCCGCCCCGTTGTTGACCGTGGTGGTGCCGGTCAGGTGGCCCAGGGCGGTGTCGGTCTGGACGCGGAGCACCCCCTCGGCGACCACGTTGTCCCCGCTGTACGTGCCCTGGCCCTGCAGGATGACGCGCTTGCGGCCGAGCTTGTCGATGCCGGCGGTCGGGACGGCGGCGACCCCGTTGGGGTTGGCCGGGTTGGTCGTGCCTTCCTGGATCAGGTTGGTGAACGTCAGTTGGCTGGTGGTGACCGTCGGGTCGGTCGGGTCGAGTTCGGCCCCGAGGCCGACGCGCGGCCGGGTCGTGGTCCCCACCAGCGTCACGACGCTGGAGATCGTGTTGGACTCGCTGAGGTTGAGGATGGCGCCGCGGTGGCTCAGCTCCGGGAAGCGGTGGTCGATGCCGTTGCCGGAGACGAAGATCCGCTCCGGCAGGTTGATCGGGACCTGGACGGTGGTGCGGGTCCCCTTCAGGTGCAGGGCGGCCCCCTGGGCGATGTACGTCTCGGGTTGCTGCGTGTCGGCGCTGACCGGCCCGGTGCCGCTGTTACTGCCGGCGTCGCCACCCAGGGCACGGCTGTTGCGGGCGGTGACCCAGCCCTGGCGGATGGACGTGACGCCGGTGTAGGTGTTGGCGGCCGTCAGCACCAGCTCGCCGCCGCCGAACTTCGTCAGGTTGGACCGGCGGTTGGTGCCGCTGGCCAGGCTCCCGTCCGGGTCGTCGGCGATGATCCCGCTGACGGTGAGCTGGCTGCGGTCGGCCTGCAGGAACGGGGCGCGGTCCGGCTCGACGCCGAACGAGGCCCCGTTGCCCGTGAACTGGATGTTGCCGCGCGGGTAGACCTTCTGGAGCTGGATGTTCCCGGTCAGCTCGTTGACGCCGAGGATGCTGCGGATGGCCCCGGTGTTGGCGGAGCCGTCGCCCATGATCCGCAGGTTCTCGTCGGTGATGATGATGTCCGTGGGCAGGTGCGGCAGGCCGTGCGGCGGGTCGGCGTACGCCGGCGTGCCCGACTGCGAGTCGGGGATGTCGTCGGCCTCCAACTCGAGCGTCGCCCCGGTGAACACGAAGGTGCCGTTTCCGGCGTTCCCCAGTGTGGCCGCCCCAAGCGCCTGCGAGTCGCGGATGTTCAGGAACCCTTCGAGGATCTCGGTCCGACCGCGGTAGGAGTTCTGGTTGACGAAGACGGCGCGGCCGGCCCGGGTCTTGGCCAGCGAGTAGGGGTGGTCGAGCGCCGTCGTGGCGCCGATCGGGGTGAGGTTGTCGTCGTTGATGTGGCCCTCGAAGACCAGCTCCGAGCCGCCCTCGACGCCGATCGCCACCAACGCCGAGACTCCCGCGAAGTTCCACCGGGCGATGTTACCGTTCACCTCGGAGTTGTTGCTCCACAGGGTGACGTCCTTGGTCCAGGTGTTGAACCCGCTGGCGTTGTTCAGCGCGCCACTGACGGTGGTGATGTTGTTGGCGCCGTTGCCGGTCCGCGGGAAGACGCCGATACCTTCAACCCCCGGGCCGTTGAGCGTCAGGGCCTCGAACGGGACGGTGAAGCCTGGCCGGGCCGGGTCGGTGTTGGCGTACGGGTCGATGCGCGCGGGGTTGGCGACGTACTCGACCCGCAGGGTGCCCGACTTTTCCGGCCCGCTCCTCACGACGGTGTTGTTCAGCTGGGTCGAGTTCGGGTCATTGCCCAGCGCCAGCGAGTGGTGGATGGTGAGGATGCCGGCGTTGACGAACGTCTGGCCGCGGTAGGTGTTGCCGTCCGGCGTGTTCAACGGGTCGAGGATGACCGTGCCGGCCCCTTCCTTCGTCAGGCTCGAGGCGGTCTCGTCGCTGATGACGCCGTTGAGCGTGAGCGCCCCGGCGGTGGCACCGATGGTCGAGTTGGAGGCGAGGACGATGGTGCCGGTGTAGACGTTGTTGCCGGCCAGGTTGAGCAGGGCGCCGAATTTGGACAGGCCGTCGCCGTTCAGCCGCAGCGGCTCGCCGATGTCCCCGGTGACCGTGTCGATCTGGAGCTGGGCAGAGCCGGGGGCCGTGTCCAGCACCGTGGTCCGGTGGGCCTGGTCGCCCAGGGCGTCCTTGTGGCGGATGCGGATGGCGCCCTGGGTGATGGTGATCGGGCTGTTCAGGGCGCTGTTGTCGGCGGTCAGGACCAGCACGCCCTGGCCGTCCTTACTCAACTCGACCTCGGTGGTGCCGACCAGCTTGCCGCTGATCGTCAGCACGGCGCCGGCGTTGGCCGTGGCCGTGCCGACGGTGAAGAACTGGCGGTTGCCGGCGACGCCGCCCATCTGGATGTCGAAGGCGATGGTGTTCGACCCGGGGTTGGCGTTGATGTAGCCGGTGTTCGGGGTCTGCGAGCCGAGGACGATGGCGTTACCGGTGAGGGTGTACCCGGACCCGTCGAACACGATCGAGTTGACCTCCAGGCCCTCGATGTCGTTCTGCGAGGTCAGCTTGGCCACCCCGCCGGGGAAGACGAGGTTGTCGCCGGTCGATGGGACGGTGGGCTGGTTGAGCTGGTTGGCCCAGTTGGCCGGCTTGCTCCAGAGGTTGGTGGCATCGCCGCCGACCCACCGGACGTCGGCCGGGGCCAGGCGGTCCTCGAGGTCTTCCAGCCTCAGCCGCCGCGCCTTGGGCCTCCGGGCGGTGCTCGTAGGTTGCTGAGAGAGGTAATTACGCAGCCAGCGCGACCAGGCGGCACGCTTCATCGGGAGGCCTCTTCATGCGGATGACGTGAATAACAGTGTTCCACGCTGTTCTTGAGATGGTGTACCCCCTTCCAAAGTTCCCTTCAAGGTGGCACCGGTCAACTTTTCGCTTTGGGCAAGCGTGGCGGGTGGGGCAAAGCGGGTGACGGCGCCTGTGCGGGCGCGCGGCTTTTCCCCCGCACAACCGATCCGGAGGAATCCGCGGGGAGCTTATTGACGGTCGGGCCGCGTAGGATTAACTGATGGTAGCGTCCGCGCTCACCCACCCACGCCTCACCTCGACAGGAGAACCACCCCCGTGAGCAACCCCACCCCGGGCGGGATGACCCGCCGCGACATGATCCACACCGCCGGCCTGGCCGTCGCCGGAGCCGCCGGCGGCCTGGCCATCCCGGCCGTCCACGCCGCCGGCGACGACCTGGTCCGCGTGGCCCTGGTCGGCTGCGGCGGCCGCGGCACCGGCGCCGCCACCGACGCGCTGTCCACCAAGGGGCCCGTCCAACTCGTCGCCATGGCCGACGTCTTCGACGACCGGCTAAAGAGTAGCCACCGCCAGCTGTCCGGCTCGGAGATCGGCAAGAAGGTGGACGTGCCGCCGGACAAGCGGTTCATCGGCTTCGACGCCTACAAGCAGGCCATCGACTGCCTCAAGCCGGGCGACGTCGCCATCTTCGCCACCCCACCAGCTTTCCGCTGGGTGCACTTCAAGTACGCCATCCAGAAGGGCGTCAACGTCTTCATGGAGAAGCCGGTGACCGTGGACGGCCCGTCCACGCGGAAGATCCTCGAGCTGGCCAAGGAGGCCGACAAGAAGAACCTGAAGGTCGGCGTCGGCCTGATGTGCCGGCACTGCGAGTGCCGCCAGCAGCTCAAGGACAAGATCGACGCCGGCGAGCTGGGCGACCTGATCATGCTGCGGGCCTACCGCATGCACGGCCCGGTCGGGACGTGCCACGTCCCGAGGAAGACGGACAAGTGGAGCGAGTTGCTCTACCAGATCCGCAACTTCCACGCCTTCCTGTGGGCCTCGGGCGGCTCGTACAGCGACTTCCTGATCCACAACATCGACGAGTGCTGCTGGATGAAGGGCAGCTGGCCGGTCGAGGCCAAGGCCTCCGGCGGACGGCACTACCGCGGCAACAACGTCGATCAGAACTTCGACACCTACTCGGTCGAGTACACCTTCGGCGACGGCGCGAAGCTGTTCCTGGAGGGCCGGACGATCAACAACTGCAAGCAGGAGTTCGCCAGTTACGCCCACGGGACCAAGGGCAGCGCGGTGATCTCGGCCAACGCCCACAGCTCCGGCCGCTGCCCGGTTTACCCCGGCCAGAAGATCGGCGGCAAGGCGGTCTGGCGGGCGCCGCGGGCGGAGCCCAGCCCGTACCAGGTCGAGTGGGACCGGCTGATGGACGCGATCCGCAACAACAAGCCGCACAACGAGGCGGTGCGCGGCGCCGAGGCGAGCCTGGTGACGGTCATGGGCCGGCTGGCGGCGCACACCGGCCAGGTGTGGACGTACAAGCAGACCCTGGAGCACGAGCACGAGTTCGCCCCGAACGTGGACAAGCTCGAGTTGACCGGCCCGGCCCCGCTGCAGGCCGACCAGGACGGCAAGTACCCGGTGCCCGAGCCGGGGAAGAAGACGAAGCGCGAGTATTGAGAACAGTTTGGGGCGCCGCGGTCAATCCCGCCAGCCTCGGCCCCTCATCCGTTACCGCCGCGCCCCGGCGACGGCCTTCGCCAGTTCCTCCCGCGTGCCGACGTAGACCAACTCCGCCGTCACGGTGGTGGACATGCCGCCGCTGCGCAGCCACCCTCCCCCTTGGCCACGGCCTCGACCACCAGGGCGTGGTGCGACGACCGACACCGCCGCAGCTCCGACAGCGCCTGGTCCCGCTCGGCGGCCAGCCTGGCCCGCACCCCCGCGTGTTGCGGCGGGGCCGCCAGCTCGATCATCGCCCTGTACGACTCCTTGACCTGCTCCTCGGTGACGTAGACCCAGTCGGTCGGCACCGTGTTGACGGTGAACGACGAGTGGCCGGTCTTCTCCTTGCACTCGACCGCGTGGCCGCGGACGTACCAGCCCGGCGGCGGGGTGTAGGTCACCCGCTTGACTTCCTTCTCGGTGCTGCCGACCGCCAGCGAGACGGTGATGACGGTGGCCTTGCGCACCTCACCCGGGCGAGGCGGCTGGGCCCGGCAGGCGGCGGGCAGGACGCCGGTGGACAACAAGGCTGCCGCGCTCAGAACGAAGAGGTCGGTTCGGCCGCGGGACATGGGCAACCCTCCGTGACGCCAGGGAGTCGGATCGCGAATTTCGATGGTGCTTCAGCATAGGCGAAGCCGGTGCCAGAGGCGCGCGGGTTTGTAGCTTTTCCGACGCCATCACTGGCGGAATGTGCGGGTGAGGAAAGCGGGGGAATCGAGAGGGGTGCCCTCCTCCGCGCGAGCTACGACGATGGGGCCGATCGAGACCGCGTGAGCATGCCGCTGCCTGGACCTGGGGGATGTCGATGGGCACAGAAGTGCTCAGGACCTTGCTCGGGTTGCGCAGTGGGGCGCCCGGTGGGGGTCACACCATCCGCAGCGCCTCCAGCGTCCCCGGACGCGGCGACTCGTCACCATAGGCGCCGAGCACCCAGACGTCCTCCAGCCCCCACAGGCGGACTCCCCCACGGAAGGCGGTCAGGTTGTGTCCCAACCGTGTGCCGGGCGGCAAATTCTTGACCAGCTTGGAGTTGCCGCCGCCGAGCACGACGGAATCGGCCGCGAACGCGCCCATCAGGGCCGGCACCACCCGATCGACCGCCTTGCGCCACTCCCTCTTGCCGATGCGCTCCAACCCCCGGCGGCCCAGCACCTCTCCGAGCGTCAAGGTGCCGTCGAACGGCAGCCGGCCCAGCTCCAGCGGGACGATCACCTGGCCGGCGATCAGGGCCGAGCCCAGGCCGGTGCCCAGGCCGAGGAACAGCATCCGCCCCCCGTCGTAGCTGCCCAGCGCCTGCATGGCGGCGTCGTTGACCATCTTGACCGGCAGGCCGAACGCGGCGGGGTAGTCGAAGCCGACCCAGCCCGGGCCGAGGTTGCCCGGCTCGGAGCGCGGGCCGTGCGCGCCGACCAGGCCCGGGTAGCCGATCGAGATCGCCTGGTAGTCCCACCCCTGGGCCAGTTCGCGGACCGTCTCGACGAGCTTGGCCGGCGTGAACTCCTTGCCGGAGGGCGCCTTGCGCGGCTCGGTCTGGCCGGTGGCGAGGATCTTGACCTTGGTGCCGCCGATGTCAATGATCAGGATCGGTGGGGGCTCCGGCTTCGCCGCGGGGGCTGGCCCAGGTGGCGGGGCCGGCTCCGGCGTGACCAGCACTGGGGCGCTAACGGCGGCGGCGACGGCCGTGTCGATGGCGAGGACCGGGTCGGGGCTCGGGGGCGTGGCAGTGGACTCGTCCAAGTGCGACCTCGGGTTCGGGGCAGAGCGGGAGGAACGACAGCATTATACCCGGCCGCCTTGGCGGTTGACGGTGGCCGGACCAGTCTGGTACGTTACACACTCCCGCCGGACACGCCCGCCTGCCCCTGCCTCCCGCCGAGGGCCGCTCCATGCCAGCCTCACCTCAGCTGACCCGACGGGAATGCCTGCGCGCCGGCCTGGCCGGGTTCGGGGCCCTGTCGCTGCCCGGCCTGTTGCGCCTGCGCGCCGTCGCCGCCCCACCGGGTGAGCGGACCGCGGTCATCCTCGTCTGGCTGCGCGGCGGGGCGAGCCACCTCGACACCTACGACCCCAAGCCGGACGCCCCCGCGGAGTACCGCAGCCCCTTCGGGCCGATCGCCACGCGCACCCCCGGCCTGCGGTTGACCGAACTGCTGCCGCGCCACGCCGCCGTGGCGCACCGCTTCAACGTCGTCCGCTCCCTGGCGCACACCGGCGGCGGCCACCCCGCCGGGTCGCTCCAGATGCTCTCCGGCGACCCCGACGCCCAGGACAAGCTCAAGCCGGTCTACCCCGACTGGATGAGCGTCGCGGCGCACCAACGCTCCGGCCCCGGCCGGAAACTCCCCGCCTACGTCGGCGTCAACCCGGTGGTCCGCTACGACAACTTCACCATCGCCGGCCCGGCCTACCTCGGGCCGGCCTATGAGCCGTTCGCCGTCCTCGGCGACCCGTCGGCGCCCGACTTCCGCGTCCCCAACGTCGGCCTGCGCGGCGCCGACGAGTCCGGCCGGCTGCGCGTCCGCACCACCCTCCGCGACCGCTTCGACGGCTTGCGGCGCGACGTCGAGCGGTCGGGCGTGCTCGGCGCCATGGACCGCTTCGAGGAGCAGGCGCTGGGCCTGCTGACCAGCCCGGAGGCCGCCCGCGCCTTCGACCTCGACCGCGAGAGCGACCGGACCCGGGACCGCTACGGCCGCAACGCGTGGGGCCAGCGCCTACTGATGGCCCGCCGCCTCGTCGAGGCCGGTGTGGACGTCGTGACCACGGCCCTGGACGGCTCGCTGTGCGGGCGGGTGCAGAACTGGGACGACCACGCGGTCAACCACCACGTCTTCGACGCCCTCAAGTTCCGCGCGCCCTACTTCGATCAGGCGGTCGCCGCTTTGATCGAGGACGTTTACGACCGTGGCCTGGACCGGCGGGTGCTGGTGGTCGTCACCGGCGAGTTCGGCCGGACGCCGCGTATCGAGCGGACGGCCAGTAGCGGCGGCGGGGTCGCCAGCGGCGCGGCTGGCACCGTGCAGCCCGGCCGCGACCACTGGCCGCGCGCCGGCTCGATGCTGTTCGCCGGCGGCGGCATGCCCACCGGCCAGGTGGTCGGCGCCACCGACAAGCGCGGCGAAGACGTCGTCGAGCGCAAGGTCGGCCCGCAGGACTTCCTGGCGACGATCTACCGCCACCTCGGCATCGACTACGAGAGGCTGACGGTGCCCGACTTCACCTGGCCGGCCGACCCCGATCGTCCACGGTGACGGCGCGGCGATCATGGCCGGCCCCAGGAGATGAGCAGGCGACCGCACCTGCGCTCGGCCTGGGCTGCCGCGGATCTTGCCTGGTCGGCTACTCGACGCCTGGGCATCCGCCCTCGGCACCGCCGTACCGCTGAGCAGCAGCCGAGGTCAGTCATCCTCGTGTTCCTCACCGGCGCCCGCCAGCCGACGACACGTTCGACCCCGGCCGGACGCCCTCGGAGATCCGCGGCGAGTTCGGCGTGGCCGCACGCCGGTGCCCGGCACGGTGCTGGAGAGCACCTGCCGCGGCTGGCCGCGGGCCAGGCAGTACGCCGTCGTCCGCTCGCTGTCGCACAAGGACAACAACCACACCGCCGCGACGCACCACGTCATCACCGGGACGCCCCAGCCGGGCGTGCGGTTTGACAAGCCCTTGTCCCGCGACGACTGGCCTTGCTGCGCCGGCGGGGTCAGCTTCCTCCAGGCCGCCGCCGGCGAGGTGCCGGCCGGCGTCACCCTGCCGACGTTCCTGCGCGAGGAAGCCGCTGGTCTGGCCGGGCCGGCACGCCGGCTTCCTCGGCCCGCGGCGCCCTGGCAGATCGACCGCGACCCCAACCGCCGCGACTTCCGCGTCGAGAACCTCGACGCCGCCGGCTTCGACGTCGTCTCCCTGCGCGTCGACCGCCGCGCTTCCTGCTCGCCGACGTGAACACCCGCCAGCGAACCCTCGCCGACAGCGCCCGCCGGCCGGCGGCTGACCGACCAGCAGGACCAGGCGTTCGCCGTTCTCACCTCCGGCAAGGTGGGACAGGCGTTTGACCTGTCCGCGAGCCGGACGCGGTGCGCGAGCGCTCGGCCGGCACCCGTTCGGGCAGTCGCTGCTGCTGGCGCGTCGGCTCGTCGAGGCCGGCGTGCCGGTGGTTCGAGAGCGAACATGGGCCGCGTGCAGAACTGGGACTCTCACAGCGGCAACTTCAACTGAAGAACGTCCTGCTGCCGCCTCTGGACCGCGTCTCGGCATTACTGGACGACCTGGGTTCGAGCGGCCTGCTGGCCGACACGTTGGTGGTCGTCATGGGTGAGTTCGGCCGGACGCCGAAGGTGAACAACGAGGACGGCGGCCGCGACCACTGGGCGGCGTGCTTCGGCGGCCTGTTCGCCGGGGCCGGCGTGCGCGGCGGGCAGGTGATCGGGCGGTCCGACGCCTCGGCGGCGTTCCCCGCGACCCCGTACTCGCCCGACGACGTCGGCGCGACGGTGTACGACGTGCTCGGCCTCGACCCCACCAGCGAGGTGCGCGACCGGCTCGACCGGCCGGTACAGCTGAACCGCGGTGAGGTGATCCGCCCGCTGGTAACCGGCGCGGCGACGGAATCGCAGCTGAGCGAGCCGGGAGCGTGAGCGACCGGAAGGCTTCCCCTTCGGTCGCTCACGCTCCCAGCAACCAGGCTCGGCCCCGGTCAGAACCCGATCAGCGTCAGGTCCGGCGCTGGCGTGCCGGAGTTCACCGTCGGCGTGTTACTGCCGCCGCCGGCATTGACGTAGCCGGTCAAGGTCGGTGTGGACGCACCGTCGCCCAGTACCAGCGTGTCGTTGCCGGAGCCAAAGATGGCGTTCACCACGTACGTCTGCGACGCGGCCAGCGTCAGCGTATTGTCGCCGTTACCGGTCACAACGTTCAGCACGCCGCCGATCGAACTGGTCGCACCGAGCGTGACCAGGTTGTTGCCGTTGCCCAGGTAGAACGACGCGTTGCCGGCGATCGCCGCCAGGACTGGCCTCGCCGCCAAGTCGTTGACGCCGTTTCCGGCCTGGACGGGCAGGTTGCCGCCGATCACGGCCGAGGCCGACGAAACCGTAGGAGTTGTTACCGCTGCCGCTGACCAGCGTCAGGTTGCCGGCGACGGTCGCCCCGCCCGCGCCGCCAGTCGTAGACTTGCCGACGAAGAACTTGCTATCGCCTTCGCCAAGGTCCACCGTAGCCGACCCGTTCACGTTGAACGTCCCGGTGACGGCGATGCCGGACCCTTGCTCGTAGGTGTCGTTGCCGCCGCCGAGATTGACGTTTAGGTTGCCGGCGATGGAGCCGTTCTCGTTCAGCCGCACCCAGGTCGGCCGTGTTGCCGCTGGTGAACGAGGCGTTGCCGCTGACGTTCACCCCCAACCGCCAGGAGTTGGCGAACCCATCGTCGCCGCTGACCGTCAGGTCGCCGCCGACGTTGCACGGGATATCGGAGAACACGTTGTCGGCGTTGCGGATGCCGACGCTGCCGCCGAAGGTGACGGGGGTTCCCAGGCCGGTCAGGCCCACCTGGTCTCCCGAGAAGGTGGCGTTGTTGCCGCCGAGGCCGAGGTCGAACGTCGAGTTGCCGCCGACCTTGAGTTGGCCGAGGTTGACGACGTCGATGCCGTTGCCGGTCAGCGCGGTGATGTTGCCGCCGATCACTCCGGCCCCACCGCCCGAGATGGAGACGACGTCGTTGCCGTTGCCGGTGTTGAGCACCAGGTCGCCGCCGAACTTGTTGCCGGCCAACTTAAAGTTGATCGTGTCGGCCCTGTTGGTGCCGGTGAGCGCGATCAGCGAGCCGACACCGCTAACGGTGACCAGTTTGCCGTTATCATTTACGTCAAACTTGCCCGGGGTCGCCGTCGCCGTGACGGTGAGCGGGCCGGTCTGGTTACTGATGAACAGGTTGCCGGCGACGAGTCTGATCGTGGCCGGGACCCAACGATCCTCGAGACGCTCCAGCGTTGGACACCTCACGTGTTTGTGGACAAACACAACTATGTGCTCCGGTTATTATTGTGGAGTAAGTTTGGGCGACTAGGGAACGCCAGGTGGTTGCGTGCTGGACATGGGCGGCGCGGCGTGCCCGCGTTTCAGCGCCTCAACGATAAAATGAGAAGGCCGCAGCAGACCACCCAGCTTGCCCTTCTTTCGCACAAGAAAGGCCCCGCTGTTTGTCGCAATCCGGACCTCCGGTGCGACCGTTACCCCGCCGGGCGCCGAAGGTGAACAACCAGGACGGCGGCCGCGACCACTGGGCGGCGTGCTTCAGCGGCCTGTTCGCCGGGGCCGGCGTGCGCGGCGGGCAGGTGATCGGGCGGTCCGACGCCTCGGCGGCGTTCCCCGCGACGACCCCGTACTCGCCCGACGACGTCGGCGCGACGGTGTACGACGTGCTCGGCCTCGACCCCGCCAGCGAGGTGCGCGACCGGCTCGACCGGCCGGTGCAGCTCAACCGCGGGCAGGTAATGCGGGCGCTGGTCAGCGGGGTTTGAATGCCCCTCACGCACCCGCGCCGGCACCAGAAGGGGCAGAACGACAAAGCGGCGTGACATCTGTAAGATCACCCCGGGCGGGCCACCCCGTCCCGCCGGCGACTCGCGGACTCGCCCCCCGTCCGCCGGCAGCGTTTGGTGGTGATGAAGCGCATGGGCCGACCGGACCGGCCGCATCGGTGCGCCTGTTTGACCGACTGGTTCGGACGCGCCCTTGCGCCACCGCTACGGTTTGCCGCGCCGGCCGTCCAGCGAGGCCCGGCCCGGCGACGATAACCAGATGCAGGCACGATTATTGTGTTTCGTACCGACCTCAATGAGACGGCTTTTCCGCCCAGGCAGGAAAAGGTTACGGTTGGCCTTCGGGCTGAAAGTAATCTACTGTAAGGGATGTGGGCCGATGCACCTGGACGCGCTGGAATCCTCCCCATGACACGACCTCGCCGTCTACGGAATGATATGGTCCAGTCTCCGCTGGAGACGTACCTCCGGGAGATTAACGAAACCCCCCTGCTCAACGCCGAGGAAGAAAAAGAGCTGGCCTACCGCATCGAGGTCGGTGACAGCGAGGCCCGCGATCGCATGGTCCGGGCCAACCTCCGCCTCGTCGTCAACATCGCCCGCAGCTACACCGGCAAGGGGCTCGGCCTGCAAGACCTCATCGAGGAGGGCAACCTCGGCCTGCTGCGCGCCGTCGAGGGGTTCGACCCGTCGATGAACACCCGCTTCAGCACCTACGCCAGCTACTGGATCAAGCAGTCGATCAAGCGGGCCCTGGTCAACACCGCCAAGACCATCCGCATCCCCGCCTACATGGTCGAGCTGCTGGCCAAGTGGCGGCGGGCGACGGCGAAGCTCCAGGAGGAGCTGGGCCGGCCGCCGACCCAGGAGGAGGTCGCCAAGTCGCTGGAGCTGCCCAAGAAGAAGCTCAACATCATCAAGAAGGCGATCCGGGTCTACAACTCCGCGCCGCAGTCCGACCAGGCCGAGAGCGGCTGGTCGCTCGACGAGATGCTGATGGACGGCCACACCAAGACGCCGGACACCGAGATGGTCGAGGCCGACGACCTCAAGCACGTCCTGGAACTTCTCGACCGGATGGACAAGCGCGAGGCGACCGTGCTGCGGATGCGGTTCGGCCTCGACGACGAGGAGCCGAAGACGCTCAAGGAGATCGGCGAGCGCCTCGGCCTGACCCGTGAGCGCGTCCGGCAGATCGAGAGCGAGGCGCTGGCCAAGCTGTCCGAGAGCATGCACGCGGAGTGACCGCCCACGTTAGCGAGACGCGCCGGCGAGGCCTTCCCCAGACCCCGCCGGCGCGTCTCGTTCCTTATCTTCGCGACGACCCCTCAGATTGATTCAACCGGCACAACCCGCGTGGGCGATAACAAAGGCATCACCCGCCTCACCCTTCCCACCCCACCGCGAGGTTTCCCCATGCTCGCGCCCCTCACCTTGTTCCTCGCCCTCGCCGCCCCCGCCGACCCCAAGGCCCCCACCCCCGCCGAGAAGGCGCTGCAGTCCGGCCTGCTCGCCCTGGAGCGGGACCGATTCGACGAGGCGGTCGGCCAGCTGGAGCTCAGCCTGCGGCTCGACCCGAGGCTGGCGGAGGCGCACCTCAGCCTGGCGGCGGCGCACCTCGCCCTGGGCCAGGACCGCCTCGCCGCCCCCCACCTCGGCGCCTACCTCGACGCCCGGCCGGGCCACTTCCTCGCCCGGATGCCCTACGCCGAGCTACTGACCAAGCTGGACCGCCTCCCCGAGGCGCGGGCCCAACTCGACCGCTTCATCGCCGACGCCCAGGACCACCCCCGCGTCGCCGACGAGCACCTGATCGCCAGCCACACCAAGCTCATGGAGATCGCCACCTCCGGCGGCGACGAGTACACCGAGCGGCTGCACCGCGGCATCGGCCTGTACCTGCTCGCGGTCAAGCGCCGCCAGCTGGGCGGCACCGACGCCGCCCGCCTGGCCGAGGAGCTGCTGTGCAAGTCGGCCGGCGAGCTAACCATGGCCCGGCTGCGCCGGCCGCACGAGGCCCGCCCGAGCCTTTACGTGCACGGCGTCTGGCGCGAGCTGGGCCAGCGGCAGCCGGCCGAGCGGTCGCTCCGCGAGGCGGAGGGCCTGGCCGGGCTGAGCTACCTCACGCCCGACGAGACAAGGCGGCTGCACCTCGCGGCGACTCTGCGGGAGCTGGAGCAGGCCAAGCGCTGACCGAGACGCCGCCCTTGCCCAGCGCCTTGTCGAACGCCACCTTCAGGGCCGCGTTCCACCGCGCCAGGCTGTACTTCGTCTCGACGTCGGCCCGCGCCGCCCGGCCCAGGCGAGCCCGCAACGGACGGTCCTCGACCAGGCGCGACACCGCCTCGACGATGCCGGCGACGACCTCGGGGTCCGACGTGTACATCGGGTCGTAGTCCTCGCGCAGCACCCCCGCCTCGTAGTCGGCCCAGGTCACCTTGCCGTAGCGACCCTTGACGACCAGGGCGTTGCGGTCGTGCTCGACGTACTCGTCGAACCCCCAGCCGTCCGAGGCGACCACCGGCAGGCCGTACGACATCGCCTGCAACAGCGACACGATGTGGACGCGCGCCGCCGGCAGCAGGTAGATGTCGCTGTCGAGGTGCAACTGGGCCATCTCCTCCGGCGTCACCATGCGGTTGATGACGCGGACCCAGTTGGACTCCAGGATGCGGTGGAAGTGGTCGTCCAGCGCCGGCAGGTGCGAGCGGATCGTCAGCCGAAGCTGCGGGTAGCGCGTCTTCAGCGTGGCGAACGCCTCCAGGATGTCCAGCCCGCCGCGGAGGTAGAAGTTCGACGGGATCTGGTGCCAGGAGTTGATGAACAGCAGGTGGATCTCGTCGGAGTCGCGGCCCTCGTCGTGGCGCTTCCAACGGGCCGGCACCGGGACGCCGAGCGGGGCGTAGAACACCTTCTCGCGGATTTTCTCACTGCGGAACAAGGTCGGCACCAGTCGGGCGGTGGACTTCATGTGCGTGATGACGCCCTTGCAGTGGTCGGCCTCTAGCATCGCCTTGAGGATCGGGTAGGCCGGCGAGGCCGCGAGGTCGCGGTCGGACGTGCGGCCGTTGTGGGCCATCGGGAAGAACAGGGTCGTCGGGTCCTCGATCTCCACCACCCACGGGTTCTGGCCATAGGTGTAGGGGAAGCTGGTCAGGAACACGAGGTCGTCACACCTGCCCAGCAGCAGCTGCGAGTGGAAGTGCCGGGACTGGAGGAACTTCGCCACGGCGACCGGCCCGGCCCCGCGGCGGAGCAGGTGAAGGCCGAGCTTCCCCATCGCCCCGAGGACGCGCAGCCGCGTCCGCAGGCCGACGCGCGGGCCGCCGCAGAGCATCGAGAAGAGCGGCCGGACGGCCAGCAGCGCGGCGCCGACCGCCTTGCCGGTTTTCTCCAGGAGGGGCCCCAGGGTCTTCATCCAGAACCGCCACGGCCGGCGCGGCGGTGGGGCGGAGCAGGAGAAGCGGTAGCCCTCCGGCGGCCGGTTGACGTGGGCGAACTGCGGGTGCCGGCCGCAGTTGCTCGACAGCTCGAAGATCGGCAGCCAGCCGGCGAACTCGACCGGCGTGGCAACCCGCGCCTCGTCGATGCGCCGCATTAACTCTTCCACGCTGTCCCCGCGCAGCACCCCGCCGCGCCGCCGCTCGTCGGGCAGGTCGAGATCGACCCGCCCGGCGTCGCGCAGCACGGCGAGCAACTCGCCGCGGTGGCGGACCATGTCGTACTGGTGGTAACGGCCGACCAGGTCGGGCGTGGAGTCGGGGGCCTGGTCGATCAGCGCCTTCAGCTCGTCGAGCGTCGCCGCCGACAGCACCCCGGGGTGGGTGAACAGCGTGCTGGCCTTGAGGAGCACCTCCGCGTCGAGCGGCGGCGGCACGGCGAAGACGCGCCCGTGGGTGCGGACCAGAGAGTACTGCTTGTGCGTGGCCGGGAAGTGGTCCCGTGGCCGCTGGCCGAGGTGCATCGTGGTGTCTCCATCCCTGGGGACGACTTTGCTGGCGAGCCGCGCAGGAGTAAGCGGTCTTCCCCAGACGAATACTCCGTGCGCGGCGCGCCGGTCAGGCCATGAACCCGCGAACGCCCTGCATCAGCCGCCGGGCGACCCGCTGCGGCAGCCGGTGGATCGGCTGCTGGCGGATCTTGCGCCACACCCTCGTCGCGCCGGAGACCCGCCGGTAGTCGGTGCCGTACAGCATGTTCAGGTAGACGTTCCGCGCCTGCCGGCGGACCAGCTCAAACCAGTACTTGTTGAACGGCCCCTTCTGGCAGGTCAACTCCATGTTGTTGTACGTCGGCGTGTCGCCCAGCCCGTAGCCGCCGCCGCGCGTGTAGAACACCTCGTGGGGCTTCCAGAGGACCACGCCGTACAGGTCGTACAGCACCACCGACAGGCCCATCAGCCAGCTGTCCACGTTGGCCTGCCAGCCGAAGTTCTGGCACACCTCGATCAGCCGCGACGTCACGACCGGGCTCCACAGCCCGAAGGCGACGACCCACTCGCGGATCGCCTCCTCCCGCTCGTAGATCCCGGCGAACTTCTCGATGTGCGGCCGGCGGTGGCCGAGGATGCAGAACTCGTCCTGGTGCGCCAGGATCTCCGAGACCCAGCCGGCGCGGTGGAAGTAGAAGTCGTCGGCGGTCATGAAGCACCACCGCGACCGCGGGTCGCGCTGGGCGAACAGGTACTCCTGCGCGTGGTGCAGCGAGTGCCGGCCGTCGCCGCGCGAGTAGACGAACCGCCGGATCGGGAACGGGTACTTCTCGAAGAAGCCATCCGGGTGCCGCTCGGTGTCGTCGTCGTCGTACTTGATGAGGAACTCGATCTGCTGCCGCTCTGCGGGGGTGGTCGTTTCGACGGCCGTGTCGAGCAGCCGGGGCAGGTCGGAGTCGGGGTTGTCCTTCACCCTGGAGCAGAACAGGACGCTGATCATCAGTGGGGACCCTCCCTGGTCTGAGCAGACCGCCTAGATTAGCCCCGTGGACGCAGCGCAGTCAAGACCTCTTGCGACTTTGGCCGTAGGACAAGCAGCCTTGCTTGCCCCTGACACGCATCACGGACAAGCAAGGCTGCTTGTCCTACGCCAAGAAGTGAGCCCCATGCCTTCCATCCCTCGATCCGAGTGCCTCCGCCGGCTGCGGGCCCAGGTGGCGGCCGGCAAGCCGATCATCGGCGGCGGGGCCGGCACCGGCCTGTCGGCCAAGTGCGCCGAGGCCGGCGGCCTCGACCTGATCATCATCTACAACTCCGGCCGCTACCGCATGGCCGGCCGCGGCAGCCTCGCCGGGCTGATGCCCTACGGCGACGCCAACGGGATCGTCCTGGACATGGCCCGCGAGGTGCTCACCGTCGTCCGCGACACGCCGGTGCTGGCCGGGGTCTGCGGCACCGACCCGTTCCGCGACATGCGGCTGTTCCTGAACCGGGTAAAGGAGACAGGCTTCTCCGGCGTGCAGAACTTCCCGACCGTCGGCCTGATCGATGGCGTCTTCCGCCAGAACCTGGAGGAGACCGAGATGGGCTTCGACAGGGAGGTCGAGATGATCCGCCTGGCCCGCGAGCTGGACCTGCTGACCTGCCCCTACGTCTTCACCGAGGCCGAGGCCGCCGCGATGGCCAAGGCCGGCGCCGACGTGCTCATCCCGCACATGGGGCTGACGACCAAGGGCACCATCGAGCAAGGAAGACGGCGATGACCCTCGCCGACGCCGCCAGGCGGGTGCAAGCCCTGCACGACGCGGCGAAGGCGGTTCGGTCGGACGTGCTGGTGCTCTGCCACGGCGGGCCGATCGCCGATCCGGACGACGCCGCCTACGTGCTGGCCAACACGAGGGGGTCGCCGGCTTTCTTCGGCGCGTCGAGCACCGAGCCGGCTGCCGACGGAGGTGGCGATCACGGAGTGCTCCGGCGGTTCAAGGCGATCCCGCTCGCCTCGGGCTGAGCCGCCTCACCGCTTGCCATGCTCAACTCCTGGAGGCGCTTCCTCGCCTCCTCGATGTGCTTGCTGTTCGTCTCGTGGGTGATGATTTCCTTGTAGATCTCGGCGGCGCGGCCGCGGTTGTTCAGCTTACGCTCGCAGTTGGTGCGGCCCGGCCGTGGGCATCCGACTGCGTCCCCTTGTTCCACGAAGCCAAGCGCTCGTAGTACGCCGCGCTGGTGGTACTGCTGAATGCCTTGCTCTCGTAGAGGTCGCCCAGCTGGAACGCCGAGTCGGAGATCTTGTTGCTCTGCGGGTACTCGGTGAGCAGCTTCTGGAGCAGGATCTCGGCCCGGCGCTGGTTGTGGATGTACTCGGTGCCCCAGCCCTTGTCCTTGTACTCCAGCGCCGTGCGGTAGAGCTTGTTCGCCTCCGGGTCGTTCTCCCCGGGCTTCAGGGTCGGCGGCGGCACGTCCAGCTCCAGGAGGAACACCTGCTTCTTGACCAGGTGGTACTCCTTCAGCTCGTCCTCGGCCCAGCGGGCGCGCTCGACGTCGCCGGTCTTGATGTAGTGCTTGCGCAGCGCCTCCAGCGTGTGCTGGTACTCCTTGCGGGCGGCCAGCAGCCGCTCCACCAGCGGGACGTCGCTGACCTTTCCGCCGGCCGACTTCTTTTCCTTGTCCTTGTCCTGCGACGGGGCCTCGTCGGCCAGCACCAGGGCGGCCATGAGCACGAGCAGAATTCCGCAGCGGGCACCGGTCATCCGTGACCCTCCCACGCTCGCTAAATCGCCTGGCCCCCGGCCGGGCCCTGCCCCCGCGACTCGATCCGGCCGAAGATCATCCGGCCGGCCGGGGTTTGCAGCACGCTGGTCACGGTGATCGTGACCTCCTGGCCGATGCTGGAGCGGCCCTGCTCGACGACGACCATGGTGCCGTCCTCGAGGTAGCCGACCCCCTGACCGACCTGGTCGCCGGCCTTGACCACCCGGACGTGCATCATCTCGCCGGGCAGCGCCACGGACTTCATCGCGTTGGCCAGCTCGTTGAGGTTGATCACGTCCACGCCTTGAAGTTGGGCGATCTTGTTCAGGTTGTAGTCGTTGGTGACGACGCGCGCCCCCACCGCCTTGGCCAGCATCACCAGCCGCTCGTCCACCTTGTGGATGTCGCGCAGCTCGGGGAGGTTGGCGTCGTGCAGGACCAGTTCCACCTTGTTGTTGTTCTGCATCCGCTTCAGCATGTCCAGCCCGCGCCGGCCGCGGTTCCGCTTCAGCTTGTCCGAGCTGTCCGCGACGGACTGTAGCTCCTGGAGCACGAAGCGCGGCACGATCAGACGGGTGTCGATGAAGCGCGTATCACAAATATCGGCAATCCGGCCGTCGATGATGACACTGGTGTCCAGTAGCAGTGGCTTGGAGCCCTTGACCTGCTTGGAGAACTCCACGTAGGGGATGATGAAGCGGAACTCGTCCTTGGTCTGAAGCAGCGTCGAGATGGTGACGTAGCAGCAGGTGACGGTGATGAGCAGCGTCACCAGCGCCTTGCGCTGCTGGAAGTTGGGGCCGGCGGTGGCGGCGTTCCAGTCGAACAGGAATGGCTCCAGGGCGGTGGAGAGGATGTTGCCCAGTAGCAGGCCCAGCAGCAGGCCAAAGTAGACGGCCGAGATGGTGGTGATCTGCTTGCCGCGGATCAGCACGTCGGTCAGGACGATCAGGAAGCCGCCGCCGAGGATGCTGAAGAACGACAGCCACGCCGGCCGGCTGTCCTGGTCGGTGTCCGGCCCGCCGTGCAAGGCCAGGGCGTGCTGGAAGGTGATCATCGCCATGCTGATGACGATGACGCCGAACACGCCGCGCAAGACCCACAGCAGCACCTGCCCTTGCTTGGGTTTGCCTCCAAAGCGGTTGGCCAGCCCCCCCCAGGTGCGGCGAAAAAGATCAAACACGGAGACACCTCCCGTGACGGTAGGAGAGACAAGAGCGGGGTGGCCGCCTCGTTCGCTTCGACGTCATATCATACACGAACGGGGAGGGGGGTTACAACAACCGCTCGACCACCGCGTCGGCGACAACCAGGCCGCGGCGAGTCAGGGCGACCCGGGCCCCGTCGTCGCCCAAGAGCCCTTGCTCGACCAGCCGAAGGAGCCTCTCCCCCGCGACGGCGTCCAGGGGGAAGCCGGTCTGCGCCTCGAACCCGGCCCGGTCGATGCCCTCGGCCCGGCGCAGCTGTACCGCCATCGTCTCGCGGGCGCGCTCCTCGGGGCCCAGCCGCTCCGAATGCCGGGCCACCGGCTGGCCCGCCAGGGCCTTACGGATGTAGCCGTCCAGGTCGCGCGTGTTCACCTCGCGCGTCCCCTGGACGTAGCGCGCCGCGCCGAGGCCGAAGCCGTGGTAGGCGTGGTTGGCCCAGTAGACCTGGTTGTGCCGGCAGCGACGGCCGGGCTGGGCGAAGTTCGACACCTCATATCGCACCAGACCGGCCGACTCCAGCGTGTCGATCGCCAGGCGGTACATCGCCAGCTCGGCGTCCTCGTCGAGCTGGACCAGCCGGCCGGCCCGGCGCTGCTTCCACAGCGGCGTGCCCTTCTCGTAGGTCAGGCCGTAGGTCGAGACGTGGTCGGGGCCGAGCACCAACGCGGCGTCGAGGTCGGCCCGCCACCCGTCCAGCGCCTGGCCGGGGACGCCGAAGATCAGGTCGAGTGACACGACCAGGCCCGCCGCCTTCACCCGGCCGACCGCCGGGGCGATCGCCGCCGGGTCGTGCGACCGCTCCAGCACGGCGAGCGTGCCGGCGTGGAACGACTGCGCCCCGAGGCTGACCCGGTTGACGCCGTACCCCGCCAGCACGGCGACCTTCTCTTCAGTCAGCGTGTCGGGGTTGGCTTCCACGCTGAACTCGCCGCCGGGCGCCAGCGGCAGCCAGCGGGTGAGCATCGTGAGCAGCCGGCCCAGTTGCCCCGGCGTCAGGTGCGTCGGCGTGCCTCCGCCCAGGAAGAGCGTCTCAACCTGGCACGGCTGGCCCAGCGTCGCCACCTCGGCGGCCAGCGCGTCGAGGTAGCGGTCGATGAGCGCGTCGCGGCCGGCGACGACGGCGAAGTCGCAGTAGCCGCAGTGGTGGGCGCAGAACGGCACGTGGACGTAGGCGGCGCGCGGCTGGAGCCAGGGCGGCAGGCTACTTCTCCTTCTCTTCCTTCTCTTCCTTGATCGCCTCCTCCGCCGCCGGCTTGATGGCGGAGCCCTCGTCGCCCTTGAACAGGGACGTCGCCGGCGGCGGGTTCAGGCCGAGCCAGTCGGTCAGGGCGGCGTGCTCCGCCGGCGTCCGCCGCTCGATGGAGGCCAGGACCAGCTTCAGGCACTGGTCGGTTGCCTTCTGCACGTAGGGAGACTTGACGTCGTGCCTGAGCCCCTCGACGGCCTCCAGCAGCCGGGCCGCCTCCACCGCCCACGGGGCGAGGCGCATCTGCGGCTTCGAGTCGAGGTTGGCGTTGGCGTGCCGCCCGAAGGCGGCGACCGCCCGGGCCACCTGGGAGGCGGCGTAGTCGATCTGGAAGTCGGGGAACTTGGCCGCGGCCGGGGCCATGCGGGCCAGGCCGATGGCCGCCTCGATCCGCTCCTCGATCCGCGGCGGTGGGGCGAGGCCCTCGTCGTTGCCGGCCACTCGGGCCAGGGTCAGGGCCACCTTGTCCTTGCCGACGACGGGGACGCGGGCCTGGGCCAGCAGCTTTACCGCCTGCTGCCGCAGCACCCGGTAGCCATCGACCTCCTGGCGCGGCGTCGCCTTCGGGAACGGGTTCTTCTTCTCGACGAGCTTGACGGCGGCGGCGTAGGCCTTCTCCGCGGTCTCCGGCTTCACCACCGGCACCTGGGACGGCACCCCCAGCAGGCTGGCCAGGGTGCGCAGCAGGTAGTAGCGCGCCCCGTCGTTCGTCTTGGGGTCCTCGACCAGCTGCACGCAGGCGGCGGCGAGTTGCTCGCCGGTGCCCCCCGCGAGGCGCGGCAGGACCTCGTCGGCCCACTCCTTCTCGGTGTGGAGCACGTCGCGCGGGGCCCGCCGCTCCGGGATTAGCGACAGGATGCGGGCGGCGTTCACCGTGGCGATCGGCTTGGCGGCCTCGTGGTGCATCACCTCCACCACGGCCTGGATGGCCAGCTGGCAGAACAGCTGCTGCGTCTCGGCGGTGTTGCCGCGGCCGCGCGGGCCGCTCAGGCCCGTCAGCGCCGTGTCGAACCGCTCGACGAGGGCGTTGATGGCGCCCGGCTCGGGGCGGCGCTCGGTCCTCCAGAACAGCGGGTAGATCGTCTCCTTGGCGGCGACCTCGACCGCCTCGACGTGGTTCTTGTCCCTGGGGTCGGCCCTGATCTCGCCCCGGAACAGCTGCTTGCGCAACGAGTTGGTCAGGGCGGCCTTCTTCTCGAACGCCACCTCGCCGTCGCCCAGCCTCTGGGCGCGGGCCGGGGCGTGGAGCAGGGCGACCAGGAGCAGGGTCAGGAGGAGGCGGAAGAGCATGAACGACCTCGGGAAGGTGCGATGGGATCGTCGTCGGCTACCCAGCATAACACGCCCGGCCGCCGCGGCGTTGGCGACCCGGCGCGCTTACCGGGCGATCCGGTCCTTGCCGACCCACGGGCGGAGCACCTCCGGCACGGTGACGGAGCCGTCGGCGTTCTGGTAGTTCTCCAGGATCGCCACCAGGGCGCGGGTGCAGGCGACGGCGGTGCCGTTGAGCGTGTGGGCGAACTGGGTGCCCTTCTGGCCGGCCACCTTGGTACGGACGTTGAGCCGGCGGGCCTGGAAGTCGGTGCAGTTCGACGTGGACGTGACCTCGCCGTACTCGCCGGCCGTGCCGCGCCCGGGCATCCAGGCCTCCAGGTCGTACTTGCGGTACGCCGGCCCGCCGAGGTCGCCGGTGCAGGTGTCGATGACGTGGTACGGCAGCCCCAGCCCCTGGAAGACCTGCTCCTCGATCGCCAGCAGCTCCAGGTGGATCGCCTCGGACTGCTCCGGCAGGCAGAAGGCGAACATCTCGACCTTCGTGAACTGGTGCACGCGGTAGAGTCCGCGGGTGTCCCGGCCCGGGGCGCCTGCCTCGGTGCGGAAGCAGTGCGACAGGCCGACGTACTTGAGCGGCAGCTTCGCCGCGTCGAGCGTCTGATTGCGGTGCATGCCGCCGAGGGTGATCTCGGCGGTGCCGACGAGGCAGAGGTCGGTGTCGGCGACGGTGTAGACCTGGCGCGTCTCCGGGTTGGGGTCGCGCGGCATGAAGCCGATGCCTTCGAGCACCTCGACGCGGGCCAGGTCCGGCGTGATGACCGGCGTGAAGCCGCGCGCGATGAGCGTCTGCATCGCGTACTGCACCATCGCCAGCTCGAGCAGGACCGCCTCGTTCTTGAGGAAGTAGAACTTCTGCCCGGCCACCGAGGCGCCGGCCTCGAAGTCGGCGAGGTCGAGCGCCTCGACGAGGGCGACGTGGTCCTTGACCTTGAAGTCGATCTTTCGCGGCTCGCCCCAGCGCTTGATGACCTTGTTCGCCTCGCTGGTCTGGCCGACCGGCGCGTCGGGGTGGGTCATGTTGGGCAGGGTCATCAGGGCGGCGTCGAGGTCGGCCTCGACCTGCTTCTGCCCCTTCTCCAGCGCCGCGACCTGCTCGCGGAGCGACTTGCCCTCGGCGATGAGATGCTGCTTGGCGGCGGCGTCCTTCTCCTTGGGGATGAGCTTCGACACCTCGTTGGCACGCTGCTGCACCTTCTGCGCCTCGGTGACGACGCGCTTGCGTTCGTCGTCCAGGGCGACGACTCGGTCCACGTCGGCGGTCACGCCGCGGTTGGCGCAGTTCCGTTTGACCGCGTCGAGGTTGGCGCGGACGAAGTTCACGTCGAGCATCTTTCGCAAGGATGAAGGATGAAGGATGAGGGATGAAGGCAGACGGCAGAAGGCGCCGTCCCCCTTCCTCCGAGTTCATCCTTCATCCTTCATCCTTCATCCTTTCTGTCTAGGGCCGCTGCTCCAGCGGGACGTAGGCGACGTCGTGCTTGCCCACGAACACCTGCTCGGGGCGGTAGATCCGGTTCTGTGTGAGCTGCTCCAGCCAGTGGGACAGCCAGCCGGCGACCCGGGCGACGGCGAAGATCGGCGTGAACAGGTCGCGCGGGATGCCCAGGCTCTGGTAGACGATGCCGGAGTAGAAATCGACGTTGGGGTAGATGCCCTTCGGCCCCAGCAGGTTCGCCGCGATCCGCTCCAGCTCGACGGCCATGTCGTACTTGGCCGGCCGGCCCGACTCGGCGAAGACGTTCTCGGCCAGTTCCTGGAGCACCGTCGCGCGGGGGTCCTTCACCTTGTAGACGCGGTGGCCCATGCCCATGATCTTCTTCTTGTGGGCGACGGCGTGCTCCAGCCACGGGCCGATGTTGTCGAACCGCCCGATCTCGTCGAGCATGTCGAGCACCTCCTCGTTGGCCCCGCCGTGCAAGGGGCCCGAGAGCGTGCCGATCGCCGAGGCGATCACCGTGTACGGGTCGGCCAGCGTCGAGCCGGTCACGCGGGCGCTGAACGTCGAGGCGTTCATCGAGTGCTCGGCGTGCAGGATCAGGCAGGCGTCCAGCACGCGGGTGACGGCCGGCGACGGCTCCCGCTCGGTGAGCATCCAGTAGAAGTTGGCGGCCTGGCCGAGGTCGTCGCGGGGCGGCAACGCCTCGTCGCCGTGGCGGAGGCGGTGGAAGGCGGCGACGATGCTCGGCATTTTGGCGATCAGGCGGACGACAGAGTCCCAGTTGCTCGTGGCGTTGGTGATGTCGCGGGCGGGGTAGAACATGCCCAGGGCGGCGACGCCGGCCTGCAGCGCGTTCATCGGGTGGCCGGACTCGGGCAGGCACTTGAGCAGGTCGATGATCTTGTACTTGAGGCGGCGGTGGCTGCGGAGGTCGAGGTCGAAGCGGGCCAGCTCGCGCTGCGTGGGCAGGTCGCCCTTGAGCAGCAGCCAGCTGGTCTCCTCGAAGCTGCTCTCGCGGGCCAGCGTCTCGGCGGGGAGGCCGCGGTACTCCAGCCGGGCTCGCTTGCCGTCGATGAAGCTGACGGCGGACTCCGCGACCGGCACGTCCGCCAGGCCGGGGATGATCTTCGGCTGATCGCTCATGGCGCCTCTCGTCGGGACATCGTGGGGGGCTGGCCTCTCCCGGTCATTAATATGAAATCTAGGCCGCCAGGAGCAAATGGCCCGCTTGCTGCCCCCGGGCGGCGTCCCGACAGTGCCGACATCCCCGGAGAACGCCATGCCGATCCTCGTCCTCAACCCCGGCAGCTCGACTCTAAAATACCGCCTCGTCGAGGCGACGAAGCCCCTCGCCTCGGGCCTGATCGACCACGTCGCCGGCGAGGCGTTGGCCCAGGCGGCTGGCGAGGTGTTGCGCCGCTGCCAGGGCGCCCGCATCGACGCCATCGGCTGCCGCGTGGTTCACGGCGGCGACCGCTTCGCCGAGCCGACTGTCGTCACGCCCGAGGTGCTGGCCGCCATCCGCGAGCTGGGCCGGCTGGCGCCGCTGCACAACCCCACCGCCGCCGCGGTGCTGGAGTCGGTGGGGAAGCTGCTGCCCGGCGTACCAGTCGTCGCCGTGTTCGACACCGCCTTCCACCGCACCATCCCCGACGTCGCCGGATTGTACCCTCTGCCACTGGAGTTTGCCCGCCAGAGGCACCTACGCCGCTACGGCTTCCACGGCACCTCGCACCAGTACGTCGCCTCGCGGGTGAAGGTGCCGCGGCTGGTGACGTGCCACCTCGGCAACGGCGCCAGCGTCACGGCGGTGCGCGACGGCAAGAGCGTGGACACCAGCATGGGCCTGACGCCGTTGGAGGGCCTGATGATGGGCACGCGCAGCGGCGACATCGACCCGGGCCTGGTGCTTCACCTGCTGCGCGAGGAGAGGATGAGTGCGGACGAGGTTGATGCGCTCTTGAACCAGCAAAGCGGTCTGCGCGGCGTCGGCGGCGACTCGGACCTGCGGGCGCTGGAGCGGTCCAACGACGACCGGGCGGCGCTGGCGATGGAGATGTTCGCCTACCGGGTGCGCAAGTACATTGGCGCCTACACGGCAGCCCTGGGCGGCCTCGATGCGATCGCCTTCACCGGCGGCATCGGCGAGCACTCGGCGGCGATGCGCCAGCGCATCTGCTCCCCGCTGGCGTGGCTGGGCGTGCGGCTGGACGGGGCGGCGAACGCCCAGGCAACTCAGAGTGATCGCTGCATCACGACGGCCGACAGCCCCGTGCGCGTGTGGGTGGTGCCGACGGACGAGGAGGGGCTGATCGCCGAGGCGACGGTTGCCGTAACTCGTTCACCTGATTGGAGTTTCACACCATGATTTGGTCGGGCTGGGGCTGGCTTGGATACGTTATCATCGCGGCGGTGCTGATAGGTACGATCAAACTGCCGGAGTCGATGGCTGGGCCCGGCTTCCTGCAAGCCAACCCTTGGATTCTCGCCGTATCTTGGGTGGTGAGTTCCGCCTTGTGCTGGACCTTGGGCCGTTGGTTGAACCGTGGCCTGCCGATCCGAGTGTTGGGGTATCGATCGATTCACGACTCGCACACGGATGGGCACACGATCTTTGTTTTTCGCTTGGAGTTCGGCGGACTCGCCGCGTTACCGATCCACATTCTTCTTGCCGTCTACGGCCCTCAGTTCTTTGACCGGTGAGTGGGGTCAGACATCCAGCAGCGAGAACTCTAGGCGCTTTCCAACCGCCTCCGCATAGCGCAGTAGCGTATCGACGGTGGGGTTCGGACGTTGGCCGGTTTCGAGCTTCGACAGCGCCGACCGATCCATGCCGGTGCGCTCCATCATGTCGGCCAGGCTCAACCCCTTCTCTTCCCGCGCGGCCTTCAGCCGGGCGAGGACCCCTCGTAACTGATCGAGGGTCGCGGCACGCGCACGGTGGCGGTCGAGCAGGTCGGGCAGTTCTGCCGCGACCTGCTCGCGGACCAGCTTGTACTTCGCGGCTTCTTCAGGCGTCAACGGCCTGTCGCGTGTGACTCGCTTCATGATCACTCCCTTCTCGGCACTTCGTATGCGGTTATCGGGTAGACCGTCCCTTCGTCGATTTCCTCGAACACGACGATAAGGTGCCGGCCGGTGCCGGTGTCTCCAAAGACGACAGGCCGACCCGTGGAGTGGCTGACGTCCGCGTCGGTGGGGTTGGTGAGAACCTCCTCGACTTCTTCCTTCGTGATGCCGTGCTCGGCGCAATGCGCCACGTTTCCCTCGGGGTCGTCATCCATGTCCCAGATGATGGAGTCGATCGCCATTCGTTCGATCCCTCCTCCTGTGGTATCAGAATACCACGCCTCTGCCCGCGGCGTCAACCCACTCGCCTTGCTTGACCCCGTTCGCCCGCTCGATCTATAATCGCGGGCGGGGGACAGCAACGCTCGCCGGAAAGTGAGGCCGACCGTGCCCGTGCAGATGGAGCTTCGCCGCATCATCATCAGCGAGATCCACGAGCAGCAGGTCATCCTGCTCCGCGAGGTGGACGGCGAGCGAAGCTTCTCCATCATGATCGGCATCTTCGAGGCGACTAGCATCGACCGCCGCGTCAAGAAGCTCCCCTCGCCGCGGCCGCTGACGCACGACCTGGTCGCCAACGTCATCGAGAGCCTCGGCGGCGAGCTGCGCGACATCTACATCAGCGAGCTGCGCGACCACACCTACTTCGCCAAGCTCCGCATCCGCCAGAACGGCGAACTCATCGAGGTGGACACCCGTCCCTCCGACGCCATCGCCCTGGCGGTCACCGCTAGCGTGCCGATCTACGTCGCCGAGGACGTCCTCGACGAGGTGTGCAGCGACTGAAAGAACGAGCCGCGCACGAAGTAAGCGGTCTTCTCCGGACCGCTTACTGGTGCGCGGCTCGCCCGTTCAGTTCAACGCGCCACCTCGCCGCGCGCCTGATCGAGCAGCTCGCGCACCGACCGAGAGTCTTCCGGCGGCGGGTCGGCCCCGAGGTAGGTCTCCAGCTGGTCGATCGCCTGACCGGCCCGACCGGCCTGCAACAGCACCGCCCCCTGGTCGCGCCGCTGCGTCCGATCGCCGGGGCACAGCTGGATCAGTCGGGCGATCGTCCGCGACGCCCGGGCGAAGTCGCGCCTGCGCAGGTACGCCCCCTTGAGGTTGTTCAGCACCCGCTGGGCGATGCAGCCCGCCGGCACCGCCGCCATCGCCGCCGGCGTCGGCTCGAACGGCACCCCGGCGATGTGCTCGACCAGCGCCGCGCACTCCGCCGGCGACAGCACCCGACCGCCGTGGAACGGGTCGAAGTAGACCTCTGCTCGCGCTCGACCGCCTTGGCGATGAAGTGGCCGGGCAGCCCGACGCCCACCACACGCAGCCCGGCGCGCTCGCCGATCGCCACGGCCACCAGCGACAGGCTGATCGGCAGGCCGGTCCGCCGGGCGAGCACGTCGTTGAGGAAGCTGTTGCGCGGGTCGTAGTACTCTTTCTCGTTGCCGGAGAAGCCGAGGTCGTGGAACAGGAACCGCGCCAGGGCCTCGACGCGCGCGGTCAGCCCGCCGCGCAGCCGCGGTTGCAGCTCGCGGGCCAGGGCGACCAGCTCGGCCAGCTCGCCCTCGACGTCCAGGCGGGGGTACTCGTCGCGCGCGATGGCGAACGCCAGCTCGGCCACGTCGAGCGGGGCGGAGGGGTCGTCGGCCAGCAGGGGCAACGCCTTGTCCAGGTCCATTCTGGTATTATAGAGTTTCATAGTGTCCGCGCCCCTTTTCCGCCGAGGCCCCATGGACCGACGGCGCAGAACCTCTACGGCGTGCTCCTCCGCAGCAACCTCCTCCCCGCCGAGGAGGCCAAGGCGATGTACGCCCGCTGGCGGGCCGAGGCCAAGGACCGCGCCGCCGACCCCGCCCGGTTCGCCGCCTGGATGGCCGCCAACAAGTACGTCACCGACTACCAGGCGACGATGCTGGCCCGCGGCCACGCCGAGGGGTTCTTTCTCGGCGAGTACCAGATCCTCGACCGGCTCGGCAAGGGCCGCATGGCCGGCGTCTACCGGGCCAAACACCGGCTCGGCCAGACCGTCGCCATCAAGGTGCTGCCGCCGTCGAAGGCCAAGGACCCGATGCTGCTGGGCCGCTTCCAGCGCGAGTCGAATCTGGTGACGAGGCTCAGGCACCCCCACGTCGTACGCGGCTTCCACACCGGCGTGCAAGGCGACCTGCACTACCTCGTCATGGAGTGCCTGGACGGCGTCACCCTGGAAGAGGTGCTGGGGTCGCGCGGCCGACTGTCG
This sequence comes from Gemmataceae bacterium, assembly GCA_046350195.1. Lineage (GTDB taxonomy): Bacteria > Planctomycetota > Planctomycetia > Gemmatales > Gemmataceae > CALDUY01. Next base: position 69,398 of record JAXMAW010000042.1, read on the forward strand.
GCGCGCGAGGCGGTGCGCCTGGCCCACCAGGCGCTGGTGGGCTCCAACACATCCACGAGCCTGGGGCTGGTCCACCGCGACCTGAAGCCGGCCAACCTGATGCTCGTGCCGGCCCTGCCGGACAGCACGCTCGGCAGCACGCTCAAGGTACTGGACATCGGCCTCGCCGACCATGACCGAGGTGAGTTCGGAGGAGCCGGACCCCGGCTTGACCACCGAGGGGGTGCTGCTCGGCACGCCCGACTACATGTCGCCGGAGCAGGCCCGCGACCCGCGCCAGGCCGACATTCGGGCCGACGTCTACAGCCTCGGCTGCGTGCTGTACCACATGCTGGCCGGCCAGCCGCCGTTCCCCGACACCAACCTCATCAGCCAGATGATCCGCCACGCCACCGAGCCGCCCCGGCCGCTTCGCGCGTTCGACCGCGACATCCCCGACGGGCTGGAGCAGATTCTCGGCTGGATGATGGCCAAGGAGCCGGCCGGCCGCTACCCCACGCCGGAACGCGCCGCCAAGGCCCTGGAGGTGTTCCTCGCCGCCGGCGGCGAGGCGACCTCCTCCCCCGACTCCGACCCGCGGATGCGGTCGTACCTCACCTGGCTGGAAAACGAAGAGAGGGGGAGTCCGGCCGGTGACGCGGCTCAGGTGGCCACCCTGTCCCAGGTCCATTTCCGCGACGCCGGACAGTTTCAGGGCAAGCCCAGCCAACCGGCCGCTCCCGCGGAGAAAGCCGGCCTACCCTCGCCCGGATAGGAAGGAAGAAAAAACGGCTCGGCCGGCCGTTTCCCCACAGGCCACCCCGCCCGCCCTGGACGTCGAGTTGGTCGCCGAGCCGGCGGCCGCGGTGTCGCCTCCTCGAGGGCCTGTCGCGGCGCGAGCCTGATTGCCTTCTTCCTCGGCGTCGGCAGCGGGCTGGCCGCCTACGCCGCCGGCCGGGGTGCTCGTCGCGCTGGCGGGCCGGCCCTGCCCCCGGGAGGCGGAACACCTCGACCCGACCAGGCCCATGCGCCTCGCCCGACACTACCGTACCGGACAGGTCCTCGACATCGACCTCGCGCCGGCGGCCGCATCGCCGTCGCGCCGGCCGGCAAGGGGCCTGCCGACCTCACCGTCCGCTGGGTCGCGCCGGCGCTGTTCGATTTGCAGATCAACGGCTGTCTGGGCAAGGCGTTCGTCTCGCCGACGCTGACGGTCGAGGACGTCCGGGTGATCGTCGGGCGCTGCCGACGCCACGGCATTGTCGGGATGTGCCCAACGCTGATCACCGGCCCGTTCGAGCGCGCTGGCCCACGGGTTCGCCACGCTGCGGCGGCCTGCGATGGCGACCCGGAACTCAATCATGCATTGCCGTGCTTCCACCTCGAAGGTCCGTACATCAGCCCCGAGGACGGGCCGCGCGGCGCACACCCCAGGGCACACGTCCGGCCTCCGGACCTCGACGAGTTCCACCGGCGACGCCGCCGGCGGGGCATCCGGCTGGTCACCCTTTCCCGAGTACGAAGGGGGCGCGGCGTTCATCGAAGCACTGGTCAAGGAAGGCGCCGTCGTGGCGATCGGCCACACGGCGGCCTCGGGCGGCCGCATCCGCGAGGCGGCCGCGGCGGAAGCGCGGCTCGACCCACCTGGGCAACGGGTTCTGCACGCGCTGTTGCCGCGGCACGACAACTATCTATGGGAGCAACTGGCCGACGACCGGCTCGTCGCCAGCTTCATCCCCGACGGGCACCACCTGCCGCCGCCGCTGTTGCGCTGCCTGGTGCGCGTCAAGTCGCCGGCCCGACTGGTCATCACCTGCGACGCCAGCAGCCTGGCCGGGCTGCCGGAAGGGCGGTACGCCATGTGGGGCGGCGAGCTGGAGGTGCTGCCGGGGGGCAAGGTCGTCGTGCCGGGCACTACGTTCCTGGCGGGCTCCGGCGTGTTCACCGATACCTGTGTTCGGACACTCGTGGAGCTGGGTGACGTGTCGCTAGCCGACGCGCTGGACATGGCCGGGGCCAACCCGCGAACCCTGCTGGGGCTACCGCGCGTCTCACTGGAAGAGGGCTCGCCGGCCGACCTCGTCGTGTTTGAGTATCCACCCTTCCACGTCGTAGACACTGTCCTGGCCGGCCGCACGTCCTGAACCCGGTTGGCGCCGCCAACCCCCCCGGAAAAGAGAGCACCATGAGCGAGCTGCAACAGTACGCCGCCGACCACCGTTACCTGCTGGAGCACGCCGCCCGCGCCGCCGGGTTCGCCCAGCCCGTCGCCGTCCAGCTCGACGAGTTCTACGCACCGCTGCTGCGGGCCGCCAGGCGGCGGGAGCTGCTGCCCATCGACGGCGTCCTCATCCGCGACTGGGACCCCAACGGCCGGGGCCTCTTCCCGGGGGTGAAGCTGGGCATGCGGCTGTACGACCTCGAAGGCGTCCGCTTCGTCCGCGTCTGCTTCCACCACGGCGACAACGCCATCTGCTGGGGCATGGACTTCGTCGCGGTCGATCAGAAGGACTACCGCAAGCTCTACCGCCTTGCCCTCCGCTGCCGCCGCGACGACGAGCCGCCCAGCCCGCCTCCCGTGCTGCCGCAGGAGCAGTTGGACCTCTTGTGGAAGAACACCATCGGCTACCTGGAGGGGACGAACCTGGAGCGGATCAAGGCCTACGGCGGCCGGCCGAAGCGCGGCATCCTGCTGACGGGGGCGCCGGGCAACGGCAAGACGATGGCCTGCCGCTGGATCTGGGAGGCGTGCCGGCAGCGCCGCTGGGAGTACCGGCTGGTGACACCGGACAACTACCGCACCGCCAGGGCCCACGACACCGTTGAGACCCTGTTCAGCGTCGAGAAGCGGGGGATCGTCTTCTTCGACGACATGGACCTGGCCCTGCGCGACCGCGACAAGGTCGCCGAGACCGAGGACCAGGCGGTGTTCCTCAGCGCCATGGACGGCATCTCGGTCAAGGAGGGCGTCGTGTTCGTGTTCACCACCAACTGCTCGCTGGACCTGATCGACCGGGCGTTCAAGCGGCCCGGCCGGCTCGACCTGGTGCTGCACTTCAAGCCGCCCGAGGCCGAGCTGCGCCGCCAGCTGATCGAGCGCTGGCACGACGACATCCGGACCGGTCTCGACGTCGAGCGCGCCGTCGCCACCAGCGAGGGGTTCAGCTTCGCCGAGATCGAGGAGCTGAAAAACCTCCTGGTCATGCACTACATGGACGTGGCGCGGTGGGACTGGAACTGGGCGCTGAAGCAGTTCGCCATCAACCGCGCCGAGCTGGCGCCGAAGCAGACGCGGCACGTCGGCTTCGGCAACCACTCGCGCAAGGGGCAGGCGGACGAGGTCCCGTACTGAGCCGGATTAACTCACGACTGCGGCACCAGGCCGCGGCTGCGCCAGAGGTACCACGTCCCGACGCTGCGGTAGGGCCGCCACGGCTCGGCCATCTCCCGCAACTTCGGCGCGCCGGGCAGGTCGTCGAGTTGGTACATGGCGCGAGCCCCGGCGCGCAGGCCGAAG